>CAVSZW010000017.1:0-318875 GCA_963732535.1 uncultured Alphaproteobacteria bacterium | reverse complement strand
ACCCTTGTGCGCGGGCATGATCCTGTCGAACGAGCCAGGCTATTACAAACAGGGCGAATACGGCATCCGCATCGAAAATCTGGTGCTGATCGAAGAGCGGGCGATTGCAGGGGCGGAGGGGCGCTATTTTCGGCTTCGAAACTTTGACCTTTGCGCCGATTGACCGGGCCTTGGTCCAATACCTCCCTGTTGACCCGCGACGAACTGCGCTGGTGGGATGATTATCACGCACGGGTTTTGGAAGTGGTCGGGACGCAGTTGGATGGGGATGTGCTGGAGTGGGTGTCGGGGGCTTGTGCGGGGTTGGAGCGGGGGTGAATTGATCGGTCTTATTTTTTAGGGTCAACGTTTTTGTCTGCAAATTTTTGGTCTGAAAACCGCGCGTTTAAAAACTCGCGCAGCTTGGCAAAGCCGAACCATGTAAGCTTGCTTTTGTCGGTCAAGCCGCTGCGTTTTAGATAGTTATTCCGATGAACTTGCAGTCGGCGGCCTAGTTCTTGAACGCCGCCGACGGAGCCTCCGGTGACAGAACCGGGTGATCACTCGGCTTATTGCGCGCATCTCCTCATCGGTGACGCCAGTTTTGTCGGCGGGGTCGTTTTGAGAACCTTGGGCGGTCGTTTTTGAAAATCTGGGTTCGGTGGCGGGTTTTCTTTGGGCGGCGGGGAAGAAAATGCCGCCTCGATATTCGCCGGTTCCTTTTCGTCCACCCCCACCGCGCGGCGGATTTTAAGGTCGGGTAACAGCACGACCCCGGCCATCATCTGATATTTATATATGGGTACTGCGCTGCCTTCGTAGTGAAGGCTGTTTTCAGTTATTTTTCCATATTTTTTAGAGTGTCGTTTGAAACCACCGGGCATTTCAAATCAAGCGCCAGTTGGAGTAAAAACAAGTCGGCTTCTTCGCCGGAAGGCGACATTTGAAAATATTCGGAAAGCTGTTTGGTCAAGTAGTTAAAATCACTCCGCCCAACCGAACTCTCGCTAATTCGGTGTTTGAAACTCGCATCAAATATTGTGTAGGGCGTAAAGCCATTGGCCAATAAACAATGGACCATTTGCGCCAATATCGCCAGGCTGGTGAGCTTGCCGGCTCCGGCCCCCGAAAGACTGACATTCGATCCATCCAGCACTATGGGCTCCACGGTAACACTCCCGTTTGAGACAAATAAATTAATCACCGTTAGGGCAACGGGTGTCAAGCTAGGTTTCGTGGACAAAGCTTGACATGGAGACTGGTAGGTTGATTTAAGGCTGTCTTTTGGGAGGCAGTCTTGGGCGAGCGAATTGGAGTGTCGGACGATGAATGGGCATTGATCGGGCCATTGCTGCCCTCGGAACGAGGTCGGGGGTGCCGCCCGGCGCAGGATAACCGGCTCTACTATGAGGGTATGATGTGGATGGCGCGGACGGGCGCGCAATGGCGGCATCTGCCCGACGAATATGGCAAATGGAACAGCGTGTTCCGCCGCTACCGACGATGGGTCGAGACTGGTGTGTTCGACGCAATGCTCGAAACGCTGGCGGAAATGGCTGGACGAGACGCGACAGCCGACATGATCGATAGCACAGTGGTCCGGGCACATCATTGTGCAGTCGGCATAAAAAGGGGACTCAGGAAACCGAGGCGCTTGGCCGATCGCGTGGCGGCTTCACCACCAAACTCCATGCCAGGTGCGATGCCAAGGGCCGACCACTCGGCTACGTCCTGACGCCGGGGCAAACGCACGATGTCAACGGTTTTGCGCCGCTATTCCGGATGATCAGCGACAGGATCGAGGCCTTCCTTGGCGACAAGGGCTATGACAGCGACGCCATCCGCGACGAACTGGCCAAGGCTGAGGTCGAGGCTGTCATTCCGGCCAAGAGCAACCGGAAATCTCCCGTCCCGCACGACCGGGAAAAGTATCGCTGGCGCAACCTCGTCGAGCGTCTGTTCAACAAACTCAAGAACTGGCGCAGGGTCGCAACACGATACGACAAAACCAAAGAATCCTATCTCGGCTTCGTCGCTATCGCTTCAATCAAACTGTGGATACCCTTTGTCCACGAAACCTAGGAAGATTCGGGGTAGTGGAAAATTTTCGAAAATTTTCGGGGACACAATACCAATTACCAATTTTGCATACCTGCATAATTGGTATTGTGTCCCCGGGAACTTTTCCCCGGAACTGGTAATGGGCCTTAATAGTGCGCTACGTTTCTGCGCCAAACAACAACTGATACCTTAGCGCACCAAAATTTCCCACGCACTGTGAAGGCATAATTTCATGGCGACCAAACCTAACACCTCGGCCTTCAAAAATTTGAGGCAAAGTCGTATACTCTGGACAACTGAGGAGTGTTAGGTGGAGCATTTCGCAGAATTGGTCTGGGAGGAATAGGGTAGCTGGTCCCGTCTCTTCATCCCGTTTCAGACCAAAGCTAAACGCTCCAAATTCACGGGCAAAAACAATATCGTCTGGCACTTCAGCTTCATGTAGGACAGTACAACGCAGCCGATAAAATACCTCCCCAATATCTTCCGTTCCAAAAATGATCTTCCGTTCAGAATGAAATTTTATGTCCAGTCCTGTTCCTAAAGCAATAACGCGCTCAAGTTCGTCGGCGATGAATTTTGACATTCGTCTTTTGTTGCCAAGGCTGGGATAGCCAGTTTTTGCTGCTTTATCCAAAATAGGAAACATCAACGCGCACCCTTCAATTGATGCCCCGTCAACAAAATGCCCCAGGCCGTTTAGCCCCTACATGCTCAAAGTTTATTTTCACTTGGCATCGCTTTTCTGGCCAACCTCGTTGAGGCATCAACCAAACAGATGTTCAGCGGGGTTCTCTCACTCCACCGTCACACTCTTCGCCAAATTCCGTGGCTGGTCCACATCAGTGCCCTTGGCACAGGCCACATGATACGCCAGCAACTGCACCGGCACGGCATAAACCAGCGGCGCGATCAGGGGATGGACCGACGGCATTTCAATCGTGGCGAGGCAGCCTTCTCCGGCCTCCGCAATCCCTTCGGCATCCGAAATCAGCACCACCTTGCCGCCGCGGGCGCGGACTTCTTGCATGTTGCTGACGGTTTTTTCGAACAGCGGGCCTGATGGCGCAAGGACGATGACGGGAACGGCTTCGTCGATCAAGGCTATGGGGCCGTGCTTCATTTCGCCCGACGCATAGCCCTCGGCATGGATATAGCTGATTTCTTTCAGCTTTAGCGCGCCTTCCATCGCCAGCGGATAATCAGGGCCGCGACCGAGATACAGCACGTCGCGGGCTGGCGCGATCAGGTGGGCCATGGCGGCAATGTCTTCATCATGCGCCAATGCGGCGTTGAGCGCGGCGGGCGCCTCGATCAGGTGGCGGACGATTTCGCGTTCTTCTTCCTCGGTCAGCTTACCCTTCACCAACGCCAGATGCGCGGCGAGTGCGGCGAGTACGGCGAGTTGGCAGGTGAAGGCTTTGGTCGACTGGCAACGCCGATTTCTGGGCCAGCATGGGTGGGGAGCAACAGGTCCGCCTCGCGCGCCATGCTGGAGGTGGGCACGTTGACGACGACCGCGATAGTCTGACCATTTTCCTTGCAATGGCGAAGGGCCGCAAGCGTGTCTGCCGTCTCGCCCGATTGACTGATAAACAGCGCCAAGCCGCCTTCCTCCAACACCGGATCGCGGTAGCGGAATTCGGACGCGACATCGATGTCCACCGGCACACGGGCAAAGGTTTCGAACCAATATTTGGCAACCATCCCGGCGTAAAAGCTTGTCCCGCAGGCGACGATGGTGATGCGCTTTACGCCCGCCAGATCAAAATCCATCTGCGGCAAGGCGACGGTTTGTTCGAGTGGGCGGATATAGGAGGAGAGCGTTTGCGCGACCACGGTGGGCTGCTCGAAAATCTCTTTCTGCATATAATGGCGGTAATTGCCCTTTTCGATCGACGCCGCCGACACGCCCGACGTGGTGACTTCGCGCGTCACCGGATTGTTGTCCTTATCAAAAATCTGCGCGCCTTCGCGGGCGACGACGACCCAGTCGCCTTCCTCCAGATAGGCGATCTGTTGCGTCAGCGGCGCGAGTGCCAGTGCGTCTGACCCTAGATAGGTTTCGCCGTCACCGTAACCCACGACGAGCGGACTGCCGAGCCGCGCACCGATCAGGAAATCGGGAAACTGGCGAAAGGCAATCGCCAGCGCAAAGGCTCCGCGCAAACGGGGCAGCACAGCCTTCACCGCCTCGGCGGGGAGTGCCCGCCTCAACCTGTTCGGACACCAGATGCGCGACCACCTCGGTATCGGTCTCGCTTTCAAACGTGCGTCCGCGCGCTGTCAGCTCATCACGCAGCTGTTTGAAATTTTCGATAATGCCATTGTGCACGAGCGCGACCTCGCCCGTCGCATGGGGATGCGCGTTGCTCGTGGTCGGCGCGCCGTGCGTGGCCCAGCGGGTGTGGGCGATGCCGATATTGCCGGGGGCGTCATTGGACTTCAGCTCGGTGACCAGATTGGCAAGCTTGCCCTCTGCCCGGCGGCGGATCAGTTGGCCATCTTGCACAGTGCAAACGCCCGCGCTAGTCATAGCCGCGATACTCCATCCGTTTCAGCCCATCGACCAGACGGTCAGAGACTGGCGATTTGCCAACGATACCAATAATTCCGCACATGGTTTTTCGGTCTTTCTTCTTAAAGCGTATAGGGAACACGGATGCCCGGCATCTCTGCCGGAAAATCCTTTGTATTTCGTGTAATAAGTACGCGGCCGCGAATTTGCGCGGTTGCAAGGATGATGGCGTCCGGCGATTTCAGCCGAGGCCGTTCGCGGCGCAGAGCCGCAGCCCGGTGCGAAATTTCGTCGTCGATTTCGTCGAGCCCAAAGCGCGATAAAAAATTATTGCTTCCCGCACCACCGCGTCATTACCTTTGGAGAGAACTTCAATCCAAGCCATCCGGCTGACCCACATCCGTGCGCCGCTCGCGGCAATGCGCATAATCTCCCGCTGTGCCGGATCATGTCCCAGAAGCGAGTCGATCAAGATATTGGCGTCCAGGCTATAGCCGCTCATGCAGCCTTCTTTTTATGCTTCGCTGCGGCTTTTCGCGTCAGCGCAAGATAATGCGCTCGCTCCTTGTCATCATATTCGTCGAACATGTCAGGCGATTCCGCGCGCACTTCCTCATAGTCATCATCCCACGGACGCGTCCATTCGGCACGGCGCTTGCGATCATATTCGTGGGGCTCGATTTCAACGCCATGCCGCGCCCACAGGCCGAAATATTTTTCGAACCCTTCTTTGCCGAATCCTGAAGATATTCGGACACCGCTTCGCGCAAAACAGCCGCACGCGACTTGCCTCTCGCGCTTTGCGATTTCATCCAGCTTGCGAACATCGTCCGCCGGGACATCTACGAGGAATCTAGCCATGATGATATACTGATATCATATCATGATATCATGTCAAGCTACCAGCTAGTATTTGCCAAATGGCAGTTTACCGAAATTGCCGCTGAAATTCTGTCAACAGTTCTGTTTTCGTCGATCCGCCTCATGCCGGTCTTCAACGCGTTCGACCAATCATCATATCGTCGACGTGTTGGGCAATTGCCAAACCAAGCGATCGCTCCCATGACCAATCTGGCTCGCCTCGTTGACGCTAATAACGAGCAAATTCGGTGATACGCTTTCGCAAGCAGTTCCATGTCGATTTTTCCGATGTAGACGATGTCATGTGTTCTTTATCGACTGCACCAATCTGGCTGCAAGCGCAATGCGGTTCTATCTGAATCGTTGCGACCACTTATGCCATCGCCACACTTCTTTTGCAGGCCAAACAACATTGCCAAATCGATAGCTGACCTGCGTTTTGACACCCGTCATTCCGGAAGCAGCTTTAACTGCATCCGCCAAAACTGATAATCCATCCGACAAATCCCTCGACGTTAAAGTTCAGACCGTAATTCACTTCCATTCCTCCGCCTTCTTACTCTTCCGTCATCGCATCATGAAACCGATCCGTCCAGCCAGCTTTTACCATGTTGCTCTGCCCTCACCATGCGGAATTCTCGCGTTGGCTACGTCGCGCGCGCACCATTCAAACAAGCAACCGCCCAATCTCTTCCTCTAGCGCGCCAAGCTCACCCTCAAAACTTTCGATCATTGCGTCGAGCATTTCTTGCGGTCTTATCTGCGCCATGTCGAGGCTATGTCCTGCCCGCTCGCCGAGGAGAAACAAAAAGGTCAACTGCGTCCGGCCATTGCCTTCGCGGAAAGGGTGGATGGCGTTCAGGTCGGCGAGGAAATTTGCGGCGGCGGCGATGAAATCCTCACGCGATCCGCCGCCCGCCAAGGGGCCGTCTGCCGATGAAGCGAACAGCAATTCCATCTGCTCAGCGATATGCTCGGGATAGCAAAACATCGCGCTCATTCTTGGCAATGCGTATGGTTCGATATTCACCTGCCCAGGCATAAACATCTTGAAATAGGTGGTGGTGAACGGAACGGTAATGTGCAGGATCGAAATTACCAGTGGGTAGCGGCTGCGTTGATCGCAATGTGAACATTGCAACTTCAAACGCTTCAAGTTCGCCCGCAGATGTTATGTCGTGCTTGTTGAGCAGGACAGACCTGCCCTTAAGGCAATAGGGATCTTCGAAATTGCCGTAGCCAGTCAAATATCAGGCGGCTTTGCGTGTGTGTAGATCGGCGATCAATGCTTCGCGAATTTGATCAGCTGTAAATCCTTTGTCGCGCAACGCATCGATTCGACGGCGATAGGCTGGCGTAAGGTGTAGCCCTTCAACTGCCAAAAGCTTGGCAGCGGCCTCATCGCCCATGATTATCGGCTTCGATTTCATCAAGAATTATTACCATATCCATGGGCTAATCGAAAGCAAAATTACTTCTTCTCCGCCTTCTGGCTTGCTTTCTTATGGCGCATCGCATCATGAAAACGATCCGCCCAGCCGGGCTTCACCAATTGCTCTGCCCGCACCAGCCGCAACTCTCCATCGGCCACATCGCGGGACACTGCGCTCCCCGCCGCAACAATCGCATCGCGGCCGATCTTAACCGGCGCGATTAGGGCTGAGTTGGACCCAATAAACGCCCCCTCGCCGATCACCGTCTGATATTTGAAATAGCCGTCATAGTTGCAGGTGATTGTGCCTGCGCCGATATTCGCCTTTGCGCCGACATCGGCGTCGCCGATATAGCTCAAATGATTGGCCTTTGCGCCTTTGCCAAAGCGCGCTTTTTTGACTTCGACGAAATTACCGATCTTGGCCTTTTCTTCCAGCACGGTTCCGGGGCGCAGCCTAGCAAAGGGCCGATTTCCAGCCCTCGCCGATCACCGCGCCCTCGATATGGCAATTGGCGCGGATTTTGACGTTGTCCGCAATGCTCACACCGGGGCCGAAGAAGACGTTCGGCTCAATCAACACGTCGCGGCCAATCACGGTGTCATACGCGAACCAGACGGTGTCGGGCGCAATCAAAGTCGCACCATCATCCATCGCTTGCACCCGGCGGCGGGCCTGCCATTCGCCCTCCATTTCGGCCAATTGCGCGCGGCTGTTAATGCCTGCAACGTCATAGGGATCGGTGGTCACCGCCACGCAAGCGCGGCCATCGGTATTGGCGATGTTGACGATGTCGGTCAGGTAATATTCCTTTTGCGCGTTATCGTCGGTCACGCGGGCGAGCAGCGCGAAGATATCCGCCGCCTTCACCGCCATCAGGCCGGAGTTGGACAGTTTCACCGCTTTCTCCGCCTCGGTCGCATCTTTTTGCTCGACCATCTTCACGATGCGGCCATCCTGACGATCACGCGGCCATAGCCGGTGGGGTTTTCGGGCTCGAACGCCAGCACCACCACCGCAGGCGCATCCGCCGCGTTCAGCCGGTCGATCATTGCCTGCATGGTCGCGGTGGGAACAAACGGCACATCGCCATAAAGGATCAGCACATCGCCCTCAAAGCCGCCCAGTGCACCTTCCGCCATTTGCACCGCGTGGCCTGTTCCCAATTGCGGTTCTTGCACGGCAAGGTCCGCCGACCCCGACAGTGCCGCCTCCAGCTGCTCCTTGCCAGACCCGACAACGACCACCTTTTTCGCAGGCGACAGCGCATCGACGCTGGCCATCAGGTGCATCAGCATCGGGCGGCCTGCGATCGGGTGCAGCACTTTGTGCACGTCGGATTTCATGCGGGTGCCTTTACCCGCGGCGAGGATGATGGCGGCTAATTTTGTCATGGCGGACCTAATGCCAGCAAAATGTTGCAAATTCCAGAACAAGCGAGCAGTTGGTTGGAAGATGACCAAAAACATCCCCTTTGACATCATCGGTTTCGATCTCGACGGCACTTTGCTCGACACGTCGGGCGATCTGACGCACGCGACCAACCATGCGCTGGCTTTGGCGGGGCGGGCGGCACTGACGCAGGAACAGGTGAAGCCGATGATCGGCCTTGGTGCCAAACATATGCTCGAACGCGGGCTGGAGGCGACCGGGGGAATTCCGGCAGACGAATTCAAACCACTCTACCGCGCGTTACTGCACTATTATGAGGCGAATATCGCGGTCGAAACGCGGCCCTATCCGGGGTTGCTGTCGGTGCTGGAACAATGCGATGCATGGGGCGTCAAATATGGCGTTGTTACCAACAAATTCGAAAGCCTGGCGGTGCGAGTTTTGGGCGAGCTTGATCTGCTGGACCGTATGGCTTTTGTGATCGGTGGCGACACCATGGGCAAAGATAACAGCAAGCCCTCTGCCGTCCCGATTCACGAAATGGTCCGGCGTGCGGGTGGCGGCCGTGCGGCCTTTATCGGCGATTCCATTTATGACGTCATGGCGGCAAAAAATGCAGCTATCCCCAGTGTCGCGGTCAGCTTTGGCTTTCTGCATCAGCCGGTTGAGGAATTGGGTGCCGATGCCATTATCGACCATTATGATGAGCTGTTCGATTGCTTACGGCGTCTGGGGCGGGTTGATTGATTTCACACGAAGTACGCGAAGATTTTTAAGAGGGCGGTTTAGGAAGCGCGCGAAGCGCAACCACAATGCGTCCAAATGGAAAATAGTAGTAGCGCTCCGCGCAATTTTTAACACTGACATCTTCAAAATCTTCGCGTCCTTCGTGTGAAACAATATGGCGCTAACCCGCCGCCCTCACGAACCCTTGCGCCACTTCGTCCACAAATGCCGCGCCAGCATCATTGGCGGCATCCGCATCGCGTGCGAGCGGATGTAGAAGGCGAGGCGCGTGAGCTTGCGCGTCGAACGGCCCCAGCCGTCTCGCGCGGTCATACAGCGGATGAACAGCCGGTCGGTCATCGCTGAAGCGCGCCAGCCATCGGGAATATCGGTGCGGTAAAGCCGGTGTGCAAGGCGGGCTGCACGCAAAACATCGGGCCATAAACCGTGATGCCCGGCCCGTTCGCGCAACGCGCGCCAGAAAGCGGGTTCGGCAAATTCGGTTAGCAAGCAATGCATATCCCACAGGTTTCTGAGGCCTCCCGCCAGATCGCCGTCGGCAATCAAATGCGCGGCGCAATGGCAGACCATATCGGTGGGGGCGAAAATACCACATTTTTCCGCTAGTCCTGAGCCTGTCGAAGGACGGTCACGCAATCCCTCCCGTACTTCGACAAGCTCAGCACTAACGGTGTCTTTTGCGGCAACCTTTTCCGCGTCCGCTAACATCATCACTGCGTCAGGCTTAGGCCTCGCTGTCAGCGGCAGCACGGTGTGATGCACATCGATCATCCGGTCGCGCTCTTTGTGGATCATCGGGGGCAGTTCGTGCATGTGATCGCGGTAATAGGCGTCGTCATAGGCGTCTTCCTTCACCCATTCCCAACCGCCCTTGGCCAGCAACAGCGCCTCGACCGCACCCAAATCATCGCGCGCCACCATGATGTCCAGATCGCCGATATGCCGCCCCTCGCCCGCTTTCAGCCCCGCCGCGACATAGGCCGTGCCCTTCATCAACACGACCTTTCCCGAATAATCGGCCAAGGCCCGCGCCGCACATTCGGCCTCCCACAAAGCGGCGCGGCGTTGATATTCGGCGTTGATCCGTGCGTCAGCCAAGATCGCGCCGATGGCCCCGGGCACAGTCTGCCCTTCGAGCCGGTACGCCAGTGTGCCGATCAATTGTTCAGCGCGCGCCATTGCGATCAACGCGGTCCAGCCCTTCGCGTCCAACGAAGCCGTTCCCGCCGGATCACGCAGCGCCCGCACCAACAGCATGGCATTACGCCTCATGCCAATTGCTCCCACAGCTGATCGACCAGCGCCATTGCTTCGTCACCCGACCGGTAATCTATCGCGCGTGCGGGGACGGTTTTGATAAAGCGCGTCATCGCGGCAAAGCCGGTTTCGCCCAGCGCCACATAATTGGTCGACGCCTGCGTCATCCGCATGAACGTCTCGCCCGCGCCCAATTCGCGCACCGCACTGGCATAGCCAAAGCGCGGGAAGAGCAGCAAGGCGGGTGGCGCGCTGTGGTCCATTGCGGCAATGGCATCGGCGGGGGGAACGAGGTGTCGGATATCACCCTTTGGCGTGCCTGCCAACAACGGACCGAAGCGCGCATCGGGGGCGGCGGTCTCCATCGCGGCAATCGCTTCATTCTTCAGGCTGATCATGCGCGGAAAGGGCGCGGCCTCTCCGCTGAGCAGATCGATGAGGACAAATTCGTCACCCATAAAGCGCCAGCCCCGATCCCTGTTTTTTTGCCCGAGCATCGCCGACAACGTCGATTTGCCCGAGCCCGAAAGCCCCGTCATCACCAGCACCTTGCCGTCTTTTTCAACCGCACTGGCATGCAACAACAGATGCCGCCGCCAGCCGAGTGCCATTTGCAGGTTCATTCCCATTTCGGCAGCGAGCAATGCTTGGCCGAAAGGCAGCGGCAAGGCATCGGGCAGCATATAATCGCCATTGATCGCCACTTGCCGCCGGAAAAAACGCCGAACCAGCCCGGTCGCCTCCAGCCGCACCGAGAAATCGGGGATTTCGGGGGTCGGGTAATCCTTATAGAGTGCCGCCAGTTGCGCGATCGGCTCCGCCCAGGTCGAGCCGATACGGAAAGCGGCAGGGCCGATACGGACGCGGAATTCATGCATTGCTGATGCGCTCCACGAGGCCTAAGTCAGACAGTTCCTCCAGCCGCGCGGCGATAGCTTGCAAGGCTTCGTCATCGGATTGCAGATCAAAATCGGCGGCCAATCGCGCAAGCAACAGGTCAGCAGTAATCACATCGTCACCCATCGCCGACAACATTTGCGGCACGGGTTCGGTCACAATATGCGTGATCCCCGAACGGCGCTGATAGATCAGCGTCATCTGGTCTAGCGGTTCGATTACGCGCTGTTCAGCAGCTTCGGCTTGGTATCGGATAACGGGCACGGCCATGACAACGGCCTAATGCAGCGGCATTAAAATTCAATGTTTAACGTGGCATCTGGGTTTAACGCGGCATTTGGATTGATGCATAACAGGTAAAGCCGCTTTGTCCGGCCTGAAGCTTGCGGACATAATTCAGATAGGCTTGGTTCTGCTCATAGGTCGTACCGGGAAGCGAGCCGCCGTTCAGCGCGGCCTTCACTTGCTCACCGGTATATTTCGCGCCGCTTTGCGCGAAGGAACCGGGCGTATCGGGTGTTACCAGATTGCCTGCCGCGTCGATGTTCATGCCCGAACCATGCGGCCCCGCCACGGGAACCTGACAATTCAGAATTGAGCCCGCCGTTTGCGCCAGCGCCGGACGGACGCTGACCACGGCAGAGGCGGCAACCGCACCCAGCATCAACGCACGTCGGCGCGTCGGCATACTCAACAGATTGGCGGCTTCTGCGGCGCTTTCGCCAGAGTTTTGCGGATCATGGTTCTCGGTCATTTTCTGGGGTCTATCAGCTATTTGTGAAAATTCCAGTCGGCCAATGCGGCCAAATGGTCGCCGTCCTTATGTGGGACAATGGTTTGACGAAATGCTAACGACTAGGGTCAGGGCCTAGTCAACGCGGATATTTCTGATCCATCCACGCGAGATCGAGCTTCACCATCTGTTTCAACACATCCACATCCACATCGGAAAGCTTGTTGATATACAGACAGCTGGCTCCGGTCTTATGCTTGCCCAAACTGGCCCGCAGCGCATCCATTTTCGCTTGTGTCGCCGGATCGCTATAGCCCCCCATCAGATACAGCACGACATTGCCCTTGCGCGGCGAAAATCCGGCCCGGCACATGTCGCCCTCGCGCCCGCTTTCGTAGTG
Source organism: uncultured Alphaproteobacteria bacterium (assembly GCA_963732535.1). Lineage (GTDB taxonomy): Bacteria > Pseudomonadota > Alphaproteobacteria > Sphingomonadales > Sphingomonadaceae > Sphingorhabdus_B. Next base: position 306,597 of record CAVSZW010000017.1, on the reverse strand, counting down.
ATAATGATATTGGCCATAGCCGATGATCGACGGGCCCCACATTTTGGGTTCCATCCCCGTTGCCTCACCATAGACGTCGAGCAGTGTTACTGCATCGGCACGGCGTGTGGCATTGTCGACAGCGGCGATGAAGGCAGCGACATCGGCATGGGTGGCTTTGGTTTTCAGTTCGGCTTGGGCCATGCACTGACTCCTCTCCCGGAGAGAATTCCATATAGTGCATGCCAAGTCGAGCCTCTGCGTTTTGCCGCGCCGCAGACTTTCCGGTTGCAGATAGCGCAACGGCCATGCAACGGGGCATATGGCCTCCACCGCCCCACCCCCGCCGCTTGCTTTCGCGGCCTTAGTCGCCGGAAACATCGCCATTGCCTTCGGTCCGATGCTGGTGCGGATGGCGGATACAGGGCCGATAGCGACAGGTTTTTGGCGGATGATATTGCCGGTTCCGCTGTTGGCCTTTGTTGGCTGGCGCGCTGGATTTCGTCCCGCCCAGTTGGACCGGACAGTCTGGCTGTTGCTGCTTCTGGCAGGAGCGGTTTTTTCGGCAGACATCATCGCTTGGCATATTTCGATATTCCAAACAAAGCTGGGCAACGCCACGCTACTTGCCAATTGCGCGAGCTTAATCCTCGCCATTTACGGTCTAGTCTTAGTGCGTCGCGCGCCAAAGCCCATGCAAGCGCTGGCCATTTTCCTCGCCTTTGCAGGAGCCGCCATGCTGATGGGGCAAAGCTTTGAAATATCGCCGCGCAATTTTCAGGGCGATCTGCTGAGCCTGCTCGCGGGGCTGTTTTACACCGTCTATCTGCTCGCCATGATGCGGGTGCGGGCAAGCGCCGAAAGCTGGTCATCATTAGCGTTGGCGAGCATGGTGGCGGCGGCTTTTCTGTTGCCTGCGGCCATATATGCGGGTGATCAAATCATTCCATCCGATTGGACGCCGTTGATCGTGCTAGCTCTCTCCAGCCAGTTTTTCGGGCAAGGGCTGCTCACATATGCGCTGCCGCATTTCAGCCCGTTGGTGATCGGATTGGCTTTGTTGTTGCAACCGGCATTGTCGGCACTGGCGGGTTGGGCGATGTTTGCAGAGCGGATGACGGTGCTTGATATCGCGGGCGGGGCGATGGTGATGGCGGCGCTGGTGCTGGTGCGTCTTGCCGAAGCGCCCGCCAAGGCTTAGATGGTTTCCATGGCATCCAACCCTCTCCCCGCTGACCCCACGCTGGATGAAATCCGCGAAGTGCTGGCCCCCCGGCTCGCCGCCCATGCGGCCTTTGATGGCTGGAATGATGCCGCCATTGCCTCGGCGGCAGGCGAGATTGGTGTTGATCCCGATCTGGCGAGGCTGGCGTTAAAGGGCGGCGCTATGGCGATGATAGAGGCGTGGATCGGCGCGGTTGATGCCGAAATGGCCCGCCGCCTTCCGCCCGAAAAATTGGCCGCCATGAAAATTCGGCAAAGGATCACCGCGTTAATCGCCACCCGCCTTGAAATCACCGCGCCCGATAAAGAAGGGCAACGCCGCGCGCTTGCGATCATGGCCAGTCCGCAAAATCTGGTGAAGGCTGCGCGGATCGGCTGGCGAACCGCAGACCGGATGTGGCGATTGGCGGGCGACACAGCGTCTGATTTCAACCATTATACCAAGCGCGCAACGCTTTCGGCGGTCTATGCTTCTACCCTCGCGGTGTTCGTCAATGATGACAGCGAGGATTTCACCGAGACCCGCACTTTCCTTGATCGCCGCATCGAAAATGTGATGCAATTTGAAAAGGTAAAGGCGCAATCCAAGGCCCGGCGCGAGAATCTACCCAGCCTTTCCCGCTTCATAGGCCGATTGAGATACCCGCCGCGGTAGAATAATTAGGGACAGTATATAATTAATGAGGGCAGCAGGGCTACATATGTAGCCCTCTGCCCGCATTAATTATATACTGTCCCTAATTATTCTACCCCTTGCTTTTAATGCGAAGCGTTTGCAAAAGGGATTTGTGAACCTCGATACCCTGCCCCTAGGCCAATCCGCGCGGATTAGCGCCATTGATTGGAGCGCGATTCCCGAAAGCGAGGGGCATCGGCTGCGTTCACTCGGCCTTGATGCGGGCGCGATAGTCGAGCCGATGCACAAGGGCATATTGTTCTGGCGCGATCCGATAGCGGTGCGCGTGGGCCGGATGACGGTCGCGCTTAGGCGGAAAGTCGCACTCGCCATTGCCTGCGAGGCGCTGACATGACCGAGGCGATGCCTTTGGTAGCCCTTGTCGGCAATCCCAATGCGGGCAAATCCGCGTTGTTCAATGCGCTGACCGGCGCACGGCAAAAAATTGCCAATTATCCCGGCGTAACGGTGGAGCGCAAATCGGGCCGTGCGGCGCTTTCCGATGGCCGCCCCATCGAACTGATCGATCTGCCCGGCGCCTATAGCCTGATGCCCGATAGCCTCGACGAGGCGGTGACGCGCGATGTGGTGCTCGGCCAATTGGAAGGGCAGCGCCGCCCCGATGCGCTGGTGATCGTGCTTGACGCAGGCAATCTCGACAATCATCTGCGTTTTGCTTTGGAACTGATCGGGCAAGGCTTGCCTGTCGTCGTAGCGCTCAACATGATCGATCTGGCGCGCCGCGATGGGCTGGAGCTGGACGTCGATATATTGGCGGCGGAACTGGGTGTGCCGGTGGTCGAAACGGTGGCAGTTCGCAAGCGCGGGCTGGAGCCGCTAATGCTGGCTTTGGAAACGGCGCTTCAATCCCCGCTCAAGGCGAATGTGGCTCCCGCAAAGGACCGCAAGGAAATCACCCACCGCGCCCATGGCATATCGCGCAAAGCGATCATCAGCGAAACCCAAGTGCGGCAATGGACGCGCAGACTGGATGGGGTGTTGCTCCATCCTGTCGGCGGCATTGTCATATTGCTCGCATTGTTGTTCGTGATGTTTCAGGCGGTCTATGCTTGGTCCGAGGCGCCGATTGGCTGGATCGAGGGCGGCTTTGCTTTGCTCACGCAAGTCATAAACGGCGCGCTGCCCGATGGTCTGCTTCGCTCTTTCCTTGCCGATGGCGTGATCGCAGGCGTGGGCGCGGTGATCGTATTTCTGCCGCAAATCCTGATCCTGTTTCTCTTCATCCTGCTCCTTGAAGCATCGGGCTATATGACCCGCGCGGCGTTTGTGATGGACCGGTTGATGGCGGCCGTTGGCTTGTCCGGCCACAGCTTCATCCCGCTGCTTTCCTCCTTTGCCTGCGCCATTCCCGGGATCATGGCGACGCGGACGATCATGGACCAGAAGGAGCGGCTGGCCACGATCCTGATCGCACCACTCATGACCTGTTCAGCGCGGTTGCCGGTCTATACGTTGATCATCGGTGCATTTATCCCGGCACAAAGCGTTGGCCCCGGTATCGGCTTGCAAGGGCTGGTTCTGTTTGCGCTATATATCGCCGGGATTATCGGCGCGATGCTGGCGGCAGCGGTGATCCAGCGTTTTGTGACCAGCAGCCGGGGCGGCAGTTTCCTCATTGAAATGCCGCGATACCAGCTGCCCCGCATCCGCGACATTGCATTGGGGCTGTGGCAGCGCGCGGCGATTTTCCTGAAACGCGCCGGCACGATTATCTTTGTCTCGACCGTCATCCTATGGGCCTTGCTTAGCTTTCCCAAAGCGCCTGAGGGTAGCGGACAAAGTCAGGTCGAATACTCGATTGCTGGCCGCATTGCCGACGGGATTGAAGTGCTCGTCCGCCCTATTGGTTTCAACCATGACATCGCGCTATCGCTGATCCCGGCGATGGCGGCGCGCGAAGTGGCGGTATCCGCCCTCGCCACAACCTATGCGATTGATGCCAAAGACGAAGAGGCGCAAGCCAGCAGTCTTGGAATGAAGCTGGCTGGAAAATGGTCGCTCGCAACCGCGCTCGCCTTTCTCGCCTGGTTTGTATTCGCTCCGCAATGCATCTCTACCATTGCCGTCACAAAGCGCGAAACCAATGGCTGGAAATGGCCGATGTTCATGGTCGGCTATTTGTTTGCACTTGCCTACGGCGCTGCCGGTATAACCTATTGGACAGCCCGCGCCTTCGGCTTATAGCGAAACACAGAATCCGAAAATCGAAAGGCGGGGAAGAGCATGGCGGGAAGCGTCAATAAGGTAATTTTGGTCGGCAATCTGGGCGCGGACCCCGAAGTGAAGAGCTTTCAAGAACGGCGGAAAAATCTGCAATTTGCGGATTGCGACCTCCGAAGACTGGAAAGACCGCACAACCGGCGAGAAAAAAGAACGCACCGAGTGGCACACGGTGGTGCTGAATTCCGAAGGCCTTGTCGGAGTGGCGGAGCGATTCCTGCGTAAAGGCAGCAAGGTCTATATCGAGGGCCAATTGCAAACACGCAAATGGCAGGATGCATCGGGCAATGATCGTTACACGACCGACATTCGTGTCGGTGGCTTCGACGGCAAGCTGGTGATGCTTGATGGTGCGAAGGGTGGTTCTGGGGGCGGCTCCGGCGGCGGTGGCCAAGGCGGCGGCTGGAGCGGTGGTGCTTCGGGTGGCGGTGCGCCCTCGGGCGGCGGCGGTGGCGGTCAATCCGGCGGCGGTTGGCAAGGCGGATCGGCCGGCTTTGGCGGCGGCGATTTCGGCGGTGACGATCTTGATGATGATGTGCCGTTCTGATTCGGCAATGCGCGTCATGATTGATACCGTAGCCCTGAGCCTGTCGAAGGGCGCTTCACCGATAGGCGCCCTTCGACAGGCTCGGGCTACGGTTAAAATCGCAGCGGGCATTGTCCGGTGAAAAAAATCATCCTCGTTCTGATTCTGGCTGTGGCAATCGCGGCCTATTTTACCTTCGACCTCGGCCAAATCCTGACACTCGAAAATTTCAAGGCGCAACAGGCCGAGATTGTTGCCGCAAAGGACGCAAACCCCGCGCTCTATATTGCGGCATTTTTCCTGATCTACGTTGCGGTCACCGGGCTTTCGATTCCGGGGGCGGCGATCATGACGTTGGTGGCGGGGGCCTTGTTCGGGCTGGTGACCGGCACAATCATCGTCTCCTTCGCCTCCAGCATCGGCGCGACATTGGCCTTTTTGGGATCGCGCTATGTGCTCCATGATTGGGTCGCAAGCGAAATTCGGCGCGCGGCTGAAACCGATTAACGACGGCGTGGAAAAAGACGGCGCCTTTTATCTGTTCACGCTGCGGATGATTCCGATTTTCCCCTTTTTCGTCATCAACCTCGTCATGGGCCTAACGCGCATCCGCACATGGACCTATTATTGGGTAAGCCAGATCGGGATGCTGCTGGCGACGGCATCGTATTCGTCAACGCGGGAACGCAGATCAGCAAGATCGAGAGCACTTCGGGGCTGCTTTCACCGATGCTGATCGCCTCGTTTGTCGCGCTCGCCTTGCTGCCATGGTTGACCAAATGGCTGGTCGGATTGTTGCGCCGAGATCGCCCCACGACATGACAGCCGCGTCGTTTCGACCGCAACCTGATCGTCATCGGCGGCGGCGCGGCGGGGCTGGTTTCGGCCTATATCGCCGCCCTTGCCAAGGCCAAAGTCAGCCTGATCGAAGCGCATGAAATGGGCGGCGATTGCCTAAACACCGGCTGCGTGCCGTCAAAAGCGCTGCTCAAAAGCGCGCGGGTGGCGAAAATTGCGCGCGATGCAGCGCGCTATGGCGTGAATGTGGGCGACGTAACGGTCGATTTTCCGGCTGTGATGCGGCGGCTGCAACAAGTAATCGCCGACATTGAGCCGCACGACAGCGTTGAGCGTTTTACCGGCCTCGGCGTAGATTGCATCAAGGGCACTGCGCGTTTTATCGATCCGTGGACGGTCGAAGTCGCGCGTGCTGATGGCGAGGCACGGCGATTGACATCGAAGGCCTTTGTCATCGCCACCGGAGCCGCACCCGTCATCCCGCCGCTACCCGGCATTGAGGATAGCGGCTATCTGACCAGCGAGACCTTGTGGGACGAAATGGCAAAGCGCGATGCTGTTCCTGCGCGGCTTGCCATCCTGGGCGGCGGGCCGATTGGGTGCGAACTGGCGCAGGCGTTTCAGCGATTGGGGAGCGAAGTCACCATTGTCGAAATGGCTGATCGGCTGATGCTGAAGGAAGATGCGGAGGCGGCTGCTCTCGTCGAGGCGGCGTTGCGAGCAGAGGGCGTCACCATTCACACGGGACACAAAGCCGTGCGATTTGAAGGCAAAGGAAAGCTGGTGATCGCCGGACTCAATGCTGAATCGGTGCTGGAATATGATGACATCATCATCGCTGTTGGCCGCCGTGCGCGCGTTTCCGGTTTCGGGCTGGAGGAACTAGGGCTGGTCAAGGACGGCAAGCTGGCGGTGGACGCACACTTAAGAACCGCGCTCCCCCATATCTTTGTCGCAGGCGATGTCGCGGGAAACCAGCAACTCACCCACGGCGCGAGCCACGAGGCGTGGTACGCCACGGTCAACGCGCTCGCACGGCCCTTCAAACGCTATAAAGCCGATTACCGCGTATTGCCGCGTGTCACCTATACCGACCCGGAAGTGGCGAGCGTTGGATTGACCGAAGCGGAGGCCCGGGCGCAGGGCGTGGCTTTTGATGTCACCCGCTATGATCTGGACGATCTAGATCGCGCGATTGCCGATGGCGAAGCCCACGGCTTTGTCAAAGTCCTGACGCCACCAGGAAAAGACACCATATTGGGCGCTACCATCGTTGGCAGCCATGCGGGCGAATTGATCGCCGAATGGGTATTCGCGATGAAGCACAAGATGCGGCTGAAACACATCATGCAAACCGTGCACAGCTATCCCACATGGGCGGAGGCGAACAAATATGCCGCCGGCCAATATGGCCTGTCGCGCCAGCCCGAACGGTTGCAGCGGCTGGCGAAATGGTGGTTTGATAGGGCGCGGCGCTGAAAAATCAGAGATAGCTCCCTTACCATTAAAAACATTAGCGCTCGCCGTTGGCGAGCAAGCGCACGAAGGCGAGGAAGGATTTTCGGCCAATCTTGAATTGTCTTCACGCACAACTTCCTGCCTTCGATTCCTTCATGCTTTATCACATTTAATTTGACGTTCCATATTTTGCAAAAGCGACGGAGGGAATCTTCCAGCAATCTTCCGTTTTATTCATCTCTCATTTTGACTGGATGAAAATCGAGCTGCGGACGCATCGCCCATCCCGGCATCGCCACATATATTTCCCGAAAACGCATTTTTTGCTGTCCTACATATAACCTATTTGGATATATTGATTCGCATGGTCGATCCATAAGGATGCGAAGAAATGCCGGAAACAGTTGATATAGAGACATTAATCGAAGACGTGATCGAACGCGAGGGCGGCTATGTGAATCATCCCGCTGATCGTGGCGGAGCGACTAACTGGGGTGTCACCGAAGCCGTTGCCCGCAGACAAGGCTTTACCGGCGATATGCGCGCGCTGCCCAAGGACGACGCCGTTGCTATTTACCGGCGGCTATATTGGATCGCGCCGCACTTTGATGCAGTAGCCAAACGCGCGCCTGCACTCGCCGCCGAACTGTTTGATACCGGGATCAACATGGGAACCGGGACCGCTACCGCATTTCTGCAACGCGCACTCAACGCGCTTAACCGCAATGGAGCGGATTATGGCGATATCGCAGTGGACCGGCAGATCGGCCCTGCCACGCTCGCCGCCCTCGATGGCTTTTTGAAGCGGCGAGGAAAGGCCGCTGAAACCGTGCTGCTAAAGGCCGTCGATGCCTTGCAGGGCGCACATTATCTGCGCCTCGCCGAAACCCGGCCAAGCCAAGAAGCCTTTCTTTATGGCTGGCTAGCCAACCGGATCGGTTAGCCCCGGCCCCGCCCACCCGCCCCCATGACGGGTCGTGAACTTCATGTACTTTGCCCCATTTTTGGAGACCCAAAATGCCCCTTATCGAAACCCTGATCGGGCCTATCGCGGCGCTGATCGATAAACTGATCCCCGATCCCAAGGCGCGCGCCGAGGCGAAGCTGGAGCTGCTCAAACTGCAAGGCAGCCAGGATCTGGAAACGCTGCGTACACAATTGTCCGCCATCCTTGCCGAGGCGCATGCCCCCGATCCATGGACCAGCCGCGCGCGGCCCTCGTTTCTTTATGTGATGTACATCATCATCCTATGGGCGCTGCCCATGGGCCTGATCGCCGCCTTTCGTCCGCAAGCCGCACTCGACATCGCGGCGGGGATGAACGCCTATCTGTCGGGGCTTCCAGAGCCGCTCTATGCGCTGTTTGGCACTGGCTATCTGGGCTACACCGCTGCACGGCAATGGGGGAAGGTTAGGGGCGTGGAGCGGTAGTGCAGATAGCAAAAAACCGTCGCCCCCGCGCAGGCGGGGGCCGCAGCAGATTTATTCCAACGGTGTTGCTAGAACCTACGGCGGTCCCCGCCTACGCGGGGACGACGGGAATGGGTTGACGCTTGGCGCGCATCAAACTATCCGCCCACCCACGTAACAGGTGCCCCGCGCAATCGGGGTGAAAAGGGAAGCCGGCGAACATCCGGCGCTGTACCCGCAACTGTAACCGGCGAGTGCCTTTTGCTCATGCCACTGGAAAACCGGGTCACCGGTAAACTGGGAAGGTTGAAAGCCGCGATGAACCGGAAGTCAGGAGACCTGCCTGTTGCCGCTGATCCTTTGCGCGTGCGGGAAGACACGGGCGAACGGGGGGTTAATCCTTCGCGTGACGGCTTTTGTGTAACGTCATGTTTGAAGGAATATATTCATGTCCAATTTCCAAGCCAATCTACTCCGCGCCTCCGCGTCTCCGCGTGAGTCACTTCTTTTTATCATGCGAAGCCGCGAAGCCGCGAAGATTATGACGCTGGGCTTGGCGCTTTGTTCTGCCCCGGCTTTCGCGCAAGATGCAGCGGACGCGGAGCGGGAAGTTCTTGAGGGACCGGACAGTAGCGATTTTGAGGCTGTTGCCAAAAGGATTGAACCCATCGTCGTAACAGCCACAGGCGCGGAGCAATCATCGGCCCGCGTCCCAACCGTTATCAAGGTTCAATATGATAATACGCTGCATGAATTTTCTCAGGTCGCCGATGGCCTCGCCACAATCGTCGGTGTCAACGTCACCCGCAATGGCGGCGTCGGTGGGCTTTCGGCGGTTCGCATACGCGGCGCAGAGGGCGATCAGACTTTGGTGCTGATCGATGGCGTGCGCGTCAATGATCCGGCCTCCACCGGCGGCGCATTTGATTTTGGCAATTTGCTCTCCGGCAATATCGAGCGTGTCGAATTGCTGCGCGGTCCGAATTCGGTGCCCTGGGGCAGCCAAGCCATCGGCGGTGTTATCAACATCGTTCAGGCTCCGGCGACATCCGATTGGCAAGCCACCGCGCGCGCCGAATATGGAACCAACGAAGCACGGCAGATTGTCGGCAATGTCTCGGGCACCACCGGAATCCTCGGCCTGTCCTTTGGCGGCGGTGCTTTCAAAGAAGACGGTATCTCCGCCTTTAAGGACGGGACCGAGGCAGATGGCTTCCGCCAATATGCCGCCAATGGCCGCGCATTGGTGCGCTTTAGCGACAATATCGAACTTGATCTGCGCGGCTATTATGTCGATGGCAAAACGCAGATAGATGGCTTCCCACCGCCCTTTTACAGCTTTGCCGACACCCCCGAATTTTCCACCTACAGCCAAGCCATCGGCTATGCGGGTGGCAATGTCCGGCTGTTTGACGGCAAGACTGAAAAACCGGTTGGCCTATACGATCTCAGACATCAACCGCGACAATTTCGATGGGCCGGGACAGGCAACACCCAGCTTCCTCGCGCGCGGACGAACCGAGCGTTTTGAATATCAGGGCGATGCCGAATTCAGCCATACCTGCGCGGTATTTTCGGAATTGAGCGTGAACTTACGCAGTTTTCCGATGGTTTCAGCCCCGTCCGCACTTCGGTGAACAGCGGCTTTGCACAGCTGGTTGCCGAACCCGTAGAGCAGTTGACAGTCACCGGTGGCGTCCGGCTCGATGACCACCGCGCCTATGGCAGCCAGACGAGCTTTGGTGCGAACATGGTGTGGCGGCCGGCTGAAGGCATCGAAACTTTACGCAAGCTATGGCGAAGGCTTCAAAGCCCCCAGCCTGTTCCAGCTGAACAGCTTTTACGGCAATGTATCGCTCCAGCCCGAACAGGCAAAAAATTACGAGATCGGCGTTGAACAAAAGTTGCTGGGCGAACGGCTGACCGCAATATTCAACCTGTTCCAGCGCGATACCAGCGACCAGATCGATTTCATTAGCTGTTTTGGCCAAAGCAGCGGCATCTGCACAAACCGCCCTTTTGGCACTTATGACAATATCGACCGCACCCGCGCCAAGGGTCATCGAATTTTCGGTCAATTTCCGCGCCACCAGCGATCTTGATTTCGACGCCAATTACAGCCTGATCGACACCGAAGACCGCAGCAACGGCCTATCGCTCGTCCGCCGTCCCAAACATAATGCCAATGCCTCGGTCGATTGGGAATTGTCCGATCATCTGCGCCTTGGCGGCACTTTCCAGTGGCACAGCAAAGCCGCCGACATCGATTTTGAAACCTTCGCGCGGACCACGCTCGGTAGTTACGCACTGGTCGGTCTGCGCGCCGAAGTGCCGGTGAATGGCAAAATCGAGTTTTATGGCCGGATCGATAATCTGTTCGACGCACAATATGAAACCGTCAGCGGCTATGGCACTTATGGCCGCAACGCGCATGTGGGAATACGTGCCAGATTCTAGGCAAGGCTTTTAGGGAATTGAGTGCAGCGGCAAAGCCCGCTAGCGTATCGCAAACAGGAAGGACGCAAATATCATGAGCACCGAAAACACACTGGCCCGTTCCACTATCTGGCCTGCAAGCCTTGGCATGGGAACGGTCTTGGGCAGTTTTGCTTTGGCCTGCGTCTTTCCCTTTGCCGCCTTTGCTGCGCTTGCCGCTTTGACAATGACAAGGGCCAACGCGCTGATGCTGATCCTGGCGGTATGGGCGGTCAATCAAGCTGTAGGCTTTTTCCTGCTTTCCTTCCCGTGGGACGCGCAGGCCATGGGGCATGGTATTTCGATGCTGGTTACCACCCTGATCGCCTGCGGCGTCGCGCGTTTTGCGGCGGACCGGGCGGGATCAAATGATATTGTCCGCGCTATCACGGCGCTGGTTTCGGCCTTTATCGTCTATCAGCTGCTGCTGCGCGGCTATGCCCAGTTCGGCGGCGGGGCGGAGAATTTCTCGGCGGAGATTATTCGTGACGTTGCTGTGAACGACGCACTGTGGTTCGCCGGATTGATGGGCCTGCGCTTTGCCTTGACGCGGGTGATGGGCGAAAAGGCTTTGCCCGCGGCGTGCATTAATTTCTAATCTGTAACCGTGGCGCGAGCCTCGAAAACGCTTCGCGGATACCCCCTCTTGACGACCCTCTCCGGGATGTTAGTCAGGCCGCCTGCCTTAACTGCAATGAAGCGAGGATCGCGTCGGGCGCTGTTTCGCCGTAAGGATCCTCATCGGCCCCGATATCGTTGATGCCGGGTTCTTCAAACCAGCCGGTGATCACATTATCGTCAACCACCATAGCATAGCGCCAGCTGCGATCACCAAAGCCGACATGGTCTTTGCGGATCAACATCCCCATCCGCCGGGTGAAATCGCCCGAGCCATCGGGGAGCAATTTGATGTTTTTTAGGCCCAGCTGGAGCCCCCATTGATACATTACGAACGCATCGTTGACCGAGATGCAATAGACCTCGTCCACGCCTGCCGCCTTGAAATCACCATAGAGACGATCAAATGCGGGGCATTGTTCATTCGAGCAAGTCGGCGTGAAGGCCCCTGGAAGCGAGAAAATCGCGATCCGTTTATTCTTGCCCAGATCGCGCACCCGCACATCCTGCCAGCGAAACGGATTGGGGCCTTCGATGCTGTCATCACGCACACGGGTTTTCAGGGTAACGTCAGGGAGAAGGCGTCCGATCATTTTTGGTCCTTTGTAATGTTTGGTTTCGCCGGGGGATGCGGGAGGGGGTGCATCAACCCCGGCGATGGAGCGGCTATAGGGCAGAACCGATTTTCGGTAAAATGACTTAAAATGGTTTCACTGATCGTTTTGCTCGATTGTATATCCGCTTGCCCGTGTGTCGGCATTGCGCTTAGGTTCGGATATAGAGGGAGAATATTATGCGTTTGATTTCGATCCTGTTGCTGGCAAGCGCCAGCCCGCTCGCCGCAGCGCCGCCCGCTGCATTGGCACCAAAGCCCGCAAGCCCCGCCACGCTCGACGCGCAAAAGGCCATGGCCGCAACGCTCCCCGCAGAAGATGGCCGGGATGCGGCTTTTTCAGATCAGGGTTTCATCGCCACCCGCGCCGATCCGGTGATCAAAGACAAAAACGGAAAGCCGGTGTGGAACCTTGATGCCTATGGCTGGATGGAGGGCGACGCGCCGCCAACCGTGAACCCCAGCCTGTGGCGGCATATGAAGCTGCTCCGCAAACATGGTCTGTATAAAGTGGCCGACAATGTCTGGCAGGTACGCGGCTTTGACGTGTCGAACATGACCGTGGTGAAGGGCCAAACCGGCTGGATATTGATCGACCCGCTAACGACGCGTGAATTGGGTGCAGCGGCAATCGAACTGGTCAACCAGCAACTCGGCACACGGCCGGTAACCGGCGTGATTTTTAGCCACAGCCATGTCGATCATTTTGGCGGCGTGCGCGGCGTGATCGAGGAAGCCGAACTCAAAGCAGGCAAGACTGCGGTGATTGCCCCCAATCAATTTGTCGAAGAAACCGCGTCCGAAAATGTCATGGCGGGCTCCGCAATGATCCGCCGCGCAAATTTTCAATTCGGCTCCAATCTGAAACCGGGTCCACAAGGGCAGATGGGAAGCGGCATTGGCAAGGGGATTGCGGGCGGCAACAATACGCTGGTCAACCCGACCGACCTGATCCACAAAACCGGCGAGACCCGCACCATCGATGGTGTAACGCTTGAATTTCAGATGGTCCCCGAAACAGAAGCGCCGGCGGAGATGAATGTCTATCTCCCTGCGACGCGCACGTTTTTGGCGGCTGAAATCGCGACCTGCTCGCTGCATAATATTCTCACGCCACGCGGCGCAAAGGTGCGCGATGCGCTGGCTTGGTCGTTCTATTTGGACGAGGCTGTCAATCTCTATGCTGACCGCAGCGATGCGATGGTTTCAAGCCACTGCTGGCCGCGCTTTGGCCAGAGCGAAGTGAAATCCTCGCTATCGGGCCACCGCGATAATTACCGTTATCTGCATGATCAGACGGTGCGGATGATGAACCAAGGGATGACGCAAGTTGAGATTGCCGAAGCGATCAAAGCCCCGCCCGCAATTGCGGACCAATGGTTTAACAAGGGCTATTACGGAACCTATAGCCATAACAGCAAAGCGGTCTATCAACGCTATCTCGGCTGGTACGATGCTGTTCCCGCCAACCTTAACCCCTATCCCCCGGTTGAACGCGCCAGACGATTTGTGGCGGACATGGGCGGTGCAAAGAAAGTGATTGCGGCGGCGAAAAGGGCAATGAAGACGGGCGATTACCGCTGGTCATCCGATTTGCTGAACCAGATGATCTTTGCCGATCCCAAAAACGCCGAAGGCCGCGCCTTGCTTGCCGACAGCTATGAGCAACAGGGCTATCAGGCGGAAAGTGCAATTTGGCGCAACCAGTTCCTGTCTGCCGCAGCCGACCTGCGACGCGGGCCGCAAATGAACCTTTCCACGCAAAGTGCCGATATGATCGCAGCAATCCCGACCGGACTGCTGCTCAATTCGGTGGCAACGCGGCTAAATCCGGAGAGCATCGGCGGCAAGACATTATCGCTAAATCTTGTGATCACAGATCGTAACGAAACTGCGAAAATCCATGTCGGCAACAGTGTGATGATTGGCGAAATGGGAAGCCAACACGCAAATCCGAATGCGACGATCACCGGGCCGAGACAATTGTTCCTCGGCATGTTGTTCCTGAAAACACCGGTTGCCCAATTGCAAGCGGCGGGACTGAAAATCGAAGGCGATACGGCGGCGGTTGAGGCTCTGCAATCGGCGCTCGATCCGATCCCCGGAACTTTCAACATCGCGGAGCCTTGATGTAGCCTACATCTCCCCCCGTTCGCGGCGGATGGCGTACCATTTTTCGACGTTGGCGTTATGCTCTTCCAAGGTGCTGGCAAACACATGCCCGCCCTTGCCGTCGGCGACGAAGAACAATGCTTCGGTCTTTGCGGGGTTTAGCACCGCCTCGATGGCTGCGCGCGAGGGATTGGCAATCGGCCCTTTGGGAAGACCGACCATTGCGTAGGTATTATAATCATTCACCGCCGAAATTTCCGATTGGCGGATGCGGCGGCCCAGCGGCTTGCCCTTGGTGATCGGATAGATGATCGTCGGATCGGCTTGCAGCATCATGCCTTTTTTCACGCGGTTGCTATACACCCCGGCAACGACGTTGAGCTCGGATTTCTTGGAGGTTTCCTTCTCCACAATCGAAGCGAGGATTACCGCTTCTTCCGGGGTTTTCACCACGCTGTCGGCGCTTTTCTGCGGCCATAATTCGGCAATCGCCTGTTTCATCGCCGCCTGCATCCGCAGCAGCACCTGCGCCCGCGTTTCGCCTTTTTCAAAGGCATAGCTATCGGGCAGGATCGATCCTTCGGCAGGAACGGGAATATCACCCTTCAACCGGTCATTCGCCAAAAGCCGTTCATACACCATGATCGAGGGCATCCCTTCGGGCACGGTCACCATGCGTTGCACGGTTTTGCCACCGGTCAGGATCGAGAGGACATCGGCATTGGATGCGCCGGCGGGAATCAGGAATTCGCCCGCCTTGATCGTGCGGGTTCCGCGCCAGAAAACGGGCGCGGTTTACAAAAGCTCCGGCAGATTTGACGACACCGCCTTTTTCAAGCTCTTTCGCGGCCAGCGCGATGCTCGACCCCGGCTTTGATCACGACCGTTACGTCGCGGTTGGATGGGCCAGCGGCGTTCCAGCCGTAAACAAAATTGACCCCGACAAGCGCCACCAACAGCGCCGCCAAGATCAACACCCACTTCGCGACCCCTCGCATGTGTCAAATCGCCTTCATGATCAGGCTGGCATTGGTGCCGCCAAAACCAAAGCTGTTGTTCAACACCGCTTTTACCTGCCGCTTTTTGGCGACCAGCGGCACCAGATCTACGCCTTCGGTTCCTTCATCGGGATTATCGAGATTGAGCGTTGGCGGCACGATCTGGTCACGGATGGCAAGGATACAGAAGATCGCTTCAACCGCCCCTGCCCCGCCCAGCAAATGGCCAATGGCCGATTTGGTGGAACTCATCGAAACGGTACTGATCGCATCGCCGAACAGCCGCTTGACCGCGCCAAGCTCAATCGTGTCGGCCATTGTCGAGGTGCCATGGGCGTTGATATAGTCGATATCGGCAGGGGTCATCCCCGCCTTTTTCAGCGCCATCTGCATCGAACGAAACGCGCCGTCGCCTTCGGGGTGCGGGGCGGTTACATGATTGGCATCGCCCGACAGGCCATAGCCCACCACCTCGGCATAGATTTTTGCGCCGCGCGCCTTGGCATGTTCATATTCTTCGAGCACGACAACGCCCGCACCTTCGCCCATGACAAAGCCGTCACGGTCCTTGTCATAGGGACGGCTGGCCTGTTCAGGGCGATCATTATAGCTTGTGTTGAGTGCGCGGGCCTGTGCGAACCCGGCAACGCCGATGGGGCAGATCGTAGCCTCTGCGCCGCCCGCGAGCATGATATCCGCATCATCATCGCGGATCATTCGCGCGGCATCGCCAATCGAATGAGCGCCAGTGGAGCAAGCGGTAACCACCGCATGGTTTGGCCCCATCAGGCCGTATTTGATGCTGACCTGCCCCGAGATCAAATTGATCAGGCGGCCATGCACGAAATGCGGAGAAACCCGGCCCGGGCCTTTTTCGGCGAGCAACAGCGATTCGCTCTCAATCCCGGGCAACCCGCCAATACCCGAGCCGATCGAGCAACCGGCGCGCAGTTTCGTCGCATCGTCCATTTCGGTAAGGCCTGCATCTTCCAGCGCCTGTCCTGCGGCATCAATGCCAAAGATGATGAAAGGATCCACCTGACGCTGTACTTTGTGATCGACACGTTTGTCAGGGTCGAAACCATAGGGATGATCCTTTGGCTTTACCTCACAGGCGATCTGGCATTTCTGATCGCTGGGATCAAAATGGGTAATTTTGCCCGCACCCGATTTGGAGGCGAGGATATTGGCCCAAGCCGTTTCGACATCTGCCCCCAAAGGCGTGACCAACCCCAGACCGGTTACTACGACACGACGCATTCGATACTCCCATGATGCGATTTAGCGCCCATTTGGGCGAATACGCGACCAAATGCAAACGGCTTTCCAGCGGGTTTACCCCAAGCCGGAAAGCCGTTTGCTTTATTCGATTATCCGCTGCCATTGGCAGCAGCCATTCAGCTGTTTGAATTGATGAAATCAATCGCGTCTTTGACGGTGGCGATTTTTTCCGCCGCATCGTCGGGGATTTCTACGTTGAATTCCTCTTCAAACGCCATCACCAGTTCGACAATGTCGAGGCTGTCCGCGCCCAAATCGTCGATGAAGCTGGCCGCTTCGGTCACCTTATCGGCTTCGACGCCCAGATGTTCGACAACGATTTTTTTCACGCGTTCTGCAGTATCGCTCATATTTTTGCCCCTTCAAAGTTTGGGAGAATGAATTTCAAAACAGCCCCTAATGCCCCGCTGCCCCGCTGGCAAGAGGGGAGACACCAATTGTGTCAAAGCATCGCCATTCCGCCGTTCACATGCAATGTGTGTCCAGTGACATAGCCTGCTTCGCGTGACGCCAGATAGGCAACAGCCGCGCCGATATCGCTCCCCTCGCCCATGCGGCCCATCGGAATACGGGCGTTCAATGCTTCCTTTTGCGCTTCGGGCAATTCCGCCGTCATGGCGGTGGCAATGAAGCCGGGGGCGACGCAATTCACTGTCACATTGCGGCTGGCGAGTTCTGCGGCCAAGGCTTTTGACATGCCGACAAGACCCGCTTTCGACGCGGCATAGTTGATCTGACCCGGATTGCCTGTGGCCCCGACCACGCTGGTGATGGTGATGATCCGTCCAAATCGCGCCTTCATCATCGGCTTGGCAACGGCGCGCATCAGGCGGAAGGCGGCTTCCAGATTGATCCGGATCACCTCTTCCCATTCCTCATCTTTCATCCGCATCGCTAGATTATCGCGGGTGACGCCCGCATTGTTGACGAGAATGTCGATCTGGCCCAGCTTTTCGAGTGCAGAAGGAATCAGCGCTTCAACGCTGTCTTTATCGCCCAGATTGCACGGTATCGCCACATGGTCTCCGCCTAGCCCAGCGCGAAACGCTTCCAGCTTTACTTCATTGCTTCCCGAAACCGCAAGCCGTGCGCCTTGGCCCGCAAGTGCGCCGCAAATCGCACTACCAATCCCGCCCGAAGCGCCAGTTACAAGGGCGGTCATGCCGGTTAGATCGAACATTTCATTCTCCTTTGAAAACGGGTGCGCGCTTTTCGATGAAGGCGGTGATGGCTTCGTCGTTGTCGGCGGTGTCGTGGGCAAGGGCCTGCATCGCGGCAGACATTTCGAGGATGTTTTTCAAGTCTGCCGTCTGCGCTTCGCGGAGCAGTCTTTTGGCCATGCGGACGGCGTGGGGCGGGTTGGCGGCGATCTTGCCCGCCACTTCGCGTGCCTTTGTCATCAAATCGGCATCGGGCACAACATGGCTGACAAGGCCGATTTTCAATGCCTCGGCGGCATCGATCATCTCTCCGGTCAACGCCAGTTCGGTCGCGCGGCTAAAGCCGATCACGCGCGGCAAAAGCCACGCCCCGCCATCGCCCGGAATGATCCCCAGCTTGACGAAACTTTCGGCAAATTTCGCGCCTTCACCCGCAACGCGCACATCGCACATCGTCGCCAGATCCAGCCCCGCGCCGATGGCATGGCCGTTAACGGCAGCGACCACGGGCACTTCCAATGCCTGAAACATCAGGGGAAGTCGCTGGATGCCATATTTATAATTGCGCCGCGTTTCATAGGTTTTGCTTGATCGCAGCGGCCCCGCATCGGGCTTCATCTGCTTCAAATCGCCACCAGATGAGAAAGCCGATCCAGCGCCGGTCAAGATCACGCAATGCACGCTGATATCGCGATCCGCCGCCTCCATCGCATCGCACAGTGCGTCGATCAGCCCCATATCCGAAATCGGATTGCGCTTTTCCGGCAGATTGAGAGTTACGGTAAGGATCGAACCGTCGCGGGATTGGAGGATAGGATCAGTCATTTTTGTTCCATTCAGAATGCTGTCAAATTTCTTTGAGTAACGCCTCGATATCATCCATGGTGATCAGGCTGGTGGTGCTCACTTCCTCGCCCGCGCTACGCTTCACCATCGGCGATAGCACCTTGCCGCCGAACTCGACAAACTGGCCTACGCCTGCTGCCGCCATCGCAATCGCGGATTCACGCCAGCGGACCCGGCCAGTCACCTGGCTGACCAGCAATTCGCGGATCGCATCGGCATCCGAAACGGGGGCCGCCGTCACATTGGCAAAAACCGGGACGAACGGCGCTTCAATGGCCGTCTGCCCAAGCGCCTCTGCCATGCGATCCGCCGCCGGTTGCATCAACGGACAATGGAACGGTGCAGATACAGGCAGCAATATGCCGCGCTTGATCCCGTGCTCCTTCACCAATTCAATCGCACGCTCGATTGCGCCCTTGTGGCCAGAGATCACGACCTGCGAGGGATCGTTATCATTGGCAACGGTGCAGGTTTCACCCTGCGCTGCGGCTGCTGCCAAGCCTTCCGCTTTCTCGATATCCGCACCGAGCAACGCCGCCATCGCGCCGATGCCCACTGGCACTGCCGCCTGCATCGCTTGTCCGCGCAGTTTCAAAAGCTTTGCCGTCGTCGAAAGCCCCAATGCTCCCGCCGCGCACAAGGCGCTATATTCGCCCAGACTATGCCCCGCGACAAAGTCTGCCTTTTCGGAAAGCTTCACCCCGCCTTCTTTTTCCAGCACACGCAGGGTGGCAATGGCGTTGGCCATAATCGCCGGCTGCGCGTTTTCGGTGAGGGTCAACTGATCCTCCGGCCCTTCGCACATCAGCTTAAACAGATGTTGGCCCAGCGCCTCGTCAACCTCCTGAAACACTTCGCGGGCGACGGCGCTGGCTTGGGCAAGCGCCTGCCCCATACCAACGGCCTGGCTGCCCTGCCCCGGAAAAATAAATGCGCGCATATTTGGCTCCACTTTTACATATTTCACCGCCGCCTATTGCGCGTAAAGCGATATGCAAGGGCTCTATAGATCAAGCCAATCTTCGCGCTTGCTGGTGGACACGCATAATCGAGGATATTATTTGCATCGTCGATTTCATAAACGATGACATGGGATGCGACTGGCAGGGCTCGAACTGGCGGACGGACCTCGTTCTCGAGGCGCGCAGCACAGGGAAACTCCGAAAAAAACTGGAACGCCTTCATAATCGCAAATGATAGCTTTTGGCCTGTTCCTAGACCGAATTGCTCGATCCCTGAATTCACCGATCTTTTCGATATCAGCCGCTAGCCGCTCCTGGACTAAGCCGGTAAGCCATCATTCGGCTTTCGATCCGTGCCTAGCGCTGACTTGGCCGCCCAAATATCTCTCTGGCATTCCGTCTGAAACCCCGCCCGCCCGCGCTTCATCCACAATCTGCTGAAATTTCGCAATTTTCTCCGCGCGGATTTGTTCGCGGCGGATCAGGTCGCGGACATAATCACTGCTATTGCTATATTTTCCGTCCTCGGTTTGCGCTTCTACCCATGATTTCATGGCATCGGGAAGCGAGATATTCATTGTGGCCATCGAAGGTCTCCTTTGAATGGAGCATGGCAATGTTGGCAAAGTTTGTCAAACTTTGCTATTACCGAAGCAAGCCAAATGGCACGACCTTGTTGTCACTGTCATGGCCGATATCGGCCGCGCCCAGAAATTCAATGCCGTTTTTCGCGCACCAGCGTTTTGCGATTTGAATTGCGGTCTCGCCAAAGGGCCGGTCATTTTCCGGAACGTCGGAAACGCGCCCTAATCGCAGACCGGAAAGCCCCGCATCCTTCAAATATGTGGTCACATTGAACATCGCTCGATCAAAGGCATAAAGATATTCGCTGACCTCTTCGATCATCAGCACATGGCCTCTCAGATCGGGCATCAATGGTGTTCCAACCATCATCGCCAAAGTCATAGCGTTAAAAGCAACATGTTTTTGACCGCGCACCAGATGCGATTCCAATGCCTTGGAATCTCCATTTACCAACCAATCGAGCGCGCGCAGCACCGCTGCCTCACCCCCATTTCGCCGGATATCAGCAGGCATCGGCCCGTGCACCGGCCAGCCAATGCCTGCCTTATATAGGCTCCCGAGCAAATTGCCCTGATCGCTATAGCCCATATAGGTTTTGGATCGCGCAGCAGCTTTGAGCTGCTTCACCGCATCCTCGGCGATGCGGCAGGCACCATAGCCCCCGCGTGCGAACCAGATGGCATCGAAAGCGGAATCGTTCGCCATGGCGACAAAGGCGTCAAGCCTCTTGGCATCGGTTCCAGCGAAATGTCCCTTTTCGGTGAAGCATTGCTTGTGAAAAACGAGCTCGGCCGAAGGATGCGATTGTGCGGCAAGCGCAATCACCTTGTCCGCATCCTCGCGGGTAAAGGCGGCAGAGGGGGCGCAAATTCCGATTTTCACCTACGGCCTTCCGTTTGAAACCGTAGCCCTGAGCCTGTCGAAGGGCGCTTTTCCGATGTTGCGCCAAACTGTGAGGCGCCCTTCGACAGGCTCAGGGCTACGGTGATTGTTGCTTGCCATTGCCATTCTAGTCAACCATCGCAATAGCGGGGCAGCATGGCAAAAAACAAATCCTATTTCTTTTGCGGCATTGGCGGTTCGGGGATGCTGCCGCTCGCCAATATTGTCCGCGATGGCGGCGCGAGTGTATGCGGGATCAGACCGCGCGCTCGATCAGGGGCGGCTCGCGCCTAAATTTGAATGGCTGCAATCGCTGGGCATCGACATTTTCCCGCAAGACGGCAGCGGCCTGACCAGCAAAGATCAAATCCTGATCGCCTCTGCCGCCGTCGAAGACAGCGTGCCCGATGTCGCCAAAGCCAAAGAGCTGGGCTGCGCGCGAATGACCCGCGCGGAATTGCTCGCCGAACTGTTCAACGCCGCGCCGCGCTCGGTCGCTGTCGGTGGAACGAGCGGAAAATCGACCGTGACAGGAATGATCGGCTGGATATTGACCGATGCAGGCGCAGACCCGACGATCATGAACGGTGGGGTGATGAAAAATTTCGTCTCTGCCGACACCCCCTTTGCCAGCGCACGTGTGGGGCATGCCAATAAAGATGGGCAATGTGTTCGTTAGTCTGAAGTCGATGAAAGCGATGGCTCGATTGCGTTGTTCCGGCCCGAAGTCGCAGTGCTCAACAATGTCAGCCTCGATCATAAATCGATGGACGAATTGCGCGTGCTGTTTGGCGATTTTGCACGCACTGCGAAACATGCAATCTGGAATGCCGACGATATCGAAACGGTGGCGCTGATCGCACCGATGGCGCTTCAAAACAGCGCGAGTTTCGGCTTCACTGATCGTGCAAATTTCCGTGCCGTCGAAGTCGTCGACATGCCGCTCGCCAGCCGCTTCACTTTGCGCGCGCAGGGCGAAAGCTGGCCGGTGACCTTGCAAGTACCCGGGCGGCACAATATCGCCAATGCCCTTGCCGCCATTGCCGCAGCCCATGCGCTGGGCGTGCCGATTGCCCAAGCCATCCACGGCATCGAACGCTTCAATGGCCTCGCCCGCCGCTTTGATATTGTGGGGATTGCAGGCGGCATAACGGTGATCGACGATTTCGGACATAATCCGGATAAAACCGCCGCGACTCTGGCCACACTGAAAGCCTTTCCCGGGCGCATCATCGCTTTCTTCCAGCCGCATGGCTATGGACCGATCCGCGTGATGGGCAGCGAACTGGCAGCGGTTTTTGCCAAGCATCTTAACCGCGACGATCATTTGATCCTGTGCGATCCGGTCTATTTCGGCGGCACGGTGGACCGTCGGCTGGGCAGCCAGACGATCACCGACGCAGTGGTTGCCGCCGGAAAGCAGGCCGAACATATCCCATCGCGCGAAGAGTGCGGCAACCGTATCGTAGAGCTGGCCGAACCCGGCGACCGCATCGTCATCATGGGCGCGCGCGACGATACGTTGAGTGCCTTTGCTGCCGATGTGCTGGCACGGCTGGTGAAGGCGAGTGTTAGTCGGTGACTTGTTCCCGTCACATGACTTTGCCATGATCGTGAAATGAAAAAACTGACGATAGCCGTTGCCGCCCTCGCCCTGCATGGTTGCGCGACCACTGGCCAACCGATGGAATCGGCAACGCCCGTCGATGTCCGCATCATTGGTTTCAACGATTTCCACGGAAATCTTGAACCACCAAAGGCCGCCACGCAAACTACCAATACCGCGGGCGAGAAGGTGTGGATTCCCTCAGGCGGTGTTGCCTATCTTGCCGCTGCCGTTGATAGTTTAAAAGCCGGACAGGCCAACACAGTCGTGGTCGCGGCGGGAGATTTGATCGGGGCATCCCCGCTCTCCTCTGCGTTGTTCCTCGACGAACCGACGATCATGGCGATGGACATGGTGGGCCTGGAATTTAACGCCGTGGGCAATCATGAATTTGATCGCGGCACCGAAGAATTGCTGCGTATGCAACGGGGCGGATGTGAAAAATATACGGCAACCGAGCCTTGCCGCGTGGACAGGCCTTTTGCTGGCGCAAAATTCCGGCAGCTTGCCGCCAACACATTGAAGGCGGATGGCCAGACGTTGTTTCCCGCCTATGCGTTGAAAAATTTCGGCAAAGGCAAAAATCAGGTCACCATCGGCTTTATCGGGATGACGCTGAAAGGAACTGCCAACATCGTATCCGCAGGCCGGATCAAGGGCATAAGTTTTGCCGACGAGGCCGACACCGCCAATGCCCTGATCCCCAAGTTGAAAGCAGACGGCGCGGATGTAATTGTCGTGCTGATCCATGAAGGCGTGGGCAATTCGGGCGACATCAACAATCCGAAATGCGATGGTGTTGCCGGCGCACTATTCCCGATCCTCGACCGGCTCGATCCGGCAGTAAATCTGGTCGTCTCTGGCCATACCCATCAGGCCTATGTCTGCGATTATGGGCAGATCAACAAGGATCGCCCGATCCTGCTCACCAGCGCGGGTTCGCGCGGACAGATGGTGACCGGCATTGATCTGAAGGTTGATCCGGCATCGGGCAAAATCCTGTCCAAATCAGCGCGCAATGTGGTGGTGCAAAGCGAGGCCTTTACTGGCGCGCGCGGAACGGTCCCGCTGGCCGACGGCTATCCAAAATTCGCGCCCCGCGCCGATGTAGCGGCGCTTGTTGCGCGCTATCGCGAAGCCGCCAAGGCTGATGAAAACCGCGTCATTGGAACGCTTGGCAGGCGCTGCCACACGCGATGGCGGCAAGACGGGCGAAAGCCTGCTCGGCAATCTGATCGCTGATGCCCAATTGGCGGCGACCAGCGCGCCGGACAATGGCGGCGCACAAATTGCCTTCATGAACCCAGGCGGCCTGCGCGCCGATGTGATGCCGGGAGCGGACGGCAAGGTTACATTCGGCTCGGTTTTTGCCGCTCAACCCTTTGGCAATATGCTCGTCACCAAAACGATGACGGGAAAGCAGATCAAGAGCCTGTTGGAGCAGCAATTTACCGATCCGAACGCGATCCGCATCCTTTCTCCTTCTGCGGGTTTCCGGTTTGGCTATGATCTCTCTCGCCCCGCTGGCAAGCGCATGGTGTTCGCAACGCTCAATGGCGCGGCACTCGACGATGGCAAGGCCTATCGCGTCACCGCGAGCGATTTCCTGTTCAATGGCGGCGATGCATTTTCGGTGTTTAAAGAAGGTAGCGAGCCAATGGTGGGCATCGCGGACCTTGAAGCTCTAATTGCCCATCTGTCGCGCGGAGGCGTAACGGCATTGCCCTTGCTGAACCGGATCGAAAAACAGGAGCCCTAAATCTTCTGAGCTGCAAGTAATCGCACCCACAGGTGCGCTTTGCACCAATATCACAGACTTCCAGATCGCATTGCCTGCGCGAGGCAAAGCGAGCTTCATCGCCCCACCTTTCCATGACCCCAGGTTTTTAAGATCGCGAACAACGTTGCGATGCGGCAAGGTGCGCCCGCTATTTTCGCCAGCACCTATCGCCACGTTGTATATGCGCGGATCATAGTGGACAAGCCAAACCGTTCCGGCACCTTTACCCGCCGAAACTATGATCGACGAACCATCGCTGGCAATCGTCGGCCCACCGCTCACCGCAGCCATTTTCAAAACCGCCCCTTGCAGCTCACCCGGTCCGTTGCCCACGATTGCGGTTCGTCCGTTCAAGATTACCTGCGGAGTATAAACGCTATTGCCTTTCAATGCCTTGGCATAGGCACGCTGCCGTTCGGTGAAGGCGGGTTTGGCAAATGTGTCTTTCCAACTAAGCCGATCCCAATAGGTCACCGAAAAATTAAGAGCGATGATGTCTGTCCGACCGGCAATCTTGTTCAAAGCAGCATTGGCGGGCGGGCAAGACGAACAGCCCTGACTTTGGAATAATTCCACCACTTTAAGGCCCGCTTGACCGGGAACGGTGGCCGAGAGTGATGTTTTTCGATCCGCGACTGCCGTGCTTTGCTGTTCACACGAGGTCGCAACTCCCAGTATCGACAAAACAATGGCATATTTGAACGGCATGTTTTTTCTCCGTCCTCGTATTCGGCAAGCGACGGGAAAATGTTACATGCAAACGCTAAAAATCGACGGCAATCCCCTTTAACTCCCAGTCGCCATAACGCACAGGATCGGGCCGTTCGGCATTTGGCTCAGGGCTATGCTCAACGAGTTTTGGCTCAGGAACCGGCGGGCTTTTGGAGAGATGAGCGGGGGGCTTCACATGATCGGGGCGTTTGCCCATGGCGGGTCTCCGTTGGATGATGGGCGATTATAGCAGATAATTGATGGGCATTGCCACGGTATTGCGTGACTATCGTTGCAGGCTTGCCTAAGCGCCCTCACATGAACACGCGCCCCTCCACCAATGTTCCCGGCATAGACACCCGCCGCGCCGCGCTTCGCGTGCTTGATGCCGTTATGCGGACGGGGCAGCCGCTCGATCAGGCGGTGATCCCGGCGACGCGCGGGCTGGAGCCGGCAGACCGCGCGCTTGCCATTGCCATCGCGCAAGAAGTGCTGCGCTGGACCCCCGATTTCGATCTGCTGATCGACAGCCAGACACGTTTGCCTTTGGCCGATGATGCCAAGGCGCGGATGGTGTTGCGGATGGCGTTGGCACAGCTTTTGCGGCTGGGTACGCCGCCCCATGCGGCGATTGCGACATCGTTGCCGCTGGTCGAAAAGGGGCCACGGCGGCTGGTGCACGGGGTGATCGGATCGCTTTGGCGGTTGCAACCCGATCTGGCAGATAGCCCCACATTATTGCCGGAAGTGGCAATGCGCTGGGCCGGATGGGGCACAGATATGCTGGCGCAAACCCGCGCCGCCTTGGCCGAGCCACCCCCGCTTGATCTGACGTTGAAAAATCCGGAAGAGACCGAAAAATGGCTGACCGAACTGGGTGGCGAAAGCCTAGCCCCCGGCCATATCCGGTTGCCGCGCGGCAATGCGGTCGAAGCACTGCCCGGCTATGGCGAAGGGGCGTGGTGGGTGCAGGATCTGGCGGCGAGCATTCCGGTGCGGCTGCTGGGCGAGGGCAATGGGCGTAGCGTACTCGATCTGTGCGCCGCTCCGGGCGGCAAAACGCTGCAACTCGCAAGCCAAGGCTGGGCCGTGACCGCGCTGGACCTGTCGGCAAAACGGCTGATGCGGTTGAAAGACAATCTGGAGCGCACGGGTCTCGCCGCCGAAACCGTGACCGCCGATCTCCGCAAATGGGACGCGGACAAGCAATATGATGCGGTCTTGCTCGATGCGCCGTGCACCGCCACCGGCACTTTCCGTCGCCACCCCGATGTGCTCCACCGGATCGGTGCGCGGCAGATTGCGGAGCTGGTGGCGCTGCAAACCGAGATGCTCGATCGCGCGGCAGCTTGGGTGAAACCGGGCGGATCGTTGGTCTATGCGACCTGCTCGCTGGAGCCGGAAGAAGGCGAGGCGCAGGCCGAAAGTTTTCTGCATCGCCATCCCGAATTCGCATTATCGCCCGTCGACGAAACGTTGCTGCCCGCAGGCGTGTCATCGCTGCACGGCCATGTCCGCACCCTTCCTGGCTATGCTGGCAGACAAAGGCGGGCTGGACGGATTCTTCGTTGCGGGTTTTATCCGCGCCGCATAGCATTGGCCCATGACTGCACCCACACTGACCACAGATCGCTTGATCCTAGAACCCTTGTCCATGGCGCATTGGGATGATTATGCCGCGATGTGGGCCGATCCGCGCACAACCGAATATATCGGCGGCAGCCCGCGCGAGCATAAAGAAAGCTGGATAAAATTTCTCGCAGGCTCTGCACTGTGGGACTTTTTGGGTTATGGCTATTGGGCATTTACCGAGCGAAAAAGTGGCGCATTGCTTGGCGTTGGCGGGTTTGCGCAGTGGCAACGCGGCATCGCCGAGCTCGAAGGATTTGCCGAAGCAGGATGGGGCTTTGCACCCGATGCCTGGGGCAAAGGCTATGCGACCGAGGCCATCACGGCGGCACTGGCGTGGAGCGACAAGGCACTCGATGCGCCCGAAATCCGCTGCATCATCGATCCGGGCAACACCGCCTCTCATCGCGTCGCAGACAAGCTGGGTTTTGTCCAGATTGGCTATTGTGAGGAACCAATCGGCCCGACCAACATCTATTCCCGAATAGTCCGTGGATAAAGCGGAGGATTAGTTGTGCAAAAGCGGGCCACCGGCTTGCTCCACCGTTCCAGTGCCGCTAAGCGCCAGCCATGAGCGGCCCTGTAAGAATCGCCCCCTCCATCCTGTCTGCCGATTTTGCGCGCCTTGGCGAAGAAGTGCGCGCGATTGACGAAGCCGGATGCGACTGGATCCATGTCGATGTGATGGACGGGCATTTCGTGCCCAATATCACCATTGGCCCTGCTGTGGTGAAGGCATTACGCCCGCACAGCGCCAAGCCTTTCGACGTGCATTTGATGATCTCGCCCGTAGATCAATATGTGCAGGATTTCGCCGAGGCCGGGGCAGACATCATATCCTTCCACCCCGAAGCGGGGCCACATCCGCACCGCACGGTGCAGCTGATCAAGTCGCTTGGCAAGCAGGCCGGGATTGTTCTCAACCCGCATACCCCGGCCAAGATGCTCGATTATCTGATCGAGGATATCGATCTTGTGCTCGTGATGAGCGTCAATCCCGGCTTTGGCGGACAGAGTTTTATCCATAGCCAGCTTCGCAAGATCGAGGCGATCCGCAAGATGATCGAAAAAACAGGGCGCGATATCCGGTTGGAAGTCGATGGCGGGATCACCGTGGAAACCGCCCCCCTCGCCATATCTGCCGGAGCCGACACCCTCGTCGCCGGAACTGCCACCTTCAAGGGCGGCCCATCCGCTTATGCAGCCAATATCGCTGCCCTGAGGGGTTAGAGCCTGATGAGGTTAAGTTGATGCATCGCGATTGCCTTGGGAAGGCTGCTGGCAAGGAACGGCGTGCCGCGCGGGCTGGTTGCCCGTGCAAGCGACGTGACGCTGTCCGGCTGGCTTCCCAAGGCAACCCCGAAGGGGCGGGCCCCTTTTCGCCCATTGCAGCGTCGTTCGTCGGTCACTATGCAAAAGCATGGCTCCCTCCTCACTCCTTGCACTGGGCGAAAATCGGCTCCGTCCCGATGCATCAACTTAACCTCATCAGGCTCTAATGACAGAAGGCGGACACGAGAGGGAGGCCAGCACTGGTTCCGCCCTCGCCGTGCGCCCGCAATCGGGAAACCGCAGCCTCGCTGCACGCGTTTCGCTTTTGCTCTATCAGTTGAGCTGGCGCACCCCGCTGCACAATATGCGATTGACCGGCAAACTGCCGTTGAAACTGCTCGCCACGCCCGTTGATCCCTTGCCCGCCGATCACGCGCGCGGCACCGCGATCCGCATGGGGCAGTTCCATTTTCAAGGATTGGCGCAGGCGATTGAAACCGCCGATTTCGCCAAGCTGCCGCTGCCTCCTGCGTTCATCGATTATATCCACCGCTTTGATTGGCTGCGCGATTTGGCCGCTGCGGCCAATCGTGCCGAGGGCGCGCCGCTGGCCGCCGCCATTGCCGATGGCTGGCTGAATGCGCACGCGCGAAAGGCCAGTCTGCCCGCTTGGCGGATCGACAACACCGCTTGGCGATTTCTCAACATGGCGGCTTGGGCACCCTATTTGCTGTCCTCTTCCGATCTGGTCTATCGCTCAAAAATCCTGAACCATTTCGCGCGGATGGCGCGGCATCTTGATCAGTCTGCGGCGCGTGCGACCAAGCCTTTTGACCGGGTAGCCGGCTGGGCGGGAGTCGTGGCGGCGGGGCTATTGCTGCCCGAGGGCAAGGCGCGGTTGACGATGGGCGAACATAGCCTGTCGCTGGCGCTCGACGATCTGGTGTTTCCCGATGGCGGGGTGATCTCGCGCGCGCCGTTGCAATTGATCGAAGTAATCGCCCTCTTGTCGTTGCTGCGGCAAGCTTATCTGGCGCGCGAGAAGATATCCCTGATTTTCTGGCCGACACACTCGGGACGGATGATCCCTGCCTTGCTTGGTTTGACCCATAATGATGGCGGTCTTGGTGCGTGGCAGGGTTCGGGCCATGTCGGGCCAGAGCGGATCGAGGCGTTGGTGACGGCAAGCGGCGTCCGCGCCCGGCCGCAAAGGCAAGCGCTCGATTGGGGCTATCAACGGGTCAGCTCGGGGCAAAGCGTGCTGCTGGTCGATGGCGGGCCACCGCCCAATGCCAAGCAAGCGTTGGTCGGCTGTTCGTCGACTTTGGCCTTTGAATTTTCGTTCGCGGCGCAGCGGCTGATCGTCAATTGCGGCGGTGCGGGCCTTGTGGGCGCGAATATTCCGGCGAGCCTTGCACGCGGGCTTCGCACGACTGCCGCCCATTCCACCCTATGCGTCGATGATAGCAACTCGACATCCATTCTCGCCAATGGGCAGATGGGTCGCGGCGTTTCCGAAGTCGGACTGGAACGGCGCGAAATTGATCAGGCGACCCGGATCGAAGGCAGCCATGATGGCTATGCCCGCGCCTATGGCCATGTCCACAAACGCATCCTGATCCTGCGGAACGATGGAATGGAACTGCGCGGCGAAGATACGCTGCTGCCGGAACCCAAGGCAAAGCAGCGCGAGCAGGTGGACTTGCATGTCCGCTTCCACTTGGGACCCGATATCGAAACGGCGCTCTCTGAAGGCGGGCGTAATGCCGTTTTGCGCCTGCCCGATGGGACCAGCTGGACCTTTACGGCAACCGGCGGCGAACTGGCCGTCGAAGACAGTATCTGGGTGGACGAAAATGGCCGCCCACACCCCTCTCAACAATTGGTGATAGCAGCCGAAGCCCCCAAGGGCGGGATAACCATTGGCTGGCTTTTACGTTTCCTGGGATAAGAATATGGAAAATGTGATTATCAAACGGGCACTGCTTTCGGTGTCGGACAAATCGGGCTCTGGTCGAACTTGGCCATGCATTGGCACAGCGCCATGTCGAGCTGGTTTCAACGGGCGGGACGGCCAAAACCTTGCGCGATGCCGGGCTGAAGGTGATGGACATCAGCGAGCTGACCGGCTTTCCCGAAATGATGGACGGGCGGGTGAAGACGCTGCACCCAAAGGTCCATGGCGGCCTGCTCGCGGTGCGCGATAATGCCGAACATGCAGCGGCGATGAAGGAGCATGAGATTGGCGCGATCGATCTGGTGATCGTCAATCTCTATCCCTTTGCCGCCACCGTAGCCAAGGGCGCAAGCCGCGACGAGATTATCGAGAATATCGATATCGGCGGACCTTCGATGGTGCGGAGCGCGGCAAAGAACCACGCCTTTGTCACCATCGTCACCGATCCCGCCGATTATGACAATCTGGTCGCCGAGATGGAAGAAACGAGCGGCGGCACAAGCTATGATTTCCGCCGCAAATGTGCGGCCAAGGCCTATTCGGCGACCGCCGCCTATGACAGCATGATCAGCCAATGGTTCGCCTTTGCCGATCAGGGACAATTGTTCCCCGATATGCTCGCGATCAACGGCAACCGTCGCCGAAGAACTGCGCTATGGCGAAAATCCGCATCAGCGCGCGGCGCTGTATCTGCCCATCGGTCCGCATGGTTCGGGGATCGCGCAGGCCGAACAGATTCAGGGCAAAGAGCTGTCCTATAATAATTATAACGATGCCGATGCCGCGCTCGAACTGGTCAGCGAATTTCGCGATGGCCCGCCTACAGTCGTGATCGTGAAACATGCCAACCCTTGCGGCGTGGCGAGCGGCGAGACGCTGATCGACGCCTATCGCGCCGCATTGGAATGTGACAGTGTTTCGGCATTTGGCGGGATCGTCGCGGTCAACCGCCCGTTGGACGGCGCAACTGCCGAAGCGATCACCGAAATCTTCACCGAAGTGGTTGCCGCTCCCGATGCCGACGATGCGGCCAAGGCAGTGTTTGCGAAGAAAAAGAATCTGCGGCTGTTGCTGACCGGCGATTTGCCCGATCCGATGCGCGGCGGCCTGACGGTCAAACCAATCACCGGCGGGCTGCTGGTGCAAAGCCGCGACAATGGCTTTGTCGCTGACAGCGATTTCAAAATCGTCACCAAACGCGCACCGACCACGCAGGAACTGGCCGATTGCCGCTTTGCCTGGACCGTGGCCAAGCATGTCAAATCCAACGCCATCGTCTATGCCAAGGACGGCGCAACGGCAGGGATTGGTGCAGGGCAGATGAACCGGCGCGACAGCGCCCGCATCGCCGCGATCAAGGCCAAGGAAGCCGCCGAAACCTATGGTTGGGCCACACCGCGCACGGTGGGTTCAGCGGTAGCCTCAGACGCGTTTTTCCCCTTTGCCGATGGCTTGCTGGCTGCGGCGGAAGCAGGGGCGACGGCGATCATTCAACCGGGCGGTTCCATGCGCGACGATGAAGTGATTGCGGCGGCAGACGAAGCGGGGCTGGCGATGGTGTTTACCGGCATGCGGCATTTCCGGCATTAAGGTATTTAGGCCGTTAAGTTGGACTCTGCCGCAGTAATCAGCCTTTTGTACGGTGAGCGATTCTGCTCTGTCGGGTTGCTGTTCAAACAAGCTCTTCCCGCGTCGCACATTCTACAATCCGTCCCATCTTCCATCACCGCGATCCGGTGCGCCACCCGACGCGCTAGCGCCAGATCGTGGGTGATGAACAACAAAGATAGCCCGCGTTCGCGTTGCAGCTTTGCGAACAGCGCGGTCACGCCGTCGGCCACCAGCGGATCGAGCGCCGAAGTTGCCTCGTCGAGTAGCAGCATTTCGGGGTTTGCCGAGAGCGCACGGGCAATGGCGACGCGCTGCGCCTGGCCGCCCGATAAGCGCCGCCGGTTTGCGCGTGGCAAATTCGGCGGGTAGGCCCACTTCGGCAAGCAGGCTTTCGACCTTAGCCTGCCGATCCTGCTCGGGCAGCAACCAGCGCATCGGCTCCGATAATAATATCCGCCACGCTCCAGCGCGGATCGAGGCTGGCGAGCGGGTCTTGGAATACCGGTTGGATCAGGCGGCGGTGTTCGGCGTTGCGTTTGGCGCGGGGCGGCAATTTGCGTCTTTGCCAGTGGATTTCGCCCGCCTGCATCGGACCCAGTCCCGCAATCGCACGACCCAGCGTGGATTTTCCCGAACCCGACCCGCCCACCAGCGCCAGCGTTTCGCCCTTGGCCAAATTCAGGCTGGCATCAACCACCGCCTCGATCCGTCCGCGCCGCCAGCCGGGCCTTGGGAAAGTGACGGTCACTCTCTCCGCCTCCAGCAGTTTTTCACCCGGAACAGACAATGCCGCCAAAGGTTCGGACAGCCGGGGCGTCGCCGCCATCAGCCTTTTGCCATAATCCGAAACCGGCTTCAGCGCGACTTGTGTTGCCGCGCCTTCCTCCACCACCCTGCCCTGTTCCAGCAACAGCAACCGGTCTGCATGGCGTTCGATCCCCGCCAGATCATGGCTGACGAGCAGCATCGCCATCCCGCGTTCGCGGCACAGGCGCACAAGCAACGCCATGATCTCGCCGCGCAATGCCGCGTCCAAAGCACTCACCGGTTCGTCGGCGATCAGATAGCGCGGATGATGCGCGAGCGCCGCCGCGATCAGCACCCGTTGCCGTTCGCCCCCTGAAAGCCGGTGCGGATATTGGGCGAGCCGTTCATCGGGGCGCGACAGGCCGACTGCCTCAAGCATTGCGACCATCGCCGCCTTATCCGGCCTAGCCCCGCCTGCTTGGCACGCCGCTTCGATCAAGTGCGCCGCCACGGTCCGGTGCGGGGTGAGTGCAGTCAGCGGCTGTTGAAAAACGAAACCCAGTCTGGCCGCGCGGATCGGGCGGAGTTTGGTTTCGGCAAGCCCCACCAGTTCGATCGCCATCGAGCACCGCCGAGCCGCTGGCCGTGCCCGCCGTTAACCCGAACGGCGTCATCGCGCTCATGCTCTTGCCCGCGCCCGATGCCCCTGCCAGCGCCACGATTTCGCCGGGTGCGAGGGTGAAGCTGATATCTTCGACGATGGAGACCCCGCCGATATGGATACGCAGATTCTGGACGACATAGCCTTCGGTCATCGCGCGTCCGCCGCCAACCGGTCACGATAGGCTTCACCGGCAATCGTCAAACAGGCGATCAGCGCGACCAACACGCCCCCCGGGAGCAACAATGCCGCCGGATGCATATCCATCTCCTCCGCCCCTTCGTTCACCAATATGCCAAGCGAAGTCAGTGGCTCTTGCACGCCAAGGCCGAGGAACGACAGAAAGCTCTCGATCATCACCACCTGAGGCACGGTGAGCATCAGATAGGCAATCGCCACGCCCGCAACATTGGGCAGGATATGGCGCAACAGCGTCACCCGCGAAGGGCTGCCTGCGGCTTCGGCGGCCAGCACAAAGGGGCGGCTTTTCAGCGCCATCACTTGGCCGCGCACCACCCGCGCCATCGTCAACCATTCAACAAAGCCAATCCCCAGAAACACCAGAAGGATCGACCGGCCAAACACCACCATCAACAGGATGACGACAAACATGAACGGCAGTGCATAAAGCCCATCGACGATCCGCATCATCACTTCGTCCACGCGCCCGCCGACCCATCCGGCCACCGCGCCCCATGCCACCCCGATTATCAGCGCGACCATTGCCGCCGCCACCGCGACAGATACAGTGATCCGCGTTCCGACAAGCAACCGCGCCAGCCGATCCCGCCCCAGATCGTCGGTGCCAAGGATATGGCCATCGGCAAACATCCCCGCGCGCACGCTGTCCCAATCGATCGAGGCATGGTCATAGGGCAGCAGAAACGGGCCGAGCAAAGCGGAAACAACGATGAGTGTGACAAGGATGAGCGCGGGCTTCATTTTGTTACCGCTGAGTTACGGCGGGTGTTGGTAGTTTGTGCCATTTGTTTCAAATTGAAGAGGCCACGGAGATAAAAGAGGAAAAGAGATTAGCGCGCATGGTTGTTCTTCACGCGGTAAAGTCCTTCGCGAAATTTTTCGCAGCCGAAATTCAAAATAAGCCCGAAGGGCTTATTAATCAGGCGGATATAGGTGAGTGTTTGGCGGATGTAGACTGCGGCGTATTTTGCGAGGAGGATTTTAGCTCGATAAGCAATTTATCTTCCAACAACAAATCTGCCCGAAAGGCGTCGGGGAAGGACAAGCCATCCACGGCAATGGCAATCGGCTTTTGCCGTTCGACGCTGCATTCCGGCTTTGTTCAAACGGTGTTCCAATACAGCTTCGTAAACCGATCTCAAACAATCCCGGACCCAACTCCCGATGCATCCCCAAACCAACATCAACAACCGTTTCGGCCAACCGTTCCATATCATCTAATTCCGACACCCCTCTTCCTCCTCTTTTACCTCTGCGCCTCTTTACGATGCAAATGGCACTGCCTTATGAAACCTTTTCCTGCCCTCGTTCACCCCTCCCGCATCCGGGGATCGAGCCAGCCGTAGATGAGGTCAGCGAACAGGTTGAACAAGATGATCAGCCCTGCGTAAAGCGTCACCACGCCGAGCACGAGCGGGTAATCGCGGTTGAGTGCGCCTTGCACGAAATAGCGGCCGAGGCCTGGAAGGCCGAATACGGTTTCGATCACCACCGCCCCCGTCAACAGCCCCGCCGCCGCTGGCCCCAGATAGCTCGCGACCGGTACAAGCGCAGGGCGCAATGCGTGGCGGCGCAGCAGCGTGAAGGGTGCAATACCGCGTGCCCGCGCCGCGCGAATATGATCGCTGCCGAGTTCTCCGGCCAGCCCGGCCCGCGCCAGCTTGGCAACTGCGCCTGCAACGGGAAGCGAAAGTGCAATTACGGGCAACACCAGCCAGCTGATCCCATCACCCTGCCCCGATACCGGCAGCCAGCCGAGCCAGAGCCCAAAGATCAAAGCCAGCAATGGCCCGGTTACAAAGGTCGGCAACGCCGTTAGCAAAGTCGCGCCGAGCATCAGCAATTTGTCGACCCAGCCACCGGCCTTAAGCGCCGCGACAAGCCCAACGCCTATGCCCAGCGCCCCGGCCAGCACCAGTGCCAGCCCGCCGATCAACAGCGATACCGGCAATGCTTCTGCAATCAGTCCGCTGACGGTGAAATCGCGATAGACCATGCTCGGCCCGAAATCGCCCTGCGCGAGGCGAGCGAGGTACAGCCACACTTGCTCCCACAGGGGCTTATCAAGACCATAAGCCGCCTCCAGCGCCGCGCGCGTTTCCGGCGCAAGTGGCCGCTCGCCATCGAACGGGCCTCCGGGGGCGACGCGCATCAGGATGAAGGAAAGGACAATGATCGCGAGCAAAGTCGGGATCGCCGTCAACAGCCGCCTTGCAATTAATCTGCCCATCGGGGCGACCTTAAAGGCTCATCGCTCCAAAGCAATTGCGGAGTTCTTCGACGAACAATTCAGGCTGTTCCATCGCCGCGAAATGCCCGCCTTGATTGAGTTCGTTCCAATAAACGATATTCTTGAACCGTGTTTCTGCCCAGCGACGCGATGGCCGGGCAATCTCCATCGGAAACAGGCTACATCCCGTCGGGACGTTCACAGCCGACATGTCGGGGTTGTTGAAACTCTCCCAATATA
Organism: uncultured Alphaproteobacteria bacterium; assembly: GCA_963732535.1. GTDB lineage: Bacteria > Pseudomonadota > Alphaproteobacteria > Sphingomonadales > Sphingomonadaceae > Sphingorhabdus_B. The sequence continues at coordinate 271,108 of CAVSZW010000017.1, read as the reverse complement.
GCCGTGCAGACGAGGCCGCCGTTGCGGTCAACCAATAGAGGCTCACCTGATCGAGCAACTGATCCTTGGTGAAGATATTTTGCGGATGGCCTTTGCAATCGGTCCAGCCGTGGAATTTCTCGACGATCCACGCCAGTTGACCCACCGGGGAATCTGTAAGGCCATAGCCGATGGTTTGCGGCCTCGTGCTCTGGATGCGGGCATAGCCATTATCCTCGGCCCGATACCAGCCGAGACGAGCCAATGCCTGCGCCTCATAAGGAGTGGCGCTGTCGGCTAACTCCGGCGGCGGCGGGGCCATCACCATGTTGAGATGGATGCCAGCGCAGCCTTGCTCATCGCGAACGCCAAGCGCCGCAGTGACCATCGAGCCCCAATCGCCCCCTTGGGCAAAATAGCGATCATAGCCGAGCGCCCGCATCAACTTTGCCCAGGCATCCGCCGTCTTTTCTATCGTCCAGCCGACAGATGAAGGCTTGCCGGAAAAGCCAAATCCGGGAAGCGACGGAACAACCAGATGGAAGGCCGGAGCGCCGGGCAGACCATAAGCATCGGGATCGGTCAAAGGGCCAATGATATCGAGAAATTCCAGCACGGAACCTGGCCAACCATGGGTAATGATCAGCGGCTTGGCATCTGGACGGGGGCTGCGGACATGCAAAAAATGGATATCCAGCTTGTCCAATTTTGCCCGATATTGTGGCCAGCGGTTCAGCTCTGCCTCGCATCGCCGCCAATCATATCCGCTTCGCCAATAATCGAGCAATTCACGAACAAAGACCAACGGCGTGCCTTGCTGCCAATCGCCAACGGTTTCGGCTTCGGGGAAACGGGTGAGCGAAAGGCGGATTTCCAAAGCATGTAAATCATGTTCGGGAATATTCACGGTAAACGGCAAAATTGAAACAGGCACAAATCCCCCACGCGAAAATCGCTATAAGTTTTGATTTGGCAGCGGGAGCCTTTGACTTCCCTGTTACGCTGCGGATTTGCGACCGTCTCGCCCAATAAGCAGTCGCTGGTGCGAAGGCAATGTCGAAGAATAGAATTGACTGACTAATTTATAGTAATCTCCAAGCCCCAAACGCCAAATACAGGCCGTAAAGGAGGAAACACACACCTGCAATTTTACGAATATTCTCAACAGGGACGATTTCTACGAGCCGGTCTTTTAACAGCATTGCCGCGAAAAACACCGTGGCCGATCCCAAAAATCCGCCCAGCGCGGCAAAGCCCCACGCGGGTGCTTTGGCGGCCTGGGCAAGGATCAAAAACTGCGCCCGATCACCGAATTGAACAATAAACACCACCATTGCAGATGTCCAAAAAGGGCCGACATTCCAATTTTCCAAAAGATTGGTCGCCCGTTGTCTCCACAACATCGAAATTGCTGCAAAGATATAAGCAAGGGCGATGAACAGTTGCACTGGATCTTCGCTGATCATTTCGGCGACGAACGAGCCCGCATAGGCCGCGATCACAGCATTTGCCGAAATAGCCAGAAATGCAGCCAGCCATAGGCTCTGGCTGCCCTGAAAACGCGTTGCCAATCGCGCCGCCAACAGCTGCGGCCGGTTTCCACATTCGGCAAGCAACACTGACAGAAAGGTGACTAACAGGCTGTCCATGCGCCTGTATCATCCGGAATGATCGCGAAGGTCAACGACCGAGACGGAGCGCTACGGATGCAAGCAAGGCCTCTGACGCGTTGGGATGTACATCGGATACGCCAATGGCATCGTCCAAAATTGCAATGAAATTGTCTGACACTATCGTGCTGCCGCCACGTTGGCCGGCATGTTGCAATGCCGCCTCGAATGTTGCCGCGATTTCGGCAATCGCCCCCAAGCCTTGCCTCGCCGCCTGTTCACGCAGCAGTTCCAGACGCAACAGAAACTGGACGGGATTGGCATCATATAAAGTCGTGCGGAGGGTATCGAGTAAATCGCCCAACTGTGCCTTGATCAACAGTGACTGATCGTGATCATATTTCATGCCGGTTGCCCCCAATGCATCGGAGCAAGTGTTGCGCCTTTATAGTTAACAATCGGTAAAATAGGAGCTCTTCGCGCCTATCTTTCTCGTATTCTGCCTCTCCCATAGGGAGAGGATATGGAGCCTTACGAATGAAATGAGTTAGGCAAAATTGGAGAGGGGAACACTTATCCGCGACCTCATCTTTTTGGCAAAGTCTCACCAGGCCAGACATCCTTCTTGGCACGCACTGTCTCGCTCGCACGCTCCCAAAATGCGGGATTGTTGGCGAGCAGTTTGATGTCAAATGCGTTGCTTGACCGAAATTCGAGCAACTCCACGCCCTCGTCGCCCGGCGTATAGGCATAAGGCACATCGCTGCCGACGTAAAAACCCTCGCCCGCCCCCAATTCTTCGGTGCCGATCCGCAAACTCCCGGCAATGATGTAATAAAGGCAATCGGCATCATGGCTGTGGCGTGGCAAAGGGAAACCGCTTTTGAACCAGACATGCGTCAGGCTCATTCCGGGCATTGCAAACAGCAGTTTGAGTTCATGGCCCGCTTCATAGCCTTCCGCAGCCAAACGGGTTGATCCTTCGATCACAGCCTCGCTCATGTCGCCCACCGACATGATACCGCTTTCTTCAAAGCTTTCGGCATCCTTGGCACGAAACAGGGCGAATTTGGGATCGAAACCGGTTTTCATGTTTGGCTTTCAATTGAGTTTTCGGTCCACCGGAAATTGCAGCCCAAAACGGCTGCCGTCCAGCAATTTCGCAACCGCCCCCGCGTATTCGGATTGCTATGCATAAAAACAACTTTCCTACATGATAGTGTCCATGCCATTCGGGAAATTATGTTTGTGATTGCATCTTGTTCTCTGGTTCCCGTCCACACCGCCGATCCAGCGGGCAGAGCAAACGCCCCGGTGACGGGTCGTGTACTTCGTGTACTTTGGATGCTTTCGGCAGGCTACTTCCATCTATCGAGAAACCGAATCATGAGTCGGCAAGTCCGTGATCTGACGGAAGGCACCGTCTGGAAAACATTGATGCTGTTTGCGCTGCCGGCGCTGGGCGGCAACATCCTGCAATCGTTGAACCAGACAATCAGCGCCATCTATGTCGGAAAGCTGATCGGTGAAAATGCATTGGCCGGTACCACCGTTGCCGGGATGATTTTCTTCCTGTTGTTTTCCACCATTTTCGGGCTGGCCATGGCGGCAACGATCCTGATCGGGCAAGCCATGGGGCGGCACGACATTGCCGAGGTGCGTCGCACGATTGGCGCGGCGCTTGGATTTTTTCTGGTCGCCGGGAGCCTGATCTCGCTTGCGGGGTTTCTGATTAGCGATGCCCTGCTCGCCATGCTGGCAACGCCCAAAGCCGCATTCGACAATGCCCATCTTTATTTGCAGACCAGCTTTATCGGCCTGCCATTTGTATTTCTGTCGATTCTGCTGCAATCGGCACTGCGCGGCGTGGGCGACGCCATGACACCGCTTTATAGCACCATCCTGAACGTCGTGCTCAGCATCCTGCTCAATCCGCTGTTCATTGTCGGCATGGGGCCGATCCCGGAAATGGGCATAGCGGGCGCAGCGATGGCCGGAAACGTGGCCAATTTCGCCAGCTTTCTGTTTGTGGTCTGGCGGATTTACCGGCTCGATCTGCCCATCCGGCTTCGCGGCAGCGAATGGGCCTTGTTGCGCCCGGATATTGCCCATCTGAAGCCGATCATGGCGATTGGCCTGCCTATGGGTCTGTCGATGATTATCATGTCGCTGTCGCAATTGGCGATGATGGGGCTGATAAACCGCGAGGGCGTCGATACCGTTGCGGCCTATGGAGCGGTCAACCAGCTTTGGAGCTATGTGCAGATGCCGGCCTTTGCTGTGGGCAGTGCCGTCAGCGCAATGGCGGCACAGAATATCGGGGCCGGGCGGTGGGACCGGATCGACCGGATCATGATCGCGGGGTGCAGCATCAACATCCTGATGACGGCTGTGTTGGTGGGTGCCATAACGGTGTTTGCCTCCCCTTTGCTCGGATTATTCCTGCCCGCCGGAAGTACCGCCATCGGCATCGGCGTCCACATCAACTTACTGGTCGGCTGGACCTTTGTTTTCATGGGAATCTCGATGGTGGTCTCATCGATTGTGCGCGCCAATGGTGCAGTGCTGGTGCCACTCCTGATCCTGATTTTTGGGTCGGTCTTTATCCGGCTAAGCATCGGGTTTCTGGGCTATCCGGTATATGGCGCAGAGGCGATCTGGTGGAGCTTTTCAGCTGCATCGATTGTCGCAGCCTTGCTTGCAATTGCTTATTACCGTTACGGCGGCTGGCGCAAATTCACCCGTGCAGGCGGCGCAATCCCATTGCCGGAGACGGTTTGATTAGCGGCTGCCTTCTGACAGAGCCGGTGCTGAAAGCCGGGCCTTGGCACCATGCAATTCGCGGCAGGCGCTTTCGAGGGAGGTCCAGCTTTTCGCCATATCCTGTGGATCGCCCTCGGCCAGCATTTTCCGGTAATGCAATATCACCGCGTCGATTTCGCGATCCGCCGTCTCGGGCGTTGCCTCGGGCGTCTGTTTGCGGGCATCGGTGCGATAATCGTTGGCCGTGGCCAGATGCGAGGCCGCTGAATCCCCGCCTTCGCGGGTCAGCCCCGCTTCAACGCTATGAAAAGCCGCGCATTGCACCAGACTGTCAAAGAGCTCACGGCCTATGGCATTGTCTGGAGTGGGGCCTGATAGCAGCAGTGCGGCGAGGAAAATATTGGTCATGCAAAGCCCCTAACTGCTCATGCCTGAACCACAGACAACCAAGCGGGCCATTGATCGGCCGCCACATCCTCAACCCGCGCGTGGACGACGGAAAGGCCGATATCGGGATAAGTGATGCGGGTGCGTTTGGGATCGGCTTGCGCCGCCGGCATCACCAGCAACCGCCGATTGATCTTCTGCCGCCAGTTCATCCGCGCAGTATTTTCCTGTCCGACATAACAGCCCTTGCTGAACGACACACCGTTCAGCTCGGCAGCATTGCATTCAAGCCACAACGTCGCATCGCTACCCAACTCGGCGATGCCTTCGGTGACGCCCAACGACAGCCGGTGATTGCGGTAAAACGCGCTGACATCGACATCGTCGCCCTTAATCGGTGCGAGCCAGCGAACGCCCAGCGCCGCCAAGCGGGGATCTTTGGTTCCATCGGTGGCAGACACCGCCCAGAAAACGCCCTGTGCAGGATCGACCGCAATCGCGATTTTGCGGCGCAATCGATAAAGCGAAAGCCGCTTCACCAGCGCTTCGGCTTGATCGCCCTCACAATCTATCAGCACATCGGCACCATCGGCCCAGAGGAAAAAGTCGAACAACGCCTTGCCCTGCGGTGTCAGCAACGCCGCCCACAGCGGAAACTCTGCAGCCGTATCCTGCGTCACCAACCCTTGCAGGAAGCCGCGCACATTCTCCCCTTCCTCGGTGGGAGACAGGCGGATAACGGCACGATCAAACAGGCGGGGGTTGCTCATGGGATGACAGATAGGCATTGCCATGTCTAAAGGGAAGCGATGACCCAGAAAATCACAATCCGCCGCCCTGATGATTGGCACGTCCATTTGCGAGATGGTGCAATGCTGACGGCGGTATTGCCCTATACGGCAGCGCAATTCGCTCGCGCCATCGTGATGCCTAATCTGTCTCCGCCGATGATCGATGTCGCCGGGGTTGCCGCCTATCGCGAGCGGATTATGGCGGCCTTGCCAAAGGGCATGGATTTCACGCCGCTAATGACGGCCTATCTCACCGACGGCACCGACCCGCAAGAGATCAGGCGCGGCTTTGCCGAAGGCGTGTTCACCGCCGCCAAACTCTACCCCGCCCACGCCACCACCAACAGCGCACATGGCGTAACCGCCATCGCCAATATCCGTGGCGTACTTGAAGTGATGCAAGAAATCGGGATGCCACTCCTCATCCACGGCGAAGTGACCGAACACGACATTGATATTTTCGACCGCGAGGCGGTGTTTATCGAGCGCACCCTGGAGCCACTCGTCCGCGAAATGTCCGGCCTCAAAATCGTCTTTGAACATATCACCACCGCCGATGCTGCCGCCTTTGTTGAAAGCGCGAACGCCCATGTCGCCGCCACCATCACTCCGCATCATCTGCACATAAACCGCAACGCCATGCTGGTCGGCGGCATCCGTCCGCACGCCTATTGCCTGCCCGTTGCCAAGCGCGAGAAGCACCGTCTGGCGCTCCGCAAGGCGGCAACGTCGGGCAATCCCAAATTTTTCTTAGGCACAGACAGCGCACCCCATGCCGTATCGGCCAAGGAATCTGCCTGCGGGTGCGCCGGAATTTTCAATGCGCCATTTGCTATTGAAAGCTATGCTGCGGTGTTTGACGAGGAAGGCGCGCTAGACCGGCTAGAGGGCTTCGCCTCCGAACATGGTCCGCGCTTTTACGGGCTACCGTTGAATGAGGGTACTATAACGCTGCAAAAATCCGCACAGAAAATACCTGATACGCTCGATTGTGGCGGCACACCTGTTGTACCTTTCCATGGCGGCGAGGAAATCGGCTGGAAGCTCGCTTAACTCCTCATCCGCTGCAATGCGTCCCAGCTGAAAATCGCAACCGCCAGCCAGATCAAAGCAAAACAAGCCAATCGAATACTGTCCAACGGTTCTTTGAAAACGAAAATCCCCAGAAAGAACACGATCGTCGGCGAGAGATATTGGACAAAGCCAAGCGCGGTATAGCTCATCCTGCGCGCCGCCGTTGCAAAGAGCAAAAGAGGGATGACAGTAATGAAGCCGCCGGCCGAAAGCAGCGCAGCAGTATTTATGTCAGGCGGACCAACGCCGGCAAACAATGTCCAGCCAATATAGGCGAGCGCAACCGGCCCCATGATGCACAGCTCCACCGCCAGCCCCGGCACCGCCCCAGCCGGTGCCATTTTCCGCACCAAGCCATAGCCGCCAAAACTGAAGGCGAGGGAAAGACTGATCCACAGCGTATCAAGTGAATTAAACAAAAGCACCGAAACTGCCAACATCGCGACCGCCACCGCCGCTGCCTGCAATCGCGTCAACCGTTCGCCCAAAACCAGCCGCCCGAGCAGCACGTTGACCAACGGATTGAGATAATAGCCGATGCTCGTCGCCAGCACATGCCCCTCGATAATCGCCCACAGATAAATCAGCCAATTTGCCGAGATCAGCAGCGACGACAGCGCCATCGTCCGCCGCGCGACCGGATTGGCCAGTGTCTGCCTGAATTCATGCCACTGTCCGCGAAGCCAAAGAATCGCAAAGGCCACAGGAACCGACCAAAGCACCCGGTGCGCCAATATGTCGAGCGGGGCGACATGCTTCATCATCGCAAAATAGAGCGGGATGAAGCCCCACCAGACATAGGCGGTCAGGGCAAAGGGGAGCCCGCTGCTTTGTCGCTCTTGTTGATCGGCTAAAGCCACGCGATCAAATCAAGCCGCCACCGATCCACAATCTGAGCGCGCAGATTGCGGCAACGACAATACAGAAATTCCGCCCCGAATTGCTTTCGGAAGCAAAGCCAAAGGCGATGCCGATTCCGGCGATCAACAGGTTAATCCAGTTCATCCAGCCCAGAAACGGGATGAAGCCGATGATGGCGAGTAAAAGCGCAATCACGCCAAAGACAAATGCAAGGATATTGGCCATTGCATGTTTGTGCGATGTTTTACCCGGCGAGGCAAGCGATTAGCAAAGTTATTCCCCGATCAGACCAAATGGGCTATACTCGCGGCGCACACATCAGGAGTAGCAGCCATGCCATTCATCAAGCTCGCTTTGGTCCCTCCCATACTGCTGACCATCGCCGCCTGCGCGCCCACAGATACCGCCAGCGTACCCGCGCCGATTGGCGAAAAACAGGCGAAAATGCTCGCAAAGGAACTGAAGGGTAAAGTGGCCGGAACCCCGGTTACCTGCATCTCTTCCCATGATCGCTATGATCCGATCCGGATCAGCGACGATATGCTGCTATACCGGGCCAGCGGTCGGCTGGTCTATCAAAACAAGCTACGCGGCGTCTGTACGGGCCTCGCCCGCGATGACGACATCATCGTTACTGAAACCTTTGGCGGCCAATATTGCCGAGGCGACATCATCCGCCTGGTTGACCGTATGAGCGGCTTTCCCGGAGGATTTTGTTCCTTGGGCGAATTCACGCCCTATCGCAAAGACGATAGCGTCGCGGCAAACGGAGACTGAGGCAGCCTTATTGCACCGTGATCGTCACCGCGCGCCGGTTTTGTGCCCAAGCGGTTTCGTTTGAACCAGCAGCGGCAGGGCGCTCCTTGCCATAACTGACGGTCTGGATGCGGGCCACATCTACGCCCAGCGAAGTCAGATAGTTTTTTGCCGAATTGGCACGGCGCTCGCCAAGGGCAAGATTGTAATCGCGCGTGCCGCGCTCGTCACAATGGCCCTCAATCGTGATCCGCGTGTTCGGATAACGCGCCAGCCATTGTGCCTGACTTTGCAATATCGCCTGATCTGCGGCGTCGATGTTGAAACGATCCGTATCGAAGAACACGCGGTCTGAATCAATGGAACGGACAAAATCTTCCTGACTGCCAGGGCGAATTTCACCCGCCCCGCCAGCGCCGCTTCCCGCACCATTTTCGCCATAGCCTGTGCCGTCGGCGGCAGGCGGCAAATCCTTAATTTCTTTTTTCCCGCAGGCGGACAGCGCGGCACTTGCGACCAGCAGCATTCCCATTGTGCGATATGCAATTTTCATGGCTTCACTCCTTCTTTGTCTGCCCCGTTTGGAAACACTATTCAGGGCCGAATCGGACCCCATGCCGGATCCGAACCATCCACCGGTGTCGGCAGTTTTCGTTCATTTCGTCCGGTCAAGTCAACCTGCCAGACGCTTGTTTTACCACTATTCTTCTCGGTACGAAAGAACTGGATGAGGCGGCCATTGGGCGCCCAGGTTGGGGCTTCATCCTGCCAGCTATTGGTGAGCAATCGCTCGCCGCTGCCGTCGGGCCGCATCACACCAACGCGGAAATCGCCCGCGATCCGCGTATAGGCGATCAGGTCTCCACGCGGGCTCCATTCAGGCGTGGCGAAACGGCCGCCACCGGTACTGATCCGGCGCTGATTGCCGCCGTCGGCTGCCATCAGGTAAATCTGCTGGCTGCCGCCCCGATCACTTTCAAACACCACTTGCCGTCCATCAGGCGAAAAGCTGCCGCCGACATCGATCCCGGGAGCCGTGGTCAGCCGAACCGGAGTACCACCGCTCACCGAAATCTTGTACACATCGGTATTACCGCTGACCGCCATCGAATAGAGGATCGTCTGTCCGTCGGGCGACCAGCGCGGGGCGAAGGTGGGGTTTTTGGACGCGGTGATCAGCCGTTGCCGCCCGCTGTCGATATCATAGACATAGATGCGCGGATTGCCGTCCTGATAGCTCAAATACAGGATCGATTTATAATTGGGCGAATAACGCGGGGTCAGGGCCGTGGCCTGGCCGCTGGTCAGAAATTTATGGTTCGCGCCGTCCGAATCCATGACGGCCAGCCGCTTCACCCGTTTCCCCTTTGGCCCTGTCTCGGCGATATAGGCGACACGGCTGTCGAAGAACGGGCTTTCCCCCGTCAGTTTCGAATACATGGCATCCGAACATTTATGCGCCGCGCGCCGCCACTCAGCGGGCGGCAAGACAAAGCCAAGGCGCGTCACTTCATTGCCGAAATTCACATCATAGAGATAGCAACCGATGGTGAGATTGCCGTCGCTGCCGACCTTCACAAACCCTTCGATCAGCTGATCGGCACTGCGGCCCTTCCAATAATCATATTGCGGGGCAGTGACTTCGCCCAAAGTAATTGCGCGCAGGCCGCCCGGCCCCACAGGCTCAAACAGGCCCGACGAGCGGAGGTTCGCAGAGATCACTTCGGCAATCTGGCGGCTGAGATTTGTGGTGTTTCCGGCGATGGTATCGGCGGGTTGTGGTGCAACAAATGACGGAACGGCGACGCGCTTCAGATCGGCGACATCGACCTCGACCAGTTCGGGGCCGGAAGGGGCAGGGGTTTGCGCCTGTGCCGAAAACGGGATGGTCGCGGATAAGAGCAGGACGCTGAATAGTGCGGAGCGTTTCGCAGAGCGTTTCATGGGCATCACCTCGTTTTAAATTTCATTGGCCAATTGGCCCATTGGTCATAGCCTTCGTCTGGCAGGCTTTTGAAAGGAGACGCGGCGCGGGCGGCGCGGATCGCGCAATCCTTGTGCAAGGGTGCTTGTGGACGGTTTGATGCATTGACGCCAGACTGGCTGTTAAAGACAACATCGGTCAAGCCTTTGTCCTTGCCAATTTTCAAGGTCAGCAACGTCACTAGCTCGCTCACATCCACACCGCTGGGTGCACAGCGTTTGAACAAGGGTTCGATTTCACCACGCAGGCTGACGCTGACGGCGGCGGCGACTTGCGTTGAAGTCATCGCAGCCGGGGTGCCGCTTTTTGCGCCCGTTCCCGTCTTTTTACCGGGCTTCCTTCCCCACAGCATTGACGATATGCGCCAAGCCCTGCCTGTCCGCGCGCAGCCTTTGTTGCGGGCTTTTGTGCAGGTCTTGCAGGAGTAGTCGCTTTCTTCGCAGGGGCAGTTACGGGTTTGGTGATAGGTTTGGTCACCGGTTTTCACCGTTTGCGACAGGTTTGGGTGTTTGCTTCACCATCGGTTTTGGCACGGCTTGGGGTTCAGGCTCGGCAACAGAGATCGCCTCTGGCTCCGCCAGTTCCGGTTCGCTCGCTTCTTCAGAGGCTGCGGCAGAAGCAGAAGAGGCGGGTTCTTCCTGCACAGGATCAGGGGCCATCGAGACGGCCTGCTCGCCCACAATCGTTACCGCCATCGGTTTCGGTTCAACAATCCGGTCCGCAGCCATAAACAGGCCCAGCGCCATGCCGATGAACAGCAAGGCATGGCCGCCAACGGCAGCACCCAGACCAATTTGTTCCTCGCGGTCCATGGGCTTTGCCTATTCCGCTTTCGATGAACCCGTGGTGACCAGATTGACGCTGTTCAGGCCCACGCGGTTCAATTCACCCATCACCCGCATCATTTGCCCATAAGCGATCTCGGTATCGCCGCGCAGCATGATCGAACGCGGGTTTTTCGCATCTTGTTTTGCGGCAACGGCCTCCAGTTTGGTCACCAGTTCAGACATTTTGACTGGTTCGCTGTCGACAAAAACCTGCCCCTCCTTGTCGATGGAAATATCGAGCGGTTCATCCTTTTGCTCCAGCGGATTGGCGCGCGATTTCCGGAAGTTCAACCGGAACGCCCGAAACCAGCAAAGGCGCTGTCACCATGAAGATGATCAACAGCACCAGCATCACATCGACCATCGGCGTGACGTTAATTTCCGCCATGGGTGCGCGCCTGTGCCCACGCCGCGAACGACGGCCACCGGACGAAGAGAGGTTCATCGCCATTTAGGCCTCCCGCTCCAATTCGCGGCTCAACGTGCCGTGAAAACCATCGGCAAAGCGGCCCAATCGCGCCTCATGCTGGTTCACGCGGTGCGAGAAACGGTTATAGGCGATAACGGCTGGGATGGCGGCGAAAAGCCCGATGGCGGTTGCGAACAAGGCTTCCGCGATGCCGGGCGCAACCACCGCGAGCGAGCTGTTTTGTTCCGCGGCAATCGCCGAAAAACTCCGCATGATTCCCCAGACGGTGCCGAACAGCCCGACGAAGGGTGCCACAGAGCCGACGGTAGCGAGATAATTCAGCCGGTCCGCCAGTTTGTCAGTTTCCGCCGCAATCGTTGCATCCATCGCGGTGGCCAGTCGCTCGCGTGTTCCCGAACGGTCAATACTTTTCCCATTGGTGGAGCGTCGCCATTCGGCGACCCCTGCGGCAAAGACGCGTGCAACAGGCAAATCCGATTTGCCGCGCTCCTGATGAAAACCGTCGATGTCACCCGATTTCCAAAAGGTGCGTTCAAATTTTTCGGTTTCATCGTTGATCCGGCTCATGCGGAACAGGAAGGAGACGATGATCGCCCAAGACCAGATGCTGGCCAGCATCAGACCGATCATCACCAGCTTCACAATCCAGTCCGCATCGAGAAACAGCTGGATCGCATTAAAACTTGCGCCTTTGGTGGCGACTGCGGCACTTGCCTGAGAAAGTGTCAAAAACGCCATGCCTTATCCTTGTACTTTTTGATTCATTATCGCGGTAAATGCGTCAATCCAAGGCTTTGGTTGACGCGTGGGTTTGCCTTCGCGCGAGATGAAGGCGGCGGTTACTTTTGCTTGCGTCAACATTTGGTCGCCGCGCATGACTCGTTGCTGAATGATCACGCTTGCCCCGCGCACGGCTTCCAATTCGGTTATCACGCACAAAGCATCGTCGTAATGCGCGGAGGCATGATATTTGATCGCCAGATCGGCCACCGCATAGACACCGTCATTTGCCTCAAATGCTGCGCGCTGATCGATACCGGCACACGCCAGCATGTCTGATCGTGCCCGCTCCATGAAGTGCAGATAGCGGGCGTGATAAACCAGCCCCGAAAAATCGGTGTCCTCAAAATAAACCCGCACCGCGAACAGATGCTGCGTGACCGTCAAATTGGCCGGTGTAAGGGAGAGGAAACGCCATGCGACGAACCGTTAACCGGTGGCGCTATTGCGGGGAAGGGGGATATCGGGGTGCAGACTCGGTTGGTCGCGTGAAGGACTCAATTCACCCGTCAAACAATCCGTCCTGGCCACCTGCGGGCGGATTTAGCCCCAGATGCTTCCACCCCGGCGGGTTGAGCGCGCGGCCCCGCGCAGTGCGGGCGATCAGGCCGAGTTGCAGCAGATATGGCTCCACCACATCCTCGATGGTATCGCGCGGTTCGCGAAAGCCCCGCCGCCAGCGCCTCGACGCCCACCGGCCCGCCGCGATAAATATCGGCGATCATCGTCAGATAGCGCCGGTCCATCGCATCGAGACCCAGATGATCGACCTCCAGCCGGTTGAGCGCGCTATCGGCGATTTTGGCGGTGACGGTGGTTTCGCCCGCAACATTGGCGAAATCGCGCACCCGGCGCAGCAGCCGTCCGGCGATGCGCGGCGTGCCGCGCGCGCGCTTGGCAATCTCCTTGGCTCCATCGGCGGCTATGCCCAGATCAAGCAAACCTGCGGCGCGGGTGACGACGAGTTCCAGCTCATCATGGGTGTAGAAATTCAGCCGCACCGGAATGCCAAAACGGTCGCGGAGCGGCGTGGTCAGCAACCCCTGCCCGCGTGGTCGCGCCGACCAAGCGTGAAAGCGGGCAAGTCAATCCGCACGACTGCGCGCCGACGGCCCCTCGCCGATCATGATATCCAGCGCACGATCTTCCATGGCGGGATAAAGGATTTCCTCGACCACCGGATTGAGCCGGTGGATTTCGTCGATGAACAAAACATCGCCGTCCTCGAGATTGGTGAGCAATGCCGCCAGATCGCCGGATTTTGCGATGACAGGGCCAGAGGTGGAGCGGAACCCGACGCCCATTTCCTTCGCCACAATCTGCGCCAGCGTGGTTTTGCCCAGTCCCGGCGGGCCAAAAAACAACACATGATCGAGCGCATCCCCGCGCGATTTCGCGGCCTCGATAAACACGCGCAGATTTTCCCGCGCGGCCTGTTGGCCGATGAATTCGGACAGGCGTTTTGGGGCGAAGGGCGGCGTCAACGTCTTCGGGCTTGCGATGGGGAGTGAGGTGGGGGTTATCAGTCATACAAATTTTCATTGCTCAATTTATTTTTATGAGATAAATAATTTTTTGAGTAAGAAAAAGGATTTGAATATGCAAAGAGTGCTCTTAATGGATTTGTTGACAAAGGTAGCATACGAGCTTGCTGTGGTGATTGACGAAAAACGCCTGCTTTGGATGCTCGGTTACAAATATAATAAGCCGAGTGCTTGGGCCGATTTACTCGAACTCTGGGTCGAACTGGGATTTCAAGAAGATACCCTTTACATGACTGACGAGCGCGAAAAGTGCGTTCTTGTTTCCGTGACAGGGGCATATGTCCGATGAAAGAGTGGAGCAAAGCTGGAGCAGATTGATCGGGCCTAAGCCTCCCGATGGATCCCGAAACGAGTTCGGGATGACGTGGTTTGTGACGGCGAGGTAAGGGCGGAACTATCAGTGAAAAATAATCCGTCACCCTGAACTTGTTTCAGGGTCCATCTCTCCGCTAAGCTCCGCCCGTGAGAGACGAGCGAAACCCCTGCGTCTATATTCTTGCCAGCAAGCTTTACGGCTCGATCTACATCGGTGTGACGTCTGATCTCCTCAAACGTCTTACGCAATATCGCACCAAGGCCACGCCGGGACATGCGACCAAATATGCCATCTACCGGCTGGTTCATTTTGAGATGTTTGCCGATATGCCCACCGCGATTGCGCGCGAGAAGCAATTGAAGAATTGGCATCGACCTTGGAAGATTAATTTCATCAATGAGCATAATCCGGAGTGGATTGATTTGGCGGTGGGGCTTGGTTTGCCGCCGTTGGGGAGGGATGCGCGGCGCGATAGACCCTGAAACAAGTTCAAGGTGACGGGATAGAAATACTCAGGCATACGCCACTTCGAAGGTCGTCACCAAAGGCGCAGCGCCAAATTTAATCGGGAATTCCTCCAGATAAAGCTCGACCGCGATCCGCAGATTGGCAATCGCTTCCTCGATACCCTCGCCTTGGCTCGTTGTTCCTGTCTCCGGATTATAGGCGACGTAGCCGCCCTCTTCGGCATGGGTGAGAATTGCAGTTACTTGCATGGCAAATTCCTTTTCGGGGGGTCCATCTTACTCGACGCCCTTTTCAACGCCAGCCTGACCAGCGCATCCAAAGTCGCATCCGCACCCCAATTCCTCGACCGCTTGCGAAACGGCACTCCCCGCCTCACCGGGCTTAAAGCCAAGCCCGGTCAGTGCCGACACCGCGTCGCTCGCATGTCCGCCAGAACCGCCGCCCGACGCCATCAATTTCGCGCCACCGCCCAATCCCGCGAGCGCGCCTACCTTGTCCTTCAGTTCGTTCACAATCCGGCTGGCGAGCTTTGGCCCCACGCCGTTCGCGCGCGCCACCATCGCGCTGTCGCCGCCGCCGATGGCGCGTGCCAGATCGTCGGCCTCCAGCGCTGACAAGATCGCCAGCGCCACCTTTGCCCCCACGCCTTGCACGCCGATCAACAGCCGAAACCAATCCCGTTCGTCGCGGCTGGCAAAGCCGATCAACCTTTGGTCGGTTTCACTCACCAGCATTTCAGTGAAGACCGTCGCGAAATCATCGACTTTGCCCAATGCCGCCAACGTTCGCGCGCTGGCCTGTACCAGATAGCCCACGCCGCCGACGTCGATCACCAGGCTGTCGGTGCCCGTTTCGTCAATGCGGCCATAGAGTTTTGCGATCATTTCTGGTGGTTAGCGCGGGGTGCCCGCTCGGCAAGCAAAAGAGAACAAGAGGCGAACTAGGGGCAGGCCTTAGGCGCGGATATGGTGCGCGTGGGTGATCGCCACAGCCAATGCATCTGCCGCATCGGGGCCAGCGAGCTTTACCCCGGGCAACAGCACGCGGAGCATCGCCTGCACCTGTTCTTTATCCGCCTTTCCCGTGCCGACGGTCGATTTTTTCACCAGCCGCGCAGCATATTCGGTGACCGCCACGCGCTTGATCGCCGCACTCAACAGCACAACGCCGCGCGCCTGCCCCAGTTTCAGCGTCGATTGCGGGTTCTTGTTCACGAACACTTCTTCGACCGCCGCTTGATCGGGTTTGAAATGATCGAGCACCACCGCCAATTTTTCGTGCAAGATGACCAGCCGGTTGGCGAGCGGAAGTTTGGGATCGGTTTCGATCTCGCCATTGTCGATGTGCGACAGGCGATTGCCTTCTTTCGCGATCACGCCCCAGCCGGTTGTTCCCAAACCCGGGTCCAGCCCCAAAATGATCATGCGCCGTTCAGTTTTTCGGCGGGTAGATATTGGGCAACCGCGCGAGCGAGCGATCCTGCCAGCGCACGTTCCAGATCAGGCCCAGTTTCTCCAGTGCCCAGATCACCCAGCCGGTCATGTCGATTTCATACCAAGCGATTTGCGTACCCGCCGTTCGCGGCAATGCGTGGTGATTATTGTGCCAGCCTTCGCCCATGGTGATCAACGCGACGAACCAATTGTTGCGCGCCTGCCCGTTCACCTGAAAGCGCTGCGGGCCAAACATATGGGCGAAGCTGTTGGTGGTGGCAATCGCATGGAGCGCGAGCACGGAGCGCAGAAATCCTGCGATCAACATCGTGCTGAACACCGCATCAGGCCGCCCCCAAGCCAGCGCCCAAGCCACCGGCAATCCGATCACCGAGATGAAGAAAATCGGGATGCGATAGCGATCGACAAACTGGATCGCATCATCCTCGGCGAGGCCTTTGCCGTAAAATTTCTCGTCGGTGATGCTGGTGTTAAACACCCATGCAAGGTGCGAATACCGGAATTTGGCGAAGCCCGTCAGCGCGCGGCCATGATCGTCATAATGCGGGCTGTGAATGTCGCCGGGCAGATCGGTATGCACATGGTGACGGCGATGCTCCATCACCCAGCGGCTGAGCGAGCCAAAGGTGCCAAGCTGCGCCCAGATCGCGATCACATAGCGCATCGGACGCGAAGTTTCGAACACCTTGTGCGAAAAGAAACGGTGATAGCCGAGCGTCATCGCGAGAATGTTCATCACATAAAGAACGGCAAATCCGCTCCATTCGACCCAGCCTGTCGGCTGCGTTGCGATCCAGTAAACGGCAAAGGCGGCGGGGATGTTTTTGGCAAAGAGATAGAAGATATGCTCGGCATTTTTCAGCTTCGCTTTCGGAGAATCATAAACGACCCCGCGCAGCGATTTGGCGATCAGCGATTCTTCGGCGGCACTGGATTGGCCCGAGGCGATCAGCGGCTTGGCGACCGGTGCGGTCGCCTGAATATCGGTCAGATTATCCGCCTTCGTCGCCATTGCGGCACACCCTTCTTCGGAAATTGCGAAACACAATCTACGCGAAGTCGCACCAAAAGCAAAGACATTAACCAATGAAAGCCGCGCAGCGACGGCATTTTACTGTGCGGTAGGGCCGCGATATTAACCCAGTTTCGCCATCACCTCGTCCGAAACATCATAATTGCCCCACACGGTCTGCACATCATCATCGTCATCGAGCGCGTCGATCATCTTCAACAATGTCGCCGCATTGCCTTCATCCACCTCGACCATCAATTGTGGTTTCCACGCCGGTTTGGCACTTTCAGCTTCACCCAATTTGGCCTCCAAAGCCTTGGAGACTTCGTGCAGTGCATCCATCGCGGTCCAGATGCTGTGTTCGTCCTCACCGCTCTCTACATCCTCGGCTCCCGCCTCCAACGCGGCCTCAAACACGGTATCGGCATCGCCGACCTTGGCCGGATAGGTGATCAGCCCCATACGGTCAAAACCATGGCTAACCGCGCCTGAAGCCCCCAGATTGCCGCCGTTTTTGGCAAAAGCGGTGCGGACATTGGTCGCGGTGCGGTTCCGGTTATCGGTCAAGGCTTCGACGATGATCGCAACGCCGCCGGGGCCATAGCCTTCATAGCGGATTTCTTCATAATCCTCGCCGCCCGCGGTCGAAGCCTTGTCAATCGCGCGCTGGATATTGTCCTTTGGCATCGATTGGGCCTTCGCCGCATTGACGGCAAGCCGCAGACGCGGGTTCATGTCCGGATCGGGCATCCCCATTTTCGCCGCCACGGTAATTTCGCGGCTGAGCTTTGAAAATTGCGCCGAGCGCTTTTTATCCTGAGCCCCTTTGCGGTGCTGGATGTTTTTGAACTTGCTATGGCCTGCCATGGCTCTCTTCTTTTCGGCTGGAATGGATGTGAAGGCGTGGCCCTTACATCAGCCTAGCGCGGTTCGGCAAGCCTAACCCAATTTCACCGCAGTCCCGCTCGCGCTGACCATCAGCATTGATCCGGTTTTGCCCAGCACTTCATAATCGAGATCAATGCCGATCACCCCGTCTGCCCCCAATGCGCGGGCTTCGTCGGTGAGTTCCTTCAAGGCGGTTTCGCGGGCTTGGCGCAGGCTGCCTTCATAGGACCCCGAACGGCCACCAACGATATCGCGCACGCTGGCGAATATATCCTTGAAGATATTCGCGCCGACAATCACTTCGCCGGTCACGATCCCCAGATATTGCGACACAGGGCGGCCTTCGACGGCGGACGTTGTGGTCATCAGCATAAACTATCTCCTTGTCGCTGCCCGGAAAAATGCTCCGGATTTAGCGACAAGGATAGGCCATTTCCGTCATGGCAATCAAGATCAACTTAGGATTGGTTCTTGGAATGTGATGACATTAATCCAAACCGTTAGTGCTGAGCTTGTCGAAGCACGTTTCGCAGTACCGATAGACGCCGTTGGCCTCTGGCCGCCTTCGGCTCGACGGGCTCAGGGCTAACGGTTTGATTCAGTCGAACGTTATCGCGCCCTAATATCCCAGTTCTTTTTCCACCCCTTCGGCATCCTGCGAACTGCGATAGGCGCGGTAGGCTCCATAGAGTGCCGCAGCCGCAACCAGCCCGCTTGCCACCGCCGTTTTCGGATTGCGCCGCGCGAATTGCGAGGTGGCGCGATAGGCGGCCACCGGCTTGATCCGCGCTGCTTGTCCGGCAAGCAATGCGCCCGCGCCGGTCACCACTCCCACAGCCTTCACAGCCTGTTCGCGGGTCCGGTCATCATGGGCGACATGCGTTAGCTTATCCGAAAGCCGCGAGGTGGCCCCGGCCAGCCAGTCCGCGCCCTGGATCAGGCGGTCTGCCGCTGCTTCGCGCCATTCGTCGGCGGGTCTGCCGATGAACATCACGGTCTTTTCGGCTTTGGCATCGGGAGCCATTCCGCTGCTTATAAGCTTTTCTTCGGTTCTGGGTTCGTCGGTTCTGGGTTTGGGGGATTGAGTCGCCATGGTCTGCATCCTTTTCAATCGAGTCCCTGTTGCAATCGCACTTATAGCAGAAAATCGCTCGCCCGGCTTTGATCAGGGACAAATCGGGGCAGATTCAGGTCCGGACGAACGCCGCACGAAACCGCAGCCAGAGCGCCTCAGGAAAGCCCTTGTTTTTCAGCCCAAACCAGAAATTCCACATTGCCCTTTGGCCCGGTGATCGGGCTTTCAGTCAGCCCGTTGACCGCCCAACCCGCCTGTTCAAGCCAGCCCTGCACGTCGGCGCAAACCCGCGCGTGGACGGCAGCATCGCGCACCACACCGCCCTTCCCCACTTCCTCACGCCCCGCCTCGAATTGCGGCTTGATGAGTGCAACCAGCGTGGCGCCGTCGTGGGCGAAAGTCATCGGGCGTTCGAGCACTTTGGCAAGGCCGATGAAGCTGGCATCGCAGACGATCAGGTCGATGGCTTCGGGGATATGCGTCCGCCGTCAATATCCGCGCGCTGGTTTGTTCATGCACGATCACGCGGGGGTCGGAGCGCAATTTCCACGCCAGCTGGTTTGTGCCGCTATCGACCGCATAAACCGCGGACCGCGCCTTTGCTCAACATCACATCGGTGAAGCCGCCGGTTGAGGAACCGACATCAATTGCAACCACCCCCGCCAAATCGATCCCGAAATGATCGAGAGCATGGGCAAGCTTTATCCCGCCGCGCGAGACCCAGGGATGATCCTGCCCTTTCACGCTGATATCGGCATCGAGGGCCACTTGCTGACCGGGTTTATCGACGCGTTTGTCACCCAACAGCACATGCCCCGCCATCAACAGCGCCTGCGCGCGGGTGCGGCTTTCGGCGAGGCCGCGCTCGACAAGCAATTGATCAATCCTGATTTTGGACGCGGCCATGGCAAATCGCTCTAGCCCCCTATCGCGAAATTGACCATAAGCGGAATACGATGCGATTCCTGATCTGCCTTTTGCCCTTGTTGATATCCGGCTGTGTCGGCTCCAGCACCCCGCCAGAACCGCAACCGACCACGCGTCCCGTGGTTCAGACTGCACCCGTCGCCCCGCCGCCACTCGATCTTGACCCAACCCGAAGGCCATTGGACCGATTGGCCAATCACCCCGGGAAACTGGGTTTACCGCACCGATGAGCGCGGCTCGATTGGCTATTTCGGCGAAACCGGACAGAATGCGATACTCACCTTGCGGTGTGACAAGGCACGCGGGCGGATATTTCTGTCGCGCGCCGGCGCGCTGATCGAACCACAGATAATGGTGCGGACCAGCTCGATGAGCAAAGCATTGCCCGCTGCATCCGCCAGCGGAAATCCGCCCTATGTTGCGGCAGAACTGACGACGCTCGATCCAATCCTGGACGCCATGGCCTATAGTCGCGGGCGGATTTCCATCGAAGCAGGCGGCCATCTTTATCTCGCCATCCCTGTCTTGGGCCGAAATCGGGCGGATCATCGAAGACTGCCGCGCCGGATAAAGTTGCCGGACGTAAAAAAGGCCCCCGATACGGGAGCCGCAGACGAACCCCGATATTTGCCACAAAAAAAATCAAAAACAAGTCTTGTTTCGCAGATTCGCTTGATTCACACATGCACCTGCGGAGGTCAAACTGATGCAACACGCAAATTGTTTTCAACAATCGAAAGGAGGTGATCCGATGTCTCATGGTTCAGTTAAGAGGTCGGGCATTTCCGTTCGGGGGCTTAGCAGCTGGTAACAGCATGATGTCCACTCCCGGCAGCGGCACGCCTGACCGCTGACCCATGCAAGAAAGGGGCCGTCCGGCAAGGATGGCCCCTTTCGCATGGACGCGAAGTGCGTTGATCGAAATGCCGCTGGCAAATCGGCATTGGCTCCCTACATTACGGGTCAAACCGGATAAGGGCAAAAACATGCAATTCATGAAGGGCGCTTGGCGCATATTGGTCGGGATCAAGGATGGTCTGGCGCTGCTGTTGCTGTTGCTGTTTTTCGGCTTTCTCTACGCACTGCTTTCGAGTGGTCCCAATCCCGGCGCGGTGCGCGATGGCGCGTTGTTGCTTGAAATCGACGGCGTGATTTCCGAACAGCCAGCGGCGGTTGATCCGTTGAAACTATTGATGTCGCAAGAGGTTCCTACCCACGAATATAGGCAACGTGACATCATCCGCGCGCTTGATCTGGCAAAGGACGATGGGCGGGTAAAGGCTGTGGTCCTCGATCTCAGTCGCTTCATGGGTGGCGGACAAACGAGTCTTGCCGCAATTGGCGAGCGGCTAGATGCAGTGAAGAAAGCGGGCAAACCCGTATACGCCTATGCAACGGCCTATGCCGATGATGGCTATCAACTCGCCGCGCACGCCACCGAAATCTGGGTCGATCCATTGGGCGGGGTGCTGCCCACCGGCCCCGGCGGCTCGCGCATCTACTATAAAGGCCTGCTCGATCAGCTGGGCGTGAAGGCGCATATCTATCGCGTCGGCACCTATAAGAGCGCGGTTGAGCCCTATATGCGCTCCGACATGTCACCCGAAGCCAAAGAGGCGACCAAGGCGGTGTATGACGAGATGTGGGGGCAATGGCGCGCCGATGTGGCCAAGGCGCGGCCCAAGGCTAAACTCGATGCATTGCTCACCGAACCGGCCAATGCGATTGAAGCGGCGAAGGGCGATCTGGGGCAATTGGCTTTGACCAATGGCTTGGTCGATAAACTGGGCGACCGGATCGCGTTCGGCAAATATCTGGCGGGCAAGCTTGGCAAGGATCGCGAGGAAAGCATCGGCGGCTTTGCTGCGACCAAGATGGAGTCGTTACTCGCCGCAAAATCGCCCGACCGCAGCGGTGATCCGATTGGCGTCGTTACCATTTCGGGCGAGATTGTTGACGGCAAGGGTGGACCGGGAACCGCTGCTGGCGACACCGTTGCCGAACTGATTTACGAGGCACTGAAGGATGATCAACTAAAGGCGCTCGTGGTGCGTGTCGATTCGCCCGGTGGTTCGGTCACCGCATCCGAACAAATCCGCCTCGCGCTGATGGAAGCAAAGAAACGAAAATTGCCGGTCGTGGTCTCGATGGCCAATCTGGCGGCGAGCGGCGGTTATTGGATATCGACGCCTGCCGACGCCATCTTTGCCGAGCCTTCTACGATCACCGGTTCGATCGGCATCTTCGGCGTGATCCCCAGCGCAGAAGCGGCGATGGCGAAATGGGGGATTGCGACCGACGGCGTAAAGACCTCTCCCTTGGCGGGCGAGCCCAATGTCCTCGGCGGGATCAGCCCCGAATTTGATCGCGCGGTGCAAAGCATCATTGAGAAGGGCTATCGCGATTTCCTCTCGCGCGTCGCCACTTCGCGCAAGAAAACCCCCGAGCAAGTCGATGCCATCGCCCAAGGCCGCGTCTGGGCGGGCGGCACAGCACGGCAATTGGGGCTGGTGGACCGGTTGGGCGGTTTGGACGAAGCCTTGACCGAAGCTGCGCGCTTGGCGAAGCTCGACAAAGGCGAATGGCATCCGCGCTATATCGAGCCGCAACCCGATTTTGCCAGCTGGGCTTTTGGGCTCGTTGGTGAAATCCGGGACGAGCGCTCCCCCCATGGACCTGTTCGCCCGCGCGGCGTGGGAGCAACAGATGCTGTTCACACGGGTGCAGGCCGATTTGCAAATGCTGCTAACCGCCAAAGGCGCGCAGGCACGGTGTTTGGAATGTGGGGGATTTGGGGGAGTGACATTTGCGGGCGAGATGCAAGTCAGCCTCAAAATTGGTTCTAACATTGCAATGTTTCACAAATCTAAAATTAACCGTCGCTACCAGCGTAGGCGATGCGTATACTCGTCTTGCGGATTACACACGACAAGCGATGACGGACCCCAGCCTGACGCTGGGGCGACAGATTTTATGATTGTTGAACAATTTCAGAGAATTAACTCTGACAAAGTCTCATTTTTTACTGAACGAAGAAATTGAATGGGTCAGAGCTCGTTGAAGACTGGACGAGTTGGCAATAGCCAAAAAGATCGCAGAAGGCGTTTATCAGATTGAAGTTCATGGTTGGTGGCAAACGATATGCTGTCGTAGCAACATGGAGCGAGGCCGAACAGCGAAAATTAGAACCTGTGTCGGCGTGGATTCAAATCTGGATAGTTCTCTCTGCCAGAGAGAAGGCCAACATTTCACGTGTTATGACTATCGAAACTTCGATTCAGCGAGAAAATGAGAAATCGTTATTCGAGTTTTGACGATTATTTGAAACATCATGGCATGCGATATAGAGACGTGCCAAATTGCCGTCGAAAATCGTGTTGTTGCCTTTCAAATTGAAGTAAGAGTTCGCAAAGATAGGCGCAAACTGACCATAATCGAAGCTGGCCGAACTTGTTCGGGTTCCAAGGCCGTCGCTCATATTGGATCGCGTACTAGATCCTTCAAGCCAGAACGTGACCATTGTAATACTCGCGAAGCGCGTGGCCGCCGCGATGGGCAAGCGGTTGCACATTGAATTGGTTGACGCTTAAACTCACCCACTCCGAAACGCATTGGTAATCGGATAGCGCCGGTCGCGCCAAAATTACGCGAGCCAAGCTTTACCCCCGGCGGGGCCTGACGCCGTTTATATTCCGCAATGTACAGCAAGCGCTCTATCCGCTGCACCACTCGCCCGGTCATGGCCGCGCGCGGTGACTTCATCGACCGACAACTCCTGCTCCACCAGCCCCAGCAATATGTCATCGAGCACCGGATATTCGGGCAGGCTATCGCTGTCTTTCTGGTCGGGACGCAGTTCGGCGGATGGAGGCCGGGTGATGATCGCTTCGGGCATCACCGGGCCATCCGGGCCCAGGCCGATGCGGCAGCGGTTGGCGTTGCGCCAGCGCGAGATCGCAAACACCGTCATCTTATAGGCATCTTTCAGCGGATTATAGCCGCCCGCCATATCGCCATAGATCGTGGCATAGCCCACGCTCATTTCGCTTTTGTTGCCGGTGGTCAGCAGCATGTGGCCGAACTTGTTGGACAGCGCCATCAGCGTGACGCCGCGAATCCGCGACTGGACATTTTCTTCGGTGATATCGACTTCGACATCGGCAAAGCTGCCCGATCAGCATCTCGTCAAAGGCATCCACGGCAGGCGAAATCGGGATGGTATCGAGCCGACAGCCGATCATCGCGGCGCACTCGCTGGCCAAGATCGAGGCTCAACTGCCCTGTAAAGCGGCTGGGCAGCATCACGCACCACACCCGATCCGGCCCCAAGTGCATCCGCCGCAATCGCCGCGCAGATCGCGCTGTCGATCCCGCCTGATAAGGCCAAGCACCACGCCCGGAAAGCGGTTCCGCTCCACATAATCGCGCAGTGCCAGCACCATGGCGGAATAAATATCGGCCGGATGGTCCTCCCACGCGGCAAGCTCTCCGGCTTCGCAGGCCCAGCCATTCGCATCGCCCTGTTCCAGTGGGTGATGCGCAAATGCTCTTCCCAATCGGGCAAGATGGTGCGCAGCGCTGCCATCGGCGTTCAGCACAAAGGAACAGCCATCAAACACCAGTTCATCCTGCCCGCCGATACGGTTGAGGAAAATCAGCGGCAGTCCGGTTTCGGCAACGCGCGCGGCAAACACCTGCTCCAGCCGCCGGTCGTCCTTGTCGATTTCATAAGGGCTGCCATTGACCGAAATCAGCATTTCGGCACCCTGTCGCTTTCAGATGCGCGCAGACCGCGGCAGCCAGCCATCCTCGCAAATCGGCAGGCCCAGCTTTACTCCGCGAAACTCGCACAGGCTCGGGCAACGGCCCGCTTGCAAAAATGCGCTTTTCATCAAATGTGCCATAATTGGGCAGTTCATGCTTTTTGCGGATCGCCACGATTTTGCCGCCGTCGAGCAAGGCGACGATATTATACAGCGCGTCACCTTCTTTCAGGATCGAACCCACCAGCATTGCAGGGCCGCCATCTGCGGTTGCCGCCGCAAGCCGCTCCAGCTCCGTCGCCGCCGCCTGCTTGAAAGGCGGGTTTCAGCACCAGATCTTCCGCCGGATAGCCGATCAATTGCTGTTCGGGGAACAGGATCAGATCGACATCGCCCGCTTTTGCCGCGCCATGCCAGCATCGCATCGGCATTGCCCGAAAGGTCTCCCACGCGCTGGTTGATCTGGGCAAGGGCGATGGTGAGGGTGTCGGTCATTCCCGCTGTCTATTGTCCACAATCTGTGCGGGCAAGCCGTTGTAAGTGTTGCATAGCAACGTTAAGGGGCGGCAACTCCGCAACGGCGGGAAGATTCGGGGAAACGCGCATGAAACTCATCACCGGCAATTCGAATCTTCCGCTTGCCAAAGGCATTGCCGAATATCTGGGCCTGCCGCTGACCGATGCCAGCGTGCGCCGCTTTGCCGACAACGAGATTTTCGTCGAAATCCACGAAAATGTGCGCGGTGAAGATATGTTTGTCGTGCAATCGACCAGCCATCCGGCGAACGACAATCTGATGGAATTGCTGATCATGATCGACGCGCTGCGCCGGTCTTCGGCAAAGCGGATTACGGCTGTCCTTCCCTATTTCGGCTATGCGCGGCAAGACCGGAAACCCGGCCCGCGCACGCCGATTTCGGCAAAGCTGGTCGCCAATCTGATTACTCAGGCGGGTGCCGACAGGGTGTTGACCGTCGATCTCCACGCCGGGCAAATTCAGGGTTTTTTCGATATCCCGACCGACAATCTGTTTGCCGGGCCGGTGATGAGCGCTCGACATTTTGGAGCGGCATAGCGACAAAGCGATCACCGTGGTTTCGCCCGACGTCGGCGGCGTGGTGCGCGCGCGCGGGCTTTCCAAACGGATCAACGATGCCCCGCTCGCCATTGTCGACAAGCGCCGCGAAAAAGCGGGCGTTTCCGAAGTGATGAACATCATCGGCGATGTGAAGGATCGTTTTTGCATCCTGATCGACGATATCGCCGACAGCGCGGGCACGCTGTGCAATGCCGCCGACGCCTTGAAAGCGGCAGGCGCATCGGACGTGGTCGCCTATATCACCCACGGCGTGCTGTCGGGTGAAGCGGTCAACCGGGTCAATGCCTCGTCGCTTCGCAAAATGGTGATCACCGATTCGATCATTGCGTCGGATGCGGCGCGCGATAGCAAGAAAATCCGGGTATTGCCCATTGCGCCGCTGCTGGGTGAAGCGATCAAGCGGATTGCCGATGAAAGCTCGGTTTCCAGCCTGTTCGATTGATGGACGCGCGCGACCTTGCCCTTGCCAGCCGCCTCGCCGATGCGGCGGGGGCGGCGATCAAGCCATTTTTCCGTGCCGATTTCGCGCATGAAGCAAAGGCCGATACCTCGCCCGTCACCGAAGCGGACCGTGCCGCCGAGGCCGCCATACGCGCGATCCTTGAAAAGGAATGTCCCAACGATGCCATTATCGGCGAGGAATTTGGCGCAAAGGACGGAAGCTCTGGCCGAAGCTGGGTGATCGATCCCATCGACGGCACCGTCAGCTTCATGGCCGGTCGCCCGATATTCGGCACGCTGATCGCTTTGCTCGAAGATGGCTGGCCGGTGATGGGCGTGATCGACCAATGCATCAATGGTGAGCGCTGGATCGGGGCGACAGGACAAAGCACGACCCTGAATGGGAGGCCCGTTTCCACCCGCGTCTGCCGCGACCTGTCCGATGCCGTGCTAGCCACCACCGGCCCGCAATATTTCAGCGCACATGACGGTGAACATTTCATGGCATTGGCGCGCAAAGACCGCACACCGGCGGATGTTGTTTGGCGGGGATTGCTATAACTATGCCCTGCTTGCCTCGGGGCATATCGATCTGGTGGTCGAATCCGGATTGAAGCTGCACGATTTTGCAGCGCTTGTCCCCGTGGTCGAGGGTGCAGGCGGGATGATGTGCGATTGGAATGGCGAGCCGCTGCACGCGGGATCCGAGGGGCATGTCATTGCTTTGGGCGATCCTGCCCGACTGGACGATGTGATCGAGGCCCTCGCCTGCCATCATTAGGGCTTACACCCTAACAAATGTTATCATAAAAACTGCTACACACTTGCAAATTTTGCAAAATGCAATCAAACTCATCCTCAATAAATATAAGCGCGCCTTCGTTTGATTGGCGCGCACATGGTCAGAACGAGGTCAAACAGGGTGATTCAAGACCAAGCCATCACACGGGCGCAATTTGCGACGCCTCATCCCGAGTTGCGGCGCTATATTACCACCTATTATATTGCCGAAGTGGACAGCCAAGATGGCGAAGAAGTCTGCGATCTGCTTCATCCCGAATGGGGCAGTGTCCGATTTCTTTGCCGGGGTGCAGCACGCGGCAGTGTGATTCCCAACCCGCTGATTGCCATGCCGGCGATCACCATTGCAGGGCCCACCAGCCGTGCAGCGCCCGTCGCCTGTGTATCCATGCGCGTGGCAAGTTTTGGGTTGTTGCCTTTGGGCTGGAATCGTTTCATCGGACAACCAGCGCATCAATATGCGGACCGTTCCGTCGAACCATTAGAAATAGCATCGAGAATAGATGTTTCGACGCTTTTTCCAGCGGTGCAAGCCGCAGAAACCCTGACAGAAATCGCGGCCATTTTCGATTCGTTCTTGCTCGAAAAATTGCAATCCTGTGGACAGGCTGATTTCGCGGAAGAGGCCGCCATCGAAGCAACACATCGCGCGATAGTCGATCCCGAAGTTGCCGCAGTGTCCGAATTGACCGAACGTCTGGGAATCACGACTACACAGCTTGAACGCCTTTCAAAACGCGTCTTCGGCTTTCCGCCAAAATTGCTTTTGCGGCGCCAGCGATTTTTGCGAACACTGGCTTTGGTGCTCCGTCAACCGCAGGCGAAATGGGCAGAAGTTCTGGATCCGCGATATTATGATCAGGCGCATTTTAACCGGGATTTCCAGCGCTTTTTCGGCATGTCGCCAAAGCATTACCTAAGCTTGCCCCAACCCATCGTGGCTGTCGCCGCGCGCGAACGGATGAAAGCGCTGGGCGATCCGTTGCAAGGGCTGCAAATGCCCGGCGGCCACGAACCCGGCATTGCGCTCGCCGAATAACCCACTTCCCCTTGCTTTCCATCGCGAATCCCGCTAGGCGCGCGCCTTCCGAATAGACGGGCTGGCTAAAAGGGCTGCCATGCTCGTCTGACACGGACTCACAAAAGGAGACCAAAATGCCCAAGCTAAAGACCAAAAGCGGTGTGAAGAAACGCTTCAAATTCACCGCAACAGGCAAGGTGAAGTGCGGCGTAGCCGGCAAACGCCACCGCCTGATGAGCCATAATGCAAAGTATATCCGTCAAAACCGCGGCACCGATGTGCTCAGCGACGCCGATGTGGGCCATGTCCGCCTCTGGGCGCCCTACGGCTTGAAATAAGGAGCGCTGAGATATGGCACGCGTCAAAAGGGGTGTTACCACCCGCGCCAAGCACAAGAATATCTTGGAGCAGGCAAAAGGCTATTATGGCCGTCGTAAAAACACGATCCGCATCGCACGTCAGGCTGTCGAAAAGGCCGGCCAATATGCGTATCGCGACCGCAAGGTAAACAAGCGCAATTTCCGCGCTCTGTGGATCCAACGCATCAACGCCGCAGTCCGCGCCGAAGGCATGACCTATGGCGTGTTCATGCACGGGCTGAAGCTTGCTGGCGTCGAACTGGACCGCAAGACACTGGCCGATCTGGCGATGAACGAAGGTGCGGTATTCAGCACCATCATCGCACAGGCAAAGGCAGCATTGCCGAAAGCAGCCTAAACCGGCTGCCGTACAGGTCCGCTCTGGCGGAAATGCTCAGAAATTTGGAAGGCATCGCGGCAACGCGGTGCCTTTCTTTTTGGGATCGCCTCAAACGGCCGCCGCTGATGGCATCAGGTTTTCCGCTGCCTGAGCTGCGCGCGAACAAGGGGGCAATCATCACCAACGCGAGAATGATCTTGATCGGGTGGTACAGCATCCCTTCCAGAAGGCCGACCGACAGCATCAACAGATAGGCCATTATGGCGGCAAAGGCATGGAGCGGCTGTTGCTGGCGCGCACGATAAATCATCCAGCCCATCCAAGCAAAGGCGACCAACGCAGCCCCGCCACCGATAAAGCCCCAGTCGTATAGAGAACTGCAGCGGGAAATTATGCGGGTTATCCAAATCATAATCGTAGAGATCGCTCATATTAAAAGCGAAATTGCCCGAACCATGCCCTAAAAATGGCTGTTTCAAAATCTCGATCCAGCTATTTACCCACACCTCGACGCGCCCGCTGCTGGGATCGACACCCGCTGATGCTTCAGAGACAAAACGCCACATGCCATAGGATGGAACAGGTTGAGGCAGCGCAACCGAAGCCACAACTGCGGCCACAAAGGTCACCGACAGTGCAACCATCTTCATGGTCGCAATCCTGCTGCCATTGCAGCACAAAAGCACCGCCCAATGCCAGCGCCAAGCCCAAGACCGGCGCACGCGATCCTGTCCATGCGACAAAGAGGATCATGGCGGCGAATATCGCAAGTTGGCTCGCGTTTTTCGCTTTCGCCCCGCACAGGAAAAGCGCCGCCGGAGCAATCGAAAAGAGGGTTACATAATTGGCAATGTGGCGCACGCTAGTCGCCGAGGGAAGCCCGCTCAGCCATTCGAATTTCGCGCTATCCGGAACCAGCAAAGCAAAAAAGGTAATGGCCATTGCATAGGCAAAACCACCCAGCGACAAGATACCGAAATAGGTGGATGTCACGATAGTCCGAAGCAGTGCGGATCAGATAGATAACGGCCCAAAAGGTCAATATCTGCAACATGTAGCGCACCAGAAGCAGAGCGGGGACCAACAGGCCGATGGCACTGCCAAATTGCAGGTTGCCGACAAATGCGAGGGCGGCAAAGGTCATCCAGATCAATATCAGCCACCGGAGCGGCTTTGGCAGCACGCGGAAGGATTTTTCCGTCACAAACCCCGCCCTGCTCGCAATCACCAGGATCAGGATTTCGCCGAAAACGGCGGTGACCGACAAGATGCGGATGACATATTGGATGGGAAGCATCTGGCCCGACCAGGACCAGGTCAAAAGCGCCTGGATCAGCGGAATGGCTGCAACGATGGCCGTTGCCCATATCCAGACGCGCGGTGATGCGGTGCTGGAGTCTGTCGCAACAGACGTTTCGGCGATAGGTGTTGAAGCCAAGTTGCAATTCCTTTTCAATCAACAACCATCCTATCTGCGCCGGGGAAAAAAATGGTTAATACACTGGCTTTCGGATTGTTGCCGACACGATAGCCAGTTTACGGTTGATTTCGCCTTCAATTCTCTGCCAACGCCCGTTCCTGCATTGCAGCGTCCCGTGTGCCGGGCGAACAGTGCCGTTGCATGACAAAGAGATAAGCAATTTCTATGACCGATTTGGACAGATTACGGCTCGATATCATTGCGGCCATTGACGCGGCGGAGGCCCTTGACGCGCTCGAAGCCGTGCGGATCGATGCGCTTGGCAAACAGGGGAGCGTATCGGCGCTGCTCAAATCGCTGGGGCAAATGTCGCCGGAAGAACGGCAGGTTCAAGGCCCCCTGATCAACGGGCTGCGCGAGGCTGTAACCGCTGCGATTGCGGCAAAGAAAAACGCGATGGAAACGGCAGTTCTGAACGAGCGGCTTGCAACCGAACGACTGGACATGAGCCTGCCCGCGCCCGAAGCCCCGCGCGGATCGGTGCATCCGGTTAGCCAGGTGATGGACGAACTCGCCGAAATCTTCGCCGACATGGGCTTTGCCGTTGCCGAAGGTCCGGAGATTGAGGATGATTGGCGCAATTTCACCGCGCTCAACATTCCCGAAACGCATCCGGCGCGGGCGATGCATGATACTTTCTATTTCCCCAACGTGGACAGCGAGGGCCGCGCCATGCTGCTCCGCACGCACACCTCGCCGGTGCAAATCCGCACGATGACGATCTCAAGAACCACCGATCCGCATCATCGCGCCAGGAAGGGTTTACCGGTCTGACAGCGACGCCACGCACACCCCCATGTTCCACCAGATCGAGGGGCTGGTGATCGACAAGGGCATCCATCTGGGCCATCTCAAATGGACGCTGGAGACTTTCCTCAAGGCCTTTTTCGAACGCGACGATGTGGTGCTGCGCCTGCGCCCCAGCTATTTTCCCTTCACCGAACCCTCGGTCGAGGTCGATGTTGGCTATACGCTGGTGAACGGCAAGCGCGTGATTGGCGGCAGTGAAGGCTGGATGGAAGTGCTCGGCAGCGGCATGGTCCACCGCAAGGTGATCGAGAACTGCGGGCTTGATCCCGATGTGTGGCAAGGCTTTGCCTTTGGTACCGGCGTGGACCGGCTCGCCATGCTGAAATATGGCATGGACGATCTGCGCGCCTTTTTTGACGGCGATGTCCGCTGGCTCGGCCATTATGGCTTTGCCGCGCTCGATGTGCCCACGCTTTCCGGAGGAGTGGGCGCATGAAATTCTCGCTGAGCTGGCTCAAAGAGCATCTGGAAACCGAAGCCACCATCGATGATGTCGCCGATTGCCTGAACCGCATTGGCCTGGAAGTCGAAGGCATCGAAAACCCGGCAGAGCCTTTGCGCGCCTTTCGCGTGGCCAAGGTGGTGAAGGCATCGAAACATCCGCAGGCCGAAAAACTGCAGGTGCTCGTCGTCGATGCAGGCGATGGTCCGGTGCAGGTCGTCTGTGGCGCGCCCAATGCGCGCGAGGGGATGACCGGCATTTTTGGTCCCGCCGGGGCGACCGTTCCCGCCAATGGCATGGAGTTGAAAGTCACCGCGATCCGCGGCGAAATGTCCAACGGCATGATGTGTTCGCTGTTCGAACTGGGACTTGGGCGACGATCATGATGGCATCGCCGAATTGCCCGATGATGCGCCAAAGGGGGCCAGCTATGCCGAATGGGCCGGGCTTGACGATCCAGTGATCGACGTTGCAATCACGCCCAACCGGCAGGATTGCATGGGCGTTCACGGCATCGCCCGCGATCTGGCGGCGGCGGGGCTGGGCACGTTGAAGTCGCTCAAAACCCCCGTGGTTGCGGGAAGCTATAAATGCCCGGTCGAAATTCGCACCGATGATCGAGAAGGCTGCCCCGCATTTTATGGCCGCGTGATTAAGGGCGTGAAAAACGGGACGTCACCCGATTGGATGCAAGCGCGGCTGAAATCCGCCGGACAACGCCCGATCTCCGCGCTCGTCGATATCACCAACTATGTAATGCTCGATCATGGTCGGCCCAGCCATGTCTATGATCTCGCCAAGCTATCGGGAGCGGTGGTCGCTCGCCGCGCAAAGGATGGCGAACAGGTGGTGGCGCTCAACGAAAAAGTCTATGCGCTGAACCCCGAAATTACCGTGATCGCCGACGACAGCGGTGTGCACGATATCGCCGGGATCATGGGCGGACAGCATTCGGGCTGTTCGGATGTGACCACCGACGTCCTCCTCGAAATCGCCTATTTCACGCCCGAGCGGATTGCGAAAACGGGGCAGGCCCTCGCGCTGACCAGCGACGCGCGCAGCCGCTTTGAACGCGGCGTTGATCCCGGTTTCATGGGGTATGGCCTCGAACTGGTCTCTGCACTCATTCTCGAAATCTGCGGCGGCGTGGCGAGTGAGTTGGTGAAAGCGGGTGAGCCACCTTTGGACCCGCGCGTGCTTCATTATGATCCCGCGCGATGCGCGTCGCTCGGCGGCATTGATGTTGACGGCGAACGGCAAAAAGCGATTTTGACGCAGCTTGGCTTTACCGTCGATCCGCAATGGCAGGTCACCATTCCCACATGGCGGCGCGATATTGATGGCCCCGCCGATCTGGTCGAAGAAGTCGTCCGTATGGTTGGCCTCGATAGCATCCCCTCTACACCGTTGCCCCGCGACGCCAGAGATTTCGGGGGTGTCGCGAAGCCGACAGCGACACCGCTGCAAAAGTTGGAGCGCAAGGCTCGCCGGACAGCGGCGGCGCGCGGCCTGAATGAAGCGATCAATTGGTCCTTCCTTCCGCAATCCGAAGCGGACGCTTTTGGCGGTGGCGCATGGAGCCTCGCCAATCCGATTAGCGAAGATATGAAGGTGATGCGGCCGTCGCTTCTTCCCGGCCTGCTTTCCGCGGCACGGCGCAATATGGATCGCGGCGCTTCGTCGGTGCGGTTGTTTGAAATCGGCAGGCGCTATCTTGCCGCCAATGACGGGACGAGTGACGAACGGTTGACGCTGGGCATCGTGCTGGCGGGCGATAAAACCCCACGCGGGTGGGTTGCCGGAAAGGCGACCAAATTCGACGCCTATGATGCAAAGGCGGAGGTGTTGGCCTTGCTCGAAGCCGCCGGCGCACCGGTCGATAATCTGATGGTGATGGCAGAGGCAGGCGCGCATTATCACCCCGGGCAATCGGCGACTTTGCGGATGGGGCCAAAAAATATCCTCGCCGCTTTCGGCACGCTGCACCCTGCCACTGCCAAGGCGTTCGATCTTGATGGCACCGTTATCGCCGCCGAAATCTATCTCGACGCCATTCCGGCTAAGAAATCCGCAGGCTTCATGCGCTCGGCCTATAAGCCACCGGCGTTACAAGCCGTAACCCGCGATTTTGCCTTTCTGGTCTCCGCCGTCTTGGCTGCCGGTGATCTGATCCGTGCGATCAAAGGCAGCGACAAGGACAATATCGCTGCTGTCCGCCTGTTTGATCGGTTCGCCGGGATTCCCGGTAAAGAGGGGGGTGTGCCCGACGGCCAAATCAGCCTTGCCGTCGAAGTTACGCTGCAACCCGGAGAGAAAAGCTATACCGACGAGGAGTTGAAAGCGATTTCAGATCGGATCGTGGCGGCAGCGGGCAAGCTGGGAGCCGAACTGCGCCGGTAACGAAAATACCAGACCTCGTGCCCCAAGCGGCGCGCCTTTGCCTCATAGCGGGTTTCGGGCCAGCCGCCGGGGCGTTTCAGGAAATCGGACGGGGTTTCGCATAGCCATTCAAAATGGTCGCGGTGTCGCTGCATCACCATCAACGCATGGCGCAGATAAATGGGGTGATCGGTACCAAAACGGAATTCGCCGCCGGGTTTCAGCTTGGATGCGATCAGCTTTAACGGCCCGTCATTCATCATCCGCCGTTTGGCATGGCGCGCCTTGGGCCATGGATCGGGGTGAAGCAGATAGACAAAACTGAGCGAACCATCGGGAACGCGCGCCAACACCTCCAGCGCGTCACCCAGATGCAACCGTACGTTGGGCAACGGCCCCATACCGTTCCAATCGCTAATGTGCATCAAGGCCTGCGCCACGCCGTTTACAAAGGGTTCGCAGCCGATAAAGCCGTGGTTGGGCAGCATGTCTGCGCGCCCCGCCATATGTTCCCCGCCGCCAAAGCCGATTTCAAAATGAAGCGGGCGGTCTTCACCGAACAGGATTTGCGCGGTGACCGGCCCTTCTGTGGGCACCGATATCTGCGGCAACAATTTTCGAGCAAATCCGATTGGCCTGCGCGCAATTTCTTGCCCTTTGAACGGCCATAAAGGCGGTTCAGGGTTAGCGGGTCTCCGGCTTTGTGCGCTGTCATGGCGCGGCGCATAAGGGAGGGGCGTGACAATATGCAAGCGCTTAACCAAATTTTTTGCTCTCGCCGCTATCGCTGGTCGCCATGGTAACGGTCGCAGCCTTTTTCTGGGTAGTCCCCACGCTTTTCCTGATGTTTGCCCTCGCCTTCGCCGCTGTGGGCTGGCATCGCAACGGCACGCAAAGCGCGCGCTGGGCGGCAATGGGCTTTGTTACTGCGGCAGCGGGTAGCATTTTCGATACCCAACGCGCGCATTTGCCGCCGATGACCGACACATTGGCAACGCCAGCGCACTGGATTGCAATCTATGCTCTGCTGCAATCGCTGCTCGTCAGGCACGGCGAAACCATTCCCCGGGTTCCGCTGTTAATCTGGGCCGCGATTTCTATGGCGTCCCACGTCTATCTGGTTGCGTTTGGCCACCCGACACCGGATCGTGTCTTGCTGGTAAACGCGACTGTTCCACTCTTGATGGCGCTGGCATTGCCGGCATTGTGGCGAAACCGGAAACGACCGATCGATACAGTTTTGGCGTGGTTGGTCAGCTGCGCGATTGTCACTTATCCCATGCGGATAGCGATGTTCGTGATGCAGGAACAGGGACGCGAGATGCTTGGTTCCTGGGTCTGGTCCCAATATGCGATCATATTTTATATGGTCGCAGCAATACTGGGAATCTTCACCGCGCTTGCGATCATGATGACTGCCGGAATGGACATCATCGCCAAAAGCGAAAAAGACACGGTGATCGATCCTTTGACAGGGATCGGAAATCGGCGGGCGCTGGATCGTTGGATTGAACAGGAAGGCGCCGAGATCGAGAAATTTGGCGCGGCAATCATGATCGATCTTGATCAATTCAAGACGATCAATGACACCTACGGCCACGATGCGGGGGATCAGGTGTTGATCGCAGTCGCAAAACAGATCGAGGCGAAACTAGGCGATTTTGCCCGGATCGCCCGGACTGGCGGAGAGGAAATTGTCGTGCTGGTTTATGAACAGCATAGCCACGCCGCCGCCGCTCTTTCAATCACGGTGCGCGAAGCGATTGCCGCGATCAAACTGCCCTCACCTCTCCAAAATGTTCGTATCACCGCCAGTGTGGGTCTGGCGATGCGCGGAGAGGAATGTGATCTGCACACCGCGATGCGCCGC
Source organism: uncultured Alphaproteobacteria bacterium (assembly GCA_963732535.1). Lineage (GTDB taxonomy): Bacteria > Pseudomonadota > Alphaproteobacteria > Sphingomonadales > Sphingomonadaceae > Sphingorhabdus_B. The sequence continues at coordinate 235,376 of CAVSZW010000017.1, read as the reverse complement.
GCCGATATGGCGGTCTATCAGGCCAAGGCCGATGGCCGCAACGCGACCATCCAGGCCCAGATACAAAACGGCCTGTGCATCATGCGAAAGGTTGGCTGACCGGCTGGCCAGCCAATTCGAGTGTTTGCTGGCATTAGAGCATGATGACATTAAGTTAAACCGCAGCCCTGAGCCTGTCGAAGGGCGTTTCGCAGTACCGAGAGACGTGCTTCGACAAGCTCAGCACTAACGGTGTGATTAACCGAATGTCATCATGCTCTAGAAAAAACGTAGCCCTGAGCCGGTCGAACGGCGCATTTCGGACACGCGCCGTTGGCCGCTGGCCGCCTTTGGCTCGACAGGCTCAGGGCTACGGTTAAATTGAACCGAAAATCATCAGCTGTACTTTAACCGAGCGCCGCCTTCAGATCATCGACCAGATCGGTGCGTTCCCAAGGGAAGAAATCGCCCTCGGCCTTGCGACCGAAATGGCCATAAGCAGCGGTCTTGCGATAGATCGGCTTGTTCAGGCCCAGATGCGTGCGGATACCGCGCGGCGTGAGGCCGCCGAGCTTTGCTATGCCCATGATCGCGGTTTCGATCTTGTCATCGCCAACCGTGCCGGTTTCATGCGTATCGACATACAGCGACAGCGGCTTGGAAACGCCAATCGCATAAGCCAACTGGATCGTGCAGCGCGTGGCAAGGCCAGCGGCAACGATGTTCTTGGCGAGATAACGGGTGATATACGCTGCCGAGCGGTCAACCTTTGTGGGGTCTTTGCCCGAAAATGCGCCGCCGCCATGCGGAGCAGCGCCGCCATAAGTGTCCACAATGATCTTGCGGCCCGTGAGACCGGCATCGCCATCGGGTCCACCGATTTCAAAGCTTCCGGTGGGGTTGATGTGATATTCGGTTTCGCGCAGCAGCACCGGCGGGATCACGTCTGCGATCACTTTTTTCACATAGGCGTGGAGTTCGGCTTCTTTCGCGCCTTCGTCATATCCGGCGGCGTGCTGTGTGGAAACGACGACGGCGGTCGCGGCCACTGGCAGGCTGCCTTCATAGCGCAAAGTGACCTGGCTCTTGGTGTCTGGCTCAAGAAAAGGCGCCGCGCCCGAATGGCGGTCGGCGGCCATGCGTTCCAATATCTTGTGGCTGTAATACAGCGTGGCAGGCATCAGATCGGGGGTTTCGTCGGTGGCATAGCCGAACATGATCCCCTGATCGCCAGCGCCTTCGTCCTTGTTGCTGCCGGCATCCACGCCTTGGGCGATATGCGCGGATTGGCCGTGCAAATTGTTCATGAAGGTCAGCGTTTCGTGGTGGAAACCGTCTTGCTCATAGCCGATTTCTTTCACGGTGCGGCGGACGGTTGCTTCGATTTCTTCCTTGCGCGCCCGGTGCCCATTCGCCATTTTCATACACGCCCTTGCAGCGGATTTCACCGGCGAGGACGACCAATTGTGTGGTGGTCAGCGTTTCGCAAGCGATGCGTGCTTCGGGGTCTTTCGACAGGAACAGATCGACGATAGCGTCTGAAATCTGGTCGGAAACCTTGTCGGGATGCCCTTCGGAAACGCTTTCCGAGGTGAAGAGATAATTGGAACGCATGGTTATCCAGTCCTTTGCTGTGTCTGCGTATAAAGAAATCTTTATATCGGCGCGGCCCTTAGCGCGATGCGCGGCGGCGGGCAAGAGGCAACAGCGCCGGTAGTAATGACAGCGCGATGAGCAGTGCGGCGAAGCTGAGTGGAAGGATATTGCCGTAGCGCGCAAAGAGCGTTGGCTCATGTGCGGGAGGCAGAGTGGTGTCGATCCGACCGGCGGTGTGCAGGGGAATGCTGTCCACGATCCGGCCATCGGCATCGATCACCGCACTGATCCCGGTGGGGGTTGATCGAACGATGGGCAGCCCTTCCTCGATCGCGCGAAGCCGCGTGAGTGCCAGATGCTGCGGCGGTCCCCAATCGCCATACCATGCGTCGTTCGAAGGATTGAACAGGAACGCAGGACGGTTGGCGCGGTCGATCACTTGGCCTGAAAAGATAATCTCATAGCAAATCTGCACACCCATTTTGGGGAAGCCTTTGCCCAGCGACAGGCTGCGCGGCCCCGGCCCCGGCCAGAAATCGATGCTGCCGGGCACCAGCCGCGCTGCACCGAGTGGCTCCAGCAACCAGCGCAACGCCAGATATTCGCCAAAGGGCACCAGATGCGCTTTGTCATAATGGCCAAGCCGTTCGCCGCGCGCATTGAGCACGGCCAAGCTGTTGCGCGCGCCCACAAGCTGCGCGTTTTGATCAAATTCCAGCCGGTCGTTGCCGGTAATCAGCAAGTCTTGAGGGTTCAGCAGTCGCGCCAGTGCAGCGCGCGCGCCTTGCGCCGATTCCACCGGGCTGAAATTGATAATAGCGATAGGGATAGCCGGATTCGAGTTTCCACGGCGTGGCGGATTCGGGCCAGAAGATCAGGCGAGGAGCGTCGTCGGCGGCTGTGGCTGTGGCTGCGGCTATAACGGCATCCCTGGCTGCGGTATCAATTGCGCTATCCTTTGGCTCGGGCCGAAGTTTTGGCATTGATTGCCGAATTTCTAAGTATGTACGGGGTCTGCTATATTTGGCCAGCCGGTCAAAACTGATCGCATCATAATCAAATCGATTGCGCTCCTCCTGCCCGATATTGGGCTGGACGACGGTGATGTTTGTGCGCCGCTTTCCGGCAACCTTGCTGTTGATGGCAGCAGTCACGCTTTCGCCAACAAGGGTCACCAAAGACACGGTCCAGAACAGTGCAATCGACACAGCGAGAAGCGCGGCATTGCGCCACTGGCCTTTGAGCGCGAGCAGCAAAACACCAACGCCGATCAATACCGCCCCGGAAAGGCCATAGCTTCCGATAAAGATGGCTGGTGCGGCAAATTCAGAGAGTGCGATGACACCCAGCGGATTCCACGGGAACCCTGTAAACACCCAAGATCGCAGCCATTCAGCGACAATCCAGCATCCGGAAAAGGCGAGGACGAAGGGGAGGGACATTCCCGTTTTTCCGGAAAAACGCCGTATCCACCATGCTCCACAAGTCGCCAATGCGGAAAAATTCGCGACACCAGCGGCAACCAGAGGCACAGCGAGCCAGCCGAGCAGGGCAGGCATATTCGATTGGAAGGTGAAGGACTTGGCCAGCCAGTTTAACCCGATAGTGAAATGCGCTAGGCCAAAGAGCCAACCGATCAAGAACGCGCGCTTTGCGCTGACCGCCGTCACCACCAAATGCATTAGCAAGCCCAGACAGATCAACGTCAATGGCCAAAGCCTAAGCGGCGCAAACCCCGTCGCCGAAACGCCGCCTGCGATCAAAGCGGCCCAGCGCGGATAGGTGGATGGCAGGGCAATCAGCTTTGACACCCGCCGTCTTTGCCCGCGCGATGATACAATTGCAATCGCGGTTGCTTGCGGTTCATGGGCTTCGTGATAGGAACGTGCCATGCTGATATTCGCCCTCGCGCTGGCCGCGCCCACCCCGCTTACCGAAACACACCAACGCGACATTGGCTGTGTAGCGACACTTGCGATCCTGGCCCATGAGCAGAAGAGTGGCGGATGGACAGATCATCCTGATATGGCAGAGCCGGGAAAGCACTGGGCAGCGATTGTCGGACAACGGGTCGTGCGGGAATCGGGACAACCCCGTGAACTGGTTGCGTTGGCGATGGCGGAGGCGGCGAAGGCCCAGTTGGCGCGCACCGAAGATATCGAGACGCGGAAGGACAGCATCGCCGATTGCAGCCTAATCATGTATAGCGAATTCACGGCCATTGACGCGGCCAACGCGCCACTTGCCTGTACCGACAAAGCGCACAATGACCCTCCGCCCTTTCCACATCGCCTTTCCTGTGCATGATCTTGCAAAGGCGCGGCACTTTTACTGCAATATTCTCGGCTGTGGCGAGGGGCGATCCTCCGATCAGTGGATCGATTTCGACCTTTATGGTCACCAGATTGTCGCCCATCTCGATCCTGATATGCAACCCCGCCCGATCCACAACGCCGTCGATGGCCATGACGTTCCCGTGCCGCATTTCGGCGTGGTGTTGACGATGGATCAATGGCAGGAACTGGCGGACCGGCTGCGCGCGGCGGGCGTTTCCTTCGGCATCGAACCGCATATCCGCTTTGCCGGACAAGTCGGCGAACAGGCGACGATGTTCTTCACCGACGCAAGCGGAAACGCGCTGGAGTTTAAAGCCTTTGCCGACGATGCGATGCTGTTTGCGACCTAGCGTATTTCCGTTCAAGAATGCGTTAAAGCCCGTTCGTGTCGAGCGTAGTCGAGACACCCATCAATAGTGCACGACCTCACGGTGTCTCGACTGCGCTCGACACGAACGGATATTGGGGCGGGGAACAAAATCAAACAGATTTATTCGTTTCCAATCTGTTCCATCGTCTTTACTTGCGAACAGGCATCGTCCTTGCCGCCACCGCCCGACAACATGGCCGCGGCAATGAAGCCGCCGACGAGGAGAACCAGAAACCCGCCCGTCACCCAGGGCAGATATTTGTCGATGAATGCTTTGATTGGCGCACCGAATTTCCAGAACAAGAAGCCAACCAAGATGAACTGCACCGAGCGCGAGACCATGCTCGACCAGAGGAAATCCCACAGGTCCATGCGGATGAACCCGGCGGTCAGCGTCAGCAGTTTGAACGGGATGGGTGTTGCGCCCTTGATCAGAATGATCTCCGCGCCATATTCGCGCAAATAACAGGCAGCGGCGGGAAAACTGTCCCACAGGCCGAGCGCTTTGAGCAACGAAATGCCGATGGTTTCATAAGCGAAATAGCCGATGGCATAGCCGAACAGCCCACCGATCACCGAAGCCACCGTGCAGATCACGCCAAAGCGGATCGCCTTGTCCGGGCGCGCCAGACACATCAGCCCCAGCAACGGGTGCGGCGGGATCGGGAAAAAGCTCGATTCCATAAACGAAAACAGCGCTAGCCAGCGTTCGGCATGGGGATGCGCCGCTTTTTCCATCATCCAAGTGTAGAGTTTGGTGAGCATTTAGGTTTCCGTTTGCTTTCTCGTGGTTCCCATCACCCGCCCGTAAGCCCAGCCGATGCCGATCAGGGCAATGCCGAGGCCAAGGAACGAGAGGATACGCAGCACGCCTGTAAGCGAGGCGGCGTCGATCAGGAAGACCTTTAACGTGACCGCCGTTAGTAGGGCCAGTCCCGCAATCCGCAACAGCCGCGATCCGGCCATCATCCCGCGCGCCAGCCAAGCAATCGCCAATGCCATCAGCGCGACCGAATAGAGATAATTCTCGCCGGTGCTGATAAAGCCCTTTGCCATGATGCTGCCCTGCATCGCGTGGCGGACGGTTGCCAGCACGGTAACGATCATCGCCCCAAGGCTCAGCGATTGCAGCATCAACGGCGCGTCCTTCCATTTATCTGCGCCTGCTGCTTTAGCTCCAAGCAGCCACAGCCAGATCGCCACCAATGCCATATGGCCAACCGCAAGATTGGCGACCGGAACCGGCCCGACGGCTTGCGCCACCAGCACCGGATTGAGCAGTGCCAAATCGAACCAGATCACGCGGAACAGCGCGACACCTGCCAATACCCAGCCGATGATTTTGAGCGCGGGCCAATCTGCGCGCTTGGCTGCTTCGCGCAACGCCAGCCAGCCGCGCCGCAAACAGGATTTGCGTGAAAATCGCCCGCTCGGCAAAGCCCAAACGGATGAAATCGGACGGGCTGTCGATCCCCGCCACCTGTTTGGCCAGCAGCCACAGGACCGCCGCCAACGCCCGCCCCGCCAACGGCCCATGCGCTATATCGGGTGCGTCTGCCGGTTGCGAAAATTGGTTGCCACAGCATGGCGAGCATCATCACCGCAGGCAAAAGCGTTGACTGGATCGAGTCGGCCAAAACGGGAAGGAATTTGTAGGTAGCGGTTCGGCCGGAAACGGATTCGAAAAGCGCATTGAAAAACATCCAAGATGAACCCACCGCCCAAAGCATCGCGCCACCCAGTGGCAATATCGCCAGCCTTCGCACGCCATCATCGCCTGTCACCTTTGCCCAAGCCGCAAGGCCAAGGGCAATCGCCATGATCGTAACGCCGTCCCAATCGCCACCGCTCGAAAATTGCCACGCCGCGATGAGCAGCATCAATGCCGTCGTCCCGCTGGCCAATATCTGGATGAGCCCGGTCTCGCTGCGCCGGTGCTGTTGCCACGCCAGCCACGCTGCCGGGAGGGCGGCGGCAAGTGCTGCATAGCCCCATGTATGCTGTCCGTGCTCCAACGGGTAGGCGAAAAAGGCGGCGAGCCAGCACAGTACCGGTGCGGCAAGCGCCATCATCGCCCATGCAATGGACGGCTGTCGGTCGCGCAGCATCGCTGCATGGCCTGCCCCGCCGAACAGCAATGCGATGCCAAATGTGGCGGCAATCGTCGTCTGCCGGTATGCCTCGATGTTCCAAGCCTCGGACAGCGGGATGATACCTATCAACATGGCCGCTTCGGCAAGCGGAACCAGCCGCTTGTCGCGCCACGCCAGCAATAGTGTCGCCACCGAAAGCACTGCGTAGAACAGCCAGCCGGTGGGCGAAAATCCCATGCGCGGAAGCAATATGGCGAGTTGCACCAGCGCCATCCCCATCGGCGCATAACGCGCCACATTTTGCCAAGGCCCTTTTGCATCGTCAAAGCGACTGAAGGCGACCAGCGCTCCGCCGCCCGCAACCAGCACAAAAATCCCGAGCAGCGCGAAATCGCTTTGCGCGGTGAACAGCATCGCAAAGCTCCACAGCGCTCCGCCGCCCGATGCCAGCACCAGCAACCACAGCCAGCGCCGCCAGACGGCAAGGCCAAACAAGGCCGCGATGAAGACTGCGAGATAGAGCAACAACGACGGCAGATTGGAAGCGCCAAGCCCCGCCACCCAGGGCGCGGCAAAGCCACCGATCAATCCCATTAACGCGGTCGGCGGGCCGTGGCGCAGCGACAGCGCAAAGGCGATGGCCGTTGCCACCACCACAAGCGCAAACGCCGTCGCAACACCGATCAGGCCGTAAATTTCGGCGGCCATATACAGCGTGCCATAAAGCGTCGCGATCCCTGCCCCCGCCAGCGATTGCGCGACACGCGGATCGGCGGTGAAGGCATCGCCAATCTTGGGCAGCTTGCCGCCGAATTCGCTTCCCGCGATCAGCAATGCCGCAAAGAGCGTTGCCAAAATCGAACGTGCTCCAGGGCCAAGAAGCCCCGCATCGATCGTATAACGCACCAGAAAAAAGCCTGCAAAAACGAGCGCAATCCCGCCAATCCAGATCGGCAATTTGCCGCCGACCAGTTCTTCAAAACTTGCCCCTGCCAATGGATTTTTCCACGGTGTGGAAGTTGCTTCTTCGGTTGCCACCGGTGTTTGCGGTTCCGGGCGCTTGAAGCTGATAACGCCCGTGGAGCTTTGAATGTTTTCGGCGGGAGGCGCAGGCACTGTAACGACATCGCTGGTCTTGGTCGCCACCTTGCGCGCTGCGGCCTTTTGCGGCTTGGACAGTTCGGCGTTTTCCTGCCAACCGGCAGTCAAATTTTCCAGATCGCCAATCCTTCGGCGCATATAGGCAAGTTCGCCGCGCAAAAGAAAAAGCCACAGCCCCAACCCAAGCACTGCAAAAAACAGCAGAAATTCCAAAATCCATTCCCCCATTCCAACGGCAAGCTTATGGCCAGCGAATACCAAAGGGCAAGCGATGATTGCGGACCAGAAAAACGTTGCATTTTGCTACCCTTGTGGCAGCGTGAAGGCTAACCCAGTGTAACACAGGAATTCTCCCATGATCCTCTTCGGCTCCCCCGTATCTCCCTATGTGCGTAAAGTGCAGGCCTATCTGGCAGAACGGCAAATGGACGTCGAGCTAGTGCCAGTGGGCATCGGCGATCCCAATCCCGAATTTGCCAAAGCCAGCCCTATGAAGAAAATGCCCGCGCTTCAGGATGGCGATTTCGGCATTGCCGATAGCTCCGCGATCATCACGTATCTTGAAGCGAAATATCCCGGTTCCGGCCTCGTCCCCGAAAGCGCCGAAGGCAAGGCCCGTGTGCATTGGTTTGATGAATTTGCCGACACCCTATTGGGGCCTGCAGGTGGGAAAATTTTCTTTAACCGCGTGGTTGCGCCGAAATTTATCGGTATCGAAGGCAATGAAGCGGCGGCGCAAGAAGGCGAAGCAGAACTGCCCAAAATCTATGACTATCTGGAAAGCGCCATTCCCGATTCCGGCTATCTTGTGGATGATCGCTTCACGCTGGCGGATTTTTCGATTGCTACGATTTTGGGCAATGTCTGTCTGCTCGGATCGGGGCCGAAGGCAGAAAACCATCCCCGCCTTACCCATTGGGTAGAAAAGACATTTGCTCGGCCCGGCATAGCCGCATCGTATAATCATGCGGAAAAGATATTGGCCAAGCTGGGCTAAGAGCATTGACTCTGTGATTAATAGGTCCTGACCCTAATCCTTCAACATACCGCGCATGATCAATTCAACCGTATGTTCGCGATATTGGTCGCGCATCTCGGGGCCTAGGTCGTTCTGGTCATAGCAATGGCGCAACACTTGCCGCGCCGTAAAGAAACGGTCGGCGGCCCCGGTAACCGTGAAGTAAAAATGCTGTGGATCGACGTTGCGAAATTTGTTCGCCTTTACCCCCTCGGTGATCAGAGCGTCATAGGAGCGCGAAATGGGCTTTAAATAGCGTTCGGCGATACGTGCCGCTTCAACGGGCGCGCTATCGCGGATCATCTTCATCAACAGCCGGTTGAGATAGGGAAAATCATAATAGGTATCGATGACCGCGCCGATATGGCGGCGCAGCTTTTCCTGCGGGGGCATGTTCTTTGCCACCAGCGCCGAAAGATCGCCGACAATTTTTCCCATGTCGCGATCCAGCACCGCCTGCATCAATCCATTTTTATTGCCGAAATAATATTTCACGAGCGCACTATTGAGCCCCGCGCGCAACGACAGTTCGGATAGCGAAAGATCGATGGTGTCGCCATCGCGCATGATCTGGCTGGCGGCTTCGATCAACTGTTCGCGCGCACCAACCGCCTCGCTGCCATCGCTCACCAAAATTGGTCCATTCGCCGCCATAATCTCTCCCCCGTACTCAGCTATACTCCGGTTCGTCCCACCAGGGAAAGAAATCCGGCATGTCGCTGGAAACCGTGTCGGGATAGGCGGGCGGGCGCTTTTCCAAAAAGCTCGCTATCCCTTCGGCGGCATCGCCCGATTTGGATCGGCGATAGATTGCGCGGCTGTCGATTTTGTGCGCCTCCATCGGATGCGCCGCAGAAGCATTGCGCCACAGCATTTGCCGGGTGAGTGCGACCGAAACAGGTGCGGTGTTATCGGCGATCTCGCGCGCCAGTTTGCGGGCTTCTGCCATGCAGCTCATTTGCCGGATGAACCGAGCGGACCAACCTTCCGGCCAAAGCCTCTTCGGCTCCGAAAATCCGGCCGGTAAAGCACCATTCGAGCGCTTGTTGATAGCCGACAAGGCGAGGCAGGAACCAACTCGACGCCGCCTCGGGCACGATCCCGCGCCGGGCAAAGACAAAGCCAAAACGCGCGGTGTCCGATGCCAGCCGGATATCCATCGCCAATTGCATGGTCACGCCGATGCCAACCGCCGCGCCGTTGACCGCAGCGATCACTGGCTTTTTGCACTGGTAAATCCGCAAGGTCAGCATCCCGCCGCTATCGCGGACACGGGGATCGGATAGGCTTTCCACCTCGTCGCCGCTTGCGAAGACTTCGCCCTCGTCCGGCGTCAGATCCGCCCCTGCACAAAAGGCGCGGTCACCGTGACCGGTAACGATCACGACGCGAACGGCATCATCGGCATCGACCAGATCAAACGCCGCGATCAGCTCGTTCTTCATCACATTGGTGAAGGCATTCATTTTCTCGGGCCGATGAAGCGTGATCGTCGCGATTCCTTCTTCCACTTCATAGAGTATCTGGGTGAAATCGGTCATATCGCGCTCCATTGGCCCATTGGAATTTTAACGCGGAGGCATCCGCAGCGCGCCATCGAGGCGGACGTCTTCGCCGTTGAAATAGCCGCACTCGATCATGGTCAGCGCCAGCTGGGCATATTCCGAAGGCTCACCCAGTCGTTTGGGGAATGGTACCGATTCCCCCAAAACCTGTTGCGCCTTTTCGGGGAGCGCCATCAGCAGCGGCGTTTTGAAAATGCCCGGCAGGATCGTGTTCACGCGGATATTCTCGTTCATCAAATCGCGCGCAATGGGAAGCGTCATGCCAACGACGCCACCCTTCGACGCCGAATAGGCGGCTTGCCCGATCTGGCCGTCTTCGGCGGCGACCGACGCGGTATTCACAATCGCCCCACGATCCCCACATTCGAGCGTATCGAGCGTCATCATCCCCGCCGCCGATTTGGCGATACAGCGGAATGTGCCGATCAGGTTGATCTGCACCACCCATTCAAAGGCGCTCAAGGGGAAATGTTTAATTGAACCATCTTCCTTAGACCGGCTGACGGTCTTCATCGCGTTGCCGACGCCCGCACAGTTGATCAGGATGCGTTCCTGCCCGTGCGCCGCGCGCGCCTTTACAAAACCGGCATCGACTTCATCGTCGCTGGTGACGTTGACCTTGCAATAGGTCCCGCCGATTTCGGCAGCAACTTCAGCGCCCTTTTCTTCGTTCATATCGAAGATGGCGACCTTAACACCTTTGGCGGCAAGAGCGCGGGCGGTGGCCGCACCAAGGCCCGAAGCGCCACCGGTGACGACTGCGGAGATGGTTGAATTGAGTTTCATGTGGAATTCCTTAAATTGGTTTGGGAGATTAAAGCCGTTCGACGATGGTGACATTGGCAATGCCGCCGCCTTCGCACATCGTTTGCAGGCCCCATGTCTTGTTGTGTGTCTTCAATAGCATTCAGCAAAGTCGCCATCAGTTTGGTTCCCGAAGCGCCGAGCGGATGGCCAAGCGCAATCGCGCCGCCGTGGACATTCAGTTTTTCGGGATCAGCACCCGTATGTTTGAGCCAAGCCAGTGGCACCGACGCAAAGGCCTCGTTCACTTCAAACAGATCGATATCTGACAATTTCATGCCCGCCCGTTGCAATGCACGGTCTGTGGCGAAAAGCGGTTCTTCGAGCATGATGACGGGATCGCCTGCCGTCACGGTAAAGTTATGGATGCGCGCGATCGGAGACAGGCCATGGTCCTTCACGGCTTGTTCCGAAGCAATCAACACCGCCGACGCACCGTCGCAGATTTGCGAGGACGAAGCAGCCGTCAGGGTGCCGCCTTCGGACATCAGTTTGACATTTGCGATGCTTTCCAGCGTCGCATCGAAACGGATGCCTTCGTCGATTGTGTGCATCACGTTTCCATCGGGCGTCTCGATTTCAAGGCCAAGAATTTCGTGGGCAAAGGCCCCGGCGTTCGTTGCGGCGATCGCTTTATGATGGCTGTTCAAAGCAAATTGATCGAGCTGGTCTTTCGAGAAGCCATGCTTTTGCACCATCATTTCCGCGCCCATGAATTGCGACCACAGGATGCCGGGATAATTTTCTTCAAGGCCGGGTGATTTATATGTGCCAAGACCTTCCTTGGCGTGGAACATCGCAGTGGAGCCCATCGGAACGCGCGTCATGCTTTCGACACCCGAGGCTATCACCAGATCCTGTGTGCCCGACATCACGGCTTGCGCTGCGAACTGCATCGCTTGCTGTGATGAGCCGCATTGCCGGTCAATAGTGACGGCAGGAACCGATTCACCCAGCGATTTCGTTGCGAGCACGGCGTTGCGGCCAAGTTGCCCAGCCTGTTGCCCGCCTTGGCTGACGCAACCCATGATCACGTCTTCAACGGCTTTGCCATCGATGCCCGTGCGACCGACAATGGCATCGAGCACTGCCGCGCCCATGTCCACGGGATGCCATCCGGCAAGTTTGCCGCCGCGTTTGCCACCGGCAGTTCGGACGGCGTCGATGATATAGGCTGTTGCCATTGTGTGGGAGACTCCTTGGTTTATAGTTTAATCGTGCGATTAAACGGTGTGGCTTGACCGGTCAAGTCGCAGTCATTTCGACATGATCGGTGTTTTGCGGCTTGGCGCGCGCGGCGACAAGGCTACCCGCTACAATCAATACAGTGCCGACGAGAGTGGCGGAAGTGACAGGCTCAGCAAAAAACAGCCAGCCGAATATCACCGCCCACACAAAACCGGTATATTCGACCGGAATCAAAATCTGCGCCTCTGCCCGGGCATAGGCCCAGCTTAGCAGCAGCAACGAAATGATCGCGAGTACCGCCGATCCACTGAGCAGGGGCAGCCACGCTGCGGAAACCGGTGCCAGAAACCAAGGTGCGGCCAAGGTAAGCACCGCCGCCGTTAGCAAATTCTGGAAAAAGGTGATCTCCACCGCCCCCGCCGCTTGTGCCTGCTGCCTTGCCAGCACCAGATTATAGGCAAAGACCACCGCCGAAAACAGCACGGCCAACACGCCCCACAGCGCATCGTCCGAATAATCACCGCTGAATTTGCCCAACAGGATGACAGCCACACCCGCCAATCCGGCGCCCGAGGCGATAATCGCTTCCTTGCCGATTTTTTCGCCCAGCAGAATGGCCGCCAGATAGAGCGCGATCACCGGCGCGATGAACGACAAACCTATGGCCTCTGCCAAAGGCAGCCGCGCGATTGACCAGAAAAAACTGACCGCCATGATCGCAACCACAAAACTGCGTTTCAGATGCATCTGCAAATTGGCGCGCGATGGCCAGGGGTGGCGCTGCGAAAGGAACAGAATGCCCGCAAGAGCTGCGCCAATATAATTGCGCCAAAGCACCGCATTATAGGCCCCGATGTTGAGCGAAAGCACCTTCATCGCCGCATCCATCAACGAAAAAGTGGCGATCCCCGCTGCGGCAACGGCAAAGGCAATGGCCGGGCTGGTGGGGCGGGTCGAGGACATGGCAGGCTGATAGTCAAGCCGCAGCGCAATGTCACGCGTTGTCATCCCTTCACCTTGCCAAAATGGCCCGACCCGCTGTAAGGCGGGCAGGCAACATGGAACTTGCCCCCTTCCCCTGGATCGATGCCCTGATCATATTGGCGCTGATTGCGCTTAATGGCGTGTTCGCGATGTCCGAACTGGCGATCGTCTCGGCACGCTCCGCCCGGCTTCAGGCGATGGCAGATGGCGGCAGCAGCGGGGCAGCGGCAGCATTGCGGCTGGCGCGCGATCCGGGGAAATTTCTATCATCGGTGCAAATCGGGATCACATTGATCGGTATCATCGCCGGTGCCTATTCGGGCGCGAGCCTCGGCACCCCTACCGGGCAACGGCTGGTGCAGTTGGGAATCGACCGCGAATGGGCGATGTCCATCGGCTTTGGCCTCGTGATCGGGGTGACCACTTATGCTTCGCTGGTGATTGGCGAGTTGGTTCCCAAGCAATTCGCGCTGATCGCCCCCGAACGCATCGCCGCCCTGATGGCGAAACCCATGGAATGGCTGGCGCGTTTGACTGCACCCTTCGTCTGGTTGCTCGATAAATCCAGCGCCTTCATCTTTCGCCTGCTGGGGCTACGCCGTGACAATCGCGATGCCCTGACCGCCGAGGAATTGAAGGTGATCTTCACCGAAGCTACCCATGCAGGACTTATCGAAGAGCACGAGCATAAGGTGATTTCGGGCGTGGTCCGCCTCGCCGACCGCCCGGTGCGCGAAGTGATGACGCCGCGCACAGAGGTGGATTCCATTTCGGTCGATGCCACAGAAGCCGATGTCCGCGAATTGTTGCTCGAATCGCAGCATACCCGCCTGCCTGTGGTCGGCGAAAGCGTTGATGATATTATCGGCATTATCCAGTTGCGTGACATCATGGCGGCGCAAATCAGGGGCAGAAAGCTGAATATCCGGGGCATTGATGCGGAAGGCCGATATCGTCCCCGATCAGCTCGATGCGATGGACGCGCTCGAAATCCTGCGATCCGCAGAAGTACCGATGCTGCTGGTGCATGATGAATATGGCCATTTCGAAGGGATCGTCACCCCCAATGATTTGCTGGCCGCCATTGCCGGGGAATTCAAATCGGATCAGGAACAGGGCAGTGCCGCCAACATCATTACGCTGGACGATGGCTCGTTGCTGATTGCTGGATCGATGGCGGCGGATGCCATGGCCGAAGCGTTGGACATAGACCTGCCCGACGACCGCGATTATGCAACCGCCGCCGGCCATGTCCTGCACATATTAAGGCATCTGCCGCACGAAGGCGAAAGCTTTACCGATAATGGCTGGCGCTTTGAAATTGTCGATATGGACGGGCGCAAAATTGATAAGCTGCGCGCCCAACGTATCAACACCGATTAGGGTCAACCCAGTCCGAGCGCAGCCTTGTACGTATCGAGAATCGCTTCCATTTCCTGACGATCATCGTTGGTCATTTTACGGAGGCGAACGATCTGGCGCATGATTTTGGCATCATAGCCTTGGCCTTTGGCTTCGCTGTAAACGTCGCGGACATCGTCGGCGATGCCCTTTTTCTCTTCTTCCAGCCGTTCGATGCGTTCGATGAACAGGCGTAGCTGGTCGGCGGCGATATTGCCTTCTGCCATTTTTCTCTCCGGTTTGTTTGTGGGGGCCAGTGTCGGCCCGAATCAAGATCGCTAGCGCTTAATGCCCGCTCGCATTTTTCGCCACGCTTTCTTTCATGCGTTGCAACTGTTCCGGGGTCGCTTCACCCTGGTATAATGCTTTCCATTCGGCGGAGGGCATACCGTGGATCAACTCACGGGCCTCTTCCTTTGACAAATCGCCCTGTGCCTCCATCACCCAATCGGCAAGGCAATTGCGGCAAAATCCGGCAAGGCCCATCAGCTCGATATTTTCGGCATCATGGCGGTGCTGCAAATGGCGGATCAAGCGGCGGAAGGCCGCCGCTGCCGCCGCATCGGTAATCTGCTTGTCATCATGCATCGCTATGCGCCCTTTCCGTATCCGGCTCGCCCCGTTATGGGGATGCTCCAGCGATAAATCCAGACATCTGCGAAAGAGTTTCATCCATGCAATATCACAAGCCGCGTATGCGAAAGGTCAGGATCCTGGCAACTCTGGGTCCGGCAAGCAACACACCGGAGATGATCGAGAAGCTGTTTCGCGCCGGCGCCGATGCCTTTCGTGTGAATATGAGCCATGGCGAGCAGGCGGAGAAAGTGCAGCTGATCACCAATATACGCGCGTTGGAAAAGACCTATAACCGCCCGACGACGATTTTGGTTGATCTGCAGGGGCCAAAGCTGCGCGTGGGTACTTTCGCGGGCGGCAAGGTGGAATTGCAGACCGGAGCCAAATTCCGCCTGGATACGAATAAAAAGGCAGGCGATGCGACGCGGGTCTATCTGCCTCACCCGGAAATTTTTGCCGCACTCGAACCCGACACCCGCCTGCTGCTGGACGATGGAAAACTGGTTTTGCGCGTAATTGAAATCGGGCCGGATCATATCGACACAAGGGTTGAAGTTGGCGGCGCGCTTTCGGATCGTAAGGGGTTGAATGTGCCCGATGTCGTCGTGCCGGTGGCGGCATTGACGGAAAAGGACCGGTCCGATCTGGCCTTTGCGCTGGAACAGGGCGTCGATTGGATTGCCATGTCCTTTGTGCAGCGGCCCGAAGATGTGGCCGAGGGCAAAAAGCTGATCGGCGGCAAGGCGGCCTTGCTCGCCAAGATTGAAAAACCGGCGGCGATCCAGCGGCTGGCGGAGATATTGGAGATAGCCGATGGCGTGATGGTCGCGCGTGGCGATTTGGGCGTGGAACTGCCCCCTGAACAGGTGCCGCCGTTGCAAAAGAAAATCGTCAGCATGGCCCGCACCATGGGCAAGCCGGTTGTGGTGGCGACGCAAATGCTCGAATCGATGATCGTTTCGCCCTCGCCCACCCGCGCCGAAGTGTCGGACGTAGCGACCGCCATTTATGACGGGGCCGATGCGGTCATGCTTTCGGCTGAAACCGCCGCAGGCGCCTGGCCCATCGAAGCGGTTTCGATCATGGACCGGATCGCGCAACAGGTGGAAAGCGATCCCGATTTCTTCAAACGCATCCATTTTACCGAAACGCCGGCGGATGCGACGACGGCAGACGCGCTTGCCGAAGCCAGCGGACGGATTGCCGATACGGTGGAAACCAGCGCAATCATCTGTTTCACCTCATCCGGCTCCACCGCGCGCCGAATTTCGCGCGAACGCCCCTCGGTGCCGTTGCTGGTGCTGACGGCATCTAAGGCGACGGCACGGCGGCTGGGTCTGCTTTGGGGGGCATTTGCCGTTCCAACCAAGGACATCGGCAGTTTCGAGGAAATGGTTGCCAAGGGCAAACGCATGGCGCTGCGCTATTCATTGGGCAGTGCGGGTGCGCGGCTGATCATGATGGCAGGTGTGCCCTTTGGCACGCCGGGTTCGACCAACGTGCTGCACGTCGTGCGGCTGACCGGCGACGAACTGAAAGGGCATTGAACACGCGCTCAAACAGCTCGAAACCCGCAGATTAACAGCACCATAAATAGGCAATTTGCGGCGGACTGTATAAAATTTGTGCAGGTGCGAAAACTGCTTGTGCGCTGCCCGAATTTTTGACAGCTTCGCATCTATGCAGTCAACCCCACCGGCCTTCGACGAGATGCTTCGCCCCGATGGCGGCGCGCATCCGGCCTATACCGATTATCAGAACTGGTTTGCGGGGCAAGAACTGTCCGGACTGCGCCGCAAGGCCGAAGAGGCCGATGTCTTTTTCAGGCAAACCGGCATCACCTTCAACGTCTATGGCGCGGATGAAGCCGAGGAACGGTTGATTCCTTTTGACATTGTGCCGCGTATTGTCGGCGCGCAGGAATGGCAAAAATTGTCGCGCGGGATCGAGCAACGGGTGCGCGCGATCAATGCCTTTCTGCACGACATCTATCACCGGCAAGAGATTATCCGTGCAGGCCGCCTTCCCGAAGCGCTGATCGCAAAAAACAGCGCATTCTTGCCCGCGATGATCGGCTTTACCCCGCCGGGCCGGGTTTACACCCACATCGTCGGTATCGATCTGGTGCGGACGGGGCCGGACGAATTTTATGTGCTGGAGGATAATGCCCGCACACCCTCGGGTGTTTCCTACATGCTCGAAAATCGCGAGACGATGATGAACATGTTCCCCGAATTGTTCAGCGCAATCCGCGTGCGCGAAGTTGGCAGCTATCCCAAAAACCTGCGCCGTTCATTGGAAGCCTGTGCGCCCGAGGGTTGCGATGGCAAGCCGGTGATCGCAGTGCTGACCCCCGGCATCTATAACAGCGCCTATTTCGAACACGCTTTCCTTGCCGACCAGATGGGGGCAGAGCTGGTGGAGGGGCATGATCTGCGGATCGTCGACGGCCGGGTGGCGATGCGGACGACGCAAGGGTTTAGGCCCATCGACGTACTCTATCGCCGGGTGGATGATGATTATCTCGATCCCATGAGTTTCCGTCCTGAATCGCGACTGGGAGTCCCCGGCATCATGGATCTTTACCGCACGGGCAAGATCACCATCGCCAATGCACCGGGCACAGGGATCGCCGATGACAAGGCGATCTATAGCTATATGCCCGAGATCGTCGAATTTTATACCGGCGAGAAGCCGCTGCTCGCCAATGTCCCCACCTGGCGCTGTGCCGAGCCGGATTCACTTAAATATGTGCTCGAACATCTGGCCGAACTGGTGGTGAAGGAAGTGCATGGCTCCGGCGGCTATGGCATGTTGGTTGGCCCTGCCGCGAGCAAGGCGGAGATCGAAGCCTTTGCCAAAAAGCTGCGCGCGCGCCCTTCCAACTATATTGCACAGCCGACGCTGGCGCTGTCCACCGTTCCCATCCTGACCAAAGCAGGGCTGGCCCCGCGCCATGTCGATCTGCGCCCCTTTGTGCTTGTTTCTCCCGACAAAATCGAAATCACCCCCGGCGGGCTGACGCGCGTTGCGCTCAAAAAAGGCTCGTTGGTGGTCAATTCGAGTCAGGGCGGCGGCACCAAAGACAGCTGGGTCTTGGAAGACTGATGTTGGGAAGAACGGCCAGCGGCGTTTTTTGGATGTTCCGTTATCTGGAGCGCGCGGAGAATATGGCCCGGTTGCTCGAAGCCGGACACCGTATGGCGCTAACGCGTGGCACAGGCTCAGACGAGGAATGGCGCTCAGTCATCATGACGGCAGGATTGAAGCCTGCCTATGACGCGCGGTACGACAGCTATTCGGCGCAGCATGTCGTCAATTTCCTTTTGCGCGACAAAGCCAATCCTACTTCAGTTCTCAACCTGCTTGAAAGCGCGCGCCAGAATGCCCGGATGACGCGCACGGCCTTAACCCGCGAGATGTGGGAGGCGACCAACATCTTCTGGATGCGCGGCAAAGAAGCGCTCGCCCGCCCGGTGCGCGAAACCGATTTGCCGGGGATCATCGCGCTGATCCGCCACCAATCGGCGCAAGTGCGCGGATCGCTGCATGGATCAATGCTGAGGATCGACATTTACAATTTTGCCCGCCTTGGCAAATTCGTTGAGCGCGCAGACAGCACGGCGCGTATCCTCGACGTCAAATATTATGTGCTGTTGCCGTCGCTCTCTTTTGTCGGCTCGTCGCTCGATAATGTGCAATGGGAAACGATCCTGCGTTCGGTTTCTGCCGAACATGCCTATCGCTGGCTCAATGCGGCGGACACACGGCCCTTGGGCGTGGCCGAGTTCCTGATCCTCGATCAGCGCTTCCCCCGCTCTCTCGCCTTTTGCTATCAGAAACTGGTATCCAATCTGGCCTATCTGGCGCAGGAATATGGAAGCCGGATGTCCGCGCATGATCTGGCCGATGATGTGATCAAACGCTGCATGTCCCAATCCATCGACGAAATTTTTGAACATGGACTGCACGAATATCTGACCGATTTCATGACGTGTAATGCACGGCTCGCCGCCGAAATCGAGCTGAATTACCGGTTTAACGGATAGACGATGCTGCTCAAAATCCACCACCGTACGCATTATCAATTCACCCAGCCGGTTCCTTATGGACTGCAAAGATTGCGCCTGATCCCCAAGGAAAACGCCGCGCAATCAATTCGCCGCTGGGAAACCAAGATCGAAGGCGGCACGGTCGAGGCCGATTATTTTGACTATCATAACAACCATATCCTCTTGGTGAGCATCGATACCGGCGCGCGCGAAATCGCGGTGACCTGTGATGGCGAAGTGGAAACATATGACACCGCAGGCGTGCTGGGGCGGCACGGCGGGCATGTGCCGCTTTGGTATTTCCTGCGCCCGACCCCGTTGACCAAAGCCAGCGCCGACATTCAGGCCCTTGCCCGGTCAATCGAAGCACCAAAGGACGATGTGCTGGCACGGTTGCACGCGCTATCAACGGCGGTGCTGGCGGCAGTCCACTATGATACCGGCTATACCAACAGCGAGACAACGGCGGAAATGGCGCTGTCGTCTGGCCACGGTGTTTGTCAGGACCATGCCCATATTTTCATCTCCGCCGCCCGTGTGCTTGGCCTGCCCGCCCGCTATGTCAGTGGCTATCTGATGCTGACGGACCGGACCGACCAAGAGGCGAGCCACGCCTGGGCCGAGGTGCATGTCGATGGCCTGGGCTGGGTCGGTTTCGACGTCTCGAACGGGATCAGCCCCGATACACGCTATGTACGGATCGCAACCGGTGCCGATTATACCGAGGCCGCGCCCATTTCGGGGCTGTCCTATGGCGCGGGTGAACACAGCATGGTTGTCAGCCTGATGGTAGAACAGTAAGCGGCTCATCAGTGCGTGATGACTTTTAATAGAATCGCCTGAATGATAACCGTAGCCCTGAGCCTGTCGAAGGGCGCTTGTCGGTGAAGCGACCTTCGACAGGCTCAGGGCTACGGTTTGGTTCAAACTAAAGTCATCATGCTCTAGAACGCTAAGGAACCGGGGCTTTTATGACATATTGCGTAGGCATGATGCTCGACAAGGGGCTGGTATTCATGTCGGACACCCGCACCAATTCGGGGGTCGATAATGTTTCGATCTTCCGCAAGATGCACAGTTTTCAAAAACCCGGCGAACGCTTCATCACGATCTTGACGGCGGGCAATCTGGCGACGACGCAATCGGTGATCAGCTTGCTAGCCGAACGCACCAAAGCCCCTGAAGAACGCAACCCTTCCATATTGGCCGCGCCCTCGATGTTTCAGGTGGCGCAGATTATTGGTGAATTGTTGCGCGAAACGATCCGGTCGCGCGAAATGACGGGGCTAAAGGCCGAGACCACCTTCAATGCCACCATGATTGTCGGCGGGCAGATCAAGGGCATGGAACCACGCCTGTTCATGATTTATCCTGAAGGCAATTTCATCGAGGCATCGATGGACACGCCTTTCTTCCAGATCGGCGAAACCAAATATGGCCGCCCCATATTAGTCCGCGGTTTTCAGCCCGATATGAATTTTGAAAGTGCGGTAAAGCTGTTGATGGTGTCGTTCGATTCGACCATGGCTGCCAACCTCTCGGTCGCCCCGCCACTTGATATGATGGTGCTGCCCAAAGACAGTTTCGAGCCGCTGCAAAAACGGCGGATCGAGGAAGACGATCCTTATTTCAAGGCGATCTCGGATCGCTGGTCAGAAGCGCTGCGTTCGGCATTTCACTCGCTGCCGGATTATGAAATCGGCTAGGACGCGCTAAACCAGTTCGACCGAGACCGATTGGCTGATCATTTCTGCCGTCCCGAAAATCGTCATAAAGCTGATATCGGTTGCATCGCGGCCCACGGCAATGCGGACCAGATTTTGTTCGGGCACCAGCCGGGTCGGATCGACAAGATGCCAGCGCCCCTCCAGATACACCTCGACCACCGCATGGAAATCGGGCGGATCAATGCCGATTGCATAAGCCGAAACCATGCGCGCGGGCACGTCTGCCGCGCGGGCAAAGGTGATCAGCAGATGCGCGAAATCGCGGCAGACGCCGTGGCGCGTAATGAAGGTGTCGGTCGCCGTCCCGCCATTGCCCGGCCGCCCCGGCGCATATTCAATGAACTCATGGATCCATTCGGCCATCTGCAAAATCCGGTCACCCTTGGTCGCGCCATCAAAACGCGTGGCGACGAAATTATCATGGCGATCCGATGGGCAATAACGGCTGGGCATCAGATATTGGATGTAATCAGGCGGCAGTTCGGCGAGCGGCACGGTGTCTAGCCCGGCTATAGCCGTCGGTGCCCGGTCAATAGTGGCGGTGGCGGTATAGCGGATATCGATGGGCCCCTCCGCATGAAGCCAAGTCCGCCGCCCCAGGCCATCCATACCCTCGATGGTTTTCAGCGGAGAACATGTGCCGCCGACTTTGAGGAGATCGGTGATCAAAGTCTGATCCGCCATCCCCGGAATCGCCTCAACCGCGAGCAACACGTCGGATGCGCGGGGGAGGTGATAATGGAGCGCGGCGTTGATGGAGACGGTGGTCGGGGCGGATGTCATACCGCGCCCTTCGGCTTTTTGTGGGGGGGGTGCAAGGGGGGCTTTACGCGCATCGATACGCAGGCTTGCGCCTGTCGATTTTGGCGATTAGCTTAACAGCATGACAATCACCGGCTTTCCCCGCATATCTGTTGACGCTGGCATCTGCGGCGGTCGCCCCGTGGTTGCAGGGACACGGCTACGAGTTCACCGATGTTTTGGACATGCTCGCAGGCGGGGCGAGTGAGACTGAAATCCTTGGCGACTATCCGTACGTCAAATCTGCCGATATTCGCGCCTGCCTTGCCTATGCCGCTAGCATGGCTGACCATCCTGTTGTCATCGCGGCAGAATGAAGTTTCTGATCGACGCGCAATTGCCACCGGGATTATGCCGCTGGTTTGAGGCGCACGGGTATGACGCGCAGCATGTCACGGACATCGGAATGGGCGCGTCGAGCGATGCGGATATAGCCAAGCGGGCGGAAACTGATTCAATGATTCTGATCAGTAAAGACGAAGATTTTCTAACGCTTCGCTTACCTGATCGTTTTGGACTGCTGTGGTTGCGATGCGGCAATACGACTAACCGCGCATTGGCGAACTGGATGGATGAGCGTTGGGATCGAGTTGAAGCATTGCTCAATGATGGGGAACGATTTGTCGAGTTACGGTGATTTTGATTAGCCCTGCCGAAAGTTTTCTTTCGCAACCACTTCGTCACACCACGCCATTGTATTTGTGCCGCAATATATTCGGAAAACGCCCGGCTCTGGGTATGCCGTGGTGATCGGTATGAGGCGGCGGGCTGGTTTTTGACCTCTGCCATTGAGGTAGTAACCGACTATACTTAATCTCATCTTCAGAACGGCGGGCCGATCCGATAACGAGTGTCTTCAGTAGATTGATTGTATTGTCCTTGCTCAACCGATGCGAAGGGACGTGCTCGTGTATCAAACGCTCATAACTACCGCTCGCGTAGCGACGGAGAACTATACATTTTTCGCCAGCTAGTAAGTCGGAGCAGGAACCAAAATTCTCATAGATCCCCTCGTCACTCACGCTACTAATCCAATGCCGCGCAAACGGCAGCGGCGCTTTGTGGATTTGGGATTCCGAGGTCATTTAGACTGCATGCTTCTTTAGTTACATGAAGCGAAATGACGAATGGAGCAGCGGAGTTATCCAGAGGAAAGTGGCGCCGGATTTTCCTATAAATCTTAGCGACCTCACTTGCCGGGCGTACCGGCAACAGCTCGTTTGAACTTTGATCCTCGCAGACCTTTCTAAATATCCACTCACCCCGTGTGTCTGGTATAATCCTATTGGCTTCAACTTCAGTATCGGACTCTGGATAGAGTCTGAGCCTTGCCGGCAAAGTCATATGAAATACTCTCGAGCATTGACAGGCGCTTTGCAGAACAGTTGACGCGCCATAACGTCTTTTCGTCAAAAACCTTGTTGGGTCGGTTAACGCAATATGCTTTGTCAAACCAGACTTCATGTACATCGTAGGCTCTGGCGATAGCCGACGCGTCATATAACTCGACGGAATTTTCGGGCTTGCCTGAAGAAAATCTCCAGTCCGCAGCCGATGCTGCTGACGGGATAAACATGAAAAAGGCCAAAAGTATTAGCTTCTTTTGCACGTTTATCCCCGTCAACGACATTACAGCTTCCCGGTCAACTCCGGCACAGCGTTAAACAAATCCGCGACCAGCCCGATATCCGCCACCTGAAAAATCGGCGCATCTTCGTCTTTGTTGATCGCGATGATCGTTTTGCAGTCCTTCATGCCCGCCAGATGCTGGATCGCGCCGGAGATGCCGACGGCGATGTAGATTTCGGGGGCGACGATCTTGCCGGTTTGGCCGACTTGATAATCATTGGGGACATAGCCTGCATCAACCGCCGCGCGCGATGCGCCGACGGCGGCACCGAGTTTGTCGGCGAGCGGGAAGATCGTGGCTTCGAACGTAGGCCCGTCCTTCAAGGCGCGACCGCCGGAGACGATGATCTTCGCCGCAGTCAGTTCGGGGCGTTCCAGCTTGGCAATTTCGCTGCCGACAAAGCTGGAGATGCCTGCATCGCCGCTACCCGATACGGCCTCGACCGAAGCCGAACCGCCGGTGGGTTCTGCCTTGGCAAAGGCGGTGCCGCGCACCGTGATCACCTTTTTGGCATCCGACGATTGCACCGTGGCAATCGCGTTGCCCGCATAGATGGGGCGCGTGAAGGTGTCGGCGCTTTCGACGCTGAGGATGTCCGAAATCTGCATGACATCGAGGAGCGCCGCAACGCGCGGGGCGATATTCTTGCCATGCGCGGTCGCCGGGAACAAGCACGGCATCATAGCCCGCCATCAGGCCAGCGACGAGCGGCGCGACATTTTCAGCGAGCTGATTGGCATTGGCGGCATCATTGGCGACCAGCACCTTGGCAACGCCCGCGACTTTCGAAGCGGCCTGCGCCAGCAGCATCGCAGCCATTGCCCGCAACCAGCACATGGACTTCGCCCAATTGGCCGGCAGCGGTAACGACGGCAAGAGTTGCGTCCTTCAACGACGCATTGTCATGTTCGGCATAAACGAGAGTATTTCATGCCATTATGCGACTCCCATCTTCCTTAAGCTTTGCGACCAGCGCATCGACATCGGCAACCTTGATCCCGGCACTCCGCACGGGCGGCTCAGCGACTTTCAATGTGGTCAGGCGCGGCGAAACGTCCACGCCATAATCGGCGGGAGTTTTCTCGCCATCGGCTTTGACTTCGCCTTCATGATGTTGGGCAGAGACGCATAACGCGGCTCGTTCAAACGAAGATCGGTCGTGATGATCGCGGGGGTTTTGAGGCTAACCGTTTCCGAGGCCGCCATCGACTTCGCGGGTCACCGACACGCTGTCGCCCGTTACTTCGACCGCGCTGGCAAAGGTGCCTTGCGGACGACCGGTGAGCGCCGCGAGCATCTGGCCGGTCTGGTTGCTGTCATCATCAATCGCTTGTTTGCCAAGGATGACGAGGCCGGGGGCTTCTTCGTCCATGATCTTGGCCAGCAATTTGGCAACGCCCAAAGGCTCGACGTCTTCGGCAACGACAAGGATCGCGCGATCCGCACCCATGGCGAGCGCGGTACGGAGTGTTTCCTGCGCCTTTTCAGGGCCGACGGAAACCGCGATCACTTCGGTCGCAACGCCCTTTTCGCGCAACCGCAGCGCTTCTTCGACCGCGATTTCGTCAAACGGGTTCATGCTCATTTTGACATTCGCCAAATCAACACCGGTGCCATCGGATTTCACCCGCGGCTTTACGTTATAATCGATCACCCGTTTTACGGGGACAAGGATCTTCATGGGATACTTCCTTCTCCAATCGAACGGGCGCGGAGAATTGGCCCCCGAACCCTGAAAACTTTTGCCCTATGCTTGACGTTTACGTGAACGTCAAGATTCTCACCGCGTGTCCAGATCGTCATGCTGAACTTGTTTCAGCATCCATCTTACAGCCGCGACCATCGTTTGTGCGGCGAAATGGACCCTGAAACAAGTTCAGGGTGACGGTGCCTATGAACTAGGCCGCCGCCCGCACCTCTGCCACAATCTTCTGCGCCGCATCGCCAAGGTCATTGGCCGCAACGATCGGCAGGCCGCTGTTCGCAAGGATGTCTTTGCCCTGCTGCACATTGGTGCCTTCAAGCCGCACGACCAAAGGCACCGACAGGTTCACTTCCTTCGCCGCAGCCACGATACCATCGGCGATGATGTCGCATTTCATGATGCCGCCAAAGATGTTGACGAGGATGCCCTTGACCGCCGGGTCCTTCAAAATGATCTTGAACGCCGCCGTCACCTTTTCCTTGTTCGCGCCGCCGCCCACGTCGAGGAAGTTGGCGGGGAATTCGCCGTTCAGCTTGATGATGTCCATCGTCGCCATGGCAAGGCCTGCGCCGTTGACCATGCAGCCGATGTTGCCGTCGAGCTTGATATAGGCGAGGTCATATTCAGACGCTTCAACCTCGGCGGGGTCTTCTTCGGTCAGGTCGCGCAATTCGGCCAAGTCCTTGTGGCGGAACATGGCGTTGCCATCGAAAGCGACTTTGGCGTCAAGCACCAACAGTTCGTCGCCATTCGGGCCTTCGCACACGGCCAGCGGGTTGATTTCGATCTGTTCGGCATCGGTGCCGATGAACGCCGCATAAAGTCCGCCCAAAACCTTTGCGGCTTGTTTCGCCAGATCGCCGGTCAGACCCAGTGACTTTGGCAACGCAGCGGCCATGGTGCGGCATAATGCCGGTGGCGGGATCGATGGTGATGGTGTGGATTCGTTCGGGCGTGCTGTGCGCAACTTCCTCGATATCCATGCCGCCTTCGGTCGAGGCGACCACCGCGATCCGGCTGGTGGCGCGATCAACGAGCAACGCGAGATAGAATTCCTGTTTAATGTCAGCACCGTCGGTGATGTACAGACGGTTGACCTGCTTGCCAGCGTCTCCGGTCTGGATCGTGACCAACGTGTTGCCCAGCATTTCCTTGGCATGCGATTCGACTTCATCCAGATTGAACGCGAGGCGGACGCCGCCCTTTGCATCAGGGCCCAATTCCTTGAACTTGCCTTTGCCACGGCCCCCTGCATGAATTTGCGATTTCACCACGTAAAGCGGTCCGGGCAATTGCTTGGCCGCGGCGACGGCTTCTTCAACGGACAAGCGCGGCGATACCTTTGGGCACGGCAACGCCGAATTTCGCGAGCAATTCTTTGGCCTGATATTCATGGATGTTCATGGGAGAGTATATCCTTAAAGCTGGCAGAGTTGTGCGGTCCTAAAGCACAGCTTGGCGGTGAAGGGAAGGGCCAGAACTTAGCTTTTATACCAGCAAGGCCGCAATCGCGGGGTCGTTTCGCAAAGTAAGCGCATCTGTGAAATGATGCGCCACAAATCCGTTGGCGCGCGCGGCAATAACGTTGTCGATATTGTCATCGACAAACATGGCTTCGCCGGGTTGTAAGCCAAATCGGCGCAGGGCAAGTTGATAAATGGCCGGATCAGGCTTCATCAGCTTTTCTTTGCCCGAAACGATAATGTCACGAAAATGATCGAATATCGGCTGGGTCGGGCGGAACCTGTCCCAGAATTCCGCACCAAAATTGGTGATTGCAAACAAGGGGACGCCGCGCGCGGCCAATTCTTCGACAATCTCGAACGATCCCGCAACGGGGCCCGGAATGGTTTCGTTGAAGCGCATCACATAGGCATCGATATGCGCGGCATATTGGGGGTGGATGGCTTTAAGTTCGGGAACCATCTCCGCCAACGGTCGCCCTGCATCATGCTGAAAATGCCATTCGGGCGTTACGACAGTGGCGAGGAACCAGTCGAGTTCTTGCGGATCGGCGATGAGCTTTGCAAACAAATGCCGCAAATCCCATTGCACAAGCACGCGGCCAACATCGAAAACGACTGTGGTGATTGATTGCATGTCCCTAACCCTAAGACCGACGCAACCGACAAGACAGTCTGAAAACAGAGGTTGGCCTATTTTGTTTCATACGAAGGGCGCGAAGATTTTGAAGAGGGCAGATTAAAATCTGCGCGTAGCGCATTCATTCAGCAATCTTGATGATGTATCCCTACGGGATCGGCATTGGTCAAGACCTCTTCAAAACTCCTTTTTCCTCTGCGCCCTTCGTTTGAAACAAAAAATCGCAACTGATCGGAAAATCAATTTACCCTGCATATGAGACAGCAAAAAACCGCCCGCGGTACTCCGGGGCGGTTGCTGCTTTGGCCGCGAACGACCGAACCGAAAAATCAGCCCTGACGCGCCTTGAAGCGGCGGTTGGTTTTGTTGATCACATAAACGCGACCACGACGGCGAATCACGCGATTGTCGCGGTGACGGCCCTTGAGAGACTTGAGAGAATTGACGACTTTCATCGGATTGTTCCGTATTTCTATGGCCAGATGGCTTGATTTGAAGGCGCGCCTCTATGGTGGAGTGGTTGCAAAGTCAAGCGCCATTGGCGGCAAAACGCCTTTCTCAGTTGTTACATCCAGGGGCTTCCCTTGGCCAATGGAAAGCGGGATAAGAGACAATGAAATATTGGAGGGTTATCCCGTGAAATCAACCTTACCGCTCAGCATTGCCTTGCTTCTGTCGTTAACTGCCTGCGCCATTGCGACGGGGCCGGTAGAGGTGACGCGATTTAACCGGGCGGCAGACGGGATCGTCTATGGCAGTGGCACGTATAATGTGACACCTGCTGGCGGTGCAAAGGCGGAGGCAGGTTTGATACTCTCCCCCTATTTCGCCGCTGTTGCCCGCGAAATGCAACGGGTTGGCTATAAAGAGAAACTCGAAGGCAGCGATGTGATCACCGAAGTGGCGGTGGACGTTCACAAAATCGAGGCTGCGCGGCGAAGCCCGGTAACCGTCGGCGGTGGTGGCTCGGTCGGCAGCTATGGTTCGGGCGTGGGAGTGGGGGTGGGCATCAACCTGAATGACCTGACGCAAGGATCGCGCGTCGAAACCATATTGCGTGTCCGCATGGTGCGCCGTTCAGACAATCTGGTCATCTGGGAAGGCCGCGCCGCGCAAACTGCAGGGTCCGCCTCGCCTGCAGCGCAACCGGGCATCGCTGCCTCCAAACTGGCTGCGGCATTGTTTCAGGATTTCCCGGGTGATTCGGGTAAAACCGTGACGGTTCCTTGACCTTCACACTTCTCGAAATCGCTGTTTTTGTTGAATTCGTCGCATAAATGCTGCGGCGTGGCGCTTAGCTGATTGCCCACACCCTCCTGACAAAGCACTTTTGACGGCTATGGAGAGGAAGGGGACCAGACCCATGAACATTCGCAAAGCTTGGACATGGACCTTGTGTGTATGTGCCATGGCACAGGCGGTTTCGGCTGCCGAATTGGGCAGCGGCATCGCCAGCTATTATGGCCGTGAATTTGCGGGCAAACGCACTGCCAGCGGTGAGGTTTTTAACCCCGCATCCTTAACCGCAGCGCATCGCTCCGCAGCCTTTGGAAGCCGCATCCGAGTGACGAACATCGCCAACGGCCGGGATGTGATCGTGCGCGTCAATGATCGGGGACCATGGACGGGGGGACGGATTATCGACGTATCCCATGCAGCGGCAAAGCAACTGGGCATGTTGGGAAGCGGCACCGCGCGGGTAAAACTAAGCGCGCTTTAGGCCTCACGGGCCATCGCCAGTAATAATTCTGACAGCCTTTCCGCCTGCGTATTCATCGCCTGATGCCCGGCATCGATGTTGACGGTGCGACCACAGTGCAATTGCGCCGCATATTCGCGTTGCCAAGCCAAAGGCAGGCTCTGGTCTCGCTCACATAAGATATAGGTGGAAGGGGTGCGGTCCAGATGATCGTAGCGCCAGTCGCGGTGCGAAAATACCGCCATCGGCCAATGATCCTGTCCCAGCTTTGCCAGAAATGCGGCCGCGTCATCCGGCACCATATCGTTGCAGAACATGGCCGGATAGCGCGCTTGCGGGCTTGGATCGGCATCGGGGGCAAGGAATTCAGCCATGGCCGGATTGGCGGCATCACGCTCCTCGCGCTGATCGAGTATGGTCAAGTCCGGTGGCGGCGCGGTGCAACTGACATAGATGATTTGGCGGAATCGCCCGGGCTGCTTTTCCGCCATCAGCGGCAGGATTGCTCCCGCCAGCGAATGACCTACCAAAATGATGTCCTCTCCGCCCGCCTCTTCGAGGTCGGCAAGCAGCTCATCGGCAATATCGGCAACGCTGGTTTCGGAGATATCCCGCCCCCGTTTCACCCCGCATCCCGGTACATCAAGCAAGATGGTCCGCGCCCCGCCCGCGCGTAAATACGCGGCGGTTTCTTCCCACACCCAGCTGCCCTGCCCGCCACCATGGAGCAGGGCAAAGCACGGCGTCATTTTCCGGTCATTTCCTTTGCCATCGCGACAACATCATCGGGCTGGACAAGAAAAGCATCTTCCAGAGGCTTTGAGAATGGCACCGACGAATAGGGTCCACCAAGGCGGCGCACCGGCGCTTTCAAAGCCCCGTGCAATTCTTCCGAAATCGTTGCCGCAATTTCAGCGCCAACGCCAAAACTGCGGACGGCTTCGTGGACCACAAGCGCGCGCCCGGTTTTGCGGACCGAGGCCAGCACCGCTTCCTTGTCCCACGGCGAAACCGTGCGGAGATCGACGACCTCTGCCGAAATACCGGCTTCACCGAGCGCCGCAAGCGCACCCATCACGGTCAACATCGTGCCCGAATAGGAGATGATAGTGATGTCGCTGCCCGAAACCGGGACGCTTGCCTTGCCCAGCGGAATGGGGCCCAGGCTCTCGTCGACTTCACCCTGTCCAAACAAGGTGCGGCCATTTTCGACGATGATCACCGGATCGGGATCCTGGATGGCGGCGAGCGTCAGCCCGTAATAATCCTGCGGGTTTGATGGCATCACCACCTTGATCCCCGGTGAATGGGCAAACCAAGCCTCCAAGTGATCGCTATGCTGCCCCGCCGTTTGCCAGCCAGCCCCCGTCAGCGTGCGGATGACGAGCGGCACTTGGCTCTGCCCGCCTGACATGAAACGCAGTTTCGCCGCATGGTTGTGGATCATGTCCATCGCCACGGTGGTGAAGTTCATCATCATGATCTCGGCGACGGGCTTATAACCGCACATTGCCGCACCAATGGCGGCTCCCATGATCGCCTGTTCGGTGATCGGGGTGGACTTCACCCGGTCGGTGCCAAAGCGCGAAGATAGACCGCGCGTCATACCGACCACGCCGCCGCCTTCTTTGTCGGCGACATCTTCGCCGAGACACAGCACCTTGGGATCGGCCTCCATCGCAGCGGCAATCGCCATGTTGATGGCTTGAACGGAACTGACTTTTGCGGGCGCGCTCATGCTGCGATCTCCTGTGCAAATACATCGCGGCGAATTTCTGCCGCATCGGGGAAGGCGCTTGCCATGCCAAAGCTTTCTGCATCGGCGACTTCGGCTTCGATCTTGCTCTGGAGCGCCGCGACCTCTTCTTCGCTCGCAATCCCCTCGGCGATCAGGCGCGCGCGCAGGATTGGCAGTGGGTCAATCGCCATGGCCGCCGCCTTCTCTTCCTTCGTCATATATTTATCGTCGTCGCCAAAAACATGGCCGAGGAAACGGAAAGTCCGTGCTTCGATCAGTGTCGGCCCCTCGCCATCGCGGGCGCGGGCGATGGCCGTTGCGGCGGCGGCATACATTTCGTCGGGATCATTGCCGTTCAACGGTGACGCCGGGCATCGTATAGCTGATTGCGCGCTTCGAGATGAAATCGACCGCCGTGCCATCTTCAAACCGGGTATGTTCGGCAAACAGATTGTTCGCGCAGACAAAGATCACCGGCAGCTTCCACAAGGAAGCCAAATTCAACGCCTCGTGAAACGCCCCGATGTTGGAAGCACCGTCGCCAAAATAGGCGATGGTCACCCATTTCGCTCCATCCAGCTTCGCCGCCCAGGCAATGCCGTTGGCAATCGGCATTGACGAGCCAACGATCCCCGTCGTCACCATCACCCCGGTTTCGGGATGGGTCAAATGCATCGGCCCGCCCTTGCCCTTGCACGTGCCATCAACGCGGCCCGCAATTTCGGCCCACAGCGGACGCAGCGGCATCCCCTTGGCTACCATATCCTGCATCCCGCGATAGATCGTGCAGATCTTGTCCTCGTTGGTGAGCAGCGAAGAGATCGCAGCCGGAATAATCTCCTGACCGCGCGCCGAATAATAGGGCATGGTGAGCTTACCCGTGCGGATCGCCTTGCGGATCGCCTCGTCGTTCCGCTCTATGCGGAGCGCGCGGGTGTAAATATCGAGCAGCGTCGCGCTGTCTGGCTTGGGGGCATTGGATAGGTCGGTCATGGCGTCCTCTTTATATGGTCGAAGGGTGATAGCGCGAAATGGCGGGGCTGCCACTGCGAGTTATGTCGTGGGGGCGATATTGCCACAATCCGCCATCCCCTTTTCCTGACATTTTTGCCTTTTGGCTCGCCGGAGTTCGGCCTATGCTGGCGACCATGGCACCGCACCGCATCTTTAAAACCAGCTTCGCCAGCGTCTATCCGCTGTATGTGGCCAAGGCCGAACGCAAGGGGCGGACCAAGGCCGAGGTGGATCAAATCCTATTCTGGCTCACCGGATATACGCCCGAAACATTGGCAGCCCAAATCGAGGCGCTTACCGATTTCGAAGGCTTCTTTGCCCAAGCCCCTGCGATGAACCCCGCCCGCGAACTGATTAAAGGTGTCGTCTGCGGCGTGCGGGTGGAGGAGGTGGAAGAGCCGCTGATGCGCGAAATACGCTATCTCGACAAACTGATCGACGAACTCGCCAAGGGCAAGGCAATGCACAAGATTTTGCGCGGGGCGTGACGCCAAATGACCCTGACCCCAGCATATTGACATATGCCTAAAGTTCGCATTAATAGCGCTTCATAACCATTGGGTCGCACCAAGATTATCCGTCATGCAGACGGCAGGGGCGAACCATGGGCATTATCCGCAAATTTGATAAAAGCCATCGCACGCATTGGCGCAGCGATGATGATCTGGAGCGGATTCACAAAAATCTGCCATGGAACAAGCACTCGGCAATCCGGTGGAGCGTGGTGATCTTGGCATTTGCAGCGGCAGCATTGGTGACGCAACTGGGCATTTGGCAATTTCAGGCTGCAAATGCCCGCAAGGCCGCGCTGCTCACCACGCCCGTGGACAAAATCTGGTCCGGTTGTGACGAGGTGCGCGCGGCGGGCCTTGCGCCGCTCAAACGGGGCGAGCCCGGATTTGATAGCGCAATGGACGACGACCTTGATGGCGTCGCCTGCGAGGCCCGGCCAAGCCTGCTCTCCACGATTTTCGGCGACGTGGAAGACAGCGATGGCCAGGTGCAGCAGCGCTAACCAGCCCAAACATATCCCGTACCGACAGCGGCAGCAACCAATTGCAATGCCGCGATGCTGTGCAAATTGCCGCTGAAGGGCTGCTTGCGCGTCTTGTGCCGGAAAATGGCCCGCCCCGCATAAGCGCCGACTACGCCGCCGAAAAATGCGGCAAACAACAAGCTCGCCTCTGATATCCGCCAAGCGCCGCCCTCGGCCTTTATCTTGTCGATGCCGAACAGCATGAACGTCCACAGATTGAGGATGATTACGGCAGAGACGATGTTGGCGGGGGTGAGGAGGGCCATGGCGAATCCTATATTATGCGCCGCGCGCCGCGCCAAGGGCGGCAAACGGAAATCAAACGATTGGGATCAAACAGGCTTTTTTGTCTTCGCCTTATGCGCGGCGATATCCGCATCAATCGTGGCAATCCGCATCCGCTCCGGCGAATCCTTGGGCAGCCCCTTTAATCGCGCAGAAGCCCACAGGCTGCGGCGTTCGGATTCGAGTGCTTTGAGATAGAGATCGGCCATATGGGGGCCTTAACCCGATATGGTGGCGGGCGATAGGGGCGATGGCGTTGGGGACTGGTGATTTTGTTCGCAACAAACGTCGCGTCTCTCCCTCTCCGATGGGAGAGGGCAGCGAGACTTGGCGACGTGTCGCCTAGTCGCAGCGGGTGAGGGGTTGTGCAGGGTCGAGAGGGCAGAACCCCTCACCAACTCCGCCTAATTCGCGTTCACTCATAAGGCTTCATATCCTCTCCCATTGGAGAGGAAGGGAAGGGGTGAAAGAGACGGGAGAGGGGGAGTTGCGGGAGCCAACACTGCCCCCTCCCCTTCTCCCGTCTCTTTTACATATTTTGCGGAAATTGCGGTCGAGCGATGCCGATGATTGGCTCGCCTTTGGCGAGCAAGGCAGGAAGGAACAAAGACACGAAGGGTTTCGTGCAAACAATGGCAACGCAGCAACAGAGGCGATCTTCGTGCCTTCGTGCCTTGCCCGCCGAAGGCGGGCGCTTAATTGGTGTATTTAGGTAAACTGTCAACGTAATTCCTCGAAGGTGGGCGCTAATTGGGGGTTAAGTAAACTGTCACCGTAACCCCCTCCTCGCCGCCATGCGGCGGAGCCAGCCTCGGCGGCATGTTTCTGCTGGCAAAATGATGGGCAAGAAGGGGTGAAGTATTGCGGTAATTAAGTGGTTAAGTAAACTGTCACCGTAATTCAGTGCTGTTGTTACTGAAGTCGTTCCGGCCAATAGGCAATTTAACATGGTAATTAATGAAGGGCAGGCTCAGGCGTTTATGGCCGGGAAGTCACCGTTTGGCGGGTGGGCGACGCCTGACGCTGTACCTAGTCAAGCTTTTGCTCGAAACAACCTCTCATTGACTCTTGATATGAAGGCGGATGTTTCTTATGTTATCAGAGTGGAAACCACGGCTGAGCAAACTTTGAATTGAGGGATTGTTGGGGCGTTGTCGGGTTCTCAAGGTGGTGCAAGACAAGTTGTTAGTTTCTGGGGCCTCGTAATCTAAGAATGATCGGTCTCCCACAGCCATTGCCGACAGGTAACTGAAATGCCGAAGATTGAGAATTTTGAACAGTTGCGGTAGATGGAAAATCTGTTCCTCCTGATGTCGTAAAACAGATACTATATTGGGCTGGCAGCCTTGTAAAGTTGTTGGATCCTCTGGAGCTTTGGTGCAACAGTTGGAAGGTACAACACGATCGACGCGGATCCATGTATCCTTGTACCAGGCAATAACTATGTCGCAGCGATACTTGAGAGCGATAATACCAAAGATTCTATCGGAATTAATTATATACTTGCCGATGGCTCGTCTTTGGGGAATTTAAACATCCAGAATGAAAATCTGAATTTGCCAACAGTTGGAAAATTTGATTGGTTTGAATCAGAAGTCATTCCAAAGAACCAATAGATTTTGTGTTGTATATGTTGACAGTAGAGAAGTAAAATACACTCTTGACGTTATGCAACGTCATTAAATTTTGGGATATAAGCTTGTTAGATAGGATTTCTTGGGAATACGGTGACACTTTAAATTCCGGGGACATTGCGTAATTGATTTAGCCACTCTCCTGCTTAGCGCGGAGTCGCCGTGAAGGCGCTCCAAAGGAGGAGAGTGACCGATGACGTATTTATGCAGGTTTGGACGTAAGTGACAAGACGACGCATATTTGTGTGGTTGACGGCGAAGGCGCGGTTTTGCGCCGCGATGTGGTGGCGAGCTGACCCCGATGTTTTGGCGAAGTGGCTGGAGAAGCACTGCCCCGGCTTGTCGCGTGTGGTGCTGGAGACGGGGCCGCTCTCGACGTTCCTCTATCACGGCCTGATCGAGCGGGATGTGCCGGTGATCTGTATCTGCGCGCGCCATGCCAAGAAGGCGCTGTCGGCACGGGTCAACAAGTCTGATGTGAACGATGCCGAGAGCTTGGCGCAGCTCTGCCGCACGGGCTGGTTCAAGGCGGTGCACATGAAGGCAGGGGCAACGCACATCGACCGGGCGGCGCTGAAGATCAGGGCGCAGCTGATCACATCGCGCAATGCCTTTGCCAACCAGCTGCGCGGGATGCTGAAGCTGTTCGGCTTGCGCATGGGCCAGGTGACGACGCCGGGCAAGCGGCGCGAACGGCTGGACGCGCTGTTTACCCAGCGGCCCGATCTGAGGCCGGTGTTTGCGCCGCCTGATCGAAGAGTATCGAGGCGCTGGAGGCGCAGCTCGCCACATCGGCAAAGCTGCTCGATGCCCGCGCCGCGGCTGATCCGGTCTGCCTCCGGCTGATGAGCGTGCCAGGGGTTGGGCCGATGACCGCGCTTGCCTTCAAGTCGCAGCATCGAAGATCCCGGGGCGCTTTGCCAGAAGCAGCGATGCAGGGGCCTTTGCCGGGCTGGTCCCCAAGCGCAACCAATCGGGCGAGCGCGACTATAAAGGCCATATATCAAAGGCAGGCGACCCGATGCTGCGCCATGCGCTCTATGAGGCCGCCAACAGCATGCTCTCCCGGCTCAAGCGCCCCTGCGCCCTGCAAATCTGGGGCAAAAAACTGGCCGAGGCCAAAGGACCAAAGCGCGCGCGCATCGCGGTGGCCCGTAAGCTCGCCGCCTTGCTCCATAAGCTTTGGCAATCGGAAGCCGACTTTGCTGGAACTGACGCCAGCAGCAGGAAGAACCGAACGCCAGAACCGGACGATCTCGTTTATTGTGTCGCTAGCCCAAATAACAAAGGCACAGCGTCGGGGACATAGAGACGTCCACACATATCCGCCTGACCGCGATCATGAAGGCTGCGACACCAAAGGCTCCAATGCCGTCACAGACCTCGAAGACAACCATCGGTGATCGGGCAAAAACACAAACAAAAGCAAGAAGATGCGAATATCAATTAGACAACACAATACTTAATTTAATTACCTCACTACCGACCATCCCATCACCACTTCCCCCCAACATCCGCAATCGCCTTCAGCAAAGCCTTCTTGCTCTCTGTCCGCCGTTCGCCGCTGTTGCGGGGGAATTCGGTTATGCCGGTTTCCTGACGGCGGCTTTCGATACGTGCCACAAAATCCGCGACGGGCACCGCGCGTTTCGCTTTAGTCTTCGAGGTCTGTGACGCCATAGTCGCCTCCGCTTTCATATCGTATTCGTTGTTCCATATAATCCAGATCGGCTTCGTTATGAAGGACAAACAATTTCCGGGCCTGTTCGCGCATTTCTGGGGCGGAACCCGACGCAAATTGGCCCATGCGATCGGCAATAATATCTTCCACCGAAAGCACGGTTACTTCTCCATCGGGGGCAAAGTCCAGCAAAGCGACTCGCTCCCGTTCGGCCATTCCGTCTAACAAAGTGGATGAAACGACTTCGAAACCCAGCCGGAATTCAGGATGAATCCACCCTCGTGTCGCCATTCCAACGCCGGATGGCCTGATAAAGCCGTGCCTCTGCAATTCAGCCTCAAAGGCATCTTGCGCGCCGGTGGAAATATCAAAATCCCCGGTGTTGATGGCGCTTAACGAGTAAATTTCAACGGCAGCTCCACCAACCAGAACCGGAGCACGAAACCCCTGCGCCTTCATCGCTTCGCTAACACGCGCAAACAGGCGCAGCGCTAACTCGAATTCAGGGCGAAAACTGGCGGCCATTGAAGCGGACTACTCCGCCGCAACCCCCGCCTGTTCAAACATATCCACGCCGTCATTTTCCGCCGCCGCTTCGATGCCGATGATCTTTTTCTTCTTGCGGTCAAAGCTGTCCCACACTTCGCCCCAATTGCCGCGGGTTGATGCTTTGGAATATTCCGTCGCGCGGGTTTCGAAGAAGTTGGCGTGTTCTACGCCGTTCAGCAATGGCGCGAGCCATGGCAATGGGTGGTCCTCGACCATATAGATTGCGGGCAATCCGAGCTGCCCCAAGCGCCAATCGGCGATGTAGCGGATGTAGCGTTTGATTTCCTTCGCCGTCATCCCCGGCACCGGCCCCATTTCAAACGCGAGGTCGATAAAGGCATCTTCCAGCCGCACGGTTTTCTGGCAGCAATCGATAATGTCTTCGCGCACATTCTTGGTCAGGCAATCGCGTTCCTTGGTGAAGGCGTGGAACAGCTTTGGTGATGCCTTCGCAGTGCAAGCTTTCGTCGCGGATCGACCAGGTGACGATCTGCCCCATGCCCTTCATCTTGTTAAAGCGCGGGAAGTTCATCAGCATGGCGAAAGCATGCGAACAGTTGCAGCCCTTCGGTAAAGCCGCCGAACATCGCGAGGGTGCGGGCGATATCTTCGTCGCTGTCGACGCCGAACTGGTGCATATAATTGCACTTCGCGGCCATTTCTTCATATTCGAGGAAGGCGCTATATTCGGATTCTGGCATGCCGATGGTGTCGAGCAAATGGCTGTACGCGGCGATGTGCACCGTCTCCATATTGGAGAAGCTGGTGAGCATCATCTTGATTTCGGTCGGCTGAAACACGCGGCCATATTTTTCGTGGTAGCAATTCTGCACCTCGATATCGGCCTGCGTGAAAAAGCGGAAAATCTGCGTGAGCAGGTTCTTCTCATGCTCCGACAATTTCTGCGCCCAATCGCGGCAATCCTCTCCCAAGGGAACTTCCTCGGGCAACCAATGGATCTGTTGCTGCCGTTTCCAGAAATCATAGGCCCATGGATATTCAAAGGGCTTGTAGCTGTTACGGGCTTCTAAAAGGGGCATCTTCGTTTCCTCGGTTCATCTCATATTCCCTCTCCTGTGGGAGAGGGTACTGCAGACTTGGCAGCTTGCTGCCTAGTCGAAGCTGGGTGAGGGGATGTGCGTGCTCGATAGTGCAGAGCCCCTCACCAACTGCGCCTAAGCCTGTCGGCTAAGGCTTCGTATCCTCTCCCAAAGGAGAGGATGATTTACTGGCAAGCCAGACATTCTTCATAATCGGTCTGTTCGCTCGCCATCAGCTCGATCTTGGGCGCATCCGCCGTATTATCCGCCTCTACGCCGCCGGCAAAACCAGCGCGCTGGATGCTCTTCGAGCGCAGATAATAAAGCGACTTGATGCCCAGTTCCCATGCGCGGAAGTGGAGCATGAGCAGGTCCCATTTTTCCACATCGGCAGGGATGAACAGGTTGAGCGACTGCGCCTGATCGATAAACGGTGCGCGGTCTCCGGCGAGTTCGAGCAGCCAGCGTTGATCGATTTCAAAGCTGGTTTTGAAGGTATCCTTTTCTTCTGGCGAAAGGAAATCAAGATGCTGCACCGACCCACCATTTTCGAGGATCGAGTTCCAGACGTTGTTCGAATCCTTCGCCTTTTCGACGAGCAGTTTTTCGAGATACGGATTTTTGATCGAGAAGCTGCCCGACAGTGTTTTATGCGTATAGATATTCGCCGGGATCGGCTCGATGCACGCGCTGGTGCCGCCGCAGATGATCGAAATCGACGCGGTGGGGGCAATCGCCATTTTGCAGCTGAACCGCTCCATCACGCCGCGTTCTTCGGCATCGGGGCAGGCGCCGCGTTCGGATGCCAGCACCATCGATGCTTCGTCGGCCTGTGCGCGGATATGCTTGAAAATCTTCATGTTCCACGATTTGGCCATCGCGCTTTCAAAGCCGAGGCTGCGCGCTTGCAGGAAGCTGTGGAAGCCCATGACTCCCAAGACCAACCGAGCGTTCGCGACCCGCGCTATATTTGGCGCGCGACATTTCGTCCGGCGCACGTTCGATAAAATCTTGCAGGACATTATCGAGCATCCGCATCACATCTTCGATGAACGGTTTGTTGCCATTCCACTCATCCCATTTTTCGAGATTGAGCGAGGAGAGGCAGCACACGGCGGTGCGGTCTCCGCCCAGATGGTCGCGCCCCGTCGGCAAGGTGATTTCGGCGCACAGATTGGAGGTCGATACTTTGAGGCCCAGCTCGCGGTGATGCGCGGGCATCGCGCGGTTCACGGTATCGTTGAAGATGATATAGGGCTCGCCGGTGGCGAGGCGCGTTTCGACAAGCTTTTGAAACAGGCTGCGCGCATCGACCGTGCTCCGCACGCTGCCGTCCTTGGGTGATTTCAGATCGAACTCGTCGCCGCTCCGGACGGCTTCCATGAATTCGTCAGACAGCAACACGCCGTGGTGCAGGTTCAAAGCCTTGCGGTTGAAATCGCCCGATGGCTTGCGGATTTCGAGGAATTCCTCGATCTCGGGATGGTTGATGTCGAGATAGCAGGCGGCAGACCCGCGACGCAGCGATCCTTGCGAGATCGCCAGCGTCAGCGAGTCCATCACCCGGACGAAAGGAATAATTCCCGATGTCTTGCCATTGAGGCCCACAGGCTCACCAATGCCGCGCACGCTGCCCCAATAGGTGCCGATGCCGCCGCCGCGGCTCGCGAGCCAGACATTTTCGTTCCACGTGTTGACGATGCCTTCGAGGCTATCATCGACCGAGTTCAGATAGCAACTGATCGGAAGGCCCCGCCCGGTGCCACCGTTGGACAGCACCGGCGTTGCGGGCATGAACCACAGCTTCGAGATATAATCGTACAGCCGCTGGGCATGATCCTGATCATCGGCATAGGCAGACGCCACGCGGGCGAACAGATCCTGATAGCTTTCGCCCGGCAGCAAATAGCGATCCTGCAAGGTTTCCTTGCCGAATTCGGTGAGCAGAGCATCGCGCGACGAATCGGTTTCAACCACAAAGCGGCGGACGTCGACAGCCTTGCTGTCTTCACCCTTTTTCGCTTTCGGCTGTGCTGTCGTTTCCGCTGCAATCTCGCTTTTCGTTTCGGCTTCCAAAACTTCGCTCATGTTGTCCGTTCCGGCGCTGACGCCAGTGTCCCTGAAATCCATTGTCACTTCATTCCCCAGTTTCAATTCAAGGCTCCGGTCACCCCGTGAACCACAGCCTTCACCTTGGCATCGTCAAGAAGGTCGTTCCCCTCTTGTTCGACTCGGAGAGCAAGCGCCCTCCTTAGCATTTTTACCGATCATAGGGGTAACAATTTTGCATCGATTTTCCGCCCGTTTTGCGGAAATTGCGACCCAACTGCAGAATCACTTCTACAGCAACCGACACAAATTGTTGTTATGCCCCCTACGGCCAACCGCTATCTATAGTGCCTCAACCAGTTTGAGACGCAAGAGGGTAAATGACAAATTAAGGACTCGGCTCGTCGCTATTCTGATTCCATTCACCGCACGAAATTTGTGCTGCGGTGCAGCGACGCGTGGACTTTCTAAGACTGTTTCGCAGCGCAAGAGGTTTTACATAATTTGGCAAAAAAAATTTATCCCCGAAAAAAATCCATGGGGATAAACCGTCCAGCCAGTTGACATGGCAGAACTGCGTCGCGTGTGTGCCGTCCGTTCAAAGGCATTGTCCATTGCATTCGCGAATCGCCGAATCGGCTGTTCATTCGGCGAGAATTTGATCAAAAAAGGGTCTGTATGAAATCGCGTGGCTTGCCGCACAGGGCAAAGTAGATAAGGGCGATAAGGCGATTCGTGAAAATGATTGCTTTGGGTCAATTTTGAGGAGTTTTGGCTTGTCACACAAAAAGTCGGTCTCGGCCCTGCTCGCGATCGCTGCGCTCTCGGGCATAGTGGCGGTCGCCGGGGCGGGTTTTGCCCAATCGGCGCCACTGAAGGGCGATGCCCTGTTCAAACAGAAATGCGCCATGTGCCATAGCGTGGTGAAGGGAACAGCCAGTCCCATCGGCCCCAATCTGTTCGCCGTCGCCGGGCGCAAAGCGGGAACCACGACCTTCGCCTATTCTGCGGCACTCAAAAAATCGGGTCTTGTCTGGAACAAGGCCAATCTCGATAAATATCTGACGTCGCCAAGCAAGGCGGTGCCGGGCACAAAGATGGTGATCGGTGTTGCTGATGCGAAACAACGCGCCGCGATCATTGCCTATCTGGGGAAATTGAAATGACAGCTGCTGGAGCCGTTAAAAAGCCACTTTGGAAACGCATCCTGCGCGTGGTGCTATGGGTGCTGCTCGCGTTATTGATTTTGTTGGGCATCCAGCTCGCGCGTAATTGGGATATCGTACAGCGGGTGGCGCTGGGCGGGCTGAAGGTGTATGAAACCACACCGCCTACCCTTCCTGCTGAAATCAAACGACCGGCGATCCTCGTTTTTTCCAAAACCAATGGCTTTCGCCATGAAGAGGCGATCCCGGAAGCCAACAAGCTGTTCGCAGCAATGGCGGGCGACAATAGCTGGGGCCATTTCCAAACCGAAAATGGCGCGACCTTCAATCCCGAGATATTGGCCCGCTTTGACGCGGTGGTGTTTAACAATGTCAGCGGCGATGTGTTTACCGCGGAACAGCGCGCGGCATTAAAGGCCTATCCTTGAAAAGGGTGGCGGCTTTGTGGGGATCCACGGCTCGGGTGGGGATATGAGCTATGCGTGGGATTGGTATGTGAATGACGTGATCGGCACGCAGTTCATTGGCCATCCGATGAACCCGCAATTCCAGAAAGCCACAATCCGCGTTGAAAACAAAACGCACCCGGCATCGCGCGAATTGCCAGACGCTTGGGCGCGAACCGAGGAATGGTATAGCTTCGCCAAATCGGCGCGCAAACCGGGGGTTGATGTACTCGCGACGCTCGACGAAAGCACCTACAGCCCCAAGGGCATGTTCGGACAGAAGCTGGCAATGGGCAAGGATCACCCCATCATCTGGGCGCATTGCACCGGACAAGGTCGCGTGCTTTATTCGGCATTGGGACATCAGGCGTCGGCCTATGCCGAGCCGGAGCATCGCAAATTGCTGAACGGTGCGATGCGTTGGGCATTGAAACTGGACGGCGAAGGCTGCGACGCAGCAGGCCCCAAGGAGGACAAGAAGTGAAGCCTGTTCGTTATGGCATGATCGGCGGCGGCCAAGGCGCGTTTATCGGGGTGTCCACCGCACGGCGGCGGCGATTGCCGGAAATTGGACGCTGGCCGCTGGGGCGCTGTCTTCAACGCCCGAGAAAGCCAAGGCATCGGGCGCCGAACTTGGCGCTGCCTGCTGACCGCACTTATGGCAGCTGGGCCGAAATGCTCGAACGCGAAGCAGCTTTGCCTGCCGATGTGCGGATCGAGGCCGTTTCCATCGTCACCCCCAACCATATGCACGCGCCGCCGGCGATTGCGGCGCTGGAGGCGGGATATGACGTGGTGATTGATAAGCCGCTCGCGGATACACTCGAAAACGCCCAGTTAATCGCCGATGCCGTGGCGCGCACGGGGCGGCGGATTGCGGTGACGCATACCTACACCGGCTATCCGCTGGTCAAGCAAGCGCGCGAAATGATTGCGAGCGGCGAGACTTGGGCAAAGTCCGCCGGGTGATGGTGAAATATACGCAAGACTGGCTGAGCCGCGCGTCCGATCTTGAAGGCAACAAACAAGCCGCATGGCGCGTCGATCCGAAACAATCGGGGGCCGCCGGTGCTTTTGGCGATATCGGCACCCATGCCGCCAATCTGGTGGAATATATCACCGGCGAACGCATCGTTGAAATATGCGCTGAATTGACAGCGCTGCCAAATAGGGCGATTGACGATGACGGCGCGGCGCTTATTCCGTTTGGCCGGTGGAGGAAAAGGCACTTTGACAGCAAGTCAGGTCTGTGTGGGCGATGCCAATGATCTCGCGATCTCGGTCTATTGTGACGAGGCGGGGCTGCACTGGCGGCAGGAAGAGCCGAACAGCCTGACCGTCGGCCGCCGCGACAAGCCGACCGAGATTTGGGGCAGCGGGCGCAAACCGGGCCTATCTGTCGCCGGGGGTTCTGGGCATACAGCGCACGCCGGGCGGGCATCCCGAAGGCTATCTGGAGGCGTTCGCCAATATCTACCGCGCGTTTGGCGAGAATATTCGCGGGACGAGCAAAGCACCGGATGGGCGACGATGGAAGACACGCTGGCGGGGATGAAATTCATCAATGCCTGCATCGCATCATCGGCGAACGGCGCGGTCTGGACGAAGATTTGAGAGGGAAGATAACATGAAGGGTCCGGGCATTTTTCTGGCGCAGTTTGCGGGCGATGAAGCTCCGTTCAACTCGCTCGATTCGATCACCAAATGGGCGGCGGGGCTTGGCTATAAGGGCGTGCAGATTCCCGACTTGGGATGCGCGGTTGTTTGACCTTGAAAAGGCCGCCGAAAGCCAGACCTATGCCGATGAGGTGAAGGGGCTTTGCGCTGCAAACGGCGTGGAGATTACCGAGCTTTCAACGCATTTGCAGGGGCAGCTGGTTGCCTCGCATCCCGCCTATGACAAATTGTTCGATGGCTTCGCGCCGACGCAGGTC
The DNA here is from genome assembly GCA_963732535.1 of uncultured Alphaproteobacteria bacterium. Taxonomy (GTDB): domain Bacteria; phylum Pseudomonadota; class Alphaproteobacteria; order Sphingomonadales; family Sphingomonadaceae; genus Sphingorhabdus_B. The sequence goes on along the minus strand of CAVSZW010000017.1, from coordinate 192,076 downwards.
CACAATAATCCCAGAAGCGCGCACCGCGTGGGCGATTGATCAGGTGAAGATGGCGGCAAAGGCGAGCGAGCGTTTCGGCTGCACAGTCCCACGCGACCTTTTCCGGCGCGCTGATGTGGCATTTGATGTATCCATGGCCGCAGCGTCCGGCTGGGCTTGGTCGAGGAAGGCTTTGCCGAACTCGCGCGGCGCTGGAAACCGATCTTTGATGTGTTTGACGAACACGGCGTCGATGCCTGTTTCGAACTGCACCCCGGCGAAGATTTGCATGATGGCGTGACGTTTGAGCGGTTCCTGGAAGCCGTGGACAACCATCCGCGTTGCAACATCCTGTATGATCCATCGCACTTTGTGTTGCAGCAACTGGACTATGTGCAGTTCATCGATTTCTATCACGAACGGATCAAGGCGTTCCATGTGAAGGACGCCGAGTTCCGGCCCAATGGCAAGGCGGGCGTTTATGGCAGCTATTCGGGCTGGACCGAACGCCCTGGACGTTTCCGTTCATTGGGCGACGGGCAGGTCGATTTCACGCAGATTTTCACCAAGCTGGGCCATTATGGCTATGATGGCTGGGCGGTGCTCGAATGGGAATGCGCCTTCAAGCATCCTGAACAAGGAGCCGCCGAAGGCGCGCCGTTCATTGCCAAACATATGATCCGCAAACCCGACGCATGCTTTTGATGATTTTGCTGGGTCGGGTGCGGATGGTGACTTGATCAAAGAGGTTTTGGGAATCGCATAAACGAAAAGGTCCGTCACCCTGAACTTGTTTCAGGGTCCATCTATCAGCCGCAACCGGCGGCTCGTGCGGAGAGATGGATGCTGAAACAAGTTCAGCATGACGGGTGAGCGAGAGAAGGGGAGAGACGAAATGAATGTGCAATCCGGCCCACCGGCCAATCATAAATCGATATTCTGGATCAGCGTGCTGGCGCTGTTCACGGCGGCAATGGCCAACGCGATCCGTGGCGGCGCATCGGAAGCCATGAAGGCCGAGCTGTTTGATCCGACCGTCGCGGCGCGATCGGGTGAATATATCGGCACGGCATTGGGCAATGCCTTTCTTGGCTTTGCCATCAGCCTTTTGATCATCAGCCCGCTGCTCGACAAAATCGGTGCCAAGCGGATCCTTTTGTTCGCGGCTGCCTGCTTCATCTTTGGCCCGGCGTTGATCCTTTTTGCGCCATCGGCTGGCAGCTTTGATACGGTCAACATGGTTCTCAATATGGGCATGATCCTAACGGGCTTTGGCTGGGGCGCGACCGAAGGGTCGATCAACGCCCTCACCACCACCATTTATCCTGAAGACAAGACCGGACGGCTGAATGTGCTGCACGCTTGGTGGCCCTTTGGCATCATCATCGGCGGCTTGCTGAGCGTCCTGTTGCTTGGACAAGGCCTTGATTGGCGCGTGCTGATTGCGGTCCTGATGATTCCGGGCGTCATCCTTGGCATTTGGACGATGCGGCATGAATTTCCGCAAACCGAAAGCACCGCCGCTGGCGTCACTTTCAAGGAAATGATGGTCGAGCCGTTCAAACATATCGGCTTCTGGATTTTTCCGGCGATCATGTTCCTGACTGCTTCGGCCGAATTGGCACCGGGCGCGTGGGTGCAGGTGGCGCTTGACCGAAACCGTCGGGATGCAAGGCATCTTGCTGCTCGTCTTTGTCTCGGCGATCATGTTTGTCATGCGGCATTTTGCAGGCGCGCTTGGACATCGCTTTTCGGATATGGGTTTGCTGTGCATCAGCACGATTCCGGCAGCACTTGGCCTCTATCTGCTCGCGACGGCGAGTTCGCCCGTGCCCGCGCTGATCGCGGCAACGCTTTGGGCCTTTGGCGTTTGCTTCATGTGGCCAACGATGCTGGCGGCAGTTGCGCGGCGTTATCCGCGCACGGGTTCATGGGGCATTGGCCTCGTCAACTTTGCTGGGGCGCTGGCCATCTATCTGGTGCTGCCTGAACTGGGCAAAATCTATGACACCGCCAAGATCGAGAAAGCGGGCGGAGAAGCCGCGTTCAACGCGCTTCAGGCTGGAAGTGCGGGTATGCATGACGTTCTGGTCCATGCCGCCGAAGTGTCGTTCAAAACGATTTCGGTCATTCCGGTAATCCTGTTCGTGATCTTCGGGGCGGTCTGGTTCTTTGAAAGAGGCAAAAACACCAAATGAAAATCGGGATGAATATGCTGCTCTGGACGGGGCATGTTGAGGAAGAACATGTCCCCATCCTGCGGGCAATCAAGGCCACCGGCTTTGACGGTGTTGAAGTGCCGGTGTTCGATCCGTCGGATGTCGGCCACTTTGCAAAGCTGGGCGCGATCCTCGACGATATCGGGCTGGAACGCACCGCAGTCGCGCTGATCCCCGATGAGGCGCACAGCCCGATTTCGGCGGATAGTGCGGCGCGGCAGCGCGGTGTCGATCACCTGAACCGCGTGATCGATTGTTGCGAAGCTGTCGGCGCGCAAGCGCTAGTCGGGCCTTGGTATCAGCCGCTTGGCGTGTTTTCAGGCGACGGGCCGACCGATGCGGAGCTTGATCGCTGTGCAGGCGTCCACCGCGCTGTGGCGCAAAAAACGCGCGATGCGGGCCTGATCTGTGCGCTTGAACCGCTCAACCGGTTTGAGAGCTATTTGCTCAATACCTGCGAGCAATCGTCGCGCCTATCTGGAGCGATTGGGCGAAGCGAATTTCGGCATTCTCTACGATACGTTCCACGCCAATATCGAAGAGAAAGACCCGATTGCCGCCTTTCACACCGCATGGGCCAAGGGGCATGTGAACCATGTCCATATCAGCGAAAATGATCGCGGCACGCCCGGGCGCGGCCACGCCAAAATCCGCGAAACCATCACAGCGCTCAAAGACGTCGGCTATGACGGCTGGATGACCATCGAGGCGTTTGGCAAAGCACTGCCCGAACTGGCGGCGGCCACGCGCGTGTGGCGTGATTTCTTTGCCAGTCCGGAAGAGGTTTATACCGAGGGCTATCGCTATATTCGGGAGTGTTGGGAGGGTTCAGTTTCAATAGTTCGTCATTCCCGCGAATGGCGGGAATCCATCACCATCGGATTAAATTTAATCTGCCGGTGATGGACCCCCGCCTTCGCGGGGGTGACGGAATTAATGCCGTTTAGACACTCAACCTCACGCCTTCAACTTCACCAGATAATCGAACGACCGTTTCACCGCATCCATCCGCGCCATGGCAAAGGGTGGTTCCTGTTCGACATAGAAATTGCGAACCCCGGCCTTATAGGCGGCGGGCAGGATTTTCGCCCAATCCTGTTGCCCGTCGCCGATCTGGGTCGGGTCCATTTGCAGTGCGAAGTTCGGTTTGGTGGTGGCCTGCACATCCTTCACGTGCATCTGCCGCACGCGGCCTTTCAGCTTTTTGATGGTCGCAACCGGATCAAGCCCCGCCGCTGTCACCCAACCAATATCGAGTTCGATCGAAATCAGCTTGGGATCAAATTCCGCCATCAAAATGTCCCAGCCGGTGGTGTTGCCAACGGCGGCGAATTCCATATTATGGTTGTGGTAGCCAACGTTAATGCCATGAGGTTTTAAGCCTTGCGCCTTTTCATTCAGCAGCGCCGCCGTGCGTTTCCAGATGTCTGCCCCGGACTCTACCAAGGCTTCGGATATAACTTGCTGAAACGTTTTGCCCGCAACAGAATTTCATGCCCGATGGAAACAGCATGATCGGGGCAACGGCGTTTTTGACGCCCAACGCCCCCATGATGTCGGCAATATTCTGCGTCGAATCCTGAAAGGTTCCAGCCGCAGGCCCCTGCATCGGCGCGGCAGGCACGTGCAGCGCGCTGATCTTCAGGCCCGCCCGGTCTGCCGCTGCCTTCACCTCGGCGGCGGTCTTGCCAAGCAGGCTGGGCAATTCGATATCGCGATAGCCAATGGCCGCAACCTTCGCGAAAGTGCCGTCCAAATCCTTGGCGGGTTCGTCGCCCAACGAATAGATTTGCAAGCCGATAGGCAGGTTGACGCGTTTGAAGAAAGTCTTTTGCCCCTTTGCCATGCCGCCTGTTTCAAACATCGATACCCCTCCTGCTGCGACCAATCCGGCCAACATGGCACGGCGTCCGAAAAATCTCTGTCAACGTCTCTCTCCTGCATGAATTTCTGCTTTCCAATGCTCGAATGATAGCGCATGACGTAAAGGGCAAGCGAGCCAAAATTGACAGCGCTGTTTTTTCGCTTGTGGCGGGCGTTGCAACCGCTTACGCACGGTATTAAATACAGGCATTGGAGGAGTCTCAATGAACCAGTTTTTCGAAATGGACCGGCGCGCGGCGTTGACGCGCATCATGGTCCTTGTGGGGGCGACCACCGTCGCTGGTGGTTTGGCCGGTTGCAAGCAGGCGGCTGAAAAAGGCACGCCGATGGGCGCAGAGCAATTGGCGCTGTTGGGTGCGATTGCCGACACGATCATTCCGGCAACCGATACCCCCGGAGCGGTCGCAACGGGTGTGCCAAAACAAATTGATGCGCTGCTGATCAATTGGGCCTCGCCAGAACGGCGCGCCGGATCTGATGGGTGCGATTGACGTCATCGGCAAACTGGGCGGCGACAAGGGCTTTTTCGCACTTGATCGCAGCCAAGCGCAAGGAAGCGCTGCTGGCATTTGACAAGGATGCCGTAAAGCCAGACCCCAATGCAAAGGAAAAGCTGACCGGTTTGGCCGCCTTGATTGGCGGCGGCGCGGCGACCATGAACCCCGGCTATGTCAAATTGAAAGAGCTGGTCATCGCCCTGTATTACAACAGCGAAACCGCGATGACGAAGGAACTGATCTACGAACATGTTCCCGGCAAATTCGTTCCCTCGCTGCCCGTAACCCCCGAAACCCGACCCTTCGCCGGTGTCGGCGGGCTGGGTTGTTTTTGAGCTGATTTGGAGAGAGTAATCATGGATTTTGATGCAATTGTAATCGGCTCGGGGATGAGCGGCGGCATCGCCGCAAAGGAACTGTGCGAGCGCGGATTGAAAACGCTGCTGCTCGAACGCGGCAATGATGTTGATCCCGCCAAAGACTTCACCGATATGGTGCAGCCGTGGGAATATAAAAACAACAATATGGTTCCCGAAGCAGAGGTTGCGGCCGACTATGCCGTGCAAAGCCAATGCTATGCCTTTAACGAAACCACCAAGAATATGTGGGTGAAGGATAGCGACCATCCCTATTCCACCCCCGAAGGAAAGCCCTTTAGCTGGATCCGCGGCTATCATGTCGGTGGCCGCTCGATCATGTGGGGCCGGCAAACCTACCGCATGTCGCAAATGGATTTCGAGGCGAACGCCAAGGATGGCCATGGCTGCGATTGGCCGATCCGCTATGAGGATCTGGCCCCTTGGTATGATCAAGGTTGAAACCTTCATCGGTGTCGCCGGTTAGCAACGAAGGCCTGCCGCAATTGCCCGATGGTAAGTTCCTGCCGCCGTTTGAAATGAACGACGCGGAAAAGATGTTCAAGGCGGCGATCGAAAGCAAATTTGCCGGTCGCAAGGTGATCATCGGGCGCAACGCCAATTTGTCGGTTGCCCAGCCGCACCATATCGAGCTTGGTCGTGGCGATTGCCAGAACCGTTCGATCTGCGAACGCGGGTGCAGCTTTGGCGCGATGCATTCGAGCCTTAGCTCGTCGCTTCCCGCCGCGCGCAAGACGGGCAATCTGACGCTGGTTACCGATGCCATTGTCCATTCGATCATTCAGGACCCGAAAACCGGCAAAGCTACGGGCGTGCGCGTGATTGATCGCAATACCAAGGCAGGCAAAACCTATGAGGCAAAGGTCATTTTCCTCAATGCCTCCACCATTGGCTCGGCGATGATCCTTTTGGGTTCGGCCAATGAGGCAAATCCGAATGGCCTTGCCAATGGATCGGATCAGGTTGGCCGGAATTTGATGGACCATATGTATGCGCTGTCAACCGCTGGCATCCTGCCCAATGGCCCGAACACCTATTACAAAGGCCGCCGCCCGACCGGGCTTTATATCCCGCGCTATCGCAACGTCACCGAAGAGGCCGATGGCTATGTGCGTGGCTATGGTTTCCAGGGCGGCGTGATGCGGATGGGCGGGAATCCGCGCGCGGGCGAAGCGGGCCTTGGTGCCGAAATGAAGGAAAAGGCGCGCAAGCTTGGCCCATGGATGGCGTTTATCTCGGGCTTTGGCGAAGTGCTGCCCAATCCGGAAAACCGCGTGACCGAAAATAAGGACCGAAAGGACAAATGGGGCCTTCCCATCCCGCATATCGATGTGGCGTGGGGAAAGAACGAAGCGACGATGGCAAAGCAAATCCTCGCCGACGGCAAGGCGATGATCGAAGCCGCTGGCGGCATGGTCGTCAGCCAAGCGACCGAAGCCGGACCTCCGGGACTTGGCATCCACGAAATGGGCACGGCGCGTATGGGCCATGATCCCAAAACGTCGGTTTTGAACAAGTTTAACCAAGCGCATGAAGTGCCGAACCTGTTCTGCACCGATGGCGCGGCGATGTCTTCAAGCGGATGCCAAAATCCTTCGCTCACCTATATGGCCTTGGCCGCGCGGGCGGCGAACAATGCGGCGGACATGCTGAAGGAAGGCAAGCTTTAAGGGCGGGAGCGAAATACCCTCATGTACCTTGGCATTGATATCGGCACATCGGGGGTAAAGGCGGTTGTCTTGTCCGATACAGGCGCGGTGGTGGCGCAGGGCCATGCCGCGCTGGATGTTTCCCGACCGCACCCTCTTTGGTCCGAACAAGCGCCTGCCGATTGGTGGCGCGCAACCGAAGCAGCGGTGCTGGCGATCCCGGCGGAGACACGCGCGCGGGTGCAAGGCATTGGCCTTGCCGGGCAGATGCACGGCGCGACCTTGCTGGGGGCCGACGATCAACCGCTCCGCCCCGCAATCCTGTGGAACGATGGCCGCAGCTTTGCCGAATGTGACGCACTGGAAGCAGCGGTTCCGGATTCGCGCGCGATCACTGGCAACATCGCGATGTCCGGCTTCACCGCGCCCAAATTGCTGTGGGTGCAAGGCGCACGAGCCGGAACTGTTCGCGCAAACCAAATCGGTCTTGCTGCCCAAAGACTATGTCCGGCTGTGCATGACCGGCGACAAAGCCAGCGACATGTCGGACGCTGCTGGAACGCTGTGGCTCGATACCGGCAATCGCGATTGGAGCGATGCGATGCTGGCCGCCTGCGGGCTAAGCCGCGACCATATGCCAAAGCTTTATGAAGGCTGCGAAATCACCGGCAAACTCCGCCCCGAAATCGCTGGCCGCTGGGGCATGGAGCAAGTTCCGGTTGTCGCAGGCGCAGGCGATCAGGCGGCGGGAGCCGCAGGCGTTGGCGTGGTTAAGGATGGCGACGCTTTCCTCTCGCTTGGCACATCGGGCGTGATCTTTGTCGCGACACAAGACTTCCGCCCCAATCCGGCGCGCGCGGTCCATGCTTTTTGCCACTGCCTGCCCAATATGTGGCACCAGATGTGCGTGCATCTGTCCGCCGCCTCGTGCATCGATTGGGCCGCGAACCTCACCGGAACCGACGGCCCCGCCGCGTTCTTTGCGCTTGCGGAAGCGGCAGGCGTGGCCAACGGGCCAGAACTGTTCCTGCCCTATCTGTCGGGAGAGCGCACCCCGCATAATGATCCGCACATCAGGGGCGCATTTCTGGGCCTCGGCAATGAAAGCGGCCCCGCAGCAATCGCCGCTGCCGTGCTCGAAGGCGTGGCCTTTGCCCATGCCGATGGGCTTGATGCATTGCGTGAGGCAGGAACACAGGTTGAGGAATTGCGTGTCATCGGCGGCGGTGCGCGTTCGCGGCATTGGGGCAATATCCTGGCCGCCGTGCTCAATGTCCGGCTGGTCTATCTCGAAGGCGGCGAAGTTGGCCCCGCATTGGGTGCGGCAAAACTCGCGCAAATCGGCGTGACCGGAGCTGCGCCCAACCGATATTTGCACATCACCCCCTGTTTCGCATATCATCGAACCTGATGGGATGCTGGCCGAAAAGCTCGCACCCAAACTCGCCCAATTCCGCAGCGCCTATCCCGCGCTCAAATCCATTTGAAAGGACCCACCATGTCCGCCGATTATTTCGCCCCGTTTGAAACCGTCCGTTATGAAGGACCAGAAAGCGACAATGATCTCGCCTATCGCTGGTATGATAAAGACCGCGTGATTTTGGGCAAACGGATGGAGGATCATCTGCGCTTTGCCGTGTGCATGTGGCACACATTCTGCTGGCCGGGCAGCGATGTGTTTCGGCGCGGGAACCTTCTCGCGGCCGTGGCACAATGGGCCGAACGATGCGGTGAACGCCAAAGCCAAGCGCGAGGCGGCGATGGCCTTTATCGAAAAACTCGACGTGCCCTATTATTGCTTCCACGACGTCGACGTGATGGCCGATGCAGAGGGCGTGGGCCCTTTCCGCAAAAGCTTTGCCGAGGCGGTCGATCATCTGGAAGTATTGCAGGCGCAGCATGGCCGCAAGCTTTCTGTGGGGCACCGCCAATCTGTTCGGCCACCCGCGCTATATGGCCGGGGCCTCGACCAATCCCGATCCGGAAGTGTTCGCATGGGCGGCGATGCAGGTGCGCGATTGCATGGAAGCGACGCACCGGCTGGGCGGCGCGAACTATGTTTTGTGGGGCGGTCGCGAAGGCTATGACACTATCCTCAACACCGATTTGGGGATTGAGAGCGAAAATTTCGGGCGCTTCCTGTCGCTGGTGGTCGAGCATAAGCACAAGATCGGTTTCAAGGGCACGATCCTGATCGAACCCAAGCCGCATGAGCCGACGAAGCATCAATATGATTTCGATACGCAAACGGTTTACGGCTTCCTCAAACGCTTTGGCCTTGAAAACGAGGTGAAGGTGAACATCGAGGCGAACCACGCGACGCTGTCGGGCCACACATTCGAGCATGAAATCGCGATGGCGCGCGCGCTTGGCATATTCGGGTCTATCGATGCCAACCGCGGCGATCCGCAAAATGGCTGGGACACCGATCAATTCCCCAATTCGGTCGAGGAACTGACACTGGCGATGATCGAGATCATCCGCGCGGGCGGCTTCACCGACGGCGGTTTCAATTTCGATGCCAAGGTGCGGCGCCAATCCATTGACGCCGCAGACCTGTTCCATGGCCATATCGGCGGGATCGATACGGTCGCCCACGGCTTGGTAAAGGCCGCCGCGATCATCGAGGATGGAAAGCTCGATGCCTTCCGCGCCGAGCGCTATGCCGGATGGCAGGGCGAATTGGGCCAGAGCATCGGCACAGCAAGCCTGTCCGACATCGCCGACCTGTGCGTAGAGCGCGATCTTGCTCCGGTGCGCAAATCGGGGCGGCAGGAATATTGCGAGAATTTGCTCAACCGGTTTTGATTTTTTAATTCAACCAGCCAGATAAATCTGTTCGAGCGCCAGCGCCGCCGCCCCTTTCCAACGCCAGCCTGTCATCACCTGATCGATCCGCAGCACAGTGCGGTCGCGCAATAGCGGGAAACAGCAGGCATCAAATGCGGCTTTGAGCGGTTCGCACAGCAACGCTTCGAGTTCGGGGTCGGAGGTCTGGAACAGCACCACGCCGGGATCGAGGACATTGACCATATTGGCGATGGCGAGGCCAATATGCCGCCCTGCCTGATCGAAAATGCGGCTCGCGTCGCCATCGCCTGAATTCGCGCGAGCCATCAAAGCGGCGAAGTCACGGCGGATGTCGGCGATGGTGCGCTCTCCGACAGACAGCATTTTACTGTACGCTTGGAGCATCCCGAATATCGAAGCGGTGGTGACCAGACACCCCCGGCCCCCGCAAATGCACGAGGCTGCATTTTCGTCCATACTGATTTTAACATGCGCCAGATCGGCGTTGAAACCATTGGCTCCCACTGTGGGAACGCCATCGGCAAAATGCGCCGCGCCTATCCCCAGTCCGGTGTGGACCAGCAGGAAATCGTTCACCGGCGCGTCGCTGAACCAATGGTGCGCGCGGGCGAAACAATCGACATCATTTTCCACCGTCACCGGACAGTCTAAACGCGCGCTGATGATGTCGGCGAAAGGAACTTCGCCGGGCGGGATCATCGGTATCCAGTGGACGATGCCTGTGCGTTTATCCACCGCCGCCGGAAGCGACAAGCCGACGCGCATGATCTTGGCAAGATCATAGCCACTGCCTTGCACAATCCGCGCTATGTCGTCGGCAATAGACGGGGCCAGCGCCTCCAGCGTGTCATGCTGTTTAAGCGGAGCGGTTTCGCTGTGCAGCAGATTGCCCTCCAGATCGACAAAGCTGGCGACCAGAGCAACGCCGGGTTCGATATTGACGGCAAGCGCGATGCCCGCGCTTGCATTGACCGACAGTTCGGAACGCGGACGACCCCGGCCATCGGGCTTTTGCTTGCGCTCGGTTAACAGCCCCATTGCCATCAGCCCTGCGGTTATTTCCGTAATCGTCGCTCCGCCAAGCCCGGAAAGCCGCGCAAGTTCGACGCGCGAAACCGGGCCGTTGCGACGGATCGCTTTTAAGCACAGTCAGTCTGTTCAAGGTTTGCGGATCAAGACGCATCGGGGCTTTCTGCTGGCTTCATGGACCAAAAGCTAGCGGCTTCTATTTAATTTGGCCATCGAAATATATCTTGACTCCTCCTCTGCACATGGCGAAATCAGCGTGAGAGGAGATCGGATCATGCAATTCTGGAGCGCCGTATGGGGAATGTTGTCCGCAATGCTGCCTGTGGCCATCGGCTTTTCGTTGATTGCTCCCATTCCCTATATCATCGCCGAGCGGCTGCGCCCTGCAAGGGCCACGCCGTCGCGTTGGCAAAGCTATGTGCTCAACACGCTGATCGGTATTTCCGACGCTGATCCTATCCGCGCCCATCGGAATGGCAGCCGGGATGCTGGCTGGTCAGTTCCATTCGGCGCTTGGCTGGCAACCGCTCGCTATCCCGTTCGATGCCTTTGGCTCGGTGGGGAAGGTCGCGCTACTGGCGGTGCTGCCGCTGATCCTGCACGATCTGTGGTTTTATTGGTCGCATCGGCTGGAACATAAAGTCCCGTTTCTCTGGGCGTTTCACAGCCTGCACCATAGCGATCCCGAAATGAACTGCACCACATGGGCGCGCGACCATTTCTTAGCAATCGGGCTGGCGTTCGTTTTTTCCGGTGTTCACGCTCGGCCTGATCGTCCAGTTGGATATGCGCGAGGCGGGGGCGGCGGCGATGTTTTCGCAAATCGCTTTCATGCTGTGGTCGATGTTCTACCATTCAGCGATCCGTGCAGAACTGCCGTGGCTCGACAAAATTCTCGTGACGCCGCAGGTGCATCGTATCCACCATTCAACCGAGCCTGCTCATCATAACCGGAATTTTGCCGATCTGTTTCCGGTGCTCGACATCATTTTTGGAACTTATGAAAAGCCAGCGAAGGGCGAATTTGCCGGAACGGGTATCGATGATGAGCTATTTGACGCCGTCCAATATCATTGCCGCACAGGCAAGACCGGTTGCGCGCGCCTTGCGTCTGAAATAGACTGCTGCATAAATAATCAGAATCAACCGTAAACAATCAAACGGAGAGTGACTATGTCGGGTTTTAAATTGCCGCGTGCTTTGCAGGCCGCCCTGATCGCCGCAACCGCGCTTACCGCAGTGCCAGCCTATGCCGATGACCTTTCCGATGGCTTTCAAAATCCGCCAAACAGCGCCCGCCCACGTGTGTGGTGGCATTGGATGAACGGCAATATCTCCGAAGACGGCATCGCCAAGGATATGGACTGGATGCAGCGCGTCGGCATTGGCGGCTTGCAGAATTTCGATGCCAATCTGCAAACGCCGCAGATCGTCGACAAACGGCTGGTCTATATGGACGATGGCTGGAAAAAGGCGTTCAAATTTGCCGCAGCCGAAGCAGAGCGGCGCGGGCTGGAACTCGCCATTGCCGCATCGCCGGGCTGGTCTGAAACCGGCGGCCCTTGGGTGCCCGAAGCCGACGGCCTGAAGAAACTGACGTGGAGCGAAACGACGCTGACCGGTGGCAAGCGGTTCAAGGGCGTGCTGGCCGCGCCGCCATCCGACAACCGGCCCGTTCATGAATGCCATAAAAAGCGGCGAGCATCGACGAATCGATGAGCGGCGTAAAGAAAGATCGCCAAATGGAAACATTATGGCGATGTTGCGGTGCTGGCCTTCCGGTCGCCGACGCCGCGCCGTTGCCCACGCCGAAAGCCACCAACCTGTGGCAGGTCGAAGACCGATTGATATAAGCTGTGGCCATGAGATCGGTGATGCTGCGAAACCGCGCATATTGAAATAAAGCGTTCTGGAGGCAGACCCGTGCTCGATTGCGCTCGATTATGGTTCACCGCAAACGGTGCGTTCGGCCTCTATTTTTCTGCCCGGTGCAGCCGCAATGTTCCTCGGCACGATTGTCAAAACGCATTTGGAAGCCAGCGACGACGGCAAGGCTTGGCGCAAAGTCGTGGACTTGCCGGTGCATCCTGTGCCGACGACCGTCAGCTTTGATGCGGTGACAGCGCGCCATTTCCGTGTTGTTTTCGGCCCCGGCAGCTTTGGCTTGGGCGGCATGAGCGCGCCCGAACAGGGGCTGGATTTGTCGGCCTTGGCAGGCATGGGTGCGGCGATGCAAAAGCCGCCGCGCTTGGGCGACCTGCGACTATCGGGCGATGCAAAGATTGACCGCTTTGAAGCCAAGGCCGGATTTGAGACCGAGCCTGATTATTATGCGCTGAGCAAAGGCGTGGGCGAAAGTGCGGGCGTTGATCCTGCAAAAGTGATCAACATCACCGCCAAGATGAAGCCCGACGGCAGCATCGACTGGACCCCGCCCAAGGGCAGCGACTGGCGCGTGCTTCGGCTTGGCCATTCGCTTGCTCGGCACCACCAATCATCCCGCTCCGCCCGAAGCGACCGGTCTTGAGGTCGACAAGTTCGATGGTGAAGCCGTGCGTCGTTATATGAACACCTATCTTGGCATGTACCGGGGTGCGGCAGGCGAAGATATGGTCGGCAAAAAGGGCGTGCGCGCGCTTGCTGGTCGATTCCATCGAAGTGGGCGCGGCCAACTGGACGCCGAAAATGGTGGAGCAATTCACAAAACTGCGCGGCTATGATCCGGTGCCCTTCATGCCCGCAATCACCGGGACGATCATCGGTTCACGCGCGCAGAGCGACAAATTCCTCTATGACTACAGCCGCACCATCGCCGACCTGATGGCGAGCGAACATTATGGCGTGGTTGCCGAGGTTGCCAAAAAACAAGGCCTGACCGTTTATGGCGAGGCGCTGGAAAGCTTCCGCCCTTCGCTGGGTGACGACATGGCGATGCGGAAACATAATGACATCCCGATGTCTGCGATGTGGACGCACAGCCGCGCCGAAGGGCCGCGCCCCAGCCATGTCGTCGATATGCGCGGCGCGGCTTCAGTCGCACATATTTACGGGCAAAATCTGGCGGCAGCGGAATCGATGACCTCTGCGATGGCACCTTGGGCGCATACGCCGAAATATCTGAAGCGGATCATCGATCTGGAATTCGTGAACGGCATCAACCGTCCGGTGATCCACACTTCGGTGCACCAACCGCGCGATGATAAATTCCCGGGCTGACGCTGTTTATCTTTGGCCAATATTTCAATCGGCACGATGCTTGGGCGGAAATGGCAAAGCCTTGGGTCGATTATCTGTCGCGCAATAGCTACATGCTGCAACAGGGCCGCAATGCCGCCGATGTTGCCTATTATTACGGCGAGGAAGCACCGCTCACCACGCTGAAAGATACCAAGCAGCTGGAGGATGCGCCGACGAAATATGCCTATGACTTTGTGAACAATGATGCGCTGTTCGAAGCATTGTCGAATGACGGCAATGAGTTGGTGGCCAAGGGCGGCGCGCGGTATAAGGCGCTGTATCTGGGCGGATCGTCGCACAAAATGTCGCTGGCGACTTTGAAGCGCATTGCGGCACTTGCCGAAGGCGGGGCGACGGTGATCGGAACCAAGCCCGAAGGCAGCCCGAGCCTTGCCCATGATGCTGCCGAATATGCCGCACTGGTGGCAAAGCTTTGGGCCGGTGGCGCCGAAACACAGGTCGGCCAAGGCCGCGTGATTGCGAGCAAGGATGTTGAAGCAGCACTTGCGGGCAAAGGCGTAGGCGCGCAGTTCCGTTATTCGGGCGCAGGCGAAAACGCCTCGATCCCGTTCGTTCAACGCAAGCTGAGTGATGGAGAAAGCTTCTTCCTCGTCAACCAGAAAGACCGCACCGAAAATATCGAAGCGCGTTTCCGCGTCACCGGCAAAGCACCCGAAATCTGGCGCGCAGAAACGGGCAAGGCAGAGGCCGTTTCCTACCGCATCGAAAATGGCGAGACCATCATTCCGCTGACGCTGGCGAGCGATGAATCGCTGCATGTCGTATTCCGCAAGGATGCGGTTGCCGATGCGCTGGCAATCAAGAAAATGGTTCCCGACCGAAGTCGCCAAGCTGGATGGCGCGTGGAATGTAGCGTTCCAGCAAGGGCGCGGTGCGCCCGCTTCGGCAACGCTCGCCGCACTCACCCCGCTCAACGAAAATGCCGATTCCGGGATCAAGCACTTCTCCGGCATCGCGACCTATTCCACAGAATTTGCCGCTCCCAAAGGCTGGAAAGCCGGACAACCGCTGTGGATCGATCTGGGCGAAGTCAGCGAAATGGCGGAGGTTTCGATCAACGGCAAAGCCGCCGGTGCGGTCTGGCACGCGCCCTATACGCTCGACATTGGAGCACTGGTGCAAAAAGGCAAAAACCGGATCGAAGTGCGTGTGGCCAACACATGGATCAACCGCCTGATCGGCGATGCCGGTTTGCCCGAAGACAAGCGCATCACCTGGGCCGCGGGGCCAAGCTATAGTGCCAATGCAAAGCTGCGTCCGTCAGGACTGATCGGTCCGGTCACAGTGTTGGGGCAAAGAAAATAATCGTTTAAGCGTAATTACGGACCAGTGCGAAAACCGGCACTGGTCCGGACGCCAATGCCATTTCGCCCAGCGGTTCAATCCGCTGACAATTGCCGGTGGCGAGCGCAGCCAACGCGACATTATGGCTGGCGGTGAGCATCCCGGTGTGCCTCGCCTTAAACAAGGCAAGCGCCTCTGCTTGTCCGCCCGCATCCTGATCGTCCAAGCTGCAGCTGATTGCTCCGCCATCCGGCCCGATGACACCCAATGCTTCGGCCATAGCAGCGTGGTCTGAAACCACCGTCTCACCGCCCTCACCTTGCGCCACATGGAATTGTATGCTGCCTTCTTGCAGCATTTCGGGCGGATAAGCGGCAATGTCGGCCTCTAATGTAATTTCGGTGAGGATGCGACCAGCTGTGCGCCAGATATCCCGTGACCGATCCGAACCAGCGCGGACGATTTGTAAGGATTGCACCCGACATTCAAATTGGGCGGCTTTCAACACGGCCTGCCCCATTGCCACGGCATCAGATTGACGGATCGCAGCACGGGTTAGCGCGCTTGTATCAAAACAATATTCAACCGAGGTAGCCTGCTCCATTAGCCGATCAAAACGGCCAATCCAACCAGCGCCAAAGGGGATTACCGATAAGGTGCGGAAATGATCCGCCGCGCAGGGCAGAATGACATGCAATTCAGCGCCCAAATCAACCAGCGCCTCTGCGACAATGATGTCCGAACCGGCAGCAAGTGCGCCATAACCAAAGCCCGGCGCAGCCCTGTTTACCGCCTCGCGTATGGAGGCTTATGGCATCAGCATCATCGGCCGCGATACCCATTATGCCGCTAAAATGGAGTATTTGCGGCGGGCGCAGCGGATCGAGCCAGTCTGCCTTTTGCCCTCGCGTTTGCAGGATGAGCGCAAATTGGCGCAAGGTCGCGGCGCGATCCTCCCATGCCGCCGGGGCAAGCGCAATCGCTTCAGCCAAAACAGACTTTGCATCATCGACGCGGTCTAGCAGTAACAACGCCTCGGCCCGCGTCGCTTCGCGCCAATAGGGGGTTTCACCCGGGTCCGCGCCACTATCGATCAGATGGAGGACCTGGCTGGCGTAAAGTTCGGCTTTTACCCTGTCCGAGGCCAAGCAACGCCATCGCCGCCGCATTGATCAGTGGATAGCTGTCTTTCGGGCAAAGTGCCGCCGCAGCCGCATAAGCCTCACCTGCAAGAGCAAATAATTGCGTACGCGTGGAACCCGATGCGGCGCGTGCGCGATCCTTGAGCAACCGCCCCTTTAGCGTCAACGGGGCCGGATCGCCGAAATCCCGATCCAGCCCCGCCGCAACGAAAGCCTCCCACGCCCGCGAGGTAGCACCCGATCGGGCAAGCGTTTGGAGGGAGGCATAAGGCTTCATTTTTCAATCCATCGTCCCATGCCAGCCCAAAATCAAAATGGCAATTACTCCAAATTTCTACTCAGGTTCGCCTTCATTATTGCCTGTATCAGGGTCGATGATAATTTTTACAGGTTTACCGCCCACTTGCTCGATATTTACGAAGATATTTAGGCTATACCAGAATATTTCACCCTTCTTGATCGGCGTATCGCCTACACCATTGCCGTTATCGTTATTACCACTCTTTTTGGTGTAATAATTGCTAACATAAACGAGTTGGCGTCCATTCTCGTCATAGACCGATGAATTGTAGAATGACTTGTTCGGTTTGGCTTTTTTGCGATCTCCCGCAGGGACTCCTGGTCCATCATTATACCCGGGATGTTCGGACAAAAGCGAACGCCCAAAAACCAACGGAACCGCATCAAATTTTATGGCTGGCTTATTTGTCGCAAATACAACGTTTGTCGGCGCTCTAAACGTAAATCCATCCAAATTTGCAATCGCCAGCTGATCAGAACATGAAGATGTTACATTTCGATCTAATATAGATATACAATTAAGCATTTTTTGTTTTATTGATGGGTAATCATTTCCGCTCGCTTTAAAGTAACGCACGGTTGATATAAACTTCCCTCCGGCATCAAATCCGAAATACACCAGCGTATCATACTCGGCGACATATCCGGTTGCACCTTTAACGTCGGTTCGATCCCCAAAAATCAGATAATCGTCTTTGTTATTTTTGCCGATAAAGCCATCATGCGTAGCATCGACATTATCATCAGCAGCGGGCTTGCATCCGGCCAACGAAAGCATGGCCGCCGATCCGAGCAGCAGCAGCATATTTGAGCGTTTCATTTCAATCCCCTTTTTCCACCAAAATATTATAAATGCGCGACAATTTCGGAGCGTTTTCTCCAACAAAAATGGCATTGGCCATCTCCGAAGTTCGCGCTGAAACCGTTCCGTCCTCTAATTTCTCTGCCCTACCCAGATAGCCAAGCATCCGCGCTTTGGAATCGGCAACACGAGCGTCGCCGGTCACTCCGCGCATCTTGCGCTCAAATTCGGGAAGCGCCTTGCCCAGCAACGCCCGAGCTTCATGCCGCTCTCCCTTTTCGATCAAGACCCGTGCCAGTCCAGTTGTCGACCAACTGCGCCGGATGGCATATTCTACATTTTGCGGGTCCTCGTCAATTAATGTGTCGAGCAATTGCACTTCTTTGCGCCGGGATTCGAGTGCTCCATCCCAATTTTTTTGCAATATCTGAACCCTAGCGAGCCAGCCCCATCGATTAGCCAAGTCTTGCCGGGTTTTGGCATCATTCGGCATTAGGCGCAGCGCATTTTGTTCATGGCGAATGGCCGCAAGGCAATGCTGCTTTGCTTTTCCAATATCGAAACTGTCCCGAACATTGAGATCGCATAAATTGCCTTCGGCAAAGCCCAGTTCCATGTGGCTGCGAAAACTATCGGGTTCAATTTTTGCCAGCGCCTTTGCCTGATCCAGATATCCCTGAAAATAGGGGGTCGCTGCAACACGATCACGGCGGTTTAAGTTGAACATTCCGAGATAAAATTCGCTTTGGGCATGTGCAAAAATGCGGTCGGGATTGCCGGGATCGCGACGGAGTAATGCTGCGGTAGAATGATGCGACTGACGAAAAAGCTTGCTCGCCAATGCATGGTCCAGCGCCAACTCGGCATCTTCGCCCATGGCGTGCAAAACCCTTGCCCGGTGTTCCAGGCTTTCGTCGGGCAAGCGCTGCAAATCGCCTTGATCGGAATAATGCTGCAAGGCGCGCTGGTTGATGGCAGACATGATTTCGCCGCGCCCGACCCCTTTGAGTTTTTGACGCAAATCCGTGAGCATATAGGCAACCAGCCCGTCGGATGCCGCCCGCTGCCGGGCCGCTTCGTTACGGGATTGGATGGCGAAAGCTGTCATTATACCCATGACTAGCACCAACGCCGATGTGACCAGCGTGATTGCCGTCACGCGCCGGACGCGGCGTTGCGCGTCACGTTGCACCAAAGCGTCGAGCGGAACGCCCGCGATCCCGGCTACGATTTTCAAAAACCCCAACGAACCGCCGTCGCCAACCGCACGCAAATCGGCGGCCAATGGCTCACGGCCATTTTCGGTGAGGACACCCGGAAAGGCATCGGCAGGGTCGCCGCTGACGATTGCGGCCAGCACCGGACGATCAGGGTGCAGTTCGCGGAACAATATAATCTCGGCCGTCACCCATTGGGATTTTGCCGCATCGGGCGAACACACGACAATCAATGCCTCGGCATCGGCGATTGCTGCGCGAATGGCATCTGTCAGGTTGGTCGCGGCGGCCAGATCTTCACGGTCGCGAAAAATGCGGCCAAGGACTGGATTTTCGCGGCCATGGGCGGCTATAATATGTTTGGGAAGTCGATAGCGTTCCAGTTTGCGTTGCAGTTTTGCAGCGGCGGCATCGTCGGCATGGCTATAGCTGATAAAGGCCGCAAATCTCCGCTTGATGCCATCACCCTTTTCGTCTTCGCCACGTGCCATTGCCCGTGCCCCTGCTGCGACTCGATAGCAACAAGTTACACCATAATAGAATTGATTAAACAGCTATTTGGCGAGATATCCCGACAACGCCGCTACCTGCTCCGCATGGAACCGTAGGCCCAATTTGCTCCGCCGCCAAAGGATGTCTTCGGTTGTCCGTGCCCATTCGCGGGTAACGAGGTAATCGATTTCGGCCTTGGTCAGCCCTGCGCCGAAATCCTGCCCCAAATCTTCGGGGGTCTCCGCTTGCTGCAACCAATCCCAAGCTAGGGTGCCATAGCTACGAATGAGGCGTCGCACCGTATAAGCGGTCAAGAACGGAAAATCTCGCGCCAATTTGACCCTCAAAGTTTCGACCCCATCAACCGGAAAATCACCCCCGGGAAGGGGCTTTTCTGCCGTCCAACGCGCATCAGAAAACTCCGGAAACCATGGCTGCAATGCTTCCGCTGCGCCCTCGGCGAGGTGGCGATAGGTAGTAATTTTGCCTCCGAATACCGATAGCAACGGCAGTCCACCACTCTCATCGCTTTCCAGATCAAGGCGGTATCCGCGCGAAGCATTTTCGGGCTTGCCGCTGCCATCCTCCACCAATGGACGCACGCCCGCATAGCTCCAGATGACATCTGCTGGAGTAACAGCAGTACGGAAATATTCGCTGGCAGCCTTGCAGAGATAGGCGATTTCTTCGGCGCTCGCTTCAACCACGTCGCCCGCTTTTTGGGCCACGTCAGTCGTCCCGATCAGGGTGAATTCCTCTTCATAGGGGATGGCAAAGAAAATCCGCCCGTCGCCGTTTTGAAAAAAATAGGCCTGCGGGCTATCGAACCATTTCCGGACAACGATATGCGATCCACGCACCAGACTGATCTGTTCATCGGGATCGCGCTGATGTCCGCTCGTCCTTGTCAAGATATCCAGGACAGCCGGCCCGGCCGCGTTGACGATTGCCTTTGCCCGAAAATCGGCCCCGTCTGACAATGTGATCCGCCAGCTTCCGCCGTTGCGTTCCAGGTCAAGCACTTCGCTGCCCGTGCAGATTTTGGCGCCGTGTTCGGCGGCATCGAGCGCGTTCAGGACGACCAGCCGGGCATCATCGACCCAGCAATCGGAATATTCAAACGCCGTTTGATAGTCCGGCTTCAGCGCTTCGCCCGCCGGATCGCGGTGCAGATTGAGGCTGCGCGTAGCGCGAAGCAATCTGCGCCCGCCAAGATGATCATAGACAAACAATCCCAGCCGGATAAGCCATTTGGGGCGGAGGCCCGGATGATGCGGCAACACGAAACGAAGCGGCCAGATGATATGTGGCGCGATACGCCAAAGCCTCTCGCGTTCTTTTAGCGATTCCCGGACCAGTCCGAATTCGCGATGCTCAAGATAACGCAAACCACCGTGGATCAGCTTGGTCGAGGCGGAGGAGGTGCCGCTCGCCAGATCGCCTTTTTCGAGGAGAATCACCCTCGCCCCGCGACCGGCCAAGTCACGCGCAATGCCGCAACCATTGATGCCGCCGCCGATAATGGCAATGTCGTATACGGGCGCTTCCGCCATTGAAAGCGGCTTACTGGGCTTTGGCGAGGCCGTGTTCGTCAACCATTTCCTGCAATTCACCCGCCTCGTACATTTCCATCATGATGTCGCTGCCACCCAGAAATTCGCCTTTGATATAAAGCTGTGGGATGGTGGGCCAATCCGAATATTCCTTGATCCCGGTGCGGATTTCCATGTCCTGTAACACATCGACGCTTTCATAAGTCACGCCCAGATGGTCAAGGATGGCAATCGCCTTGCTGGAAAATCCACATTGCGGAAACAGCGGTGAGCCTTTCATGAAAAGGACCACGTCATTGCTTTTCACCAATGCGTCGATGCGTTCGTGGGCACTCATAAAAACTACTCCAATTTTAACCGCAGTGCTGAGCCTGTTGAACCACGGCTCAGGGCTACGGTTTAATAACACCATTCATTCGGGCGCACCGGTGGTCAATTGCAACGCATGGAGCACACCGCCCATCCGTCCACCCAATGCATTATAAACGGCCTGATGCTGTTTGACACGCGGCATTCCGGCAAAGGCCGCCGAAACAACGCGCGCGGCATAATGATCGCCATCGCCGCGCAGATCGGTAATCTCGATCAGGGCATCGGGAAAGGCGTCCTTGATCATCCTTTCAATTTCCGCCGCTTCCATCGCCATGCTATATGCCTCAGGCCTGTTCGATAAACTGACGGCGCGCCTCGACCATTTTGGCGTCGATGGCGGCGCGCACCGAAGCATCGTCGGTTTCGACGCCAGCCGAGGTCAAATCACCCAAAAGTTTGCGGACCACATCTTCGTCGCCTGCCTCTTCAAAATCGGCCTGCACCACCGATTTGGCATAGGCATCGGCTTCTTCGGGGGTCAGCCCCATTTGATCCGCAGCCCACAACCCGACCAGCTTGTTGCGCCGCGCGGTGATTTTGAACTGCAATTCCTCGTCATGCGCGAATTTATTTTCAAAGGCGCTTTCGCGGTCGTCAAAGGTTGTCATGGTGATTCCCCGGATGTGCAGTACTGAAATAGTGACGCGGGCCGTGCCAAACAAGGGCCGCAGACGCAAGTGTTAGATGGTAACCACCAGCTTGCCCACCGCCTCACGATTGCCCAGCATAGCAATCGCCTCTCCGCCGCGCTCCAAAGGATAGGTGGCGGAGACCAGCGGCTTGATCTTGCCTTCGCCATAAAGCGCAAATAATTCGGCGATATTGGCGCGGTTCTTTTCCGGATCGCGCGCCGCAAAAGCGCCCCAGAATACCCCGCAAACGTCGCAGCTTTTGAGCAAGGTCAGGTTGAGCGGGAGTTTGGCGATCCCCGCCGGAAAGCCCACCACCAAAAAGCGCCCTTCCCAGCCGATCGAGCGCACCGCCGGTTCGCTATAATCGCCGCCCACGGTATCATAGATGATCTGATAGCCATTGGGGCCTGCTTCGGCCTTGAACATCTCGGCGACGGCTTTGGATTGATCCTTGTCAAAGGGCTGGCGCGGATAGACGATGACGGCATCGGCCCCCGCCTTGCGTGCAACCTCGGCCTTGGCCTCGCTCGATACGCCCGCGACTGCACGACCACCATAGGCCTTGACCAGTTCAATCGCCGAAATGCCAATGCCACCCGCCCCGCCCAGGATCAGCACATTGTCGCCCGGCTTGATATGCCCGCGGTCCTTCAGCGCGTGGGCGCTGGTGCCATAGGTCATCAGGATCGAAGCGCCATGTTCAAACGACATGGCATCGGGCATTTTAAACAAATTCACAGCCGGAACCAAAACCTTTTCGGCCAAGCCACCATTGCCGCACAGGCCAATCACCCGATCACCGACGACAAAACCCTTCACGCCGTCACCCACTGCCTCGATTACGCCCGCAACCTCGCTACCCGGGGCAAAGGGGCGCGGCGGCTTGAACTGATATTGGTCGATGAGCATCAATGTGTCTGGATAATTGATCGATGCTGCTTTGATGGCGACAACCACTTGGCCGGGGCCAGCGACCGGTTCGGGCAGTTCGCCCAGTACCAGTGTTTCGGGGCCGCCGGTGGCGATGGATAACAGGGCTTTCATAACGACCTTTCTCATAACGCCGTCACCCTGAACTTGTTTCAGGGTCCATCGGGCAGCATCAACCGAAGCTCTATGCGGAGAAATGGATGCTGAAACAAGTTCAGCATGACGTTATATTAGGCAGGTGTCGGCACCAGCCAGGGCCGTTCTGCATCAAGCTTTGCCTCATAGGCCCCGATGGCGTCGACGCTTTCCAGTGTCATCCCGATTTCATCGAGCCCGCCCAACAGGCATTGCTTGCGGAAAGGATCGATCTCGAAGGTAAAACGATCCTGAAACGGGGTGGTCACCGTCTGGTGTTCCAGATCGATATGGATCGGATCGCTTTTGGCAACCTGCATCAGCCGGTCCACGGCCTCTTGCGGCAAGACCACGGCGAGAATTCCGTTTTTAAAGGCGTTTCCGGAAAATATATCCGAATAGGAAGGCGCGATCACCGCAGTGATTCCCATATCCGCCAGCGCCCAAGCCGCATGTTCGCGGCTCGATCCACAGCCGAAATTGTCGCCCGCGATCAGGATCGGCGATCCGGCATATTCGGCGCTATCAAAGATATTGTCCGGATCCTTGCGGATCGATTCAAACGCGCCGCGCCCCAATCCGGCACGCGTGATGGTTTTCAGCCAATGCGCGGGGATGATCACATCGGTGTCGATATTCTTCAGGCCAAAGGGATAGGCCTTGCCTTCGATGGTATTGACGGGGTTCATGCGGATAAAGTCCGTTCCAGTTTCGCGTTGGGCTTACTGTCGCTATTTTGGCAGAAAGCGCCGCCATATCGATGTTCGCGCACGTTTTGGCAATGACTGACCGGTAGCATCGAGCAGGAATTTGGCAAGCAACAGCGCCTGATTATGCGTCATCAGGAAATGCTGGCTGTCGATCCGGTCTTCATCGAGCGCCTGTTGCGATGTCGTACTTTGGATACGCAGATCGATGGATTTGCCCAGATCATGATGCGTCCAGCCGACAATCACCCCGCGATATTCCAGCGGAGCGCTCGGTTCCGTCTTTTTCTTACTGGGCCGTTTCGCCATCGCTCGCCTCGCTATGGGATTTTACATCCTGCAAACGCGACCTTGAGTCAATATGCCGAAAGGACGATATACCGATGGGGAACGCAGCCTAACCCGCCAGCCAATCCTCACAACGCAAGCCATCGACGCGGGTGAATTCTTTCAGATTGCCGGTGATGAGTTTGAGGCCAAGGCTGCGCGCATGGCCAGCGATGAGAAGGTCGTTGGGGCCGATGACATTGCCTTTTCGGGCTAAAGTCGGCCTTGATCTCTGCGGCGTGAAAAGCGGCTTTGTCGTCGAAATAAGTACGCGGGAGATCGGGCTAAAAATTCGCTCCAAGTTCCCTTGCTTTTTGCCGCTCCGGCCTGAGGAGCGCATTACGCCGACATGTAGTTCATGCAGAACGATCGAAGAGATGCAGACTTTCAAGCTGCCGTTTCAGATCCGCTGCCGTATCGCGGCGGTCGTTCGCGCAGGACACGGATGCACATAGTTTGTGTCGAGCAATGGCCTCAAACGTCAAAGTTCTCACGCTTCTCATATGTCACTTGCGGCGCGCGTTCCGGGAAATCCAAGCAGGTGGACGTGCAAAAAATCCATCCCAGAAAGGCATTGCCGGGAGTGATCAATATTGTTCGCCCATCTTTGCGGACGATAGACTTTCTTCACACCTTCGGGGAACTCCATGTCCTTGGGAATCCGAACCGCCTGATTGCGGTTAGACTTGAAAAGCGCCGCCATGCGCTCGATTTTTGAAGGGGCATTCATTTGAGGGATGGATAGCGGATGGAGTGGGATATGTCAATGGGATATACAATGTCACGAGCTTGGGCAAATCACTCGCCCAACCGACCCAAAGTTCAACGCCGTCAAACTTTCGCGGACCCAATAGTTTACCTGCCTCCATTCCCTGCATTCCAATTGCGCTATAGAATTCGATAGCGTCGTTCAAACCGGTCGATTTGGGGCAAAAGCTCTGGATTATCAGAATTGCCATATCGGTCCGAAACCGTTTGGCTTCGAGAACCGCCGCAGCGGTGCGATGAAATAGCTGGTAGCGCAAATGTCCTACTTCGGCAGGATCAAGCCGAAAAAGAGCACAAAGCTGCGCCAGCCTGTGTGATTTTCCTTCGCTGCCTTTTTCAAGCCAATCGGAAACAACCTGTCCAAAGCTTTCATCGACTTTGGCTTCAATGCCAAGCACGGCGAGTTTTTCACCTATACCGAGCAGAGCAAGTAAGTCGGTCTGCGAAGGCGTCGCGCGACCATCTTGCAGGTCGGTTTCTCGCTCCAGCCAAGCCTCCAGCAATTCCGCCTCTGCCAGACATTCCGACTGCCTAAGCAGATCACGGACGGGGCTGGGAATGTCGCGCGCATAGAACCAAGAATCTGCAAGTGACTTTGCAGAGCGGCTCTGTTTCCAATGGCTTGGTTTGCCAAGATGCGGAATGACGTCTTCGGGACGCAATAACGGAACCGCAAGCTTGGAAGAGCGCCTCACCCCACCAACTCCCGAACATCGCACAACCGCCCCGTCACCGCCGCCGCTGCCGCCATGGCGGGGCTTACCAGATGCGTGCGCGCGCCCGGCCCTTGCCGCCCAACAAAATTGCGGTTGCTGGTGGAGGCGCAGCGTTCCCCCGCTGGCACTTTGTCGGGGTTCATCGCCAAGGCACGCCGAACAGCCCGGTTCGCGCCATTCTAGGCCGGCTTCGATAAATATCTTATCCAGACCTTCCGCCTCGGCCTGTTCCTTCACAAGGCCAGACCCCGGAACGATGATCGCCCATTTGACGTTCGCCGCTTTCTTGCGCCCTTTCAACACCGCCGCCGCCGCGCGCAAATCTTCGATGCGGCTATTGGTGCAGCTGCCGATGAAGATATTCTCCACCGCAACGTCCACCATGCGCGTTCCCGGCGCCAACCCCATATAGTCGAGCGATTTTTGCGCGGCGACTTGCTTGGCGGGATCGGCAAAGCTCAGCGGATCGGGGACGACCCCGGTAATCGGCAGCACGTCTTCGGGCGACGTGCCCCATGTCACGGTCGGCGCAATGTCGGCGGCGTCGATCACCACGACCTTGTCATAGACCGCGCCCGCATCGGTGGCGAGCGACCGCCAATAGGCGACCGCCGCATCCCAATCCGCACCTTTGGGCGCATAGGGGCGGCCTTTGAGGTATGCGAAAGTTGTGTCATCTGCCGCGATCAATCCGGCGCGCGCGCCATGTTCGATCGCCATGTTGCTGATCGTCAAGCGTCCCTCAACCGAAAGCGCGCGAATGGCGCTGCCGGTATATTCGACGACATAGCCTGTGCCGCCCGCGGCCCGCAACACGCCGCAGATGTGCAGGACGATGTCCTTTGCGGTCACGCCGGGGCCGACATCGCCATCCACGCGCACTTCCATGGTTTTGGAGCGCGACAGTTGCAGCGTTTGGGTGGCCAGCACATGCTCCACCTCGCTCGTGCCAATGCCAAATGCCAGCGCGCCCAGGCCGCCATGGCACGCCGTATGGCTGTCGCCGCAGACGATGGTGGTTCCGGGCAGTGAGAATCCCTGTTCGGGGCCAACGACATGGACGATGCCCTGCTCGCGGTCAGTCGCGCCGATATAGCGGATGCCAAAGGCGGGGGCGTTCGCCTCCAAGGCGGCAAGTTGCTGCGCGCTTTCGGCATCGGCAATGGGGATCGGCTTTCCGCCCGCATCGCGCCGCGCCGTAGTCGGCAAATTATGGTCCGGAACCGCCAGCGTCAGATCAGGCCGCCGCACCGTGCGCCCCGCGACGCGCAGCCCTTCAAAAGCCTGCGGGCTGGTCACTTCATGCACCAGATGCCGGTCGATAAAGATCAGGCAAGTGCCATCATCGCGCGCCGAGACGACATGCGCGTCCCAGATTTTTTCGTAGAGAGTTTGGGCTTTGGTCATGGTGAAATGCCTAGTCTCGAAAAGCGATCTTGAGCAAGTGTCTTCTAATTGCACGCCACACAGTCTATCTTTGCCGCATGAACCTTTGGGCCATCTCTCCTCCTGATCCTTGCCACCACCCTAGCGATGGAGGGTATTGCGTGGGCCAGCCACAAATATATCATGCATGGTTTTGGCTGGGGGTGGCACCGTGACCATCATGAACCGCATGATAAGACGCTCGAAAAGAACGACCTGTTCGGGCTGGTTGGTGCGGGCGTTAGTATTTCGATGTTTGCGCTCGGCTCACCCTTGGTGATGGGCGCAGATGCATGGGAGCCCGGCGACGTGGATCGGGCTTGGCATCCTGTTTTACGGGATCATCTATACACTGGTGCATGATGGCTTGGTGCATCAGCGCTATTTCCGGTGGGTTCCCAAAAGCGGCTATGCCAAGCGGCTGGTGCAGGCGCACAAATTGCACCATGCGACGGCTTCCAAAGAGGGCGGGGTCAGTTTCGGCTTTGTCTTCGCGCGCGATCCGGCGACGTTAAAGGCGGAATTGAAGGTGCAACGCGAAGCGGGAATCGCGGTTTTGAGGGATGCGCTTTAACTCTCAGGCCGCTGCCACAGCCAGCCAAGACAGATCAAAGCCACCCCCGGCGGGACCAGCGACCAAGGCATCGCTAACGTCACAAAGCCAAGGACAATGCTCACCGCAAACGCCAGCGTCGCAGACCATTTCGCCCGCCTGCTCACCACGCCCTTTTGCCGCCACGCCACCAGATGCGGGCCATAGCGCGGATGTCCGAGCAATTTGGCCTCCAACGCCGGGCTGCTGCGCGCAAAGCAAAAGGCGGCAAGGATCATGAACGGTACGGTGGGCAATAGGGGCAGGAATATGCCGATGGTTCCCAATCCCATCGATGCCACTCCAGCGACCAGATATAACTGCCGCTTCATGCGTGCTTACGCCGGATCAGCCCATAGACCGGCAGCCCTGCAAGCAGCAGCAATAAACCCCAGCCCAGTGGCTCCAACCCCGCACCGTAAATCGCCCATAGCGAATAGAGCGCGGCGAGCGACAGGATCAGCCGAAAACCGCTTTGGGCTTGCAACACGCCTTGCTGCCCCAATTTCCATGCCGCCGCCGCACAGCCCAGATACATCACCAGCACAATCGATGTGGTCAGCACGATCAGAAATTCAAACATCGCCTGCATCGATTTGGATGCGTTCATCAGGATGACGAGCGTCAGCAAGCTGGTGGTAAAAAGATGCGCGTTGCGCGGAGTGCCATTGGGTGCAGCTTTCCCCAGGAAGGCGGGGAATAGCCCGTCGCGCGCCATTGCGGCGGGCAACTCGCCTTGGCACAGCACCCAGCCGTTCAAGGCCCCAAGCGCGCTGATTGCCCCTGCAGCCGCGATCAATTGCCCCGCGCCGCTGCCGCCAAAGCGTTCGACGAAATCGGCAAAAGGCGCAGGCGAAACAGCGGCGACGGCGGCGGGCAGCATCAGCACCACAGCGGAGCAGGCCAATATATAGATCATCCCTGCCCCCGCCGTTCCAAACAACGTGGCACGCGGGATCGTGCGTTCGGGATCGGTCACTTTGTCGGCGGGAACCGTTGCCGTCTCCAACCCGAGCATCGCCCATAATGTGAGAATGGTGGCGGTGGATATCGCGCTGATCGACAGGTCGGCGGCGTGGAAAGGCTGCAACAATGCCTCG
Organism: uncultured Alphaproteobacteria bacterium; assembly: GCA_963732535.1. Lineage (GTDB taxonomy): Bacteria > Pseudomonadota > Alphaproteobacteria > Sphingomonadales > Sphingomonadaceae > Sphingorhabdus_B. Next base: position 163,879 of record CAVSZW010000017.1, on the reverse strand, counting down.
CTGCTTGATGCCAGCACCCAAAAGGCGAGGCCGATCACCGCGACCAGTGGCAGTATTTTCACAATCGTCCAAACCAGCTGCACCCCGCCCGCCAGCCTTGTCCCCGCTGATATTTATGAGAGTAAAGGCCCAGACAATGGCGACGGTGACGGCGGCGGAAACCCCCGGTTTCCCGATTGCCGGAAACAGCGCGCTCAAATAGCTTACAGCGCCGGTCGCAATCGCCGCATTGCCCACCCACATTGAAATCCAATAGGCCCAGGCAATGGCAAAGCCCGGACCATCGCCAAAGGCCGCGCGGGTATAGGCATAGGGGCCGCCCGCTTTGGGCAGCGCGCGCGACAATGTGGCGAAAACCCGCGCCACACACAGCGCCCCTGCCACCGTGATCAGCCAGCCGATCACTGAATTCCAGCCAAGCGGAGCAAGACTTGCGGGGAGCAGAAACACGCCCGAGCCGATCATGCTGCCCATCACCAGCGCCAGCGCCATCCAAAAACCCATCGGGCGGGTGCTGGTTTGCGGTTTATCCTCTCCCATGCAGCAAAAGTCGCACGGCTAACGGCTTATGGTCAAGCAGCCATATTTGCCGAGCAATTCAATGCGCCAGCAGCACCGGCACACCAATTTCGGCCATCACATAATGCGTCACCCCGCCGAACAGCGCCTCGCGCCAGCGGCTGTGGCCATAAGCTCCCATCACCAACAGATCGGCCTTCATGGCCTGCGTGGCGGAGAGCAGCCGTTCCTCAATTGGCTTGCCTGCCTTTGTGACAACCTCGATTCGCGATTCAATGCCATGCCGCGCCAGATATTCTGCTGCATCGGTCATCGGAAATTCGCCATCGTCAGAGCCGATTTCGACGATTTTAACATGGTCGAAATGTTGGAGCAAAGGCACTGCACAGCGCAACGCAAACGAGGCTTCTGGGCCTCCGTCATAGGCGATCAAGGCCGTGCCAAATTTCAGTCCATGATGCCCCGCCGGGACGGCAAGCACGGGGGTGCGTCCCGTAATTGTCAGATCACCAATTAACGAGCGCGCCGCCTGCCCCGATCCTTTCCGGTCTGGATCGAACGAGAGGATTGCCAGATCGGAAAGCCGGGCGGCTTCACCAAGGATGCGCAGATTTTGAAGTTCCGTCGATGATCTGCCAATCCCAGCTGACATCTTCATTGCCCAGATCGGCTTCGATCCGCTCCTTGTCTTTGGTGCGCGCTTCTTCGGCTGCCTCGAAAGCCTGGGCCACAAAATGTGCGCCGCCCGCCATATCATAGGCGACAAAATCTTGCGCGAGCCCAGGTTGAACCAGCGTCACATGGCCACCGCACTGCCGTGCAATATCCAATGCAACCTGACACCGGCTGTCAAAACCGACATCGCTGCCAACGTGGAGCATGATAGATTTCATGAGAGGATCCTTTCTTGCCAAAGCAGGATCCGACAAATTCAAGCGCTTGTCATTGATCCCAGTCAAATTCAGGATTGGTATTCGCTGATAATACAGCAAAATGATTTTGCTTTCCATCGCTAAGCGACGCTGCCAGCATATCTGCCGTTCAAGAGGAGCGACGAAATGAAGCAATTCGAACTGGTCACCGATGGTTTGCGTTTTCCCGAAGGCCCCGTCGCCATGTCCGACGGCAGCGTGATCGTAACCGAGATCGAGGCGCGGCGGATCACGCGGGTTTTGCCCGATGGCCAAAAGCAGGTGATCGCCGAAACCGGCGGCGGCCCCAATGGCCTTGCGCTTGGCCCCGATGGCAAGCTTTATTGCTGTAACAATGGCGGCTTTGACTATGTGGATAATGGCGGTTTTCTTGCCCCGCATGGCATTGCCAGCGATTATTCAGGCGGGCGGATAGAGCGGATTGATATCGAAACCGGCGCGGTCGAAATCCTCTATCAATCAGGCGATTTCGGTTGTGTGCTGCGCGGGCCGAACGACATTGTGTTCGACGATCATGGCGGCTTCTGGTTCACCGACCATGGCAAGATCGATTATGCCACGCGCTGCCATGACGTCGTCGGGATTTTCTATGCAAAGGCCGATGGCAGCTTTCTGGAAGAGGTGATCTTCCCCAGTTTCAATCCAAACGGCATCGGCCTCTCGCCCGATGGATCACGGCTATATGCGGCAGAAACCTATACCTGCCGACTGACGCAATTCAACGTAACCGCCCCCGGCAAAGTCGATCTCACCGCCGGATTGGGTGGCCCCGGCATCCCGCTCTATCGCCCTGCTGGCACTAAATATTTTGATAGTCTGGCGGTCGAGGCCAGCGGCAACATCTGCGTTGCTACCATCGGCGAATGCGGAATCAGCGTGGTTTCGCCCGGCGGAGAGCTGGTGGAATTTGTCGCCACCGACGATGTTTTCACCACCAACATCTGCTTTGGCGGGGAAGACAGGATGGACGCATGGCTCACGCTTTCGGGCAGTGGTCGGCTGGTCAAAACACGCTGGAGCCGCCCGGGATTAAAATTGCATCATCAGGAGTAACACCATGGTCCGCTTGCACATCGAACGCCATGTTATCGAACGCATCGGTTGGCTACGCGCCTCGATATTGGGGGCCAATGACGGGATCGTTTCCACTGCCAGCTTGATCGCGGGTGTGGCAGCAGCTGGAGCGTCGCAGGCCAATATCCTGCTGACGGGTGCTGCGGGCCTTGTGGCGGGGGCAATGTCGATGGCGGCGGGCGAATATGTGTCGGTCAGCTCGCAAGGCGACGCTGAAAAAGCCGACATCGCCCGCGAAACCGCCGAGTTGGAAACCCAGCCCGAACATGAACGCGAGGAGCTGGTGGGGATATACCAGAAACGCGGCCTTGATCGTGCACTATCCGAACAGGTGGCCGATGCGTTGACGGCCAATAATGCGCTGGAGGCGCATTTGCGCGATGAGCTGGGGCTGACGGGTGAAATGGCGGCGAGGCCCATTCAGGCGGGCGTCGCCTCCGCCGCGAGCTTTGCGGCGGGCGCGGCATTGCCGTTGGCGATGGTACCGCTGTTTCCCGGACCCTATTTAACCTGGATCGTTTCGGGCACGTCGATTGCCTTTCTGGCCTTGCTTGGCGTCATCGGTGCCAAAGCAGGTGGCGCACCAATGGCCAAAGCGGTGCTGCGGGTCACCTTTTGGGGGGCTTTTGCGATGGCGGCCACGGCAGCGATTGGCTCGCTTTTCGGTACGACGATTGCTTGAGCCGGATTAAATTGGGAGGCTGGAAAAATGCGAAAATGGGCAAAGCGCCTTGGGTTTGTTTTTCTCGGACTAATCCTGCTTGTGTTGATGGGAATTGTAGCGCTGGCCATTATCAAGCCATGGGAAACCGAGCGTCCCGTAGTTACGCCCGCAACCCACGGCAAACGGATCAGCGAAAACGGTTTGCTCGGCAATTATTATCCCGCATCGGGCGATGCAAAGGGGGCGGTACTTGTGGTTGGTGGCAGCGACGGCGGCGTATCGCAGACCGCCGATGACATGGGCGAAGCTATGGCCGAGGCAGGGTTCCACACGCTGGTGCTCGCCTATTGGGGAGCACCAGGGCAAAGGCTTGCAATGCGCGAACTGCCCCTTGAGCAATTTGATCGCGCACTCGATTGGCTGGCGAAACAGCCCGATGTAAAAGGGCGGCTGGCGATGGTCGGATATTCAAAGGGGGCCGAAGCCTCTTTGCTGACCGCGGTCGGTTATCCGGGATTAAAGGCGGTGGTCGCCGGAGCACCATCACATGTCAGCTGGCAGGCGATCGAGATTACCGGTTCGTTTATCAATTCCAGCTCCACCTTTTCCCGCGCGGGTCAGCCGATCCCCTATTTGCCCTATCGCGATGTGAATTTCTTTGCAGTCAAAGGACCGTTTGAAATTCACGACAAATCCCTGCGGCATCAGGATAGAAATCCTGAGGCACAAATTGCGGTGGAGCGGATCAAGGCACCGGTGATGTTGCTCTGCGGCGACAAGGATATCGTCTGGCCTGCGTGCCCGATGTCCGAAAAAATGATCAAGCGTGCGATGGAGAAACGAGCGACTGTTCCGGTATTGCTGCGCTATCCAGACGCCGGACATGGTGTATTGGGACCGCCGATTACAAAGAAGCGACCGGACAAGGCACTGGGACAAGCTGGCGGCACTGCCGAAGCCAATATCGCTGCGCGGCTTGATGCATGGCCAAAGGTGATTGCCTTTCTGGATGAGGCTTTGAATTGACTTTTCGGCATTTGTACCGTATATGTTCGTTGCTCTTTGAACCTGTGAATTTTGCTTTTCAACCGGCGCGCTGGCTTTCCGGAATGTGGACGGCGTTTTTTCATTTTCTTTGATACGTAGTGCCGCTTTTGCCGCTTTAAGTTCAGCTTAGGGCCTGTTTTGCTGAACAAAATGGCGCGCTAGCCCCGATGTGTTAGCGCCAAAAGGTTCACCACAGAGTAACAATTAGCCGCTATCATGGCTTCAGCAGAAACGGAGCTTTGCCCATGGATCTTGTCGGTGCCTACGCCCGTGATGGCTATGCAATCATCCGTCGGCTGATTTCGCCTTCGGAAGTGGCAGAGCTTTCGGCGGCGTGCGATGCGGTTCATGCCGAGGGCCTTTCGCACGGGCAAAGCTATCGCCACGGCAATCTGCATTACAGGCTCGATCATGGCGAAGTGCGGATGGCGCAATGGGCGGCTTGGCGCAATGCAGCGCTGGCGGAATTCCGCATTGATCCGCGCATCGCCCGGTTGCTTGCGCCCTTTTTGGGCGATGATTTGAAGCAGATCATCAATCAGGTGCATTGGAAAAAGCCCGGTGGCCGCGGCGATTTTGCCTTTCATCAGGATTTGCGTTTTCGCAAACCCGCCGCCGCCTATCGCAATCTGGGGCAAAGCTATGTGCAAACCGGCCTCGCCATCGATCCGCACAACCCGGCAAGCGGGGGCCTGCAATTTTTGCCCGGCAGCCATTTGTGCGGCGATCTGGGGCTGGCGCTCGACAATGCGGTCATGGACAGCCGTCCGCAGGAAGCGCAACTGGAGGCGGCGGGGCTCGATCCAGCTCAGCTGATCCACCTTGAGCTGGAACCCGGCGATTTTGTGCTGTGGAGCCCCTATCTGGTGCACGGATCAGCCACCAACCATGCCAATCATTTCCGCCGCTTCTACATCAACGGCTATGTCCGCGCCGCCGATTGTGATCGCGGCGAATGGGCATTTCGTGATGGCGCAGCCTGTGCCGCTGGGCGATGCGCCCGCCCTTGTGCATTACGAACAATTATACGAAAGGCCCGAACCGCATTATTTATGAAGGTTTCGCGGCTTTGGCTTTTTCCCATGTGATTTTCGATTTCGGCGGAGTGATCACTTCCTCGCCCTTTCAAGCATTTAACCGGCTGGAGGCGGAGCGCGGGCTGCCCGCATGATTTTGTCAGGCAGGTGAATTCCGCCAACCCCGATGACAATGCATGGGCCAAATTTGAACGGGCAGAAATTGATGCTGACGGGCTTTGACGCGCTGTTCGCCAGCGAAGCCGCAGCGCTAGGTCACAATCTGGACGGAGCGGCGGTGATTGCTTGTCTTGCCGGCGACATCCGCCCTGCCATGGTAGCAGCGCTCGATCAGTTGAAAACAGCCGGGTTTGGCCTTGGCTGCATCACCAACAACGTTAGCGCCGGACGCGGAGCTGCGATGGCGGCATGCAGTAGACAAAGCAGCGGCGATGGCGGCGATCATGGCGCGGTTCGATCATATCATCGAAAGCTCCAAAGCCGGGGTCCGCAAACCCGATCCGCGCATATATATGATGATGTGCGAGGCATTGGGAGTTGAACCCGCAGCCTGCATCTATCTCGATGATCTGGGCATCAATTGCAAACCGGCCGCAACGCTCGGCATGCACGCCATCAAAGTGACGAGCGGCGAACAGGCGCTGGACGATCTCGGCTTGGCGCTGGACATGAAATTGGTCTAAGGAATCTCCCATGAAAAAACTCTATCCCAATGCCGCCGCCGCACTCGATGGCCTCCTTCGCAATGATCTGCTCATCGCCTGTGGCGGTTTTGGCTTGTGCGGCGTTCCCGAACGTCTGCTCGATGTCGGTGCGCGAAAGCGGTGTGACGGGACTGACCTTTGCCTCGAACAATGCCGGGATCGACAATGAAGGCATCGGCAAATTGCTCCGCACGCGGCAGGTGAAGAAGATGATCTCTTCCTATGTCGGCGAGAACAAGGAGTTTGAGCGGCAATATCTGGCTGGCGAGCTTGAGGTGGAATTCTGCCCGCAAGGGACTTTGGCAGAGCGGATGCGCGCAGGCGGGGCGGGTATTCCGGGGTTCTACACCAAAACTGGCGTCGGCACCCAAGTGGCCGAGGGCAAAGAGATGAAAGCTTTCGACGGACAGGATTATATCCTCGAACGCGGTATTTTTGCTGACCTCAGCCTTGTAAAGGCTTGGAAGGCGGACGAAAGCGGCAATGTGATCTTCCGCAAAACCGCGCGCAATTTCAATGTGCCCGCCGCCACCTGCGGCAAAATATGTATCGTCGAGGTGGAGGAGATTGTGCCTGTGGGCAGCCTCGATCCCGAAGCCATCCACCTGCCCGGCGTCTATGTGCAACGAATGATCGTCGGCAGCCCTTATGACAAGAAGATCGAATTCCGCACCGTGCGGGAGCGCGCCTGAGGAAATGGACAAGGGCGGCGTGATGCGGCGTGGCCCCGTGCTGGGCTTGATTGCGGCGATGGTGATGCTCAGTGCTGCTGCCGTCGCTGCGCCGGAAAGCGATGAACGAACACCTACGGCTTCGTCGGCGCTGGAAAAGCTCGATCAATCGCGCTTCACGAACGTCTATCTGCCATTCGCGCGCTATGCCATCGCAGCCGCCGAAAAGCGCAATCGCGGAGGTAGCGTTTCATCGGCCATTTTGGTTGAGCAAAATATCGCTCACCGACCCGGCGACCATTTCGTGCGACGGCAAACCATTGCTGGCCATATTGGACATGGACATCGCCCCCGGCACACCCGCCGAATTGGAGATCGAAAGGCAAGCCGGCTTTTCCACGATTCTGGAAGCCATGCGTGAAAGCGGCATCCGTTTGGCCTGGCTGGCGGATAGCAACGAAACAGAATTGCAGCCCACGCTCGACCTGCTCCGTAGTGGCGACGAACCGGCAATGCACGACAGTGATTTGCAACTTTTCGGCCACAGCGCCGGTTTCCGCAAACAGGAACGCCGCTGGCAATTGGCGCGCGACCATTGCGTAGTCGCCATCGCCGGAGACCAGCGCGCGGATTTTGACGAACTGTACCAATATCTGAAGGATCAAGACTATGCGATCCGGCTCGAAACCTATATCGGCAAACGCTGGTTCGAACTTCCCCATCCGGTTGCTGCGATAGACAGTGATCGGTTAGAATTAACGCCCGAGCAGAAAGTGGACCAATGACGATACATGATGGCCTAACCATGGGCTGGACCCGAGACGAAATGGCGGCGCGCGCCGCAAAGGAACTGCGCGATGGCTATTATGTGAACCTTGGCATCGGCATCCCCACACTGGTTGCCAACCACATTCCCGACGGCGTCGAGGTAACGCTGCAATCGGAGAACGGGATGCTCGGCATCGGCCCATTCCCCTTTGCCGGCGAGGAAGACCCCGACCTGATCAACGCCGGCAAACAAACAATCAGCGAGCTACCGCAGTCGGCCTATTTCGATAGCGCTGCGAGCTTTGCCATGATCCGCGGCGGGCATATCGATTTGACCGTGCTGGGCGCGATGGAAGTTGCCGAAAATGGTGATATCGCCAACTGGATGATCCCCGGCAAAATGATCAAGGGCATGGGCGGCGCCATGGATCTTGTCGCGGGCGTCAAGAAGATCATCGTGGTGATGGAGCACACATCGAAGAATGGCGACCCCAAATTCATTCCCGCCTGCACCCTGCCGCTGACCGGCAAAAATGTGGTCGATATGATCATCACCGATCTGGCGGTGTTCCAGAGGGCTGATCATGGCTCCCCGTTCAAACTGATCGAGATGGCGCCGGGGGTGACGGCGGCGGAGGTTGCGGCGAAGACGACGGCGCGATTATATTCTATAAGGACATAGCAATGACCGATCTCTCATCCATCCCGCTCAAAACCATCAATGGCCAGGATACCAGCCTCGCCGATCATGCCGGCAAAGTGCTCCTCATCGTCAACGTCGCCTCCAAATGCGGGCTGACACCGCAATATGAAGGGCTGGAGGCGCTGTATAAGGCGAAGCAGGACGAAGGCCTTGTCATCCTCGGCTTTCCCGCCAATGATTTCGGCGCACAGGAACCGGGGACCGAAGCGGAAATCGCTGAATTTTGCTCGCTGAATTACGGCGTATCCTTCCCGCTTTTTGCCAAGGCTGATGTATCGGGTGCGGCCAAGCAACCACTTATACGCCGCGCTCACCGCTGCGATCCCGACGAAGCAAGGCGACGTCGATGGCATGAAAGAGCGGTTTCGCGGATACGGCATGACGCCCAATGACGATCCCGAAGTTTTGTGGAATTTCGAGAAGTTCCTGATCGCGCGCGATGGCAGCGTGGCGGGCCGCTTTGCCCCTGCGACCACACCAGACGATCCAGCGCTGGTTGCGGCCATCGAGGCCGAACTGGCGAAATAACAGTTAGAGCGCAGCCACGTCCAAGCTGCGCTCTATTCCCAACGCGTCAAAATCGTCACGGAATTTGTCGAGCCGGATTAACCCGGCACAGCTTTGCGCGCCGATGGGCAATTGCCCATCGCGGTGCATCCGGATCAGGGCCAGCGCCGCCAGCGTTGGCACATAGGGGCCGCGATTGCCCAAAGCGCGCAACGTCCAAGTTGCTTCGATTTTCTGTCCGTCGCGATTTTGACCCTTCACCAAAATCTGCATCGCGCCCACATCGCTACCAAAGGGCAGCAGCCAATTGGCAATTTGACGCAACGGGCGAGCGAGCGGCCGGAGCGTTGAAACCAGACCCCAACGCACCGGAAGGCTGAACGCGGCCAGCCCCAGATGGAGCAAGCCCAGTTCCAATCCGGCAAAAAACTCTGCCGATCTGCGCGGATTATAGCGCGCCACCAGCAAGTCCAAATCGGGCGTGTCGCAAATACTCGCCCAGCGCTTGCCGACCATCGCAATTGGCCAACGGTGCGTGTGCCCCCAAGCGGGCAGACTATGCCATGCACCGTCGAGAAACACCCGAACCGGCTTTCCTGCATAGGATAAGATCGCTTTGACCACGGCCAGTCCGCGCGGTGCACGATTGCCGGGAAAGATACCGATTTTAATGGTATCGATGGCCCTCCAGCCAACAGTGACAGCATCGATCACGGCGTGAGACAGCGCGGGAACCGAACTGGCCCCAGTAATAATGGCAACGCCCGCTGCCCGCGCGGCATCGTCAAATTGCCCAATCTGAGCAACAAATTCGCGGCCATCGGCGAGATCGACATAATCGACTCCGGCTTCGATGGCGGCCTGGATTACGGCGGTGGTCGAATTTTGAAACGGGCCTGCTGCATCAATTACGAGATCGAAATCGGTCAAATCGGCGGCCGTGATTGTGTCTCGGTTTATCTGAAGAAGCGTATAATTGCTCTCCAGTCGCCGCTGCAGCGACAGTAAGTTGTCCAAGTTCCTGCCCGCTAAAGTTAGCGCAACATCTGGCTCGGCAATCGCCCGTTCGGCCAGCCGAGAGCCAAAGACGCCGCTCGCCCCGATCAGCAAGACTTTAAGCGGCTTATTGATCACAGAAGATGGCATGTTGCGCGATCAGTATGCCGAACAGCGGATGTTTCAATTCCAGATCAAAGGCAAAGCGGCCTTCGCCCAAATCGCGGTGGACCACCAGCGTTTCGCCCGGTGTCATCCAACGCGGCAAACGAAACCGCCGCCCGCGCAAAACATAGAAATAATGTGCGCTACGAAAACACAGCCTGTCGGACGCGGCCTCCACCTTTAACGCCATGCCAAGGCCGCCGCCGATCCATTCTTCCAAACCGGTGCTTCCGGAAAAAGCCTTGGCGCTGTTAATCACTTGCGGGGCGCCCAAATGGCGGTGGTAAATCCGCGTCCAGCGTTGCCCACCACTTTCCCGGTCTTCGCTGACAATGACGACGGCGGGTACTTCTCGGTCATCATAAAGTGGCAAGGGCGAGCCGATGAAGCGACAAAACGCAGCGAGCATTTTTCCCGCCAAATTCCGCCGCGTTTCAATGATTTGTCCTGCGTAAAGCGCGACCTCATTCCCTTGCAGCCGCTTGCTAAAACGACGCTGGATAGCGGGACGCAATTCGGCCCAGGCAGAATTCGAAACCAATTGGCGGAAGCGGCTGTCATATGCCGTGAGATGAATTTGCGGCTCCGCCTGCTGCACGCTGTTTGGCTTTTGCATTGCGCTGGCCATTGTCATTCCCCTATCGCGCTTTCGCTTTCCCCGTGAAGCCGACAAATTTTGTGACGGCACTTCCCATTTTGATCAGCTTAAGCAGCACCGGCTTTGGCACGGCCATCATCTGATCGTGCCAGTGCGACATGGTGGTGACGAATTCGAGCATCGTTTCCAGCCGCTCGCGCGCAACCGGATCAATGCTGCGATCCTTTTGCGCTTCGACGACACAGGCCTTCAACGCAGTTTCGGCAGGATCAATTTCGCGCGCCTTACGTCCCTCGGCGATGCGCGTGACGATTTCCCATACGTCGGTTTCGGCGGCGTAAAAGTCGCGGCGATCACCCATGATCGGCACGCGGTGAATGAGTTTCCAGCTCAGCAATTCGCGGATAGAATTGGAAACATTGGAACGCGCCATACTCAATCGGTCTGCGATTGCTTCCGCCGTCAACGGCTCTGTGCTAAGATAAAGCAACGCGTGGATTTGTGCGACCGACCGGTTCACACCCCATTGGCTGCCCAGATCGCCCCAATGCAGGATGAAGCGGGAAACCGGTAATGGCGTTTCGCTCACATTTCCTGTAATTTCTGTCATAACAGAAATATGAGAAATTTGACGGTTGATGTCAAGCTTTTTGATGCACCTTTATCCCGGCCTTGTTATGGCAAACCATGAGCTACACATTAATCACAGCAAACCGGAACTATTCCAGCTGGAGCCTGCGCCCGTGGCTGTTGATGAAAGGGCTTGGCATCACCTTTGAAGACCGGATCGAGCCATTTACCAAGCCTGATAATTATTCAGAATTCCGCTCATTTTCTCCCACGGGGCAGGTGCCGGTGCTGTTGCACGACGGGCGGACGATCCATGATTCGCTGGGGATCGCGCTCTATCTGGCTGACCGGCACATCGACGTCTGGCCAGTTGATCCCGGCGCCCGCGCATGGGCACAGACTGCCGCGTGTGAAATGCATTCCGGCTTCTCGGCGCTCCGCAATGATTGCACGATGAATATCGGCGTGCGGGTGCAGCCGCGCCCGATGTCAAATGCTCTCAATGCCAATATCGCGCGCATCCGCGAATTGTGGGAAGATGGGCTGGCGCGGTTTGGCGGACCGTTTCTGGCAAGCAAGAATTTCAGTGCGGTTGACGCTTTCTTCGCTCCAGTCGCATGGCGTGTGCGGACCTATGGGCTGGATGTAGGCAATGGGCAGACTTGGGTCGATCATATCATTGCCCATTCCGCGATGCAGCAATGGGAAGCAGAAGCGCTTCAGGAGGAATGGCGCGAAGAGGGGCATGAAGCAGAATTGCGCGCCTGTGGCATGTGATTGCGGATTACCGACAAGGGTAAACCCCCTGCCCATTAACACTTTAAGCAATTATCCTGCCAATTGCCCGCATTGCAAGCTTTCCTTAGCCGTTTTGCCGGTATAGATGAGGGCAATAACGGCAAAAGCCGAAATGAAGAGGTTTTCGGGCATGAGCTTGATGGATAGCGCCAGTGATGGCCATTTGCGGCACGAACACGCTGCAGGCGCGGTGACGGAGGCCGCTTTGCACGACGGATTGGCAGTCGTCTCGATTGCCAAAAGCTATGATAAGCGCGCAGTGTTGCTTGACGTCTCGCTATCGGTGGCAAAGGGCGAGGTCGTCGGGCTACTCGGCCCCAATGGCGCAGGCAAGACCACCTGTTTCTATTCGATCATGGGGCTTGTAAAGCCCGATGCGGGGCGGATCATGCTCGATGGCGAGGATATCACCCGCCTGCCAATGTATCGCCGCGCGATCTTGGGTTTGGGCTATCTGCCGCAGGAAACCTCGATTTTTCGGGGGATGACAGTCGAGCAGAATATCAGCGCCGTCCTTGAAATGTCGGAGCCCAATAAAGACGCACGCGACGCGCGGCTCAACCAATTGCTCGATGAATTCGGCTTACAGAAATTGCGGAAATCCGCCGCGATGGCCTTGTCGGGCGGGGAGCGGCGGCGTTGCGAGATTGCCCGTGCGCTCGCGGCCAACCCTTCGATCATGCTGCTCGACGAGCCTTTTGCCGGGATTGATCCGATCTCCATCTCGGATATCCGCGATCTGGTGAAAGACCTTAAAACGCGCGGTATTGGCGTGTTGATCACCGATCATAATGTGCGCGAAACATTGGATATCGTGGATCGTGCGTGCATCATTTATGATGGCCAAGTGCTGTTCGCAGGGTCTCCCGAAGATTTGGTGGCCGATGCCAATGTCCGTCGCCTGTATCTGGGCGAAGGGTTTTCGATGTAACCCGGACAGGGTGACCGAACCCAATGGCACTCGCTCCCCGCCTCGATCTCCGCCAGTCGCAATCGCTGGTGATGACGCCGCAATTGCAACAGGCGATCAAATTGCTGTCGTTGTCGTCGCTCGAAATCGATGCCTATATTGCCGAGGAGCTGGAGCGCAATCCGTTGCTCGAACTCGGCGGCAGCGATGGCGGAGAGGCCGAAGCGCCACCGGCCGAAGCCGCCGTCCAGTCCGAGAATAAGGGCAGCGATGAGCTTATCTCTGACGGCGATTTCGGCACGGCAAACGAGGCGCTCGATACCGATTTTTCCAACAGCCAGTTCGAAACCGAACCGGGCGAACTTGGCTCGATGCAGGGAGCCTCCGCCGATGGCATGATGGGCATGAATGGCATATCGCCACGGGCGGAGCAGACTTCGCCGACGGCCCCGATTTCGATAGCTTTGCCGCGCACGACATTTCACTTCGCGACCATCTTTTAACGCAGGCCGGGGCCAGTTGTTCGGGCCGCGAACTGCTGTTGGTTGAACAATTGATCGAGGTGATCGAGCCTACCGGTTGGCTGGGTGCGGACCTGATGGCGATTGCTTACCGGCTGGGCGTGCCGCAAGCGGAGCTGGAGGAGGCGCTTTTTCGGCTACAGACTTTCGACCCTACCGGGGTCGGCGCCAGGGACCTGTCGGAATGCATCGCGCTCCAGGCCAAAGAGGTGGACCGATATGATCCGTGTATGGCCAAGTTGATCGACAATCTCGATCTGGTTGGCAAGGGCGCGTTCGAACAGTTGAAGCGGCTGTGCCGGGTGGACGAAGAAGATCTGCACGACATGCTGATCGAGTTGCGGGGATATGATCCAAAGCCCGGACTCAAATTTGAATCGACCGAGGAAGCCGTCGCTGTAACTCCAGACATCTTCATCACCGCTCAAGGAACCGGCTGGGCCATCGAGCTCAACAGCGCCAATCTGCCCCGGTTGCTGGTCAACCGCCGTTACTATGCCGAACTGGGCGGCACGGGCGCAGACAAGGCAACCGCTAACTGGCTTGCCGAATGTACCGCAGACGCCAATTGGCTAATCAAAGCAATGGACCAACGCCAGCGGACAATTATGAAGGTCGCTAGCGAAATCGTGAAACAGCAGGACGGTTTTTTCCGCGAAGGCGTGTCGCGGCTAAGACCCCTCACCCTGCGCCAAGTGGCCGAAGCCATCGAGATGCACGAATCCACCGTTAGCCGCGCCACCAGCAACAAATATCTGGCCTGCCTGCGTGGGACATTTGATCTTAAATATTTCTTCTCCAGCGGGGTGGCCTCTTCGGACGGCGATGGGGCTTCGGCGGAAGCCGTGAAAGCGGCGATCAAAACGTTGATCGAAGCCGAAGACGACATTTTGTCTGACGACACGCTGGTCGATTTGCTGAAAGCAAAGGGCTTTGATATCGCTCGGCGAACCGTCGCCAAATACCGCGAAGCAATCGGTTTTGGCTCCAGCGTTCAGCGGCGCAGGGCAAAGAAAATGGGACGGTAAGTTTAGGGTCAGGGCCCACTAAATGATCGCAAGTTGTATGATTGGTTGATTCAATGGCGGGGTCAAGGAGGCACTGTCGATGGATCATTCCAATTTGCTGAGCGAGGCACAGATGCGCCGGGTGATGTTGTCCGAAGGCCTGTCGGGAAGGGAAGATTTCCAGCGCGGGAATTTCTCACAGAAATCCCTATGCCGTTGAGAGCGTTAATTTGGCACATAAGCCGACTTTTTGTCCCTGTTCCAAAATCAGGTCGTGGCCATAATCCCTTGCAATATCGCGAGCGATGGCAAGCCCGAGGCCAGTGCCTTGCACATCGTTACAAAGCCTGACACCAACATCGAAGACCACTTCGATCTGGCTATCAGCAATTCCCGGACCATCATCGCAAACGTGGATTGTCACCGACTGATCGGCAGTCTGCCACTCTATCCATATCGTGCTTGCAGCCCACTTCCCGGCATTATCAAGCAGGTTGGACAATATTTCGTTCAAATCATCAGGATCGCAAGCTACGGCTGGAGCGTTTCCGATGTCTTCGGCTGCGACAAAATTTTTGTCCGGATATATCCGTTTCATCGCCATCAGAAGAGGTGCGACGGTGGCAACCAATTCGGAACGGGAACCCGCAATCTGACGCGAACCCGATGATCGGGCGCGGGCAAGATGGTAATCAATCTGGCGTTGCATACGTTCGGTTTCGACCAGGAATACGCCTGCCCGTCCCGAAGTATCGCCTGCTTCAACCATACATTCGGCTTCATCGGTAACAACGGCCAGCGGTGTGCGGAGCGAATGGGCCAGATTGGCAGCTTGTACCCGCGCACGCTCCACAATTGAATCATTGCGTTCAGCATAGGAATTCAGGTTGGCGATGACCGGTTGGATTTCATCGGGATAGGAGCCGCTCAATATCCCCGAACGCCCACTACGCAAATCGGCAATGGCGTTAGCGAGCCTTGACAAGGGCCTTAAACCAAAGGTGATAACGCCCACTCCGCTGGCAAGCAAGGCACACGCCAAAACGGCCAGCCACAGCGTAAGGTCGCGCGTAAATTCGGCGATAACAATGTCTAGATGCCGTTGATCGGTAGCGATAACAAAATGGAGTGCTTCTCCATTTTCGACGATTCTTTGCAAACCGTAGGCAATTGTAGGGCCTGTTGGACCGGCGGCAATCCGATGTATGATGTTAGGAGTATGTGCGATAGAGGCATCCAGATCGCCGCTTGTCATCGACGCAGATTTTAGCTGGGACCGATCATCGCTGGTCACCTGCCAATAAAAACCCGATTGTGGCACCGCGTAGCGCGGATCGGACAATGGGCGAGCAAGCATCAGGTGCCCTTTGGAATCAAGCTGGGCCAGATCAGCCAACTCGCGGACATGGACCTCCAATTCTTCGTGAAATTGCATTTCGACATGTTTTGTAAAAAGCGCGATCGAAGAATATCCAATGGCGACCGTACCCAGCGAAACCCACAGCAGAACAGCAAAAAGGAAGCGGCCACGAAGACTGTTGAACGGACTGGTCATAGGTCGAAACGATATCCAAAACCGCGAATGGTGGTGATGCGGGATTTGCCAATCTTGCGCCGCAACCGGCTGATCTGGGCTTCAATGGCGTTGAGATCGCGTTCGGATTCGAGTGAGTAAAGATGTTCAAGCAGTTCGCTTTGTGAATGCAAATGGCCTGGCCTTCGGGCGAGGAGGTGCAAAAGGCTGAATTCTTTCCGGCTCAAACTCAACGGCTCGCCATCCAGTGTCGCAGTTCTGGCAATCGGATCGAGGGCGAGCGCGCCCTGCGTCAAGACCGTTGATGTACGCCCGTCGCCACGCCGCCACAAGGCATGGAGCCGCGCGATCAATTCTTCAAACCGGACAGGCTTAACGACGAAATCGTCGGCACCATTGTTCAGCCCATCCACCTTATCTCGCCAAGTACCGCGCGCAGTTAAAATTAGGATAGGCACGGTCTCGCCCCTCCTTCGCCAAAAATCGAGCAAATCAGCGCCGTCGCCATCGGGCAGACCCAGATCGAGAATTATAGCGGCAAGCGCTGTGATGTCGGGCCAGTCGCGGGCATGGGCGGCAGAGGCAGCCAAATCGACAGCAAAGCCCGCCTTTGTCAGACGTTCAGACAAACGCCGCCCCAGTTCAGGATCGTCCTCGACAAGCAATATCCGCATCAAGGCGTTCCCTAAAAGTGCAGAAAAGCGTGTTTACACGATTGCCTGTCGTTCCACTGACAAAATGTCAGCCTTCGGTCAGATTAAACGTCGAAAGGCATCTGAATGAAACGAAAGCATCTGATCCTGACAATAATTTCTGCAGTAGCCCTTTTTGCGGCAGGTGGTTTCTGGATGTCGGGTACAGGTGCGGTCGTGGGGAGCAGCCAGCAGCCCCCTGTCGCTGCTCCCCAAACCGCCGGGCCAACGGAAATCACTGCGGATCAAATTAAAAAGCTGGGCATCCAGACAATCGCGGCCACGGCCGCCGGCGAAATACCCATCGGAACCGTGCCGGCGATCGTCACATTGCCTCCCGATGCGCGCGTTGCCGTTACCGCGCCGTTTGCGGGAACAGTCATCAGGCTCGATGTCATTGCAGGTCAGGCCGTTAAAAAAGGACAGGCTCTGGCTGTAGTTCGCAGCCGCGAGCCGCTCCAATTCGGAGCCGAGCTCGCGCGCGCCAAAGCAAGGCTGGGTTCGGCACAAGCGACCGCCGCGCGCATGGGGCAACTCGCCCGGGAAGGAATCATTGCAGATTCGCGTGCCGATGAAGCGCGCGCCGCCGTTCAGCAAGCGCAAGTCGACGTTTACGAAGGAAACCGAGTTCTGTCGCAAGCGGGAGCGAGTTCCAATGGAGATACAATATTGCGATCTCCGATAACGGGACGGATAGCGGTGGTGAGCGTTCAGGCTGGCGGCCCCGTCGATGGCATGACCGCGCCGTTTCTGGTCGAGAACACCGCATCGCTCATGCTCGACCTGCAAATACCCGAACGCCTTTCCAACAGCGTGTTTCCCGGCATGGAATTGGCCGTGTCGATGCCCGACGCTTCAATTATAACCGGCAGAATTGTCGCCGTTGGCACAACTATCGATCCCGCCAATCGCGCTATTCCGGCACGGGCAAGACTTGGTGCCTCACCCACTTTGATGGTCGGAAAATTGGTGATGGCTTCGCTTTTGGGCGGAATGAAACACAATGGCGTCAATATTCCCGCCATAGCATTAACGCGCATCGGCGAACGCGATGTTGTGTTTGTCCGGACAGGCAAGGGGTTCGCTATCCGCCCTGTTATTGTCGCGGGCAGAGCCAATGGCCAGTTGTTCCTGTCATCGGGCCTCAGCTCTGGCGAACATGTCGCCATTTCGGGGATTACCGAAATTAAATCCGTGATCGGCGGAGTTTGATTGGTGCTACGCCGACTGGTGGAAACCGCACTGAATTTCCGAACCGCTGTCCTCGCAATTGCTTTCGGGCTGGCGCTATGGGGTGGATGGTCTTTTGTAAATCTGCCAATTGATGCCTTTCCCGACATCAGCACGACACAGGTAAAATTGATCCTGAAAGCCCCGGGCATGACGCCGGAGGAAGTCGAAAGCCGGGTTATTACCCCCATAGAAATGGAAATGCTGGGCATTCCGGATCAGGCCACGCTGCGTTCTGTCGCCAAATACGCCATTGCCGATATTACCATCGACTTCAATGATGGCACCGACATTTATTGGGCCAGAAGTCAGGTCGCGGAACGACTGGCCAATGTCTCGAACGATCTTCCGGCGACGGTGACGGGTGGCATGGCTCCGATTTCCACGCCGCTTTCAGATATGTATATGTTCACCCTCGAAGGCCCGCAGTCCTTGGCAGAAAAGCGGCGCGTGCTTGATTGGGTGATCCGGCCTGCTCTGCGAACGGTTCCCGGTGTGGCAGATGTTAACGCGCTTGGCGGCTATGTCGAAACATTCGAAGTTCGCCCCGACAATCTGGCGCTGGCATCGGCAGGCCTGACGGTCGAAGACCTTGGCAGTGCCATCGAAAGCAGCAACCGCAACGACGGCGCGGGCCGCCTCAATGTCGGTGAGGAAGCCCTGATCGTGCGTTCTGTCGGCGCGATAAAAACTTTGGAAGATTTGTCCGCCGTTGTTGTTCGGTCCGTAAATGGTGCCGTTATCCGGGTTGGTGATCTGGCCACAATCCAGACAGGCCATCTGACACGTTACGGTGCAGTCACCAAAAATGGCAAGGGAGAGGCCGTTGAAGGCTTGGTGATCGGCTTACGCGGGGCGGATGCCAGCAAAATTGTAGCGGGGGTACAGGCGCGATTGGAAGAAATCCGGCCCAGCCTTCCCGCCGGAATGCATGTTGATGTATTTTATGACCGGTCCGATCTCATCAGCCGGGCGGTGGGCACTGTTGAAAAGGCTCTGATAGAGGCAACGCTGTTGGTCGTGGTGTTGTTGCTGCTGTTTCTGGGTGACGTGCGGGCGTCGATCATTGTTGCCCTTGCTTTGCCGTTGGCATCTTTGCTGACCTTTATCCTGATGCGATCCATCGGACTGACCGCCAACCTGATGAGTTTGGGAGGGCTTGCCATTGCTGTTGGGATTTTGGTGGACGGCGCAGTCGTCGTGGTCGAAAATGTTGTCGAACGCCTGTCCGACCCCGCCCATCTAAAACAGGGAAAGTTGCACGCGGTTTTTATCGCTTCGGCCGAAGTGGTTGCTCCGGTTGCCTCGGGGATGCTCATCATCGCGTTGGTATTCCTGCCGCTGCTGACGCTCGAAGGGTTGGAGGGGAAGCTGTTCGCACCGGTCGCGTTGACCATCATCCTTGCGTTGCTGTCGGCCTTGCTGCTTTCACTAACACTGATACCGGTGCTGTCCTATTTCGGGCTTAAAGTGAAGCCGGGCCATCATGAGCCATGGCTGATGCGACAAATCGGCCCCCGGTATCGCAAGTTGCTCAATGCATCCTTTGCCAATCAAAAAACCGTGATGGCTGTTGCAGCTGTATCAGTGGTTCTGGCGGGCATAGCCTATAGTGTGACCGGCAAGACCTTCCTTCCGACAATGGACGAAGGCTCTACGCTGGTGCAGCTCACCAAATTGCCAAGCATCGGCATCAACCACAGCGTTGCCGGCGATTTGCGGGTGCAAAAGGCCATTCTCGCCAAGGTCCCCGAAGTGACCGACATCATTGCCCGCGTCGGCAGCGACGAATTAGGCCTTGATCCGATGAGCCTCAACGAAACAGACAGTTTTGTGCGGCTGAAACCCCGAGACGAATGGCGGGTCGCCGACAAGGACTGGCTGAACGATCAAATCCGTAAAGTGATGGAAGACTTGCCGGGCATCGAAGCGGGTTTCACCCAGCCTATCGAGATGCGGATTTCTGAAATGTTAACTGGCGCGCGCGGTGATCTGGCCATCAAATTGTTCGGACCAGACGTAAAGGAACTTGCGCGACTGGCCGGTCAAATACAGCAGCGCTTGCAAAAGATTGAAGGCACCACCGAGGCGATGACCATCGCCAATGATACCGTCGATTACTTGCAGATTGATATCGACCGCGTTGCCGCAGGCCGCGCCGGGATGCCCGTAGATATGCTGCAAGACATGATGCGCGCCGACGTTGAAGGCGTTCGCGCCGGTGTGGTCGCCGACGGCAATCGACGTATTCCGATCCTGATCAAGGGTACGGCGAGCGAGGGCATTGATCCTGCCAATTTCGCGGACCAAATGTATCGAACGCCGTCGGGTCAGTTGGTGCGTGCAAGCGATGTGGCGCAGATTGGCCAGATCGCCGGGCCGGTTAAACTGGAACATGAAAACGGTTCGCGTTTCGCGATGGTGCAAGCCTTTGTGTCGGGGCGGGATCTGGTCGGCTATGTCAGTGAAGCACAGACGGATATCACAAAGAATGTCAAACTGCCGCAAGGATATCGGATCGTCTGGGGTGGCCAGTTTGAAAATCAACAGCGTGCCTCGGCACGTCTGTTAATTGTGCTGCCGGTGGCACTGCTGCTGATCTTCGTCGTGCTTTTTGCAACGCTGCAATCAGTGCGCTCGGCTGTGCTGATCATCGCAAACATACCCTTTGCCGTCGTTGGAGGGATCATCACGCTGGCGCTTTCGGGCGAATATCTCTCGGTCCCGGCATCGGTTGGCTTCATCGCGTTGCTGGGTATTGCTGTGCTTAACGGCTTGGTGATGGTCAGTTATTTCCGGCAATTGCGACAGGGAGGCGTGCCGCTGGCACAAGCTGTCCGTCTAGGTGCCGAACGCCGGTTGCGCCCGGTTTTGATGACCGCAAGCATTGCGGCATTCGGATTGGTACCCTTGCTCTTTGCAAGTGGTCCGGGGTCGGAAATCCAGAAACCATTGGCCATTGTCGTTATTGGTGGCTTGGTCAGTTCTACCTTGCTTACGCTTTTCCTGCTTCCGATGCTTTATGAACGGTTCGGGGAAAGCAAATCTGAACGTGCCGCCGATGCCCTTGCCAACGCGTCCGGAGCGCCCGAATGAAAAAGCACCTTACCGCATTATTGCTGCTTTCAGCGACACCCACCTATGCCGATCCCGGGTTTCCTGACGAACCGTCGGTGCAAACAGCATTGGATGGGCATCCGCTGGTTGAAGCCGCCAAGGCGCGCATCGAAGTCGCACGCGCCGAAGAACGTGCGTTAAAGGCTGGCCCCTATGAATTTGGAGTTTCGGGTAGCTACATTCGTCGTTCGGTTGCGCGTGAGGGAACTTACAATGAATATGACGCGACCCTCAGCAGGCCCTTCAGATTGCCTGGCAAGGCCCGCTTGGATATCCATGCGGGCGCGTTTGGCGTTGCTGCCGCCGAGAATCATTGGGAAGATGCAAAGCACCAGACGGCCTTGTTGCTGGCAGAATTGTGGTGGGATTGGTTGGGCGCGAGTGGAGAATCGCAAATAGATGAGCAAGCCGTAACCAATCTCGACGCAGCGCAGGAGAGCGTGCGTCGCCGTGTGGCTTTGCGCGATGCTGCGCGATTAGAGGCTGACCAGGCCGAAGCGGCCCTTGGCGCTGCGCGTTTGGCCGCTGCACAATCGCAGGGACGTGCCAGTCTTGCCCGTGCAAGGCTGAAGGCGCAATTTCCATTGCTCCCCTTGCCCGATTTGGCCGATGAATTGCCGCTGCCTGAAAGCCCTCCCACTGGCTTTGCCATCATGCGCGATCAAGTGGTTTTGCGGAGTCACGAAATTGCCGCCGCCGAAGCAGAGGCGAAACGCGCATCGACTCTTGCCGAACGGGCCACTCAAGGATCGGCTGCCAGACCCTACGCTTGGCCTTCGGCTATTCAGCGAACGGGACGGGGCGGAACGCGGTGCGGGATTGGTGGTCTCGATGCCAATCGGGGGCGGCCATCGTCAAGCCCAAGCCGACCGGATGGGCGCAGAGGCTGCTGCTGTAAATGCCCAGCTTGGGGCGGTCCGTTTCGACGTCAACGAAATGGCGAACAGCGATCTTGCACGGGCAGAGGCAAGTTGGACGGTGTGGCGGCGCAGTCGCGATGCCGTAGCGGCCCAGGTCGCCGCCGTCCTAAAACTCAGACGAGGTTTTGATCTGGGAGCGATTGACCTGTCGGATCTTCTACTCGCAGAGCGCCAGACGCAGGATGCCTTTCGCGCCGAAGTCATCGCGCGGACCGATGCCGTGCGCGCCATCACAAAATTGCGAATCGACAGTCATAATCTTTGGATTTCTGAATAATGCCTTCGTGATATTCGGCACCCGCTGGGTTGAATGCGATAATACGAGGCCAGCCTGCGCTAAGTGGAGGATTATATCCAATATTTTTCAATATTGTCAGGCTTACGACAACGTATTGTTACATCTGATACTCCAATTGAGCTGCCAAAGCTTGCGGGTCGCAATAACTGGCCGGACTGCACTGCGGTCTGGCCTTTTTTGTCGAAATTGTCTTTGGAGAATGTTCAAGATAGCCCCTTGCCGATCCGTGAACCGTCCGTTCGTTTCCGGCCAAAGCTTGCCTACGGCATTGCACATTCAGCAGGCTGTGAACCCGCGTCTTTCCTACTTGAATTTTGGATTATAACCGAAAAATGCTACCCACCCCGACCATGTGTGGGTCACTGGGTATCGAAGTGGGTAGCACCCGCACGTCAATGCTCGCGACCCGTTCGCCATAGCATTTGCGTGAGAGGTTCGATTAGATATTGCAACGCCGTTCGCTTACGCAACGGGATCATCACTTCGGCGGGCAAACCTGCCTTCAACGCCACTTCCCTGCGAACGCCGCGGATTTTGTCGATTTCTTTGGGCGGTACGACCACTTCAACCATGAAAAACCGCTCGCCCGTTCGGGTGTCCTCAAGGCTGTCGGCCGAGATTTTGGCGACCTTGCCGAATAGAATTGGAATGTTCTTCTCCTGCAAGGCGCTAAACCTGACCTGGGTTTCCATTCCGATTTTGATGTCATCCGCATCATTTGGTGATGCCTTTGCCTCAACGACGAGCGCGCGGTGGATGGGGACGATTTCCATCAATTTTTCACCTGGCCCGACGACACCGCCAACGGTGAACACATTGAGGCCGACAACTTTTCCGGTGGCAGGCGCGCGAAGCATGGAGGCTTTTAGCTGTTCTCGAATAGCCGACAGTTTTGGAAGCAACTCATCGAGCCGCACTTGTACTTCACGCAATTGGGTTGCTGCCTGTTCAACAACCTGCCGGTTAATCGAAACCGATTGGAGGCGCGCTTCCCCGATTGCCTCGGATGAGCGCGCAATTTCCGAACCATAGGCTCCGAAATCTCCATCCAGGCGCGCCGCTTCGCGTTCCATCGCCCGGATTTTGTTTTTCGCAACAAAGCCACGTGCTTCCAGCTCTTTCATCCCGCCGAGTTCCTCGCCGATCAGCGACTGTTGCCTGCGATTGGCGTCGCGTTGGTGCTCGAAGGAACCGATCTGCGCGCTATGCTGCTGGATTTGTTGGCCGATGATGTTGCGTTGTGCAGCAATCGAACTTCTGCGGGCTACAAATAACGACTTTTGTCCTTGAAATGCCTCTTCAGCCAAAGCGAGATCTTGCTGGGTCATTGCTTCAAACTCTGCGGGCTTGCTGATCGACGGGCGTCCATCGCGTTCCGCTTCCAATCGAGAGCGCATGGCCAGCAAATTGGCGACTTCACCTGCCATGCCCTTTTCTGCGGCCACCTGTTCGGACGCAGAAATTGTAACCAGCAAATCCCCCTTTTTGACGAGCTTGCCTTCGATAACGTCTATGGCTGTGACGATCCCGCCATCGCGGTGTTGAACTGCTTGGCGGTTCCCCGAAACCGCAACGACGCCCTGTGCCATTGCCCCGGCGTCGAGCGGCGTAATGGCTGCCCAGCCCAGAAGTCCTACAAAGAACAGCCCGGCAATAAGCCAACCCTTACGCATTTCCTGCTTCGGCGAAAGCAGGTCTTCCAGACTTTCCTCAACCGAGGATACCGTTGCGGGTTCGTTCATCGGATTAGACCTGCTTCATTTCAACGACATTGTTTCTATCTGCCGCTTTCTGGAGTGCCGCGATAATTTCGTCACGGGGCCCCTGCGCCGATATGGTCCCTTCAGATAAGACGACCAGCCAATCCGCCATGCCGAGCAATTGCGGCTTGTGCGAAATAAGTACAATTGCCTGCTTTTGCAATTTTGCCGCTTCCATCATCCGAACCAGTGCTTGTTCGCCCGCTGCATCAAGGGCGGAATTTGGTTCGTCGAGAATAAGCAGTTTAGGATCGCCATAAAGGGCCCGCGCCATGGCAACCCTTTGTGTCTGTCCACCTGACAACCGGTGACCATTTGCGCCGATTAGCGTGGCATAGCCTTCAGGGAGTTGCAAAATAAGTTCATGGATGCCGGCAAGCTTTGCCGCTTTCACGGCCCTGCCAGCAACCAGTTCTGCGGTTTCGCCATTTTCTGCGGAAAAGCGGGAGATGTTTTCGAGAACCGATCCCGGAAGCAGTCCGCATTCTTGTGGCAGATAGCCAACGTGGCGCGCCAATTGATCGGGGTCCCAGCTTTCATATTCCGCACCATCAATGCGGACTTCGCCGACATCCGGAGCAATGGCACCGCTCGCAATCCGCGCCAATGTCGATTTTCCGGATCCGGATGCACCTAATATGCCCAATATTTCGCCGGGCTTTACATTAAAATTTATCCCGCGAAGGATATAGGCACTATGATCCGCATTACGCAGCGCAATTCCCGACAGAGTGAGATCGCCTTCGGGGTCGGGCAAAATCATTTTTGGCTTGGCTGAGGAATCGTCCTTTTCGAACATTTCGGCCAATTGCTTTATCGATTGTCGCGCTTGGACCAGTTGCGGCCATGCACCGACCAACTGCTCGATTGGCTGCAAAGCCCGGCTCAAAAGGACAGAGCCTGCGATAATCGCGCCGGATGAAATGTGGCCACCAACGGCTAGCCATGCGGCAGCGCCAAGTGCCAGTGACTGAAGCAACATTCGCACAAATTTGACGTTGGAATTGGAGCCGGTTGCTTTCAATTGGGCCAACGCCGACAAACGCAGTCCTTCATTACGCTGGACCAGCTGCTTGTTGATCATCGCGCGCCGCATCCCAAGAACCCGCACGATTTCAGACTGGGCGCCGATTACATCTTGCGCCGCATAAGCACGCGCCGAAGCCTGATGCGATTGCCCCAGCCCGTCGCGTACGGATCGTTCGTTCAGGAAAGCCAGCACAATAAGCACCGCGCCGCCGGCAATGATCAGCATGCCCAAAATGGGGTGCAACATGAAGGCAACCAAAAGATACAGCGGTGTCCACGGAGCGTCGAATAGCGCCATCGCGCCCGGCCCCACCATGGCCTGTCGGATCGAATCGAATTCCCGCATGGCCTGCCCCACCGTGGCGTTATCGCCGGGCGATTTGTCACGCGACAAAATGCGGTTGAGGATCTTTCCGGCCAATATGTCGTTCAATCGCAACGATGCCCGAATCATCAGCCGCGACCGTGTCCCTTCCAATTTGGTCAATACCGCGAGCGCAACTCCCAGCAGTACGGTCAGCCACAGCAATGTCGCGATGCCGCCGGTTGGAACCACGCGATCATAGACCTGCATCATGTAAAGTGTTGGTGCGAGGAACAATATGTTCACCAACGCGCTGAACGCGGCGCTGGAAATCAGGTAACTTTTGCATTCCTTTATCGCGTCCGCAAGCGGAGCAGGAAGCCTTCGCGTCAAATATTCCATTGGAACCCCCGTATCCATAATATTAGGCACTTAAACCTGAAAGCTGACGCGGTGCTGCACCGCGCCAGACTTTCATACATGCGAATTATGGGATCCAGTGACCACTGTTATCATGGTGCCAAAGGATTGCTCATGATCGTCATCGTTGAGCATTTTATCAATATGGTGGGTATTATTGATCGGACTCTGTTCGGAATTAAGGAGGCTCGATAGTGTTGACCCTGCTTTACGAGACAAGAGGTGCCAAATCTTCGTAGACGGGATAGTCGAGTGCGACAGGTTTCGCCGCATCCACGCCCATTTTCGAATTCACCCCGGTCCCGGTTTCGGGGCGCAGCACAGAGACATAATCGGACTTCGCAGACGCACCGGTCGCGGCTTCACTCCCCCACGAACCAAGCCACGACCACAAGTCCGACGAAGCTGGCAGCTGGGTTGTCGTATCAGGGGTTACCTGATCGACGTCTGTCGCCCCGTTCACAACATCCTGCGGACGAACCGGACCGACGATGGTGTCGCCACCCCCGTTGGTATTGAATACCACACGATGCGCCGAGGTAAGGCCAGAGATGTCCACTGTATCCAAAGCTGTGCTGCCCTCGACGGTAATCGTATTGTAACGCAAACTCGTCGTCGTGAAGTCACCCACCACACTGATCGTGTCCCCGCTGGTAACCACATTTGTGGTGCTGCCTGGTGTAGGGTTGTTTGCATTGCTACCGCAAGTGCTCCCACAGCGTCAGACGATGTCAGAACCTTGATTTCCTCAATTCCCGTCAATTCGGAAATCACGGATATTGGTCCGGCACCACTTGGCGTGTGATCACAATTTGCGTCGCCGCATTCAATCCCATGCCAAAGCCTGCGGCAATCGCTGCTGTTCTTGTGTAGATAACGAAGTTCTCATGCCGAGGCATCACCCACCAATTCGAACGTATCGCCAACAAAACCGTTTCCGCCGCCGTTGATAAAGTCACGTCCGCCGGTGCTGGATTGCCTGACAACGTCATCGCCACCACCCGCCTGGATATTGTCGTTTCCGTTGCCGCCGTCGATGACGTTGTTGCTTCCATTCGCCTGAATGTAATCGCCATAGGCCGAGCCCATCACATTTTCGATACCGCTCAGGTTATCCGTTGTCGTCCAAGCGGTGGCCGCTGTAACCGTTCCAGACGTCAACGCTGTTTCATGCACCCAGTTGGAAGGCATGTTGACATGCACCCCGCCTGCCGCGCTTGAATAGTCGATCGTGTCGATGCCGGCCTGTCCGAGAATCCAGTCAGCACCAGCCCCGGGAGCGAAAACATTGTTGCCCCCTGAACCGACCAACCGATCACCAAAGGCCGAACCGATGGCATTCTCGATAGCAATCAGGCTGTCTGTTGAAACAACGGCCGAAGCACTTGTTACCGTACCCGTGATTTGGGCGGTTTCGCGCGCTGTGTTGGTCGTTCCGTTGGCACCGCTGGTGACCCCGAGGTTCACCAAAACGCCTCCTGTAGCACCGCTATAGTTGGCGGTATCGACATCAGCACCGCCATCAAGGATGTCGCTGCCTGGGCTGCTGGCCAGATTGTCGTTGCCGGCAAGTCCTGTCATATTGTCAGGATTTGCACTGCCGACGAGCATATCGGGACCCGCCGTTCCGACCACCTGATTATAGGTGTCGTCATTGGTGATGGTTCCGTCAGCCGATGCTCCGATCGCTCGCACCAACCGCATTGGAAAGGGCAAGCGATACGGTTTCATTGGCTTCAAGCTGAATGTCGCCATTGACCGAAACCGTAACCGTTTGGCTAACAACACCCGGAGCGAAAGTCAGCGAACCCGATTGTGCCAGATAGTCATTATTGGCAACGGTTGCCGTACCATCTGCTGTGGCAAAATCGACTGTCACAGCCGCCGCCGAAGCGCCGGAGAGCGACACGGTAAAGACCAAATTGGTCGTTCCCGCATTGCCCTCCGTCACGGTTGCCCCCGTAACCGAAAGCGACGGCATCGGTTCATCGTCATTGATCGTTCCCGTTGCCGAAGCCGCTGCAACCGTTGCATCAACAACATTGCTGAGTGAAACCGTCAGCGTTTCCGCCGTTGGCTCATAAAGCGCATCATTGAGTACCGGAACGGTGATGGTTTTGGTTGTTTCGCCCGGTGCGAAGGTCAGCGAACCTGCTGTAGCGGTGTAATCCGCTCCTGAGGTTGCGGTGCCGTCCGCCGTTGCGAAATCGAGAGTTACCGGAACGCCCGAAGCGGTGTTCAGGCTGACCGTGAAGACCAGCGCTGGTGCGCCACCTTCGGTTACCGCAACCGGATCAGAGATCGACACTTCTGGCATCATATCCGCCGGATCGATGGTGATCGACGCCGTCGAAGCCGCGCTGTTCAATGTGTCAGCACTGCTGAAGTTGACCGAATAGGTTTCAATCCCTTCAAACACCGCATCCTGCGTCGCATTGATCACCAACGTTGCCGTTGTCGATCCAGCTGGAATGGTCAACGAACCCGCGGCGAGCGTATAGTCGTCCGGCGAAACCGCCGTTCCGTCCACAGCCGCATAGTCGACGACAATATCTTTGCCAGCCGCCACATCGAGCGTGATCGTGATGGTAGCGTTGCCGCCTTCATCGACGCTTACGCTATCAACGCTAAGAGCTGGTTTCGCATCATCATCGGTGATCGTGACCGTGGCAGACGCCGAAGGATTCAGCGTATCGACACTGGTTACCGTCACGCCAAAACTCTCGGCATTTTCGTAAAGGGCGTCGGTCGAAACCGGAACCATGAACGAAACACTGGTCGTGTTGGCGGGAATGATAACGGTTCCTGCGGTGTTGTCATAATCAACCGATGCCAACGCAGTGCCGTCTGCCAATGTGTAGTTTACCGTGACTGGCAAACCAGAAGCCACATTAAGTGCCACGGTAACCACCGCAAAACTGGTGCCTCCGGTGCCTTCTACCACCGTAACATCAGCCACCGACATTGTTGGCGGTGCATCAGCCCCGTCGTCGATGGTTGCTTCGCCCTGGGCATCGCCAAGCGTTGCCCCATTGGTGGGTGCCGACAGGTTCAGCGTGAAGGTTTCATCGCCTTCATAGGACAAGTCGCCATTGACCAGTCGTCGTCACCGTTGCCGACAATTGCCCCGCTAGGATCGTGACGGTTCCAGTTGCAGCAACATAATCGCCACCTGCCGTCGCCGTTCCGTCTGCGGTTGCATAGGTAACGGTAACGTCATGCGGGTAGATGTGGTCGAGCGAAACGGTGAAGACCGCATTGGCCGTTCCCACGTCGCCTTCGGCCACGGTCACATCGCTGACGCTGATCACAGGCGGATTGACCATTTCGGCGTAGGTAAAGACCAAAGCGGTCGCACCTTCACCAAACTGGAATTTCTCCACATCCGCAACCAGATCGCTTCCGGTGGCTGCACTGGTAATCCGCAGTACATTATGTCCGGCGTATACCACCTGTTCGATGGTATAGTCGTTCGGACTTCCGGTCAGCAGCATGGTGTCAATGCCCGCAGCATCTGCGCCACCGTCACCCAGCTTGATGTCCTGGAACATCTTGGTCCGCAGCATTTCGGTGAAATGCTTTTCGTAGGTGCTTCCCAATTGTGCATTAGTGGCATCAATCAGCCCGCTGTTGTCGAGCGTATCATCCCATGCCACGCGGTTCGATGCGCCTTGATACAGCCAGTCCATCTGTTCTTGCGTATAATAGGCAAACTGATCGATTGCTGCTGCTGCGTCGGGGGTTTCGGCATCGAAAACGCCATCCCACAATTGCACGTTCGCTGATGTATAGATCGCTCCAGTTCCATCCCAAACAGCGATAGCGTCCCCGTTAACATCGAACAGATCGCGCAACTCTGCATGCAGGTTGTTGCCGTTATCGTTGTTATTATTGTGGGTGTAGGCTGTCTGATATTTGCCAATGACTTCGTCGAGCCGCATGGAACCGCCGATGATGATGTCATCGCCTGCGCCGCCGGTGAACTTGTCACTGCCGGTACCGCCAATCAACCAGTTGTCGTTGGCATCGCCAATCAGCGTATCATTGCTGACCGATCCGGTGACGCCTTCGATCTGGGTGGATGCAGGAACCGGCGTTGTACCATCAATCTGCACCTGCGGATTGGACTGATTGAGCAAATCAAACGCAACACCATTGGCCGACGCGACATTGTCCGAGAAATCGATCATGTCAAAGCCGGTATCGGTGACGCCGTCGCCGCCCAAGACTTCGTCGGGTCCACCGCCAAGTGCTTGCGATGGATTGCCCGGACGCAATATGTCGTCGCCGTCGCCGCCGTACAGGATGTCCTGATCCGCGCCGCCAACGATCACGTCGTCGCCATTATCGCCATAGAGATTGTCGCCGGTGATACCGCCATCGATAAAGTCGTTGCCGTCGCCACCATGGGTGAACGGATCGGTTTCGCCTTCGCCATAGATGCGGTCATCGCCGCCGCCGCCTGCAAGTTTATCAATACCGATACCGCCATGGATTTCATCGTTACCCATGCCGCCCATCAGCTGATCGACACCTGCTGCTGCCGTGGCACTGGAGTCGCCTGCGATATAGTC
This sequence comes from uncultured Alphaproteobacteria bacterium, assembly GCA_963732535.1. Classification (GTDB taxonomy): domain Bacteria; phylum Pseudomonadota; class Alphaproteobacteria; order Sphingomonadales; family Sphingomonadaceae; genus Sphingorhabdus_B. The sequence goes on along the minus strand of CAVSZW010000017.1, from coordinate 133,810 downwards.
ATCGCCTGCGCCGCCGTCGGCCAATTCAGCACCGTCGCCGCCGATGATCCGATCCTTGCCATCGCCGCCATATAGACGGTCAATGCCGTTACCGCCGTAGATGATATCGTTGCCGCCATCGCCATAAACGGTGTCATCACCGCCGCGGGCATAGATGAAGTCATCATATTTGGTGCCGACAATGACTTCGGTCGATTCTGCGCCCGAATTGTCTGTGCCATCGATTCCAAGGCCGCCATTGGGTGCATTCGGATCGACAACGCGCGTGTCGCGAATGAACTGCTTGGTCGAAACCAAACCCGTCACCGGATCGGTAATACGGACATTGATCGTCAGTCCATCACGGCTTTGCGTGTTGCCGCCATCGGAGTAGATACCCTTGGTATTGCCAACAGCATCGATCAGCGCACCATATTTATGGTTGTTGTTGACGGTGTTGGTTGCGTCCGCATATCGCCCCAAGATCATAATATTGATCATTATAGGAGAAGGCGCTGCCGCCCATATGGGTAAGGCCGGTGTTGCGTTCGATAATATCCTTGAACTGGCCGCCACCGATTTCATCGGCAAACTGCTGGTTCACCAAACGGTAGAGATAGTAGAAACGATCACCATCCTGCAGGCGCTCCATCTGGTCAACAAAGACCAGGTTGAAGGTTTCACCCAGCAAACCGCCGGTCACATGAACTTCGGCCAAACCGCCGAGCCAGGTGTCGATCATGTCGACGCCGCGATCTCCGCCATTCATGAAGTTGAAAGCGTAATCAGACGCATAGGCTTCGAATTCCGCGTCGGACATTGCGTCTTGGACAAGGCCAAGGCTGAGGGCCAACGAGACTGCTTCGGCAGTGTCAGCATAGGTACCTTCGTTCAGGGCGAGAATGGCTGCCGCTTTGGCTGCGTCCCCGTCAAACGAATAGGCGGCAATGAAGTTCACCAGATTGTCCGGATGGCCCATGTTGGCACCAAAATCGGTCCAACCGGTATAGGCTTCAAGGCCCACAGCCGTGCGGAATTCGTTGAGCGCCGGAATTCCCACATCACGACCACGGGCGATGTTGATCGCCGCCAAATCGAGCGGAAGTCCGAGCAAGCCCTGGTTCAGCGCAGGCGTAATGAATTCGTCGATTTCATTGCCTTGCTGATGGGTCATGCCAAGGGCAATTGCTGCCGGGCCAAGATTCGCAAATTCATCAGGATTGAGGAAAGCGAGCTTCAGAGCATAGCCGGTGATCTTACCAGTCAGGCCATGATCGGGATCGATAGTGTCCAGCGTTTCGCGCAATTGCGAGTGGCCAAAGCGGAAAATCGACTGTGCATATTCAAGGCTGACTGTCGGGTTTTCACTGTTTGTGTAGCCAACAAATTCCTTGATGTCGGGCGTAACCGTGCGGGCATATTGGTCAATCGCAACATGCTGATATTCCATTTCCACGGTCAGTTTCGCCGCTTGGAACATGACATTCATATCCCACGCAATCGCACCGGAGCCATTTTCATAATTGCCCGTTGCGGCATTCCACGTGACGCCTGCTGCATCCCATTGCTGGAACTGCTTCATATATTCGGCATCATATTGGCCATCGGCCATCGCGCCGTTGCGCGAATCGGCCTCCAGATAGATCGCACTTTTCAGATTTTCGATCTGGAAATTATGCTCTTCATGGAACACGTGATGGACGGTGGTGAGACCGAAATTCTCGTTCACGCGGCCATCGCCAGCAATATAGTGATCGCCAACAGAGGCGAGCAACAATTCGCCCACCGCGTCGCCGACGGCTCCCGTGGTGGTATTGCCGATTGCCGAGGTATCCATCACGCTGAAATTCGCGAAATTCACCCAAAGCATCAGCGCATTGGCACCGGTGTAGGTTCCAGCCGGAGTACGGGGCCAAGCGCCGTTCCGAGGACCAAGGTCAGCGTGCCGCCGGAAAGCGCGAAACTGTCGCCATCGCCTGCACCGACCGAAGTTTCGCCGCGGATTGCGCCATTATTGACGTTGCCGAGAAAGTCGACTGCGGCTTGGACGGCTGCATCCTGATTGGCATCGCCCTTCAGCAAATGCACATCGTCAAAGCGGGGATTCATATCGAGAATCAGCGCTTGATCGCTACCGATTATAGTTGAAGACATCGCTCCACGTCAGGTCTGCACGACCCGTTTCCAACAGATGCACGCGGATTTCGTTAAGCGTGGGCAGCGTTTCGTTGGTCAAAGTACCATCGGGCTTCGTCCACTGCGTGGCAAGCGTATGGCCGTTGAGCAGGTTCATGCCCGCAGTCCATTGCCCGGTTACCGGATCGATCACCCACTCACGCAGCAATTCGGTGATGGCATCACTGCTGCCATAGGTTTGGCTTTGGTCGATAAAGGGTGAGGTATGGTTGAGATATTCGGGATTGCCGTTGGCATCAAAGCCCGAAATGCTGGCGCGCGCAATGGTGATCGCGGTTGCCGGACGTCCGTCGGGTCCTGCGACACCAAAGAGTGGATCGTCGGCTGCAAATGCGATTTTGATCGATTTGCCCTGACCGCCCTTATCAATGAAATCGAGGCCATGATCAAAGAATTGGCCGAACAAAGTGAACCAGCCATTGGTGGGTGACACGCCGGGATTCTGTGCGCCGATGAAATATTCGCCTTCACCGGGCGTTCCGGCAAAGCGTGCCTGTGCATCCTGGATACCCAGCGTTTGCAACATGCCCCAATCGGTGACCGATGCCACGCCGTTGGTGTAGTCGATATGATTGTTGCCATCGAGCTGGAACGTCACGCCACCTGTGGTCGTCAGCAGGCTGATCATGCGCGGCGTATAATCCACCACATTGTCTTGTAAGATCACCGGGTTTTCCGGGTCGCTCAGATCCTGCGTGATGGAATAATTTGTGGTGGCAGTGCCAAGGCCGGTGCTGGCAAAGCCACGAGGCTCCGCCAAAGGCATTGGCAAAGGCGCTGTTCGCCCAATAGGCGTCCGCATAGGTCGGAGCGCCATTTTGATCGACGCCCGTCTCGAAACCAGCTTCGCCGCCCACATAAACGTGGCCGTGGCTGTTTTCCGCATATTGCGCGGCAACGGTCCGCAAAAATGGCTGATCGACAGTCGCGTAGGTGGAATTGATCAGGTTAAGGTTGTTATTCAACCCGGTCACATCGCGCAAACCATAGGATGATGTCGCCGACGGATAGGATGGTCCAAACAGGTCAAGGGCGACGAGCGCGGCAGCCGCGCTTTCGGGCACCGTCAGGACAGCATCGCCATCGACATTGTCCCAAAGCGTAACGCCATTTGCGTCCAGCAAATCACTATAGCCGTCCCAAATCGGATTTCCGTGCCCATCAAAGATGGCACCGGTACCGTTCCAGTTGATGATCGCGTTGCCGTCCGCGTCAAACAGCGGGCGGAAATTGATCTGACTCAGGATAAAATCAAGGTCACCGGCGTTAAAAACGAATGGTTTAAGTGCTGAACTGTACATAATAGCCCCCTGTCAACGGGAAGCCCCAAGCCCCCGCAGTGTTACAAGTTAAATGTCTCGATCAGGAATATCAGCGACCCGAATATTGTTTTTTTGACGAGCCCTCTCGATTGACTACTTTTTACAGCCGCGACGAAGAAGGTGCAATTGGCATTAACCAAGAGCATATGCCAAACGGCGTAAACATATGTAAATCTGTTTTTTTACAGGAATTTATATGGAAAAATTGCGGGTGTCTGATTGTAAAACTGTTTCAAATCCGGACAGTTTTACGGGGTTGAGACCAACGATTCAATTTAGGTTTTAACGACAAGACACCGAATCGATGTGCGAGTCGGGCGATAAATCCCAGTGAAAAAGTGGATTGTATCTTCACGGCAAAGATAAACGCACAAAAGCTATAGTAGCAGTTTCAGTTTATCTTGATGTCAGCTTCGTGACAACTTTCAAGGAAGTTTTACCGATATCTGAGGCTGAACATGCCTTACCGGCTTGGCTATAACTAAGCGCATAGTTAACAGCGCATTCTGCATTGAAGCTGACAAAAGCATCTGCAAACAGCCATTTGTAAAAAAATCTAACGCGCTGTCAGTTTGGCGTCAGCTTTGGTGCACATTAGACGCAGCGGGGGTAATAAAAATGCGAATTTTGGTAATCGAAGACGAGGTCGAACTCGGCAGACGACTTGCCGAGCGAATCGGCAATGGCGGGTTCGTCGTTGAAATCGTCAATAACGCGGAAACCGCATTTGACCTTCCCGATCCTGAGAAATGGGCGGCGATTGTTGTTGATCTTGGTTTGCCGGGGATAAGTGGCATAGACTTCATCAAACGCTGGCGTCAGCTTGGCTTTGACACCCCCATTTTGATATTATCGGCCCGCGGGACTTGGCAGGAAAAAGTGGAAGGCCTGAACGTCGGTGCCGACGATTTTGTCGTCAAACCCGTTCGTGGCGAGGAGTTACTAGCGCGCATAAATGCGCTTGTCCGGCGGGCGGCAGGTCAAAACCGTTCTAAGCTCGGTGCAGGCTATGTCGAGATGGATCCCGCAGCCAGAATGGTGTGGTGCGAAGGAGAACTGATCGAACTCACACAAATGGAATTCCGGCTTTTGCACCTGTTTCTACTCAGGGCGGGGCACATCCTTGCTCAAACCGAGATATTGGACCATCTATATCCTATGGCAGATGAGCGCGATTTGAATACTATCGAAGTGCATATCGGTCGCCTCAGGCGCAAAGTCGGAAAATCAGCCATTACAACGATCCGGGGATTAGGGTATCGATTCGAACGATGAAGATAGATCTGAAAAGCCTTCGCACCCGCTTCATTTTGGCGACAGTGCTTTGGATCGGCAGCGGACTGCTGATAACCGGCACATTGGTATCCAAACTGGTCAGGGACTATGTTGTCGAAGGCTTCCATGAAGAAATGGAAGTGCACATAGAAGAGCTCGCCGCGCTCACTTCGACCGATGAAGGCGGCCAACCTTTTTTGCTACGCAGGCTTTCGGACCCGCGGTTCATTCCGGAAAAATCCGGGTTTTATTGGCAGGTTGATCGCGATGGATTTCAAACAATCCGATCTCCCTCCCTCGGCGCTGCAAATCTGGTGGCGGGTTTGGCAATCGACACCAAGCCGGAATGGAAGATCGTCAAAGGATCGAGCGGAGACATGCTGGAATATGGCATGTTACGTTTCCCGCAAAAAGACAAACCGCCACTCCGGCTCCTGATTGCAACCGACAAACGGGAAATGGATATGGTGTTGGCCGAAATTGATCGTCCGCTTTTCTATTCGCTTTCGGGGTTCGCACTTATCATGGTGATCCTGGGAGCGATCCAGATAAATTTTAGTTTGCGTCCTCTACAAAGGATGAAGCGTGCCATTGGCGATATTCGGCTCGGGAATGCAGCCCATCTTTCTGGACAATATCCATCGGAAATAGAACCGTTAGTCTCCGACCTTAACCAGCTTCTCGACGCCAATACCGACATGGTTCAGTCCGCGCGGGTACAAGCGGGCAATTTGGCGCATGGCCTGCGAACACCGCTCGCCATCATGATGGATGAAGCCCAGACGGTTTCCCAGAAAGGGGACAAAAAAAGCGCTCAAGTATTTTTGCAAGGGTGCCAACAAATGCAGCGCTATATCGATTTTTATACGACGCGCGCGCGAATGGCCGCAATCGCCCGCCTTCCCGGTCAACGATCCTCTATTGAAAAAACGATACGACCCGTTCTGGAGGCAATGAAAAGGCTGCATCGGCAAACAGATATTTCAATCTGCATGGGCCAGTTTCCTGATGCCGAGGTAAGCGCGGAACCGGTAGACTTGGAAGAAATGACGTCGAACCTGATCGACAATGCTTGTAAATGGGCAAAGTCCAAAGTGATAGTTTCGTGGGAGGCTTCGGCGCATCACGTCATAATCCACGTTGACGACGATGGCATCGGCATCGATCCGGATTCATATGAAAAGGTGCTTGAGGTGGGAGAAAGGCTTGATCGATCTGAGATGGGGACCGGGCTAGGCCTGTCGATTGTTCGTGATCTGGCCCTGCATTACCGGGGAAGCATCGCCTTGGCCAAATCGCCGTTGGGTGGCTTGCGCGCCATACTCACCTTACCCTTGGCCTATGGGAAAAAGGGCTAGGGTGCGAACCCTAGTAGGTTGCATATTCCGTCGTAAAACCGTTGCCAAAGGCAATGACGGAAAAATGATCTGGTGGTTCTGGCCCTTCCATTCCCGGCGACCCGTTGGGCATGCCCGGAACGGCAAGGCCTTTATAGCCCGCCGGTCTGTCTTTCAAAAAACGCGCGATATCTGCCGCCGGTACATGGCCTTCAAACGCCAATCCATCCGCCACTGCCGTATGGCATGATGCCAAATTTAGCGGCATTCCGTTCTTTTGATATAATGCGCTTCTGTCTGGCTGATCGATGACTTCAATTTTAGCACCAAAGCTAGCCCGGAGGTGTTGCGTCCATTTGTCACAACAGCCGCAATCGGGATCGCGATAAACGGTAATATGGGTTTCTTTTGAACACGCCTGAACCAATGGCACTACAACCATAGCAGCAATCACATTACGGCGCGACAGCTGCGACATATTAAGCGGCCATCCTCAATTCCATCCGTCCCCAAATCTCGACCAAGGCATCAGTCAACGCACGCATCATCGCTTGCGTATGCTGCGGCCCCGGCGTGAAGCGCAGGCGTTCTGTGCCGCGCGGGACGGTGGGGTAGTTGATCGGCTGCACATAGGCACCATATTCGGCGAGCAAGGTGTCAGCTGATCTTCTTGGCCTTCACCGGATCGCCGACCATCAACGGCACGATGTGGGTTTCGCTGACCATCACGGGCAGGCCCGCATCGGTGAACATCGCCTTTAGCATCGCGGCATTGGCCTGTTGCGCGTCGCGTTCCTCGCTGGAGGATTTGAGATGCTTCACCGAAGCCAGCACGCCCGCAACCAGCACCGGCGACAGGCTGGTCGTGAAGATAAAGCCCGGGGCATAGCTGCGGATCACATCGATGATCTTCTGGTCGGTGGCGATATAGCCGCCCATCACGCCAAAGGCTTTGCCCAGCGTCCCTTCAATGATCGTCACCCGGTCTGCCACGCCGTCACGTTCCGTAATCCCGCCGCCGCGCGCACCATACATGCCGACGGCATGGACTTCGTCGCAATAAGTGAGCGCATTATAGGTGTCCGCCAGATCGCAAATTGCAGCAGATCGGCGCAACGTCACCGTCCATCGAATAGACGCTTTCAAAGGCGATCAGCTTGGGTGCTTCGGGATCGTCGGCTGCCAGCAGCTCTTCCAGATGCGCCATGTCATTATGCCGCCACACGCGCTTCTCACAGCCTGCATTGCGGATGCCCGCAATCATCGAGGCGTGGTTCAACTCGTCTGAATAAATGATGCAGCCGGGCAGGATTTTGGCGAGTGTTGAAAGCGTCGCATCGTTCGAGACATAGCCGCTGGTGAACAGCAGCGCACCGTTCTTGCCGTGCAGATCGGCGAGTTCGCCTTCCAGCTCGACATGATAATGCGTGTTGCCGCCAATGTTCCGCGTACCGCCCGAACCCGCGCCCACATCATGCAGCGCCTCTTCCATCGCGCCGATCACCTTGGGATGCTGGCCCATGCACAGATAGTCATTCGAGCACCAAACGGTGATCTCTTTCGGCCCATTATGCCCCGCAAAGCAGCGCGCGTTGGGGAACTTCCCCTTGTTCCTGAGGATGTCGATGAACACGCGATAGCGGCCCTCGGTGTGGAGGGCGTTTATCGCATTGTTGAAAACAGTATCGTAATTCATGGTCACCTCCTCACGGTACCAACGATTGTGCCTGCGTTTCGGGCAATGACGGCGAGCCTTGCCAAGCATAGCCTGCGAGGCCTATCAGCAGCGCGGCAAGCGTGAATTCCAGCGCGGCTCTGGGCATGCGGCCAAATTTCCAAAGACCCGCGAAACAGGCCACGGCAAACAGAAATGCGAAAAGCCAGCCCATTAGCGGCGCTCCCTTTTTTTAAAGCGCGAACGCGCAAGAAACCCACCGATCAACAGTGCAACCAGCGGGACGAGCCACAGCGGAGCGGACCGACCACCGAATTGGGGCTCGAAGCTGACCCAATCCCCGTAATTCTGGATCAACCAAGCACGGATCGCCTCTGGTTCTTCGCCAGCAGCAATCCGTTCCCGGATCATTCCGCGCATGTCCGCCGCAAGATCGGCGTTGCTGCCGGTGATCGCCTGACCTTGGCAGACGACACAGCGAATGGTCTCCATCAAAGCCATTGCCTTTTGTTCTTGTTCCGGATTGGGCAACTGGCGGTCGTTATAAACGCTTTGTGCATTGACCGGTGATTGCACAGCCAAGGACGCGAAAGCGACGAAGAGGAAGAGCCACCGGTTCATTGCGCGGCTTTCATTTTAGCGGCAATAATCGCGACATCGTTGGGCTTGATAATGCCGATATGCTGATAACGGATCACGCCTTTGCCATCGACAACAAAGGTTTCGGGAACTCCTGCTGAGCCAAGCGTGATTTGTGTACGGCTATCGGGGTCATCTCCGATAGAGGTATAGGGGTTCCCGTTTTCAGACAGGAATTTCCGCAAGGCTTCCGGCTTATCATGGATGGCAATGCCGACAATTTCCGCGCCTTGTTGTTGCAGCTGCATCAGCGCGGGGGCTTCCTGGATGCACGGCACGCACCAACTGGCGAAGACGTTCAGTATCTTTGGCTTTCCGCTTACAAACGTATCGGACGAAACCCCTTGAGCAGGATCGAGCATACCGGCCAGATTGAACTTGGGCATATCTCTGCCGACCAAACCTGACGGCACCGCTTTATCCGAAGGATTCAAAAGTCCCGACGCAAACACGAGAAAAAGGCCTGCAAAAAAAGCGAACGGAAGCCAGAGAAAAACGCGCCTCATGCCTCTACCTCCTTCTTCCGAAAGAACCGGTTCAGGTTAAACAGATCGCGATTGACCCGGCCAAACAAAGACAGCAATCCGCCAAGCGCGATCATAAGTCCGCCGAGCCAGATCAACGTAACAAACGGCTTCCAATAAAAGCGGACCGGAAAGCCGCTATTGTCCTTGGGTATCGCGATCACCAGATACAGCTGCCCATTCCAAGCGGTCGAAATCGCCGATTCGTTGGTTTCCATTGGCGGATCGGTAAAGGTGCGCGATTGCGGATGCACAATGAATGGCGTTCCATTGCCTTTTTGCACCTGCATTTCAGCATCAAGGGCAGACCAGTTCGGGCCGGGAATTTCCGTTACTTTCCGAAGGGTTACACGATAGGGCCCGATCTCTTGCGTTTGACCGATTTGCATGGCGACCAAAACTTCTTTGGTAAAGGCGCTATCCGAAGCCATTCCGGCCATACTGACGGCACAGCCCAGATGCGCTACCACCATTCCCCATGTGAATAACGGAGTCCGCCGAAGATTTCGTTTCCATAAGGGTGCAAGGCTGGCCGCGCCGACGCCAAACGCGACGATCAATCCCAATAACGGCAATATGCCGATTTTTCCGGCGAATAGCACGACGAGCAACGCCGCTCCGGCCAGGAACCAAGATCGGCACCGCAAGCCGATCAAGCACTTTTTTCGGCGAATCCAAACGCCAACGCATCACCGGTCCGGTTGCCATACCCAGCAGCAAGATCAGCGCAACCGGCCCTGCCGTAGCGTTGAAATAGGGCGCGCCTACCGAAATCTTGGTCCCGGTCATCGCCTCCAACACCAGCGGATAGAGCGTACCAATCAATACAATGACAAGGATGACCGACAGTAGCAGATTGTTAAAAACCAGCGACCCTTCACGGCTGACCGCTTCGAATCGATTGCCTTCGCGAACGGTGCTTATCCGCAGGGCAAACAAGGCGAGCGCGCCGCCGATATACAGAACCATCAACATCAGGATGAAGCCGCCGCGGCTAGGATCAACCGCAAAGCTGTGCACGCTGGTCAAGATGCCCGAGCGAACAAGGAAGGTGCCAATGATCGACATTGAAAATGCCACGACCGACAGCATGATAGTCCATGCCCGCAAACTGTCTCGCGTGGCCAGCACCGTCACCGAATGGAGCAATGCCGTCGCCGCCAGCCACGGCATGAGCGAGGCGTTTTCGACCGGGTCCCAAAACCACCAGCCGCCCCAGCCCAGCTCATAATAGGCCCAATAGCTGCCCGCCGTGATCCCGATAGTCAGGAATATCCAGGCACCCAATATCCACGGCCGCATTGCGCGGGCGAATGTTGGCCCCACATCGCGGGTGATCAGCGCGCCAATGGCAAAGCTGAACGCCACCGACATGCCGACATAGCCCATATAAAGCGTTGGCGGATGGAACGCGAGTCCGGGGTCTTGCAGCAACGGATTAAGCCCCTGCCCGTTTGCAGGTGCCGGATTGATCCGGGAAAAGGGATTGGACGAGAAGAGCAGGAATGCGTAAAATCCAAGTGCAATCGCGCCTTGGGCGGCCAAGGTCGCAGTCTTGGTACGCGCCTCAAGCGCCCTTTCAAAAAGGGCAATGGTCGCGCCACCAATCGCCAATATGGTGACCCATAATAGCATCGAGCCTTCGTGATTTCCCCAGGTCCCGGCAAATTTATACAACCAGGGTTTGTCCGAATGGCTGTTGGTCGCCACGAGCAATACCGACATATCGGACCGCAGAAACACGACGACAAGGCATGCAAAGGAGAGGCATGTCAGCACCATTTGCGCGACGGCTGCGGGCGCGGCAGACCCGATTAAAGCCTTGTGCCGTTCCGTCAGGCCGAGTGCCCCCAAAACGAATTGCAACAAGGCCATGGCACCAGCGAGCCACAATGCCGCGTGTCCGGCTTCGGCCATCATTGTGCAACCTTCCCGGTTTTATGCATATTGCCAGAAAGTTCGGGCGGCATATATTTTTCGTCATGTTTCGCCAGCAAATTGGTCGCGACAAACGCACCGTTTTTGGTCAAGCTACCCTCGGCAATGACACCAGATTTTTCCTTGAAAAGATCGGGCGCGATGCCTTTGAAAACCACCGGCAACCGATCTGATTCATCCTCCACTATGAAGTGAATCGTTATGCCGTCGCCCTCGCGCCGTATCGAGTTCGCGGCCACCATTCCGCCGAGCCGGATCGCCCTTCCTGCTTCAACCCGTTCTTTGCGAATGTCAGCAGGCGAATAGAAATAGGCTGCTTTCGATTGCAGCGCCGATAGCGCGAGCATCCCTGCACCGACAATGGCAACCACTGCAAAGCCAACCAATATTAGTCTTTGTTGTTTGGGCTTCACAGTTCCACATTTCCTTTTTCCAGCTTTGCTTCGGCGGATCCGCATTGCAGCAACGCCGTGGACGAGCATCGCCAATGAACCCAAAAGGGTGATGGCATATGCAGACCAGATAAATGGCCAATGATTCACGATATTATCCTCATATGTCGGCCATTCTACGTAAACGTGCTTCCAGTTTGCTCTCTGCCAGTGCGGCACGCATCCGAATTAAAACGATCGTCCCGAAAAGCAGAGTGAAGCCGAGAAGGGTTAACCCCAGTGGCCAAATAAGCTCTGAAGAAATTGCCGAGCCTTTTGATGTAAAACTCGGCGCCTGATGCAATGATTTCCACCAGATGACCGAACCGTGGATGATCGGCAAATTCACCACGCCGATAATACCCAAGATCGCCAGCGAGCGATCTCCGCCGATCTGATTTTTGGTCGATTGCGAAAAGGCGATATAACCGAGGTAGATGAAAAACATGACCAACATCGAAGTCATACGACCATCCCATTCCCACCAGGTCCCCCAGGTGGGGCGGCCCCAGATCGAGCCTGTTACCAGACAAATGGCGGTGAAGACTGCTCCGGGAACCGCAATAGCGCGGCCCGCGACGGCCGCTAATGGATGCCGCCAAACCAGATAGCACAGGCTTGCAATGCCCACCCCGGTCCATCCGCCCATTCCCAGCCAAGCTGCCGGAACATGTACATATAGGATGCGGACCGACTCTCCCTGAAGATAATCGGGCGGGGTTACAAATAGTCCGGCATAGCAACCGGCAAGGATTAACAAGATACCGGGCCATAACAGCAAAGGCGTCAAAAATCGGGCAATACGAAGGAACCGTGCGGGATTGGCCAGATAATGCATACAGGGTTCTCAAAAATCCAATCTATAACCGAGATTGACCAGCAAACCCTGTTCCGTAGTCGTACTGGGAACACCGCCCATGGTCGATTTCTGTTTGTTGAAATTGGCCCCGAACTCGAATTCGACCTCCGAATGTTTGAACGGGTAATAGTTGATCCGGACCGAGGGCTGAATTTGGCGATATGATCCTTGAACGAGGCGATCATCGCGATACCCGTATCGGGCGCGCGGATTGACGCGAAGTTTCGTGGTTACTGGAATGCGCGCATTGATGTCCGCAGTGTAGCTGCGCGATCTTGGCGTATCGGCGTAGCGACCACCGATGATATAGATGTCATTTTCAAAGATCATGCCGCTGCCGACCAACTGAGCACCGTAATAATATTCGGTGCCGGTCGCTATTGTTGGCAAAATATAGGTCGAGCCCGGGAACACACGGGTAGACCCCGGCGCACCGCCGGTGTTGTTCAACGTGAAATCTATATTCGCTTGTAATTTTTTGGTAATCGGGCGCGAATAAGACACCGTCATTGATTTTGCCACAATCGTGTTATCCGCCGCGAGGCCATAGACTTGCCTGTCGGTGAAGGGGCCTTTCAGATCCGACAGTTCGTCCACCGGCAAAACCTCTCCTGGTAGAATCTGACCATACAAGCCATTGACCGCATTCCAGGTGTTGAGCAGCGGAGACTGTCGGTAATCAGCGGTAATGCTGATATTGGATTCATCTTTCAGGAAATAATTGACCGAGATCAGGCCCAGATTGAGGCGCTTGTAATGCACGTCATAGTCGATCATCGTGTACATGTTGAACCGGTCTTTGATGAACCGAAGCTCTGCACCGACTGCTTGGCGATCGATAAAGTCGGGGGTCCGTTCGTCATACCAATAGAGCGTTGACTGAATGGTGTCTTTTTTCCCGCCAATGTCGACACTTGCCCCATAGAAAAAGCGATCTGATCGCACGAACAAGTCACGGGCACGCAGTACCGGAGTTCCGCCAACAACATTGACGCGAACTTTCTTGCTCGCCTGAAAACCGATCAATGCGCCATCGAAACGGCCCAATACGCCCGCTCCATTCCGTGTTTGCCTGCCGATGCGGGTCGACAATTTGGTTTCCTTGTCGGATGCATCAAAATACAGGGCGCTCGTGGTTTTCACGTCGCCGCTGCGGAATGAAATCGCACCAGTAACCGGATCCACCAGTTTCGTCTTGGCGCGGAAACTTTTGGTGTAAGAACCCGCAGCCCGCATGAAATAGGTTGTACGATCATTACCGCCGGTAATCGTCATGTCGGCCGTGGTCAGCAGCTGGTTTACGTTGACGGCATCGTCGATCACGGGATCACGGTTGATGTCGTTCGGCGTCAGCGGGGTCGTCACGAATTTCGTTTGGCTCTGATCGCGGAAATAGAACTGGGAGAAGCTGCCGCGCGCTGACCACTTCCATCCCCTTGCACCGGTTTTGGTTTTTCCCGTTGGATCGCGGAGGACTTGACCCGTCGCACCATCGTCTGTTGTCGCTAGGCTAGCGAGACGCTGCTTAACCCGATCTGTGCCTTCGCCATTTGGGTAACGGCGCAAATATTCCTCATATTCCGCTTTGGCCTGTGCCTTTTGGTTTTTGCGTTCACGCATCAAACCCAGCAATTCGAGCATTCTGGGTGTTTGCTCATTTTCAGGATAGGTTACACCCTTGGTCAAAAGCTGAATCGCGCGATCATAATCGTCGGCCTTGATCGCGGTTTCTGCATCGGTGACGATTGTGCCGATGGCGACTTTTTCCTCGTCACCCAAATCCCGCGCCGCAACCGACGCGGTGGCCGCGACGGGTGTCTCAGATGGACTCAGCCGGGTCGCCACACCCTGCTCGCGTTCGGTTTGCGTCACTTTTACAATCCACGCCTCGGGAAAATTCGCGAGCAAATCCTTTCGGGCCTGCTCGGCTGCGGTGCGCGTCGCATAAAATCCTGCGCGGAGACGATACCATTTTTGCCCGTCCCGTTCGTAGCTAGTCTGGTATAAAACCTGATCTGCCAATTTCGACAATTTGTCGGGGGCCAAATCCCCGATCGCCTTCGGTTGTGACAATAGATTTATGACATAAAGTCCGGCGGGTGCCGACGCAGAATCGGATGCCGTCACGAGGGTCGGAGCGTCTGGCGTTGTCTCTGCTGCCGGTGGCGCTCCTATAATTCCCTCTTGCCAGCCCGAGCAGGACTCAAGATTGCCCAGATCAGCAAGAGTTACCAATATGGTATCCGGATCAAGGCCAGCGGCCACGCTAAATTGCATGTCGCGCCGAAAAAGCAGCGACAAGGTCGGTCCATTGGCCGGGTCACCATCAAATTCGATCGAGCGCAAGGATGTAGCTCCCGATGGCGCGCGCAGCGATTCGCGGCCCGGAACACCGGCATTGTCCAGCAACCGCACACGGATAGACAGCTCCCGGCCTCGATTTTCGGGGAACGAACTCAAAAGTTGCACCCGCCCCTGAAAGCGGATGGTCACGGTGGTGCATTGGCCAACCGATTGCGTCGTAACGTCAGATAAAACCCGATCCGATACGGTTTGGCTATAAGCAATGCCGCTGTGGCCGAAAATGGTAATCAAAGGGGCGGCCAGAACCAAGCTGGCGAATTTTGCGCTACGGCGTTGCATCAATACCTCGTTTAAAAATCTGGAGAGCTGACCCGGTGTTCCCCGGTTCGACGGTTCTTGATCGTGGCCATCGTGGCATCGGTATATTCGTGGCATGCCCCGGTGCAGTCACGCAGTTCGGACACCGTATAGTCGGTGTTGCCAAATTTCTTGTGCTCACCCGCCTCATAGTCGTTGGTATGGCAAGCCGCGCAATTCGGTGCGTATCCCGGGTTTTGATAGGGCACGGTTTGCGAATTGGTCTTGTGGCAATCGATGCAATCGAGCTGCTGTGCATGTGTTCCCGGATAGCCACCACCTGTGTGCTGATAGTTGAGCACTGGCGTCCACGCCGTGGTGCGGTGACAAGCAACACATTCCACCGTTGTGACAAAGTGATTGCCCGGCTTGCCCGTCGCTTTGGTCCCGTTGTGGCAGCTGGCGCAATTCCCGGTGACGCCAGCATGGTCGAAGCTCGCCGGCAGCCAAGCCGCCGTTTTGTGGCAACTTCCGCAGTCAGCCGACGTTGTTATATGCGCCGCATGTTTGCCCGTGGCTTTGACGCCGTTATGGCAGCTGGAGCAGGTGCCAATCGCTTGGGTGTGATCCATGCGGATCGTGGTCCAAGCGGTCGTGACGTGGCAGCTGTCACATTGATCCGTAGTCGAAATATGCGTTCCCGATTTGCCCGGCGCCCTTGTTCCATTGTGGCAGCTTGCACAGGTCCCCATTGCTTCGACATGGTCAAAGGTTGCGGGCGACCATGCCGTCGGCTTGTGACAGCTTTCGCAAACGGTCGTGGTGGTCAGGTGGGTTGCCGATTTGCCCGTCGCCTTTGTGCCATTGTGGCAACTGAAGCAGTTTCCGGTCACGCCGCTGTGGTTGAAGGTTGCGGGCGTCCAGCCGGTGGTCTTGTGGCAATCCTCGCAGACATTGTTCGTCGTGATGTGGTTAGCCGTCTTGCCCGTCGCCGTCGTACCATTGTGGCAGCTGAAGCAATTGCCGGTCACGCCGCTATGGTTGAAAGTCGCGGGAGTCCAGCCCGTGGTCTTATGGCAATCTTCGCACACGTTGTTCGTCGCGATATGGGTCGCCGTTTTACCCGTCGCCGTCGTGCCGTTGTGGCAGCTGAAGCAATTGCCGGTCACGCCGCTATGGTTGAAAGTCGCGGGAGTCCAGCCCGTGGTCTTATGGCAATCTTCGCACACGTTGTTGCTGGTGACGTGGTTCGCTGTCTTACCGGTCGCCTTTGTCCCGTTGTGACAGCTATAGCAGTTGCTGCTGATGCCGCTGTGGCTAAAGGTCGCTGGCGACCAGCCGGTGGTTTTGTGACAATCCTCGCAGACGTTGCTGGTCGCCAAGTGGGTCGCAGTTTTGCCCGTCGCCTTGGTGCCATTGTGGCAGCTGAAACAATTGCCGGTGATGCCACTGTGGTTGAAGGTCGCGGGCGTCCAGCCGGTGGTTTTGTGACAATCTTCGCAAACATTATTGCTGGTAACGTGCGTTGCCGTCTTACCGGTCGCTTTGGTGCCGTTATGGCAGCTGTAGCAGTTGGTGGTGATGCCACTGTGCGTGAAGGTCGCTGGCGTCCAGCCCGCTACCTTATGACAATCCTCGCAAACATTGCTCGTTGCCAAATGCGTCGCGGTTTTGCCCGTCGCCTTTGTGCCGTTATGGCAGCTGAAGCAATTGCCGGTGATGCCGCTGTGGTTGAAGGTCGCGGGTGTCCAGCCGGTCGTTTTGTGGCAATCTTCACAGACGTTGTTCGTGGCCAAGTGCGTCGCAGATTTACCAGCAGCCTTTGTGCCGTTGTGGCAACTGAAACAGTTGTTCGTGATGCCACTGTGGTTGAAGGTTGCAGGGGTCCAGCCCGTTGTCTTGTGGCAGTCTTCGCAGACATTGTTTGTCGCGATATGGTTTGCCGTCTTGCCCGTGGCTTTGGTTCCGTTGTGGCAACTAAAGCAATTGTTGGTGATGCCGGTGTGCGTGAAAGTGGCAGGAGTCCAACCGGTGGTCTTATGGCAATCCTCGCAAACATTATTTGTCGTCAAATGCGTTGCAGATTTGCCCGTCGCCTTCGTGCCATTGTGGCAGCTGAAGCAATTGTTCGTGATGCCTGTATGCTTGAAGGTCGCAGGCGTCCAGCCGGTGGTCTTATGGCAATCTTCGCAAACATTGTTTGTCGCAAGGTGAGTCGCTGATTTGCCCGTCGCTTTCGTGCCATTGTGGCAGCTGAAGCAATTGTTCGTTATGCCCGTGTGGGTGAAGGTTGCGGGCGTCCAGCCAGTCGTTTTGTGGCAATCTTCACAAACATTGGTTGTCGCCAAGTGCGTTGCCGATTTGCCGGTCGCCTTCGTGCCATTGTGACAGTTGGAGCAGTTGTTGGTAATGCCGGTATGCACGAATGTTGCAGGGGACCAGGCCGTGGTCTTGTGACAATCTTCGCAGACATTACTGGTTGTAAGATGCGTTGCGGACTTTCCGGTCGCCTTGGTGCCGTTGTGGCAGCTAAAGCAATTATTTGTGATTCCAGTGTGCTTGAAAGTTGCTGGAGTCCAGGCCGTGGTTTTGTGGCAATCTTCACAGACATTATTTGTCGTCAAATGGTTTGCCGATTTGCCGGCTGCGTTCGTACCGTTGTGACAGGAAACACAATTGGTCGTCACCCCGCTGTGGTCGTATTGCGCGCCAGTCCACGTCGTCGTGGTTTTATGGCAATCCTCACAATTATTGCTTGAGGTAATATGGCTGGGCGATTTTCCCGATGCCTTCACGCCGTTGTGACAACTGAAACAATTGCCTGAAACACCGCTATGATCGAACGTCGCATCGCTAAAATTGTTGGTATTATGGCAATCTTCGCAGCGATTGCTCGATTGCGGATGATTGGCCGATTTGCCAACCGCTTTCACCCCGTCATGACAGGTGAGGCAGGTTTCGGTAACGCCGCTATGATCAAATCGGCTGATCGCCCATTCATTCGTAGTGTGGCAGGTATCGCATTCGCGCTGCGTGGTAATGTGGTTGCTGTTTTTACCCGTTGCGCGGACATTATCGTGGCAGGCTGCGCACCGTTTTGGTGCGCCTTCGAAAACGCCGCCCTTATGGCAGGATTCGCAAGGCACCTGAGCATGCCCGCCGGTTAACGGAAATCCTGTCGAGAAGTGATCGAATTTGTCGCGTTTCGGAGCGGCCGCAGCAGGCGTGGCTATGGACAGGGCAAAGCCCAGCGAAAGAAGCATAGTCAGAAGTGCGAGATACAGCTTCCTTGACAAAATTTAGCCTTCCTGACTGCTGGCTCGGCTGATGCCGAAAGAGTCACTAATTCGTTTAAACCCTCTGAAAATCCGGAGAATCACAGAAATTTTGGGTTGAAACAGTTTACATTTCGTTAAAGCGAAACATAGCGCCATCACAATCGATATAACGCTCTACAGATTCAGTTCATCGCTATTTATTCGATATTTGCAGCCTGAAGTCAGAATGCCCTATTTGACAGGTTCACGACAGGTTTAACTTGAAGGTTTGGCGTTTCGGCAAAATCACATCAGAATTTCCATAAAATTCTCAGTAGTATGGCATCGTCCGCAATTATTGCCGAAATTACCGTCATGGATGTCATCGCGTTGATGGCAATCTCCGCATTCGGACGATGTATCTTTCGGCTCGGTCCCTTTTTTGTGACAGGCGGTACAAATCAACCCTTTGTGCTTACCCGTCAGGACAAAGCCTGTTTCAAGATCATGATCGAACGACCACAATTTCCAGCCACTGACTGTGTGACATTTGGCGCAGGTGGGAGACGCCCCAAGCGAACCCGCATGATGTTCATCGATATGGCACGATTGGCAGGTGATGCCTTTCGACTGGAAGCTTTTATCGGCATGGCATTTTTCGCAGGTAAGCGGCGCATGTTTACCCGACAATGGGAAACGGGTCAGATCGTGATCGAACAGGACATTGTCTTTCCAGGCCACAGCATTGTGGCAGCTTCCGCATCGATCCCCCAGTCGTTTGGTATGGGCATCGTCTTCGGCATGGCAGCTGACACATTCAACCGAGGGCACTTCAACATGCGTCGGTTGTTTGTGGCAGGCCTCGCATAGGGCGGTTTTATGCGCGCCAAGCAAAGGGAAATCCGTCATCTTATCATGATCGAAGGATGTCTTTTTCCAATCATTATTATTGTGGCACTTCGCACAGTCGGTGCCATTTTTGCCCTTGTGACTGTCATCCTTTTGGTGACAGCCAAAGCATGTCATCGGGGGCTTTTTGATACTGTTGCCCGCGCCATGACAACCCGAACAGGCAGCGCGGTTATGTGCGCCCAGTAACGGGAAACGGGTTTCCTTGCTGTGATCAAATTTCGCCTCTTTCCAGCTGCGTGGCGTGTGGCAATTCGCGCAAGCCGTTCCTCTGGAACCCTTGTGCGTGTCATCCTTGGCATGGCAGGTAATGCAGGTTTTTTGCGGCTTGCGGATCGCATTGTTCACGCCATGGCAGCCCGCACAGGCCGTTCCTGCATGTTGGCCAAGCAAAGGAAAGGTCGTGTCGCGATTATGGTTGAACGATGCGGATTTCCAATCTGCCGGTGTATGGCATGTAGAACAATTCGTTCCGCGTGAACCCTTATGCACATCGTCGCGCGCATGGCAGCCGATGCATTGTTGCGACAGCCCCTGCCACCGCTGTCCCGCATGACATCCCATGCAAGTGACGTTCCTGTGCTGTCCGGTTAGCGGAAAGCCAGTCTTTGCGTGGTTATAGGGAAGCGTTTTTTTCCAGCCCGTGACGGTATGGCATCCTTGGCAATTGCGGCCAAGACGACCCAGATGCGGATCTTTTTTGGCATGGCAGCTGGCGCAGGCCGTCGATGTGTTCCGGTAGCTGCCGCCGGCTTTGTGACAGCCAACACACTTTGCTTTCGCATGTCCGCCAACCAAAGGGTAATCGGTCAGGCTGTGATTAAACGTCGCTGCATTGAAAGCGACGAGCCGATAGCCTTTACCATGATGCTCGCTGTGGCAGGTTTTGCATTGTTGAGAGCGGGCCGTCGATTTTCCGTGAAACCCTGCGCCTTGGTTGATGTCGCCTGCAATCCCCTTGTGACAAGACAGGCACATGGTGTTCATGGCTTCTTTTTTGAAAGTTTTATGGCAGCTGTCGCATTTCTTCTCCAGCTTGGCATGGGCCGAGCTGAGCGGGCCGGGGCTGATGATTTTTTCCCACGTGGATTGCGCGCCAGCGTTGGACGTCATTAAAACCGCGCCTAACAACGCCAAAATCAGACGCCAAATACGCATCAGTACATATGCACTGCAACGATATGCAGAACGACGGTTGCAACCAGCAGAAAAAACAATGGCAAGTGCAAGACATGCCACAACCGGAGCATCCGATCATAAAAGGCAAATTCGCCTGCCCTTCGCACAGCCAGAAAATAGGATGACGATCCGTCAAGAATCTCTTTGCGAATGGCATGGGCATCGTACGAGGGCATATCAGCCGCCCGAAATGCCTTTTTGATTTCACGCCCCATCTGCCATTGCATCTTTCGGGTGCTCCAACCCAGGCCGATGACCGATGCGGCGCTTTTCCAGAAACTGCTCCCCGCGCTGACGGCGGCTGCTTCAAATGGCTTGAGCAAGGATTTCATTTCCTCACCGGATTCACCGAAGCGATCAAGGCTTGCAGTGACTTCGTGCATTTCTTGCAAGAGTGAGCGAACCTCCAACTTTCGGCCGGAATATCCGCGATGGACGCGCGCGTACAGAAACCGGCCTACAAGGCCGCTACCGGCGACAATCAGCATTGCATTCAACGCGACCGCACTGTTCAGCGCGCCCCATGTAAACCGGGAATGGAACAGGACCGCCAAAGGCCCAAAAAGGCCCAGAAGCATATGAAACCGGAACCAAAAGCCGACCGAACCGAAACTCGCCATCGATTTGATACGCTTCCGCAAGGGATAGACCAAGAGCAAGAGCATCATACATCCGCCTATGATACCCAGCGCATAGCCAATGCCGTGCTCGGGGTCGATGGTGCGGCTCCAACGGTTGACCCAACCATAATATAAAAAGGCAGCAATTCCCAAGCCGATGATAATCGAAATTACGTTTTCAAGCAGCGACGCTGAAATTTTCTGACGCTTTTCTGAAACAATGGTCGGGGGAGATGTCAGATCTGACAAAGCAGCCATGATGCGGTCCTGATTTTCATTTTGATTTGGTCCCTGTCGTTAGACGGAATAGACAGACAGAGGATGAATTGACCAATTCCATTCATCGCAGTGGAGAAACAGTGCGTCGCCACATTGCGTTGTTTGGCAGGCTCGCGACAGTTTGAGAGCTTTTGACCTTCATTCCATTAACCAATCGCGCCACAAGGATGGTCGATTAGTTCAAAAAAGGGAAGTCATGGAATATCTGTTAACCGCCATTGCCGGTGCCGCGATCGCCGTTGTTGTTATGCGCCTTATGCAGCAATCAGCGACAGCCCCAAATTCTGCCCCCCCCAGTCCAACCGCTGGTTTAACTGGAGCGGACGATGCAGCGATTACAAACGACGATGACAGCGTAGTGCCGCGCCCCCTCGGTTTCCTCGATCGGTTTGACAGAACGCAGCTGATCATGGGCGCTGCAGGAATCGTCATGCTTGTCGCGACGGCTATATTTCTGCTTCGCCCCGATAAAGGCGCTTCGGCCGCCGATATGCTAGTTGCACCGGGCACTCCGGCGGTTGCGGCAAATGCTCAGGATAATTTGGGCGACGTGGACTCGATGATAGAAAAGCTCGCGAAACGTCTGCAAACCGATACCAATGACGGTGAAGGTTTCCGTATGCTCGGTTGGTCCTACGTCAACACCAACCGCCCCGCGCTTGCCGTGCCCGCCTATAAGCGCGCAGCGGAACTGCTTCCCGGTCGAGCCGACGTCCATGCCGGCTATGGAGAGGCACTTGTTGCCGATGCAAAAGACACGGTCACACCACAAGCCAAAGCCCAGTTTGACGAAGCGATCCGCATCGATGGCAAAGAACCGCGCGCGCGTTTTTTCCTGTCGCTGTACAAAGCGCAAAACGGCAAGGAACGCGAAGCCCTTGATGAATGGATTGCGTTGTCAAACGGCGCGGCAGCAGACACACCATGGCAAGCCGATTTGCGCCAACGGGCGGAAAAGCTCGCGACCAAATTGGGCGTCGATATATCCGGGCGATTTAAGGCAGCGGTTGCGGCCCCCCCTGTTCCCGCTGACGCGAACCCAGCACCCTTCATTTCCAAAGGCCCGGATGCTACTGCTGTAGCAGCGGCCGAAAATATGTCCGAAGGAGATCGCCAATCGATGATCGACGGTATGGTCGAAGGATTGGCGACGAAATTGCGCTCCAATCCGGACAATCTTGATGGCTGGGTCAAATTGATCCGGTCGCGGGTCGTTCTGAAGCAAAAGGACAAGGCCAAGGTTGACGTTTCGACCGCGCGCAAGGTTTTCGCGGGGCAGGCTGATAAGCTAGGCCAGATCAACGCAGTGGCCGCCGAACTGGGACTTTGATCTGATCGATGTCCCTCAATCCATTACTGATACTTTATGCCGTCCCTCTCGGCCTGATCTGGCTCATCTGGCATTGGTCCGCCCGGCGGCGATCGGCCACTGCCCTTCGGGTGATGCTGGAGGCGCGCGAGGCGGGTCTTACTGAGCCTGCCTCACTGCATCCGGTGATCGATCCCGCACTGTGTCTAGGCTGTGGCGCTTGTGTCAAAGCCTGCCCGGAAAAGCAGATTTTGGGTATCATCGACGGCAAAGCGGCACTGATTGAACCCACCCATTGCGTGGGCCATGGTGCTTGCGCGACATCATGCCCGACCGACGCTATCACGCTGGTATTCGGCACTGAAACACGCGGCGTCGATATTCCCCCGCTTTCGCCACAGTTCGAAACCAACGTCCCGGGTGTATTCATTGCCGGTGAACTCGGCGGCATGGGCCTGATCAAAAATGCCATCGAACAGGGCCGCCAAGCGATTGGCTTTGCGCTCGCGAAGGCCAGGTCCATTTCTGCCCCTGCCGACACTCTGGACGTCTTGATCATTGGAGCGGGCCCCGCCGGAATTGCCGCCAGCCTTGGTGCGCTGGAAAAAAAGGTGCGGTTCCGCACAGTCGATCAATATAGCCTCGGCGGCACGGTCGCACATTTCCCGCGCGGCAAAGTGGTGATGACCGCGCCGGCGACTTTGCCCATAGTCGGGATCGTCAAATTTGGTGAAGTCAGCAAAGAAACCTTGCTGGATTTCTGGGAGGGCGTGGTGCGCGATACCGGGCTGGAGCTTCATCTTGAGGAACGCGTTGAATCGGTCAAAAAGGATGGCAGTGTCTTTGACGTGCAAACAACCGGAGGCCGGTTCCGGACCAAAACCGTTTTACTGGCCATCGGACGGCGAGGCACACCGCGCATGTTGGGCGTGCCGGGTGAGGAAATGTCCAAAGTCGTCTATCGGTTGATCGATCCCGAACAATATCGCGGGCAAAAGGTTCTTGTTGTCGGCGGCGGTGATAGCGCGCTTGAGGCTGCAGGTTCGATTGCCGATGAAGAAGGGACGCATGTGACCCTGTCGTATCGCGGAGATGCCTTTGGGCGTGCTCGCGCAAAAAACCGAGATCGCGTCAACGAAGCGGCAGCGAGCGGACGTTTGGACCTTTTGCTCAATTCAACCGTTCAGGAAATCACCCCTGATCATGTTATGCTGAACACCGCCGAAGGGCCACGGCAGATTGAAAATGAGGCGATCATCGTGTGTGCCGGTGGCATCCTTCCCACCGCATTTTTGAACGAGATCGGCGTCGACGTCGAGACTAAATTCGGAACGATTTAGGGTTCTGACCCCAGTCAATCACCGCTCCTTCGTCGCACCAAAGGTCAGGTCCGGATTCTTTTCCTGCTGATAACTCACATCCCACACCGACTTCGCCATGAAAACCGGATGGCCGTCGCGGTCTTTCGCCATATTGCCTGCGTTGAATTGTGCGAAATTTTTGAGCGCAACGTCACTGCCGTTTAGCCAGCGGGCGGTGTCATAAGGGCTGGCTTCGAGATAGGCGTCAACCTTATATTCCGCCTCCAAACGCGAAACGAGCACGTCCAATTGCAACTGCCCGACAACGCCGACGACCCAGCTGGCGCCGATTTCGGGATAGAAGACCTGGATCACGCCTTCTTCGGACAGATCGTCCAACGCCTTTCGCAATTGTTTAGTCTTGGTCGGATCGCGCAGCGCCACGCGGCGGAGGATTTCGGGGGCGAAATTGGGGAGGCCGGTGAAGCGGACGTCGTTTTTCTCGCTCAATGTGTCGCCCACCCGCAGCGTGCCATGGTTGGGGATGCCGATGATATCACCCGGCTCGGCGCTGTCGGCAATTTCGCGGTCTTGCGCGAAAAACAGGATTGGCGAGTGGATCGCAATGGGCTTTCCAAGGCCAGAAGGGATCAGCTTCATGCCGCGTTTGAACGTGCCCGAACACAGCCGCATAAAGGCGATCCGATCACGGTGCTGCGGGTCCATATTGGCCTGCACCTTGAAGATAAAGCCGGTGACGTCTTTGTCCGATGGATCGATCTCACCTTTGAACTGGGCTGCGGACGCGGCGGCGGGGCGTGCGCGGCAATTGCCGTGATCAACTCAATCACGCCGAATTCCTTCAAGGCCGAGCCGAAATAGACGGGTGTCAAATCGCCGCTTTGAAAGGCGGTCAGGTCAAAATCGGAATAGCCCGCCTGCGCCAGTTCGGCCTCTTCGCGCAGGCGCTTCACACCCGCAGGCGAAAGCACCGTTTCGAGGCTGTCGGCACCCAGCCCTGCATGGTCGCTGACTTTGCCCTCAAACGCCTTGCTGTCGCCCGAGGGCTGGCTCAGCCGTCCGCTCACGAAATCGTAAATGCCTTCAAATTCGCCGCCCATGCCAACGGGCCAGTTCATCGGGCAGACATCGAGCGCCAGCGCATCGGCCACCTCATCGATGGTCTCAAACGCCGCGCGGCCTTCGCGATCGACCTTGTTGACGAAGGTGATGATCGGCACGGAACGCAGGCGGCAGACCTCGAACAGTTTGCGCGTTTGCGGCTCGATCCCCTTGGCAGCATCGATCACCATGATGGCGCTGTCGACGGCGGTCAGCGTTCGGTAGGTATCTTCGGAAAAATCCTCATGCCCCGGTGTGTCGAGCAAATTGAAAACGATCCCGTCTTTCTGGAATGTCATCACAGAGCTGGTGACAGAAATCCCGCGCTGCTGCTCGATTTTCATCCAGTCTGATCGCGCCCGCCGCGCCGCACCGCGCGCCTTTACCTCCCCCGCCAAATGGATCGCGCCACCCTGCAAGAGCAGCTTTTCAGTCAAGGTGGTCTTGCCCGCATCGGGATGCGAGATAATGGCGAAAGTGCGCCGGTTGTGGATTTTGGGATTAAGGGTCATGGCGCGCGGGCTTTAGCGGGGATGCCCGACTTGCGCCAGTGGCGTTAATGCAAACTCTGGGGTCAATTCAAATTGGGATCAGGCCGATAAAATGCGGTGTGCCACCTGCAGGTAAATCTCGGTTAGCATGTCCAGATCGGTAACCGCGACCGCCTCATCCAATTTGTGCATTGTCGCATTGCACAGCCCGAATTCCACGACTGGGCAGACTTTGCTTAAAAAGCGCGCGTCTGATGTACCGCCGGTGGTTGATGCTTCGGGGGTGAGGCCGATGACCTCGGTTACCACTGCGGATATCGCCTCGCTCAATTCGCCGGGCGGGGTAAGGAATGCCTCGCCCGAGATCATGGCTTTTAGGGATCCACGCGGCTCGACGATGGTGCGGATGCGTTCAACCAAGGCCTCGCCGCTGTGCAGATCGTTAAACCGGATCGAAATGCGCGCTTCGGCCCTTGGCAGGGATCACATTGGTTGCGGGATTGCCGACGTCTATCGTGGTGATCTCGACATTGCTCGGCTGAAAAAATTCGGTGCCGGTATCGAGTGTGATCGCGTCAATTTCACCCAAGATCGCAACCAGCTTCGGTGCTGGATTATCGGCCAGATGCGGATAGGCGACGTGGCCTTGTGCACCATCCACTGTGATCCACATATTCACCGATCCGCGTCGCCCCACCTTCATCATGTCACCCAAACGGTTGACGCTGGTCGGCTCTCCGACGAGGCAAAGTTCAGGGACCGAGCCGCGCTGTTGCATATGTGTAATCAAAGCGCGGGTGCCGTGGATGGCGGGGCCTTCTTCGTCGCCGGTAATAATGAGGCTTATTATCCCCGCATCTTCCGGAATCTTTTCCACAGCTGCGATAAAGGCCGCGATGCTGCCTTTCATATCGACCGCGCCGCGTCCGTAAAGCAATCCCCCGCGAATTTCCGGCACAAAGGGATCGCTTTCCCAGCCCTGCCCCGGTGGCACAACATCGACATGCCCCGCAAAGGCGAAATGCCGCCCGCTTTGTCCGCGAATTGCAAACAGATTTTCCACAGGCCCGCCATGGGCTGGCTCGGCATCATCCGCGCCCGATATGAAGCGCTCGACGGTAAAACCCAGGGGCAGCAACATCGCCTCCAGCACATCGAACACTGCGCCGGTTGCAGGTGTCACGCTTTCGCACGCAATCAGGCGTTTGGCATATTCGAGAGCAATGCTATTCATCAGGGCCTGTCACCACATTAGCCGGGAAAAAGCCATGCCCAAAATCAATCTCGAAGCAATCCCCCAATCCAACGCCACCGGATATCCATCTCCGTTTGACAAAGATGTCGAAGGCCGCTGGTGGCGCAGGCTCGCGCCGTCCGGCGGACTCACGAAAATGGGCGCAAGCCATGTCGTGCTGAAACCCGGCGGCTGGTCATCGCAACGCCATTGGCATGATGGCGAGGACGAGTTGGTGATCATGCTTTCGGGCGAAGCAGTTTTGATCGAAGACGATGGTGAAACGGTGATGCGGGCGGGCGACGTTTCGGCGTGGGCGGCGGGTGCGAAAAACGGCCATCATCTGGTAAACCGTTCGGAAAACGACTGCGCCTTCATCGCGATCAGCGCGGGGGAGCGGAGCTCCGGTGGCTATTCAGACATCGACATGACGTTCGACGAAAATGGCTATTACCATAAGGACGGTACGCCTTATCCGGCGACGCGGCTTATTTAGCCGGACAATTCTGCCTCTCCCATGGGGAGAGGATATGTAGCCTTACCAGCTTGCTGGTTAGGCGGAGTTGGTGAGGGGTTGGGTGCTATCGTGGGGTCACAACCCCTCACCCAGTTTCGACTAATTCGCTCCGCTCATAAGTCTCCACAACCCTCTCCCCACGGGAGAGGGCAAAACAATGGGCTACTTCGCCGGTTCGCTCTCATATTTCTCGATCACCCATTCTTCGTCTGCCGCGCCTTCATACCAAGCTTGCATCCATGGATGCGCCATCATCGCCTCGACATAGGCGGCGGCAAAGCCTGGAAGCGTGAAGCTATAGGTTACAAAGCGCGTAATGATCGGTGCGAACATGATATCGGCGGCGCTGAAGGTGCCAAACAGATACGGCCCTTCCTTGCCGAAGCGCGAACGCGCTTCAGCCCACAATTGCAATATGCGAAGCGCATCGTTGCGGCACTCGTCGCTGATCGTCACGCCTTCAAAAATCTTGCGGGTGTTCATCGGACATTCGCGGCGCAGCGGCAGATAGCCCGAATGCATTTCCGCCACCATCGCCCGCGCCATTCCGCGCGCGACATCATCCTTTGGCCAGAAACGTTCGCGCCCCACCTTGTCCGCCAGATATTCGAGGATCGCCATACTGTCCCAAATCACAGCGTCGCCATCCCACAGGATCGGCACCTTGCCCGACGAAGGAACCAGATCCTCTTCGCGCTTGCGTTCGTCCCAGCCGTCATCGAAAAGTGGAACCGTGATTTCATCGAAATGCAGTCCCGATTGCTTGACGGCAAGCCAGCCACGTAACGACCAGCTGGAATAGGCCTTGTTTCCGATGATGAGTTTTAGGGTCATTTGATTGCCACCGTAGTCCTGAGAATTCTGCGCCTGTCGAACGGCGAAGGACGTCTCTAGGCCGTGAGCCGCCCTTCGACAAGCTCAGGGCTTCGGTTTTGTTAAGACTGGACCGCCTCCAACACTGCTTCCCGCAACGCATCAATCCCGCCTCTTTTCTCAGCGGATGTTGCAGAGATCAGCGGAAAGGCAGCGCTATGTTTGCGAAGCTCGTCCATCGTTGAGGCCTCCACCGCCGCCAATTCGCTGGCCTTGATCTTGTCCGTTTTGGTGAGCACGATCCGGTAGCTGACCGCCGCGCTATCCAGCATTTTCATGATCTCGTGATCCACCTCTTTTACACCGTGGCGGCTGTCGATCAGCAGGAAGGTGCGTTTCAATGTGGTGCGGCCGCGCAGATAATCATTCACCAAATAGCGCCATTTCTGCACGGTTTTGATCGGCGCTTTGGCATAGCCATAGCCGGGCATATCGCAGATTCGGAAAATCGGCGGCGCACCCACGTCAAAGAAATTCAGCTCCTGCGTCCGTCCCGGTGTGTTTGATGCGCGCGCCAGGCCATTGCGGTTTACCAGCGCATTGATCAACGCTGGATTTGCCAACGTTAGAACGTCCGGCAAAGGCGATTTCAGGCACGTCCGCATCGGGTAGGAATTTCAGCTCCGGCGCGGATTTCAGAAAGCCGACATGGCCGGAGAAGATTTTTATATCCATTGTTCATGCCTTCGT
The DNA here is from genome assembly GCA_963732535.1 of uncultured Alphaproteobacteria bacterium. Classification (GTDB taxonomy): domain Bacteria; phylum Pseudomonadota; class Alphaproteobacteria; order Sphingomonadales; family Sphingomonadaceae; genus Sphingorhabdus_B. The sequence continues at coordinate 105,253 of CAVSZW010000017.1, read as the reverse complement.
CGGGATTAATTAGGGACAGTATATAATTAATTGAATATGCCGGGGCTTGAATTTCAACATATCCTGCAATTAATTATATACTGTCCCTAATTACTCTGTCCCTAATTATTCCTAAGCCTTCGCTTTTTCCTCGGCTTCTTTTGCCGCCTGCTGCCGCAAAATCGGATGCCGGGAATAAAGCCATTTCTGCTGGGCAATCGAGATAACGTTCGAGATCACCCAATACAACTGAAGCCCCGCCGCAAAGGGTGCCATGATGAACATCAGGAACCACGGCATGATCGCAAAAACCTGTTTCTGCACATCGTCCATCGGCGTGGGGTTCAAACGCTGCATCAGCCACATGGTGATGCCGAGCAGGATCGGCAGCACGCCAATGGCAAGGAAAGTTGGCGGATCGAACGGGATCAGGCCGAACAGATTGACCGGCGTCAACGGATCGGGCGCGGACAGATCGTTCAGCCACAGCGCGAATGGCTGATGCCGCATTTCGACCGACAGCATCAGGATTTTGTATAGCGCAAAGAAGATCGGGATTTGCAGCACGATGGGCAGGCAACCCGCAAGCGGATTGACCTTTTCATCCTTGTACAGCTTCATCATTTCTTGCTGCATCCGGGGCTTATCGTCTTTCCACCGCTCCTGAATCGCCTTCATCTTGGGCTGCACCACGCGCATCGACGCCATCGAGGCAAATTGCTTTTGTGCGACCGGAAACATGAAGGTGCGGACGATCACGGTCAGGCCGATGATGGCGACGCCGAAATTGCCAAAAACGCCAAACAGCCACAAAAGGACAGTGAGGAACGGAATGGCGATGAACCAGAACCAGCCCCAATCGATCGAATAATCGAGATAGGGGATCGACTTTTCCTTGGAATAGCCACGCAGCACTTTGAACTCTTTGGCCCCGGCAAACAGATTGGCCTTGTGTGTGATCGATGCGCCGGGGGCGACCGGCGAAAGCTGCGTGTTGCGAACGCGGTTCCAATAATAGCCGTCCTTCGCGGTAAAATCGGCCTCCACTTGGCTCGCCTGATCGGGGATCAGCGCGGAGAGCCAGTATTTGTCGCCAAAGCCGCTCCAGCCGCCTTTGGTTTTAAACTCCACTTTGCCGCCCGGATTTTCGGCGACATCATCATAGCCCCAGGAATAATTGGGCTTATCATCGAACACGCCGACAGGGCCGATATGGATTTGGGTGAAGATCGAACCACCGGCGGTGGCGTCTGCAGGCTTGCCTTTGCGGCTGAGCAAGCCGAACGGCGCAACCTTGGCTTCGGGCAAGCCAGCGGCATTGGTAAAGCTTTGTTCCACCGAGATCATGTAATTTTTGTCGATGGACAGCGTGATGCCAAATTTTTGCCCCTCGGGATTGGCCCAAGCCAGTGTGACGGGCGTTTCGGGGGTCAGCTTTGATCCGCTGGGTGTCCATACCGTTTTATCGGTCGGGAAATTGGCGCCTTCTCCGGTCCAGCCAAAGCGCGCGAAATGGGCGTTCTTCGTGCCCGAAGGCGAATAGAGGCGGACGGGCGGAGATTTTTTGGAAAGCTCTTCGGTGTGCGCGAGCAACACCAGATCATCGACCTTCGCGCCTTCGAGATTGATCGAGCCTTTAAGCTTTGGCGTTTCAATGGAGATCCGTGCGGTTCCGGCAAGCGCACCATCGAGCGTAACCGCTTTTGCCGGCGCATCGACGGCGATCGCGGGGGCATCGCTGCTACCCGCGTTTGCTGCGACAGGCGCGGTTTGAGCAGCGGGCGGCGGAGCCGGAAAGAAATATCCCGCGATATAGGGCCAGCCAAGCAGGATAAGACCTGTCAATACGACAGCCAGGATCAGGTTACGCCGGTCTTCCACTTAAAATTCCCTATATTCAAACTATTGGTTGGCTTATGGGACCGGATCATGCCCGTGCCCGCCCCAAGGTTGGCAGCGCAATAGCCGTTTCATCGCAAGCCAGCCACCCTTAATCGCGCCATATTTTTGGAGGGCAATAATAGCGTAAGCGGAACAACTTGGCGTGTAGCGGCAGGTGGGCGGCAGGATGCGCGACGGCCCGATTTGCCAGCCGCGCGCGATCAGGATGAGGAATTTTGCGATCAACTGCCCAACTTCCCCAAGGCCTTCACCATCTCCGCGCGCAGCGTGCCAAAATCGCGCTCGATCCCGTCACCCCGACCGATCAGGATATGGTCAGCACCGGCTTTCCCCATTTCAGGCAATAATTCACGCGCCAGTTCGCGGAAACGCCGTCGCATCCGGTTTCGCACCACGGCATTGCCGACCTTCTTGGTGATGGTGATGCCCAGCCGTTTTGCCGCGTCATCATCGCGCCGGTCAAAAACAAGCAAAACAAAACCGGGAGTGGCATAGCGCTTCCCCCGGTTGGCGGCCAGAAAGTCTGGCCGTTTTGTGATGACGCTATAACCGCGGGATGCGCGGTCGGCCATGTCCGCTTGCTTTACGCAGAAAGCTTTTTGCGGCCACGCGCACGGCGACCGTTCAGGATGTTGCGGCCCGCAGCCGTTGACATCCGCAGGCGGAAACCATGGCGACGCGCGCGGACAAGATTGCTCGGTTGAAAGGTGCGCTTCATGGCGGTAATCCTTGGGTAAATCAGAATTTGAAATAGAAACAGCCGCCGAATCAAGTCGGCGACCGCCTGTCTGGGGAGGGCCATTAGGTTTACGGGCTGTAAAAGTCAACAATGCTCACGCCGGCGGGGCATCATTATCATCGCGCCGGAACAGGTTCAGAATGTCGCGCTTGATCGGCGGCAAATCGGGGCGCAGCTTAAACCGTTTCCGCCGCATCGCCCAATTGGCCCATAATGCATATTCGGGATGGCGCTTTGAAACCCGCGAATAAACGCGTTTCGCCCAAAGCGAATTTTTCAGGAGGATTGCCAGACCCAACGGAAACAGGATCAGCCCACCGGGCCCCGGAAACACGCCCACCAACGGCGCGGCAATCGATAATCACCCAGCCGAGGCAGATAAATGCCCAGCGTTTAAATGCGCTATCGGGAGTGCGGGTGGCCATGGGCTGGATGTGGCGTTGCGGGTGCGGGGTTGCAAGGGGGGCGTTATTTTGCCTTCTTGGCTTTCTTCACCGGCGCTCGCAAACCTGCCTCCAATCCCAATTTCGCCCAGTGGCGCAGCGCATCGGCATCGTCGTGCACCTCATCGGGAGCGAGACGGTAATTCATGCTGCCCATTTTGCCGCCGGAAAATTCATAGGTGAAGCGCGCGCATCCCGCGTCGTCCCATATCGCATCGCTCAATTTGTCGGCCTTGAAATGCAATTGTCCTTCGGCGGTGATGATCGCAAACACCGTGCCCTCACAATACAGCGTCGCCCCGCCCATCATCGCGCGGTGCGTGATGCTGCCGATGGGGGCCATGGCTTCGGCGATCCAGTCTAGGAGGGATTGGTCTAGGGGCATTAAATCCTCCCCGGAACGGGGAGGTGGCGCGAAGCGACGGAGGGGTCGGGTGCGTTGCAGGGATAACGGTGAGGTTGGAGCAACGCGGAGAGCGACCCCTCCACCACCCTTCGGGCGGTCCCCCTCCCCGTTCCGGGGAGGAATTTTGCAGTAGCGAAAATAAAACTCACTCCACCGCCTCAATCCGCACCAGCAACGCCTCCACCTGCACCTGCGCGCCGGTTTCCGCGTTAAGCTCCGCCACCACCCCGTCGAACGGCGCGGTCAGGCTGTGCTCCATCTTCATCGCTTCGAGGGTGAGGAGTTTCTGGCCCTTGGTGACGGTTTGACCTAGGTGACTTCGACCGCGATGATCCGGCCCGGCATGGGGGATAGGATATCGCCATCATGGGCCGAATGGTGGCCGGATGGACGCGTTTCGAGGGTCGCAATGTGAGGTCGTCCGCCAGCGAACAAAATTGCCCGACTGCCTTCGTCGATTATGGAACTCACCACTCCCAGAACATTGTCTGTTTCCCAAAGCTCCATTTCGAAGAGCATGGCGGCATCATTGCTCACGGCTTCTATTTCGAAAGGTTTGCCATCAATCAACAAAGACTGATTGGTTTGTTTGGCTTCGATTAAGTCCAAATCCTTTCAGCCCCTCGGTGTTCGGCCGATGCTCGATAAAGCCACTTTTGGGCGTTGGCGATGGCCGAAGGTTCCGGCTGATGTACCCCAGTTAGGGTTTCGGTATTATCGCGCAATAAAATCTGTAGTGACTTTCCCTGCTTCGAATTCAGCATCGGATGCCAGTCGCATCAGAAAGTTGGCATTCGACTTGACCGGCCAGACCTGTGTCTCAGAGCAGGCGATGGCAAGCAAACGGGCGGCTGCTTCCCTAGTGGCTTCTTTCACGATCGATTTTTGCGATCATCGGATCATAATAGGGGCTTATGGTATCACCCTGTTCCACGCCTGTTTCGACGCGCATATTTATACCCTCCGACATCGCGAACGGAGCGTTCAGCCCTTGACCATAGAAATTGAGGCGGTCGAGGCGGCCAATGCTTGGAAGAAACCCCTTCGCAGGATCCTCCGCATACAACCGCGCTTCCATCGCCCAGCCGTTGATGCTCAGCTCGTCCTGCTTCAGCGGAAGCGTTTCGCCCGCTCGCCACGCGCAACTGCCACTCCACCAGATCAACGCCGGTAATCTCCTCGGTCACCGGATGCTCGACCTGCAACCGCGTGTTCATTTCCATGAACCAGATGCGGTCGGCGCGCAGGCCTTCCGACGCATCGGCGATGAACTCGATCGTGCCTGCGCCGACATAATCGACTGCCTTGGCCGCCTTGACCGCTGCGGCGCAAAGCTGTTCGCGCGTCGCTTCGTCCATGCCCGGTGCGGGGGCTTCTTCGATCACCTTCTGGTGGCGGCGTTGCAGCGAGCAATCGCGTTCGAACAAATGGACGATGTTGCCGTGGGTGTCGCCGAACACCTGCACCTCGATATGGCGCGGGCGCTGGATATATTTCTCGATCAGGACATGCGCGTTGCCGAACGACGCGGTGGCCTCACGCTGGCATGAGGCGAGCGCGTCGGCGAAATCAGCGCGCCACCATCCACCTTCCGCATCCCCTTGCCCCCGCCGCCCGCGACCGCCTTGATCAGGACGGGATAGCCGATTTCGGCGGCCTGTTCGGCAAGGAACGCAGGGTCCTGGTTCTCGCCCATATAGCCGGGGGTGACGGGCACGCCTGCCTCGGCCATCAATTTCTTCGCCGCATCCTTCAGCCCCATCGCGGTGATGCTGGCGGGGCGCTGGCCCGACCCAGACCAGCCCCGCGTCGATCACGGCCTGCGCGAACTCGGCATTTTCGGACAGGAAACCATAGCCCGGATGGATCGCCTCCGCTTTGGTGGCGAGCGCGGCGGCGATGATCTTCTCACCCACCAGATAGCTCTCGCGCGCCGGAGACGCCCCGATATGCACCGCCTCATCCGCCTGCCGCACATGCAGCGCCTTGGCATCGGCATCCGAATAGACCGCAACGGTGCGAATGCCCATCTGCCCGCGCAGTGCGGATGATCCGGCAAGCAATTTCGCCACGGTTGGCGATGAGGAGAGATTTGATCATGATCCTTTCTGAAACCTCCCCGATTGTTGGGGAGGGGGCATCGCTCGGCGACTGCCGAGTGGTGGAGGGGTTAGCGCGTCAAGCGCCAGTCGACAATGCCGTCCAGCAACGCCAGTATCGTCTTCTCAACACATCTGTTGCAGGAATGCGCATGGTATCAATACCGTTCGATCGCAACTGAGCGATCCCTGTCTAAGTCCCGCTCAGGCTAATCGCCCGTGCTGTGCAATCCCGTCAACCTCAATCGCCAGCCGCGCGTCGGACGCAATCGAAGTCCATGCAATCCTGCTAATCGGATGCTGCCTGCGGAACTTATACGCCCTGGCTGACCGTGCAGCGAACGCCAAAGCATTACCTCGGGCAAATTCATCTCTTGCGCACTTCCGGCACGAGCAATGGCCGGAAGCTGGCTTTGGTGCAACATCCTTGTGCATCGAAAGCCCCTCCACCACCGCCTGCGGCGGCGGTCCCCCTCCCCAGACAGCTCGGGGAGGATTTGAGACCTGGACAACTAGACATGCGATTTCTGCCCGGTTGGCCGATGGATGATGGATTGGTTCATTCTGCAACCTTCCAGACTACTTGTTCTTCTCGCTCAGAAATCGCCATTTGTTCGATTATCGATCACGGGCGCAAGTATGTCGATTGCCCATTTAGGCAGCCATAGCCCCTAGCATACTCTGGCGCTTTCGCTTTAAGGCATCGCCGAAAGACTGTATTCATGTCTGCCTCGACGAGCGCGATAGCTAATGCAATCATCATGCCGTAGGCCGACAAGTGAGCCAAGCAGCCGACGCCTCATTCGACCACTCCCTCACATCCGAAACACCCCAAACCGGGGCGCCTCCTCAACCCCTGCTTCAATCGCCGCCGCCAATGCCAGCCCCAGCACATCGCGCGTCTGCGCCGGATCGATAATCCCGTCGTCCCACAGCCGCGCGGTGGCGTGATAGGGGTTGCCTTCGTCTTCATATTTCTGGCGGATCGGGGCTTTGAAGGCTTCGGCTTCCTCTGGCGTCCATTTCTCCGCATCGCGGTGGACCGTCGCCAGCACGCTCGCCGCCTGTTCGCCGCCCATCACCGAAATCCGCGCATTGGGCCAGGTGAACAGGAAGCGCGGGGAATAGGCCCGCCCGCACATGCCGTAATTGCCCGCGCCGAAGCTGCCGCCGATCAGCACGGTGATCTTGGGCACGCTCGCGGTGGCCACCGCAGTGACGAGTTTTGCGCCGTGCTTGGCGATGCCCTCCGCCTCATATTTGCCGCCGACCATGAAGCCGCTGATATTCTGTAGGAACAGCAAGGGTATCCGCCGCTGGCAGGCGAGTTCGATGAAATGCGCGCCTTTTTGCGCGCTTTCCGAAAACAGCACGCCGTTGTTGGCGAGGATCGCGACCGGCATCCCCCAGATATGGGCAAAGCCGCAAACGAGCGTGCTGCCATAGAGCGCCTTGAACTCGTGAAACTCGCTGCCGTCCACCAGCCGCGCGATCACTTCATGCACATCATAAGGCGCGCGGACGTCTTGGGGTATGACGCCGTAAAGTTCCTCCGCGTCATATTTGGGCGGCCTTGGCTCCTTCGTCTCAATCGCGGGAAGCCGAACCGGCGTGCCGAGGTGGCTGATAATATCGCGCACAATCGTCAGCGCATGTTCGTCATTCTCCGCCACATGATCGACCACGCCCGATTTGCGCCCATGCAGAGTCGCCGCCGCCCAGATCCTCGGCGCTGATTTCCTCGCCCGTCGCGGCTTTCACCAAAGGCGGGCCCGCAAGGAAGATCGTACCCTGATTGCGAACAATGATCGTCTCATCAGACATCGCCGGAACATAGGCCCCGCCGGCGGTGCAGCTGCCCATCACACAGGCAATCTGCGGGATTTGCTTGGATGACATCACTGCCTGATTAAAAAAGATGCGGCCAAAATGGTCGCGATCGGGAAATACCTCGTCCTGATGCGGCAAATTGGCCCCGCCCGAATCGACCAGATAGATGCACGGCAGGTGATTCGATTCGGCAATTTCCTGTGCGCGGAGATGTTTTTTTACCGTCAGCGGAAAATAAGTTCCGCCCTTCACGGTCGCATCATTGCATAATATCATGCATTGGCGGCCCGAAACACGGCCAATGCCGCAGATCAAGGCTGCGCCTGGAACTTCATCGTCGTACAGGCCATTTGCCGCCAGCTGGCCGATCTCCAGAAAGGGCGAGCCGGGATCGAGCAAGCGCTCCACACGCTCCCTTGGCAACAACTTGCCACGCGAGGTATGCCGCTCGCGCGATTTTTCGTTGCCACCCAAAGCCGCTACGGCAACCTTGTCCCATAGCGCGTCTTTGAGCGTCACATTGTGCGCGTGGTTCAGGCGAAATTCTTCGCTGTCGGGGTTTATATTCGTGGATAATACAGGTGCTGTCATGCCCCTTCTATAACGCGATGAATGGCCAATGGAATGGCTAAGGCGGAACGCCGGAATTGATCGCGGCAGTGGTAAAGACCACGGCTAAACACGCCGATTACGGCCAGTGCGACAATTTGGTCACAACTGAAACTTTTCGTAAGGGGCAGAATTGGCAATGCCACTGCCTTTCTTGCAACCCGTTAAAAATCGCTCTAATCTGCTCGTCGGGAAATGGAGAGGTATCGCTCAAGGCTGCAACGCCTTGGGGCAAACGATCTTCTGTGAAATTTTTTCATGCTCAAGCGCCTTTGGGGGCTGGGCAGCATTTTGGGTTGTAAGGGGAGAGTATAATGAAAACCATTTTGAAATCGGTTTCCGGCGTCGCAGCCATTGCTTTGATAACGTCGCTGGCCATGCCGGCATTTGCACAGGATGCGGCCGAAGAAGCTGTCGAGGAAGATTTTTCCGACGAAATCGTGGTGACGGCACAACGCACCTCAGAAACATTGCAAGACGTTCCGATTGCCGTGTCCGCCTTCAACGCCGAAGCGCTGGAAAAGCAGCAGATCGAAAATTCATCGGACTTGATGCTGACCTTGCCCAACATCACCTTCACCAAAACCAATTTCACATCGTCAAGCTTCACCATCCGTGGTGTCGGCGATCTGTGCGTCGGCGTTAGCTGCGATCAGGCGACGGGTATTCATATCAATGGCTCGCCCATTCCTTCGACCCGTCTGTTTGAAACCGAATTTTTCGACCTTGAACGGATCGAAGTGCTGCGCGGACCGCAAGGCACATTGTTTGGCCGCAACGCGACCTCGGGCGTGGTCAATGTGATCTCCGCAAAACCCAAGCTGGGTACTTTTGCCGCCGCCGCCGAGGGTGAATATGGCAATTTCAATGCCATGAAGGTTAAGGGTATGGTCAACGTACCGATCGGCGACACGCTCGCCGTGCGGGCTGCCGGCTATTATATGAAGCGCGACGGCTATACGCGTAACCTGTACGACAATTCGAAGATCGATGGGCGCGATATGTATGCTGTGCGCGGTTCGCTCCGTTGGGAGCCGACCGAAAATACCACCCTTGACCTGATGGTTTCGCACTTCAAAGAAGACGACAACCGGATGCGTAACCAGAAGCAGCTGTGCCATCGCGATCCTACCGGTGTTCTCGGTTGCCTGCCCGATTCGCGCGGTTTCGAATATCCCAATGCCCACGCCACATTGATCAGCGTGTTTCCTTCGGTGCAGCTGTTGCGTGCACAAGGCGGTGCGGCGCTGGGCGCAGCCTTTGGTGCTTTGGGGTTGGTCAATCTGGCCGGTCCGGACACTTTGGCAGGACAAGTTAATCCCGCCGATAACCGGGTAATCAATTCACCCTTCACGCCTTATTACAAGACCGACGAGCAGCAATACCAAGCGTCGCTCAACCATGATTTTGGCAGCGTCAATGTTGAATTGACCGGGCTTTACTCCAAAAACTCGGTCGATTCCGGTGTTGATTCGGGCCAATCGACGATCAGCCGTGCGGGCACATTTGCCTCTGGCCTTGCCGCGTTGCAGAGCTATGCCACCAACGGCATCCCCGGCATCCCCGGATCGGCTGCCTTCTTTGCGCCTGCGGCAGCCGCGTTGATCCCCAATGGCCCGACCGGCATGTTGTGCACGTCGATCCCCAACGCTGCCAATACCGGTGTTTACGGCGGCAGCCGGATTTGCGGAACCGATGCGATCAATAATGACAGGTCGATACAGGATACCCGCACCATCGCCGGCGAATTGCTGGTCTCGACCAAACTCGACGGACCGTTCAATGTCCTTCTCGGCGCGACTTATGTCGATAATGAAATTACCGGGAACGAATATAATGTCGCGGCCTTTGGCCTTGATTATGCAGGGGCTGTTCTGGGTGCATTGACCGCACTTGGCCGTACCCTGCAAGGTGCGCCAACGCCGCCAAGCTATCTTGGACCCACGTACTTCGCCAGCGCCACCCCTGATTTCGGCCTGAAATCCTATGGCATCTTTGGCGAGGCTTATTTCGAGCCCAGCGACAAGCTGAAAATAACGGTGGGTGCGCGCTATAATAATGACAAAAAGTCATTGCGCGCGCGCAACCAGCTGTTCAACTTCCTTGTCCCTTATGGCACAGCCGATGCCTATGCCTCGCCTTATGCCGCAGGCTTTGATGCCGATGCGGTAACCACTTGTACCCCAACGGGCAGTGCGGTTTTGGGAGCCTATGGTTCGGCCCCGGGTTGCGAAGCCTTCCAGGTTCGTTCCGCAAAATTCAACGCAATTACCGGACGTGCGGTTATCGATTACAAGGTGACCGAGGATAATCTGATCTATGCGTCTTATTCGCGCGGCTATAAATCGGGCGGTATCAACCCGCCCTTGGCCGTGTCGCTGGGCGGATTGGTGACCAGCTTCAAGCCAGAATTTGTCAATGCCTTTGAAATCGGCACCAAGAACAAATTTGGTGATGGTACGTTCACCCTGAACGCATCGGCCTTTTTGTATAAGTATAAAGCCATGCAGCTTTCGCGGATCGTGAACCGCACCTCGATCAACGATAACGTCAATGCCGATATCTACGGCCTTGAAATCGAAGGCATATTGCGTCCGACCCGTGGTCTGTCGATCAACATGGGGGCCAGCTATTTGAAGACCAAGGTCACCGGCGATCTGTTCGTGCAAAATCCGCGCGATCCCGCCGCTGGCCGTAGCGATGTGGTGATCCTGAAGGATCTGGCATCGGCCTCAAACTGTGTGGTCGTACCGAATGTCGCAGGCAACGGAGCGGGTGCACAAACGCTGGTGACATTGTTCAACGGCAATGTAGGACTTGCAGGTCCAACGCCGTTCCCGGCAGGCAGCGGCATTACCTCACCGGGCGCCTTCAGCCTGTGCGGTACATTGGCATCGACCATCGCCAACCCCAGCGCCGGTCTGCGCGCCTTTTTCACTACACCAACGGGCGCGTTGCCATTCTCGATTGTCAATGTTGGTGTTGCCCAGAATGTTAAGAGGCAAAGAGCTTCCGCAGGCCCCCAATTTCAAATGGAATGTGGGCGTGCAATATGAAGCCGATCTGGGCAATGGCATGATGCTGGTCCCACGTGCCGACCTGATCTATGTCGGTGACAGCTATGGCAATATCTTCAACGGTGCGGTTAACCGTATTCGCGGATATTCCCAGATTAACGGCCAGATCCAGCTAAATGGCCCCGATGATCGTTGGTTTGTCCGCGCTTTCGTCCAAAATCTGACCGACGGCAGCCCAACCACCGGCTTGGCCTTGACCGACCAGTCGCAGGGCTTGGCAACCAACATCTTCACGTTGGAACCACGCCGCTTTGGTATTGGCGCGGGCGTGAAATTCTAAAGCTGGTAAATCAGCATAAACAAAAAACCCCGGAGGAAACTCCGGGGTTTTTTTATGCCCGCCGCATTACTGTTTTAAGCCTTCGACAAAAGCGGTGATGCGTCCTAAATCGCTGCGATGGATGATTCCCCCGAACACGACAGCGCCGAACGCGATCCGGATATGCCCGATGATGCGCTTGGGCTGGGTCTGCCGCCTGCCGCGCCGGTAAAGGCGGCATCCTCTGCGCCATACCGCGTGCTGGCGCGCAAATATCGGCCGCAAAATTTTGCCGAACTGATCGGGCAGGATGCGATGGTGCAAACGCTGGGCAACGCGATCAAGCGTGATCGGCTGGCCCATGCGTTTTTGATGACCGGCGTGCGCGGTGTGGGCAAAACCTCGACCGCGCGGCTGATCGCAAAGGCGCTGAACTGTATCGGCGCCGATGGCCAAGGCGGACCGACGATTGATCCGTGCGGGGTATGCGAGCCGTGCGTTGCCATCGCCGAGGGGCGGCATATCGACGTGATCGAAATGGATGCTGCCAGCCATACCGGCGTCGATGATGTGCGCGAAATTATCGAGGCGGTGCGCTATGCCGCGGTTTCGGCGCGCTATAAAATCTACATCATCGACGAAGTGCATATGCTGTCCAAAAACGCCTTCAACGCGCTTTTGAAGACATTGGAAGAACCGCCACCGCATGTGAAATTCCTGTTCGCGACGACGGAAGTGAACAAGGTGCCGATCACCGTTCTCTCGCGCTGCCAGCGCTTTGATCTGAAACGGATATCGGCGGAGTTGCTGGCCAGCCATTTCGGCGCGGTTTGCGCGAAAGAGGGCGTGGTTGCCGAAGCCGAAGCGCTGGCCTTGATCGCGCAGGCCGCCGAAGGTTCGGCGCGCGACGGGCTCTCGATCCTCGACCAAGCCATAGCCCATGCCGATATGGACGGCGACGGACAAGTAACGGCCACGCAATTGCGGGCAATGCTGGGCCTGTCAGACCGGATGGCGGTGCGGCGGCTGTTTGCCATGCTGCTTTCGGGCGACGCGCAAAATGTGCTGGCCGAAGCACGCGGCCAATATGAACTGGGCGTGGAACCGGCATCGACGCTGGCCGGATTGCTGCGCGAAACACATCTGGTGACGCTCGCCAAACTGGGCAGTCCGCATGATCCGTCGCTTGCCGCAAGAAGCGCGCGCCGGGATCGAGGCGATGGCGGACAGTCTTTCGTTCCCGATGCTCCACCGGCTGTGGCAATTGTTGCTCAAAGGGCATGAAGAGGTGCTGCGCGCCACGCTGCCGCTCGAAAGCTGCGATATGGCGCTACTGCGCGTAATGCACGGCGCGGCAATGCCCGATCCGGGCGAACTGGCTCGGGCGATTGCCGAAGGACCGACGATTGGGTCCGCCGCACCCGCATCAATTGCTCCATCGCACCAAGCGCCGCCCCGCTTAATCAGCTCCCGACCGATTTCGCCGCACTGCTCAAACTGCTGGGCGCAAAGGGGCATGTGATGCTCGAATCAACGCTGCATGATGTGTGCCGCGTGATCGACTATGCCCCGCCCAATCTCGCCTATCAATTGGCTGGCCCCGTGATGCCCGGTTTTGAGGGAGCGTTGCGCGATGCCCTGTTCGAAACCACTGGCCAGCGTTGGGAACTTGAAGCGCGTAGCGGCGATGCACCGCCAACCTTGCTGGAAGCGCAACGTTCCGCAGAGGCAATGGAACGACAGGAAATTCTCGATTCCCCCTTGGTGAAAGCAGCCTTTGCCGCCTTTCCCGAAGCCGAGTTGCTTGATGACGAGCAACCAGAAACCAAACGGAGTGCGACCGCATGAAAAGTATGGAAGACATGATCAAGGCCGCGCAGGAAGCCGCCGAGACCATCCAGCGCCAGATGGAAGAAGCGCAAACCACGCTCGACAAGATCGAGGTTGAAGGTGTTTCCGGCGGTGGCCTTGTTAAGGTTCGCGCCACAGCGAAAGGCCGGATCATCGGCCTCAACATTGACGACAGCCTGATCGTGCCCGCAGACAAGCAGATGCTGGAAGATCTGGTGATCGCGGCGTATAACGATGCACGCGAAAAGGCCGATGCTGCGAGCAATGCCGAGATGAGTAAAATGTCCGCCGGATTGCCGCTGCCCGCCGGTTTCAAGATGCCATTTTGACACCGTTTTTCCCCAAGAAATCCGCCCGTTTCGCCGCATCCCCATTGAAAGCCGGGGCAAACCCCTCATATTCCGAACGAACGGGTGCATGAAACGCGCCCCATCGGAGTGAATATGACGCAAATCCTGCCCCTTTTGCCCCTGCGCGACATCGTGGTTTTTCCCGGCATGATCGTGCCGCTGTTTGTTGGCCGCGATAAATCGGTGATCGCGCTGGAAAAGGCGATGGCGGCGGATAAGGAAATTTTCCTCGTCGCCCAGCTTGATCCGGCAGAGGATGATCCGGATTTTGACGATCTGTATAATGTTGGCGTCAGCGCCACGATCATGCAGTTGCTAAAGCTGCCCGATGGTACCGTGCGGGTGTTGGTTGAGGGCAAGGAACGGGGCAATTTGGTCCAGCTGCACGAACGGCAAGGTGATTTTGTTGAAGCCGAGATCGAACAAATCGTCGAACAGACGGCGACGGGTGCGGAAACCACAGCGCTGATGCGGTCTGTGGTTGAACAGTTTGAAAATTATTCGAAGCTCAACAAGAAAATGCCTGCCGAAACGGCGGTGCAATTGGGCGAAATCGACAGCGCGGCAGCGCTTGCCGATGCCGTTGCCGCCAATCTGGCGCTGAAAGTTTCGGACAAACAAAGCCTGTTGATCGAATCCGATCCGCTAAAGCGCCTCGAAATGGCCTTTGCCTTTATGGAAGGCGAACTGGGCGTGTTGCAGGTGGAAAAGAAAATCCGTGGCCGCGTGAAACGGCAAATGGAAAAATCGCAGCGCGAATATTATCTGAACGAACAGATGAAGGCGATCCAGCGCGAGTTGGGCAATGCTGACGAAGACGGCAATGATGAACTGGCCGAATTGCAAACCAAAATCGAAACGCTGAAGCTTTCCAAAGAAGCAAAAACGCGGGCGCAGACCGAGATGAAAAAGCTGCGTGCGATGGCGCCGATGTCAGCAGAAGCCACGGTCGTCCGCAACTATCTCGATGCGCTGCTCGGAATTCCCTGGGGCAAGCGATCCAAGCTGAAGCGCGACATTGCCAAGGCGCAGGATGTGCTCGATGCCGATCACTTTGCTCTCGAAAAAGTGAAAGACCGGATCGTCGAATATCTGGCAGTGCAGGCGCGCACCAACAAGCTGAAAGGCCCGATCCTTTGCCTCGTTGGCCCTCCGGGCGTGGGCAAAACATCGCTAGGCAAGTCGATTGCCAAGGCTTGCGGCCGCGAATTCATCCGCCAGTCTTTGGGCGGGGTGCGTGATGAAGCCGAAATTCGTGGCCATCGGCGTACCTATATCGGATCGATGCCCGGCAAAATTGCTGCCAATCTGAAAAAGGCGGGAACGATGAACCCGCTGTTCCTGCTCGACGAGATCGACAAATTGGGACAGGATTTCCGCGGCGATCCGGCTTCGGCGTTGCTCGAAGTGCTCGATCCCGAACAGAACAACAAATTCAACGATCATTATCTGGAGATTGATCTCGATCTTTCCGATGTGATGTTCGTCACCACCGCGAACAGCATGAACCTGCCGCAGGCCTTGCTGGACCGGATGGAAATCATCCGCCTCGAAGGCTATACCGAGGACGAAAAGCTGGAGATTGCCAAGCGGCATTTGCTCGACAAACAGGTCGAGGCGCACGGCCTGAAAAAGGGCGAGTTCACGCTGAACGAAGAGGCGTTGCGCGATCTGATCCGTTATTACACCCGCGAGGCGGGGGTACGCACGCTTGAACGCGAAATAGCGAAACTGGCGCGTAAATCACTGCGCCAAATTCTCGAAGGCAAAACCAATAGCGTGGAAATCACGCCCGAAAATCTGGCCGATTTTGCCGGCGTCCGCAAATACCGCCATGGTATCGGTGAAGAAGAAAACCAGATCGGCGCGGTCACCGGCCTCGCCTGGACCGAAGTGGGCGGCGAGTTGCTGACCATCGAGGCGGTGACGGTAGGCGGCAAGGGGCAGATTAGGACCACCGGCAAGCTGGGCGAAGTGATGTCGGAATCAATTCAGGCGGCACTTTCCTATGTGAAGGCGCGCGCACCCAGTTACGGCATCAAGCCCTCGATTTTCAACCGCAAGGATGTGCATATCCATTTGCCCGAAGGTGCCGTACCCAAAGACGGCCCGTCGGCGGGTGTGGGCATGGTGACCGCGATTGTCTCGACGCTGACCGGCAACGCTGTACACCGCGATGTGGCGATGACGGGCGAAGTGACTTTGCGCGGACGCGTGTTGCCGATTGGCGGCCTGAAAGAGAAATTGCTCGCGGCCTTGCGCGGCGGCATCAAGACAGTACTGATCCCGCAAGAGAATGAAAAAGACCTCGCCGAAATCCCTGCCAATATCAAAGACGGATTGGAAATAATTCCGGTTTCGCACGTCGATCAAGTGCTGGCACGGGCGCTTGTGGAGCCGCTGGCCCCTGTTGAATGGACCGAGGCCGACGAATTGGCGGCACACCACCCACAGACTTTAACGGGCGAAAGCGGAGTAACCGTAACGCATTGAATCGGTATTATTGCGGCGCACAACGACAAGGTGGTGGATAAATGTGTAAAACCGCGGTTTTTTGCCGATTTTTCCTTTGACAGGCTTTTATTTCTGCTTTCTTGTTCGTCACCGGCATAGCCGTGATTCCCTAGAGGAATCATTCGATATAACTTATTTGAGAGGGGGATCCCGATACCATGAACAAGAATGATCTGATCGGTGCAGTTGCAGATGCAAGCGGCCTCAGCAAAGCTGATTCCGGCAAAGCCGTGGACGCGGCATTTGACGCCATCACAAAGTCGCTGAAAAAGGGCGACGAAGTACGCCTCGTAGGTTTTGGAACCTTCTCTGTCGCTAAGCGCAAAGCTTCGACCGGACGCAACCCGCGCACCGGCGAAGAAATGAAAATTCCGGCTTCGAACCAGCCAAAATTCAAAGCCGGCAAGGCTCTGAAAGACGCTGTGAACTAATATATCAGAGGCGGGGCTTCATGCCCTGTTTTTGAATGCAAAGGGGCCGTGCATCTGCGCGGCCCTTTTCATTTGGCCGAATGAAGATCTAGGGTCATCCCCATGGTGACTTCCAGTCTGTTTGTGCTCCTTGCGGTCTTTCTGTTGGTTTCTGCCGCCGAATTTTTGCGGCCAAGGCGGGTCTTGCTGAACATGCGGCGGCATCGCTGGACCACCCATGCGCTATTTTTCCTGACCAATGCTGCGACCGGTAGACTGCTGGCATTTGTCGTGGCAATTCCGATTGCGGCACAATGGAGCGAAGCGCAGGGCTTTGGCTTGCTCCGCATGTTGTCCTTGCCGGGCTGGGCTGAGCTACTGATCGCTTTTATTGTGCTCGATTTTGCCGTCTGGCTGCAACATTTGGCTATGCACAAAATCCCGCTGTTGTGGCGGATGCACAAGGTGCACCATGTCGACCGCGATCTCGACGTGACCACAGCGCTGCGTTTCCACCCGTTTGAGCTGGTGGTTTCCACGCTGTATAAATCGGCGTGGGTGGTGGTGCTAGGCGTTCCGGCCGCCGTCGCTTTGGCGTTTGAGGCATGGCTCAACGCCAACGCGCTGTTCAACCACGGCAATATCCGCTTGCCGCGCAAGCTCGATGCATTGGTCCGCTGGCTTTTGGTCACGCCCGATATGCATCTGGTACATCACAGCACGGTCGAACGCGAACAGCATTGCAATTACGGCTTTGCCCTTACCATCTGGGACAGGCTGTTCGGCTGCTATCTTACTGAGTCTGCGAATGGCAGCGAACAGCAGACAATCGGCCTCAGCAATTATACCGATGATCGCCCTACCCGCTTTGGCTGGAGCCTGAAATTCCCCTTGACGTAGCGTCAATTCTGGATGCCGCTCAAACTTGACCTTTTCGCCAAAAAGGCGCAGTTTTCGGCGTCTGGGGAGAGCAGAATTGGCAAAAATTCGTCAAAGTGATTTTGGGCACGGTGGCGGTCGCCGTTCTTGGTGCGGGGCTGTTCTACGGCTGGCGGTACTGGCAGGCGGCGAGCGTACTCGGCGATGCGCGCGAAGCTCAGATCGCGTCCGACAAGGAAGTCACCAGCGGACCTGCCACCAAATTGCTGTGGGGCGACACCCATCTGCACACCGCCAATTCGCATCGATGCCTTTGGTTTTGGAGTAAAGCTTGGCCCCGAAGAGGCGCTGCGGTTTGCGCGCGGAGAGGAGGTTACCTCCACTTGGGGCTTGAAGGCCAAAGCTCGCCCGCCCGCTCGATTTTCTGGTGATCGCCGATCATTCCGGCGCGTTAGGCGCCACAAAGGCGCTGAAAGAATCGCCGCGCTTTTTGATCACTGACCCGACACTGCGGCGCTGGCACGACATGATGAACGAAGGCCATGAAGGACAGCTGCGCGCGACGGCGGAGCTGATCAATGCCGTCGGGTCGAAGGCAAACTGGCCGACAAATTCCCGCCCGAAGAAACGAAAAAGCGCACCATGAGTATCTGGACAAGCCATAGCAGCATCGTCGAACGCTATAATGAACCCGGCAAATTCACCGCCTTTGTCGGCTTTGAATATACGTTGATGCCCAAGGGCGATAATATGCACCGCGTCGTGATGTTCCGCGACGGAAAAAGCCGGACCGATCAAGTCTGCCCTTATGATCCGATGACCGAAGGCACCGAGACGGTCGACAAACTTGTGGGATTATATGGACGCCTATGAAAAGAAGACTGGCGGCAAAGCGCTGGCCATTCCGCACAACAGCAATGTTTCCAACGGCATGATGTTTGAAATGGTTGGCCCCGGCGGCGGTGCGATGAGCGCGGATTATGCCCGCAGGCGAGCCGCGCGTGAGCCTTTGGTTGAGGCAACACAGATCAAAGGCGACAGCGAAGCCCATCCTTTCCTGTCGCCCAATGACGAATTTGCCGGCTTTGGCGATGCGGGCTGGGACATTGGCAATCTGACCATGCAGGCGAAAAAAACGCCCGACATGCTGGGCGGCGATTATGTGCGCGAAGCATTGAAGCGCGGCCTTGCGATCGAGGCGAAGACCGGCGTGAATCCCTATAAATTCGGCCTGATCGGATCAACCGACAGCCACACGGGGCTAGCAACGGCGGACGAAGATAATTTCTTCGGCAAACATTCCGGTGGCGAGCCCAACGCCAAGCGGGCGAGTGCCCCGCAAAATCTTGGGACGCGCGAGGGCCGCTTTGGCTGGCATTATCTTGCCGGGGGCTATGCCGCCGTCTGGGCAACCGCCAACACGCGCGCTGCGATTTTCGACGCGATGATGCGAAAGGAAGTCTATGCCACCACCGGCCCGCGGATGCAGGTACGCGTTTTTGGCGGATGGGATTTTTCCGAGAAAGACTGGGCGGGAGACTGGGTGAAGGCCGGCTATGCGCGCGGCGTGCCGATGGGGGCGGATTTGAAGGCAGGAAGCGGCAAGCCGAGCCTCATTATCTCCGCGCTGAAAGACCCTGATGGTGCCAATCTGGACCGGGTGCAGGTGGTGAAAGGCTGGGTCGATGGCGCGGGCAAACTGCACGAGAAGGTATTTGACGTGGTCTGGTCTTCTCCAGAAAAACGCACGCTTGGCTGGCGGAAAACTGACCCCCGTTGGCGATACCGTGGACATCGCCAAGGCGAGCTATACCAACAGCATCGGCGCGCCCGAATTGCGCGCCGTGTGGAGCGATCCGGAATTCGATGCGGGCCAAAACGCCTTTTATTATGTCCGCGTGCTAGAAATCCCGACGCCGCGCTGGGTGTTGTTCGATGCGTTGCGCTATGGTGCAAAGCTGTTGCCGGGAACCGAGCTGAAAGCGCAGGAACGGGCCTATACCTCGCCGATCTGGTATGTGCCGAGGGTCTAGCGCCCTCACTCCGCCTCGATCTTTGCCAGCACCGGATCGGGATCGGCAATCCCCATCAACCGCCGCATCGCGAGGCGCGCCAGCCGCTGTACTTCCACCTTGCGCCGAGCCGCCGCCAGCGGAACCAAAGCGGCAGGGCGGAGGATTTCGGCGTCATAGGCATCCGCGACGATCAGCCCGGTTCGCTCGGGCAGAAAGGCTTCACCTTCGATCGGTGCAAAATCGAAATCCGGCGGGAACAGCCCAGAAAAAGCGGTCGCAATAATCCAGATATTCGGGCCATTTCTGATCCCCCAAAAGGTCCGCGCGCGAAACCTTTATCTCCACCACGATGATCTCGCCCTTGGCGTTGATCCCCATCAGGTCTGCCCGCCTGTTGTTCCGCAGCGACACTTCGGGTTGCACCATGATCTGGTTTCGCAAGAACAGACGGCTGACCCCGCGCGCAACGGCGGCGGCATCGGTGATGATTTTCGGATACGTGCTCCCCATGATTCGCCGATAGAACGAAGTGCGAACACAATAAAGCATTTTTGCGCCTTGGAATGAAATGCCGTGCAGCGTAGGGGAGGATCAAGATGGCCAATTCGCTTTTTGATCTCCCCGCAGACTGGGTCTTTGATCCCAAGATTGCGCTTCAGTTCATGGGGCGTTGGGGGCATGGCGGGCATTTGGGGATCGACTATGCCGATCATGGCGAGGATTGGGTCGAACTGTCGCTCGATTGGCGCGAGGAACTGGTTGGCGATCCTGAAAGCGGCGTTCTCGCCTCGGCGGTGATCATCAGCCTGATGGATGTGGCCACCAGCATTTCGGTGTGGACCAAATTGGGCAAATTCCGTCCACACGCGACGATGGACTTGCGCGTCGATTACCTGCGGCCCTCACCCAAAGGCGCCAAGGTTTATGGACGCGGCATCTGCTATCACCTGACACACAGCGTGGGTTTCGTGCGCGGCATCGCGCATAATGGCGATCTGGATGAGCCGCTCGCCCATGTCGCCGGAACCTTCATTCGTGTGGGAGACCGGGTGGCATGAGCATCCCCCCTTCCCTTCCGCCTTATGCGACCGCGCTCGATATGGTTGTGGCGGGTTTGCATGATGGCGCGCCGTTGATCACCATGCCTTATTCCACCAAGGTGCTCGGTCGTCCGGGGTTCCTGCATGGCGGCGCGATTGCGGGCCTGCTCGAAATGGCGGCGGTGGCAGCGCTCCATCAGGCGCTCGCCGCGCGCGGCACCGACGGTGGCTTCAAACAAGTGAATGTCACCATCGATTTCATGCGCGGTGGCACGATGCAGGAAAGCCATGCTGTCGGTATGGTCACCCGCCTGGGCCGCACCATGGCCAATGTTGAGGCGCGGGCGTGGCAGGACGATCCGGAAAAGCCGATGGCGGTGGCGCAACTGCATTATTTGCTGAAGCGCGGCTAAGCCATTAAATTCGGGACAGTATATAATTAATTTCTGGACAACTGCATCGGAACTGCGCGGCATTTTGGAAATTAATTATATACTGTCCCGAATTATTACCCTAATTATTACCTAGGCGGCATCCGGATGGCACCATCGAGCCGGATGCATTGCGCGTTGAAATAGGTGTTGCGCGCCAGCTCCATCACCAGACTGCCAAACTCATCGGGATTGCCGAAGCGTTTGGGGAACGGCACGGCGGCCTCCAGTCCGGCAAAGACCGCAGGGGCCCGTTCCTTGACCCCCAGCATCGGCGGGGTGGCAAATGTGCCGGGCAGGATCGCATTGACGCGGATGCCCACGTCCATCAGATCGCGTGCCATCGGCAGCACCATCGAATTGACCGCACCCTTGCCCGAGCCATAGCCAACCTGGCCGATCTGTCCGTCTTGCGATGCCGCAGACGAGGTGAGGATGATCGCGCCGCGTTCGCCGTCTTCGTTCAACGGCTCTTCACCCGCCATGCCCAACGCCGATATCGATGCCATCCGGTAGCTGGCAACGGCAATGCCCAGCATCGCGCGTTCAAAGCCTTCGGTCGGCGCGCGTTTGAAACGGCCGTTTTCCTTGTCCCAGCCCAGCGTCTTGCCGCCACCTGCGACCATCGCGCAGTGAACAAGGATGCGTTCTTGGCCGTTGGCCGCCCGCGCCTTTTCAAAGCCCGCCAGCGCGCTTTCCTCGGACATGATATCCACTTTGCAGAATGTAGCGCCCAATTCGGCAGCATATTGCTCGCCTGCTTCCTCGTTCAAGTCGAAAATCGCAACTTTCACTCCGGCTGCGCGGAGTGCCTTGACCGAAGCGAGGCCCAGCCCCGATGCGCCGCCGGTGACGATGGCGGAAATGGAGGAATCGAGTTTCATGGAGGACTGCCTTTCTGAATAGATTGCCGATGCTATCGCCAGCGAAAGGCGATATCGCAAGTGTCATCCTGCCTTCCGCAATCGTCGCTGCGATGGATTGCATGGGCGGTTTTATCAAAGCGGCTCCTTGCCTAGACAGGCAACCAGATTTATTCCGCAAAGGGCCATGAAATGACCAAAGTAATGCAGGGTGTCCGCATCCTCGAAGTTGCCCAATATACTT
The DNA here is from genome assembly GCA_963732535.1 of uncultured Alphaproteobacteria bacterium. Taxonomy (GTDB): domain Bacteria; phylum Pseudomonadota; class Alphaproteobacteria; order Sphingomonadales; family Sphingomonadaceae; genus Sphingorhabdus_B. The sequence continues at coordinate 83,313 of CAVSZW010000017.1, read as the reverse complement.
TCGTTCCCGGCGGCAGGCGCGATCCTTGCCGATTGGGGCGCAGATGTGATCAAGATCGAGCATCCGGTGCGCGGTGATGCCCAGCGCGGCTTTCTCAACATGGGCGGGGTGACGCTCGATCCGTTGCGCCACACGTTGATCGAACATCCCAATCGCGGCAAGCGCAGTGTGGGCATCGATGTCTCGACACCGGAGGGCCAAGCGGTGCTGTATGAACTCGCAAAAACCGCCGATGTCTTCCTGACCAACTATCTTCCGCAAGTGCGGCAGAAGAACAAGTTCGATATCGAGCATATCCGGGCGGTCAATCCCGATATCATTTATGCGCGCGGCTCTGCACTGGGCAACAAAGGGCCGGAGCGCGAAGTGGGCGGTTTCGACGGGACATGCTTTTGGTCAAGAAGCGGCATTGCCGATGCCATGACCCCCGACGAGCTTGAAGGGCCGTTGAGCCAAGGCATCGCCGCCTTTGGCGATTCCATCGGCGGCATGTTCATTGCGGGTGGCATTTCCGCAGCGCTTTATCACCGCGAAAAAACCGGCGAGGCGCAAGAGCTGGATGTGTCCCTGCTCAGTGCAGCGTCATGGGCGTCGGGCGCGGTGCTCGCGCAGTTGATGGAAACCGGCATTTCGATGAAAAACACGATGCCAACATCGGGCGGATCGGCACGCAATCCGTTTCAGGGCAATTACCGGACATCGGATGGCGGCACGATCAACCTGTGCACGCTTTCACCAACCGGCCATATCCGCAGCCTGTTTGAACATGTGGGCGCTCCCGAAGCCGCCGATGACCCGCGCTTTTCCGAAGCGCGCGCCTTGTTTGAAAACAGCGGCGCGTGCAGCGACATATTGGTGAAGGCCTTTGCCGCCAAACCCTTTGAATATTGGCGGCAGCATTTAAAAACCTATTCGGGCCAATGGGCCCCGATCCAGAGCTTCGCCGATCTTTTGACCGACGAGCAGGCTCTCGCCAATGATATGATTATCGAGGTGGAGGGGGCTGATGGCGGAAAACCGATGCGGCTGGTGCGTGGCCCTGTGCAATGGGGCGGAGAAGCGTTGGAAACCACCCGCTCTCCGCAAGCATCCGAACATACCGAAATTGTCCTTATGGAAATGGGGATGGAATGGGATCGTATAGAAGCGCTAAAGGCGGCTGGAGCAATCGCCTAAAGATTCGTGAGGAAGTGAGATTATGAAACCCGGCACCAAATTGAAAAGCGCAGCCTGCGACACCGAAGTCATGGTGATCCGTTGCGGCGAAGGCCAGATCGAATGTGGTGGTGCGGCCATGGATGCAGACAAGCCCGCCGATGTAGGCACGCCGAGTGGAGATCATGCAAACGGCACGCTGATGGGCAAACGCTATGTCGATGCAGGCGGCACATTCGAGCTGCTCTGCGTGAAAGCTGGTAAGGGTTCGCTGTCGGTCGATGGCGTTGCTTTGACAGTGAAGGACGCAAAACCGCTTCCCGCGTCGGATTGAGTTAAATTTTGACAAGTTTACGTTGAAGTTTAACCGTAGCCCTGAGCCTGTCGAAGGGCGCTTATCGGCAAAGCGCCCTTCGACAGGCTCAGGGCTACGGTTTTGAGTTGATTGGTTGAAGTTGCACACATGAACATTTCCCTCATTCTGCAAATGGCCGCCGATGCCGCGCCCGATGGCGTGGGGATCGTCTGTGATGGCAAGGGCTGGACCTATGCCGAGCTGTATGACGCGGCGAAGGGAGCAGCCGTACTGATCCGGCAAAGCGGGTGCGACTATGTGGCACTGCTTGACGAATCGAGCGAGGCTTCGGCCATTGCCCTGTTCGGCGCGGCGATGGCGGGCGTGCCTTATGTGCCGCTGAACTACCGGCTGGCCGATGTTGATCTGGGAGCATTGCTCGAACGGATTGCTCCCGCGCTGGTGGTGGGCGATATTCATCGGGTCGAACGGCTTTCTCCAGACGGCGGCCATCATGTCTATGGCCGTGCCGATTTTGTCGCGGCAGCCATCGCAACGGACAGTGCCGGTTTCGAGGAAGATCGAAGGCGAAGGCGTTGCTATCCAGCTTTTCACCAGCGGCACGACAGCCGCACCCAAGGCGGCGATCCTTAAGCATTCCAATCTTTTGTCTTACATCCTGGGCACCGTGGAATTCGCCTCGGCCTCGCCCGAAGACGCCGCGCTGGTTTCTGTTCCGCCTTATCATATCGCGGGTATTTCGGCGCTGCTTAGCTCGATTTATGCCGGACGGCGGATCGTGTTGCTGCCCAATTTCGCGCCGGAAAGCTGGCTCGATCTGGCCAGCAGCCTGCGTGTTACCAACGCCTTTGTTGTCCCCACCATGCTCTCGCGGATCATCGAAGCGATGGACAAGGGCGCGGCGGCAGAGCTCTCCACACTGCGGGCCGTTGCCTATGGTGGCGGAAAGATGCCGCTCGAAATCATCACCCGCGCTTTGGACCTGTTCCCTGATACCGGCTTCACCAACGCCTATGGCCTCACCGAAACCAGCTCGACCGTCGCCTTGCTCGGCCCCGACGAGCACCGCGCCGCCTTTGCCGCTGCCGAACCCGACGCCCGCGCACGCCTGGCCTCGGTTGGCCGCCCGCTGCCCACAGTCGAGATTGAAATCCGCGACGAGGATGGCGCGGTTTTGCCCGCAGGCGAACGCGGTGAAATCTATGTGCGCGGCGATCAGGTTTCCGGCGAATATCAGGGCAAAAGCGCGCTTGATGCCGATGGCTGGTTCCCGACGCGCGACGCGGGCTATATCGACGCCGAGGGCTATCTGTTCCTTGCCGGACGCGCCGATGATGTGATCGTGCGCGGCGGCGAGAATATCTCTCCGGGCGAAATCGAAGATGTGTTGATCGCCCACCCCGCCATCGCCGATGTTGCTGCCGTTGCCGCGCCGTCGGTGGAGTGGGGCGAAACGGTGGGAGTCGCCATTGCCTTGCGCGCCGAGGCTGAACGCCCCGACGAAGCGGAGTTGAAAGAACTGGTGCGCGCGCGCCTGCGTTCATCCCGCGTGCCCGAGATTCATCCATTTCGTCGACGCGCTCCCCTATAATGAAATGGGCAAGCTGCTCCGCCGCGAGGTGCGTAAGCTGTTCGGCGAATGATCCCGCTTGGCGGCTGGGCCAACCGGCAATTGGCGGCGCTGGCGGAAGTTTCGGGGTCCAGTGAAATTGCAGAAGCTGACCGGCGCAGACCTGCTTGTCGAGCGCGCCATGTTGAATGGTTTTAGCGTTCCCGGCACCGTTTCGGCAGGCGGTGGGTGCACGCTTTATCGTACAGTCGATGGCGCAATAGCACTCAACCTTTCGCGGTTCGATGATCGTGATTTGCTTCCAGCCTTGTTTGAAAATCCGGATGTGAACGAGAATAATCTGGCAGCACTGATCGCCCTTCATTCCGAAGCCGCGTTGGTCGCGCGCGGGCGAGAGATGGGCCTCGCGATCGCCGGTGTTTCCGAAGACCGCAGCAATGCCAGCCCCGCCGTGGAAGTGTTCGCGGCAAATGGCAGTGGGGCTTCTCCAAGCCGACCGCCGCGAATTCCTCGACCTGTCGGCCCTTTGGGCAGGCCCCCTCGCCGGACGCTTGCTCCGCCTGGCGGGCGGCGAGGTGACCAAGCTCGAAAGTACCAGCCGCCCCGATGCCATGCGCGACGGCGATGCTGCGTTGTTTGAGCGGCTCAACGCCGGGAAACGGCACATCGCGCATGATCTGAGATCCGCCGAAGGGATTGCCGCCTTGCGCGCCGAAATCGCCCGCGCCGATATCATCATCGAAGCCGCCCGCCCGCGCGCCTTGTTGCAGATGGGGATCGATGCCGAGGCCGAAGTCCGCGCGCGAACCGGCCTCATCTGGCTCACCATCACTGGTCACGGCGCACAGGGAGACGCGGCAAATTGGATCGGCTTTGGCGATGACGCCGCTGTGGCGGGTGGGCTGACTGCTGCGCTCCAAATGGCCACGGGCGAAACCGGCTTTGTCGGCGATGCTATCGCCGATCCGCTGACCGGGATCTTTGCGGCGCGCACCGCAGGGGAGGCATGGCGCGCGGGAACCGGCGGACGCTTTATCTTTTCGATGAGCGCTATTGTCGCAAAAGCCCTGTCCGAAGAATCTGCGCTGGAACCCGCCGGGCTGGATGCGTTATTGCGGCATTGGGCGCAGTCACGGGGCAAGCCCTTCGCCACTATAATATGAAATGATCCCCCGCCGCGCGTACTGTGATATCGCCGATTGAAACGCCCCAAGGCTGATCCATTGCATACAGAATGGCGTCGGCAATATGTTCCGGCGCAAGGCTGGCGTAATCGATATTCGCCGGATCGAGCCGCTCGGCGGGATAAGTGCCTTCGGCCATACCGGCCATTAATTCTCCGAACAGCGGCATATTCTGCCCGACGATGCCAATGCCCGCCTCCATATTGATTACTGTTCCCGAAAGACCGGTCACAGGAACTCCCGTCGGCTTTACAATCGTCACCTTAATCTTGCCGCGCGCCTCGACGCGCAGGCTTTCGGAGAGGAAATTCACCGCCGCCTTGCTCGCCCCGTAAACCGCAGCACCCGTCACCGGGAAATTGCCATAGATCGACGACAAGTTGATCACATGGCCGCGTCCTTGCGCGATCATCTGGTCATGCACGGCAATAATGCCATTCATCACGCCGCGAATGTTGATATCGATACAGCGGTTCCATGCATCAATCGCGGCCTCATGGTCAGAATAAAACGCCAGCGGCATCGTTCCGGCATTGTTGATCATCACGTCTATCGCGCCAAATTTCGAGACTGCAGCATCGGCGAGCCCGCGCATCTGCGCGATTTCGCGCACGTCACAGACCAAAGCTTGCGCGGCACCACCAGCTGCCCGGATACCTTCCGCCACCGCTTCCGCCGCCGAACCGTCGATATCGCCCAAGGTCAGCTTCGCCCCGCGCGCCGCCGCCTTCTCGGCCACCAGCTTGCCAAAGCCGCCACCGCCACCGGTGATAATAATCGATTTGCCTGTGATATGATCCGTCATGCGTTTCCTTCCGTGTTCCCAATGGCCGATTTGAACAATCCGCCGTCCGCCTCCCAATCCTTTCGCACCCTGCGACGCGCGATCAGCCATACATCGCCCACTTTGCGGAAATCATCGAGATAAACCCCCGCATGATCGGGACCAATGTCAGTCCATGCACTCCAATAGGTACGCGCGGTGGCGGTTTCGGGGCTGGTCAGTTCGATCTTGCAGGTGGATAGGTGATGGCGGACAAAGCTTGCCCTGTGCACGGTGTCTGCGCCGGGCTCGCGGTTCAGCCAACGGTTTTGCCACGCGCGGATCGCCTCTCGTCCTTCGTAGCGAAAGATGTAATCGCCCGGAGCACGTTCGGACTGGATGATCCCGTCTTCGGTGAAGCAAGCGGCGAAATCGTCAATCTTCAGCCGATCTCCCGACACATTATATTTCGCCATGGTGTCGCGGATGGCTTCGCGGGCGAGCAGCTCGTCGAGCGTCATGCCGCTGCCCGTTCCCCGCGCGGCATCACATAGACATCGAGATGCACGAGCCGGTCCGCATCGTTAAATTCATAGATCGTCACGGTGTGCGAAACATCGGTGATCCCGCCCCGCGTATTGCGCTCCTCGAGTTCAAGGATGACACGGCCCGGCGTTTCGGTCACTTTCCGCAGCGTTCCTTCCCACGAAATATGTTCAGCATATTGGGTGACAAAGGAACGATAGGTCGGCCAATCAATGATTTCCGCCTGCGGACCCAGAAACACCCCTTCGCGGACGAAATTGGGGACATCAACCAGAGCTTCGATAGGCTGCCAATCAGCATCGGTCAGCGGCCCGAGCTTTGCCTTTTTTGTGATCCCGACAAAGGCCTCGCTATAGGCAATCACGGCCTGCGTCAGCCCGGTAAAGTCGCCCGAAGGCGGCATTTGGTTGGCCATTTATTGCTTCTCCTTCAGTTATACCACGCTGTGCCCAATCCTATGTCATGAACTGCCCTGCGTCCACATTGATCGACTGCCCGGTAATCGTGCGCGCCGCGTCCGAGGCGAGGAACAGCGCCAGATTGGCCACATCGTCGGGCGTGCTAAAAGTGCGGAGCGGCAATGCCCCCGTCAATCCGGCGCGCACTTCGGCTTCGCTGTGGCCCTGCTCCCCTGCGATACGGCGCATATAGTTGACCATCAATTCGGTCTCGATAGCTCCGGGCACCACACAGTTGCAGCGGATGCCAAATTCGCCGACTTCCTTCGCCACCGTCTTGGTGAGAATCCTGAGCGCACCTTTGGCTGCCGAATAATGGCTTTTGCGAACCATTCCGTCCCAGCCCGCTCCGGAAGAGAAATTGACGATGCTCCCCGATTTGCGCGCCAGCATCGACCGGTTGAGCACTTCGCGGGTACACAGCATCGCCGCGGTCACGTCCACCGCAAAAGTGTCGTTCCAATTTTCCAGCGTCTGTTCCCAGATGTGCAGGTCTTTGCCCGGAACAGCGGCGTTATTGAGCAGGATATCGACTTGCCCCCAGCGCGTCATCGCCAGATCGACCATCGCCGCGACATCGGCCTCGTTCGTCACGTCGGCACGGATCGCCACCGCCGCATCGCCAATTTTCGCGGCTTCTGCCTCGACCAATTCGATGCGGCGCGCGGCAAGCAGCACTTTTGCTCCTTCGTCCGCAAGCATCTTCGCCATGACCGGACCGAGGCCAGTGGACGCGCCGGTGACGATTGCGACCTTGCCTGCAAATCTCATCCCAGCACCTTTCGCATTGTCGCGTGCGAATCGTCGGAGCCATCCAATGTGCGGTTGAGGCGCTCGACAATCCGCCAGCCAGCGTCCGTGCGCGCCAATGTCCAATGGTTGATCGCACCGCGCCAGATGAACCAGCGCTCGTCCTCTTTCAGGATCACGAAACTATAGCCGACGGCTTCGGCTGCATCGCCGTTCAGCGTGATTTTGGGTGTGCCGGTGAAATGCGAAACGCCGGTTGCGACTAGGCCCTTATGCCCTTCGCTTTCATACATGGAGATCAATTCGGCGGGCGCCTCCATCCGCGTGCCGCCGCTGAACCCGCCGGAAAAATTATAGCCGCCGCCGTCAACCCACAGCGAGGCAGCTTCTTTGGATGCGCCGCTATCCACCAGCGGGCCATATTGCACCAACAGATCAAGGATCGCTAGCCGGTCTTCTGCGGCCAAAAGTCGCGCCTCTAGGGCTGCGATGCGGGATTCGACGGTCTGGGTCATATTATCTCGCACCTCTATCTGATATCTATAACCCTATCGCCTACCGCGCCGGAACCATTTGCTTGGGATCAACGCGCGCCGCGTTCCATTTCATCCCCCAATGGAGATGCGGCCCGCTTGCTCGCCCGGTTGCGCCAACCTTGCCGATGGGCTGCCCCTGCTTCACTATTTGACCCTCCGTCACCAACAGTTCCGAGCAGTGCAGGAAGGCGCTGTTCAATCCCATGCCATGATCAATCATCAGCAGATGGCCTTCCAACGTGAAAGGCGTGCCACTGGCGGCGAGCACGACGACGCCGTCAGCAGGGGCTTTGAATACAGTGCCGGTCGGCGCGGCGATATCCATGCCGCTGTGATAGCTTCCAGGCGAGCCATTATAAATGCGTTGCGCGCCAAACTGTCCCGATAAACGCCCGCCGGTTGTCGCCCAATAATCAAACGGCCAGATAAACTGCTGACGCCAGCCGCTGCTCTCAACGCGTTTTGCACGCGCCGCATTGATCCGCGCCAGTTCCGGCCCGCGCCGCGCCTGAAACTCCGCCGTGGTCGCAGCGCCGCCGGTGGGATTGGCGTTGACATGCTCGATTTTCCACGGCGTCGGTCGCACAGGCAGATAACGATCCACGGTCTGGCCATTCCGCAACGTAGCGGCAAGGCTTGCGCTGTTTTCGGCATCGCGATCAAAGCCGATGACGAAAAAGCCCTGTGCGTCGAGTGGCACGGGATTGCCGTTAAACGCGACCGAGGCAGCGTCGCTTGGTGCACGGCCGATCACCACCCCGCCCTGCACCGGGTCTTTCGACAGCCAGAAATCGGCGCGATTCGGAACAGATGCGTCCTCCGTCGGCACAGGGATTTTCTCGACTATACGGGGCTGTGATTTGGTTGCGGGCTGGACCGGCGGCGTTGCCGAACAGCCAACGGCCAGCGCGAGCGCGGCAATGGCAGCCAGCATTTCGCGAAAATCCGCCAATTTATCGCTTACCAAGCGCCGCTTCGACCGAAAGCTCTGCGCTGGCATAGGCTTCCTGTTTGGCAACGCTCCAATAGCGCAAGTCATCGAGCAGGATGCGTTCGCCGCTTACCGCGCACAACACATGATCGCCACTCGCCAACATGCGGAATTGCCCCGCCATATAATGCAGCTTTGCCAGCTTGTTTCCGTTCATCATCAACATGCATGCCTGTATGCCGCAATGTCGATGAACGGGCAATGGCTTCAACCGTCGCCACCAAAAAGATCGTGTTGCGGTGTATTGGTCGATGGCGATTGCTTTGCCACTGGACGGCGCACGATCCCGCCACTGGCAATAATCGCATCGACCGAAGCATCGGCGAAATCGATCGTGACCTGTCCCGCCGCCTTTGCGGCTTCTGCGGAAACAATGGTATGTCCATCCGCCCCTTTCACCCTAGCAAAGCCGCGCCGCAAAGGCGCTGTCGGGTGAAGCGATTCGGCTAGGCGCGACAAACCGTCGAGTTTGCCCCGCGCTTCCACAAGTTGCCGTTGCAACACCGCCGCTGGCAGGCGTAGTGCCGCCAATCGGTCGCGCCGCACGGACACTTGCCGGGTGAGCAGCGCCGGGTTCAGCCGCGTCGCCGCGCCTGCCAAGGCAATCCGCGCGACATCGGCCCTGCGCTCCAGCCCGCGTTTCAGCCGTTCGCCAATCTCGTCGGCACGTTGCTGTTTCGGGGCGAGCAGATCGATCAATTTGGGCAACAGCCGCCTTTGCGCCTCCAGCCGTTCGCCCGCGCGTTGATGCATACGGCGGACACCACCCGTCAGCCGTGTTCCTGCCTGCGCCAAACGCTCTGCCAGATCGAGCCGCACCGGTACGGCCATTTCAGCCGCCGCCGTCGGGGTCGGGGCGCGCAGATCAGCGGCGAAATCGCACAGGGTGGTATCGGTTTCGTGGCCCACAGCAGAGATCACGGGGATCACCGATTCGGCCACGGCGCGCACGACCAGCTCTTCGTTGAACGCCCACAGATCCTCGATTGAACCGCCGCCACGCGCCACGATCAACAGGTCTGGCCGCTGTTCCTTCGGGCATCGCCGAAAATCCGCGCACCGCCGCCGCCACTTGCGCTGCGGCCCCATCGCCCTGCACCAGCACCGGCCAGACGAGAACATGGCTGGGGAAGCGGTCTGCCAGCCGGTGTAATATATCCCGGATCACCGCTCCTGTCGGCGAAGTCACTATGCCGATGGTTTTGGGCAAATAGGGAATAGGGCGTTTTCGTGGTCGGTTCGAACAGCCCTTCAGCCGACAGCCGCGCTTTCAACTTTTCAAACAACAACATCAACGCGCCTTCGCCCGCCAATTCCAGCCGGTCAGCCACAATCTGGTAAGACGAACGCCCCGCATAGGTCGTCAACTTGCCCGTTGCGATCACCTCCAACCCGTCTTCGGGGGCAAAGGGCAACCGCCCGGCGTTGCCCTTCCACATCACGCCATCAAGCTTTGCATCGGCGTCTTTCAAACTGAAATAGAGATGCCCCGAAGCCGCGCGTTTGAATCCCGATATCTCGCCGCGCACCCGGACATGGCCAAAGCGATCTTCGACGGTGCGTTTCAACGCAGAGGAAATTTCCGAAACCGAAAAGGCGGGGGCATTGCCGCCTTGCTCTTCCTTGGCTAACAGCGCAGCAGTTTCTTCGTCGGGAAAGTCTGGCACTCTAATGAATATCCTGTTGATCGGTAGTGGTGGGCGCGAACATGCGTTGGCTTGGCGGCTTTCGCAATCGCCGAAATGCGATACACTTTATGCCGCACCCGGCAACCCCGGCGTCGCTGAATATGCGGAGCTGGTGGACATTGATATCGGGGATCACGGTGCGGTCACGGCCTTCTGCCGCGATCATGCCGTGGGCTTTGTCGTTGTCGGCCCCGAAGCGCCGTTGGTCGATGGCTTGGGAGACAGTCTTCGTGCGGCAGGAATTGCGGTATTCGGACCAAGTGCAAAGGCGGCGCAGCTCGAAGGCAGCAAGGGCTTTGTCAAAGACCTGTGCGCGCGCGAGAATATCCCGACCGCCGACTATGCCCGGCATAGCAATAAAGCCGAAGCGCTTGCCGACCTGCCACGCTTTGGCGTGCCCGTGGTGATCAAGGCCGATGGCCTCGCGGCGGGAAAAGGCGTGATCATCGCCGAGACCGAAGCCGAAGCCAAGGACGCGGTGGAGCATATGTTCGGCGGTGGCTTTGGCGATGCCGGGGCAGAGATTGTGATTGAGGAATTTATGACCGGCGAAGAAGCGAGCTTCTTTGCGATCAGTGACGGCGTGAACGTTATCCCCTTTGGCTCGGCTCAGGATCATAAGCGGGTCGGCGACGGCGATACCGGCCCCAATACCGGCGGCATGGGGGCCTATTCACCCGCATCTGTTTTAACGCCCGAACTGGAGGCGCAGGTGATGGACCGCATCATCCGCCCGACCGTTTCTGCCATGGCGCGGGAAGGGATGCCTTATCAAGGGGTGTTGTTTGCGGGGTTGATGCTGACCAGTGAAGGCCCTCGATTGATCGAATATAATTGCCGCTTTGGCGATCCCGAATGTCAGGTGCTGATGATGCGTTTTGACAGCGATCTGGTCGAACTGCTGTATGATGCGGCAAGCGAAAACGGATTGGCGAAGGCAGCGCCCGTCACATTCTCCGCGCAGACTGCTCTCACCGTGGTGATGGCGGCAAACGGATATCCCGGCACGCCTGAAAAAGGCGGCGCGATCCACATCGGCGATGTCGGTACGGCGCGGGTCTTTCATGCAGGGACCGCCAAAGTCGATGGCCAGTTGGTTGCCAATGGCGGACGCGTGTTAAATGTAACGGGGATGGGCAATAGCGTCAGCGAAGCGCAATCCCGTGCCTATGCCGCAATAGAAGCTATCGAATTTCCTAGCGGATTTTGTCGCCGCGACATTGGCTGGCGCGAAGTAAAACGTGAACAGGGCAGTTAACAACTTGCTGGACTCGCACGCATCTCTCGTTAAGCATCCGCCGCGAAGAGAATCATGGGGAGCAATTGAATGACTACGCCTCTAAAAATCCTGCTCGGCGCGTTGCTGACGGGGCTGTTGGCTTGGCTGACCTATAACGCGACATGCCGCGTTTCGGGCGATGCAAGCGCAGTTGCCGGAACACGAAACCGCTGCTGCCGCACCGGTCGCCGAAGCGCCCGCAAGCGCCGAAGCTATTGCCAGTTGCCAGAGCGACATCAACACCTTGATGACCAATAAAACGATCGGATTTCAGTCGGGCAGTGCCTATCTGGCTGCTGACAGCACCGCCGTGATCGAAGAATTGGCCAAGGCGTTAACACCCTGTGCCGGCACAAAGGTGGAAATCCAGGGCCACACCGATCTGGTGGGCAGCGCCGATCTGAACCAGACGTTATCGCAATCGCGCGCCGAAACGGTGATGAAATTGCTCGTCGAAAAAGGCGTCCCGGCGGATCGTTTGACCGCAAAGGGCTATGGTGCATCGCAGCCAATTGAAAATGCGAGAAATCCAGCAGCCAACGCCAAAAACCGGCGCACCGTTTTTGCGGTGAGCGCTGCTGCTGCCGCACCTGCGGCGACAACGGAGGGCCAATAAGATGGACGGATTTTTGGGCACATTGCTGCTGTTACTGGTGATCTACGCCGTGGGATTGGGCGTGGGCTGGTTGATCTGGAACGGCGGAAACGCTTCAAATTAAATGCACCGCCCTTTGGGGCTGGTTCACCTGATTAAAGGGGAGAATTTCAAATGTCCGCTCTGTTATGTTCCGGATGGTTTCCATATCTGCTGGCGTTTCTGGTCGGCCTTGGCACCGCATGGTGGGCCTGGTCCCGCCGCGACGCCGCTGCACCGGCTATCGAACGCGAAATTGCGCCGCAGCCTGTTGCTGTCCCTGTTGCAAAACCTGTAGTTGCGGCACCAAAAGTGTCGGCGACACCTGTTGTGGCGGCGGCCGCTGCGGCGGCGGTTGCCGTCCCGCTAATGGCAAAGCCAAAGGCGAAAGCAGCCGCCAAGCCGAAAGCAAAGGCTGCGCCCAAGGCAAAGGCAGCAGCAACGCCCGTAAAGGCGAAAGCGGCGCCAAAACCGAAAGTGGCGGCAACCCCCAAAGCGGCAGCGCCTAAGCCCGTCGCCGCACCCAAAGCAGCGGCTCCCAAGGCAAAGGTTGCAGCAGCTCCTAAGCCTGCGGCGGCTCCAAAACCAAAGGCGGCGGCAAAGCCCGTTTCATTAAAAGCAACGCCCACGCCCAAGCCAAAGGCCGCACCAAAGCCCAAGGCGGCAGCCAAGCCCAAGGTAGCGGCCAAACCGAAACCAGCTCCGAAGCCTGCCATTCCCGATAATCTGGAACTGTTGAAGGGCGTGGGGCCAAAGCTGAACACGCTGCTCAAATCCTTGGGCGTGTCCACCTTTGAACAGGTCGCCAATTGGTCGCCTTCCGATGTGCGCGAAATCGATTCCAAACTCGGCGCATTTGCCGGCCGGATCAGCCGCGACAATTGGATCGATCAGGCCAAGCTTCTCCTGAAAGGCGATGTCGCCGGGTTCGAGAAAAAATATGGCTCATTGGGCAGCGAAATCAACCGGGGGTGATGGCGTTATCGTCCGATAAGGACAGCAGCCATGCGAAAAGGCGGGGCCGAAAGGCACCCGCCTTTTTCGTTTTCAAAGGCGGATTGTCACTGGCGGATTGTCACTCCGCGAAAAATGCCTCGCTGGCATCGCCGGGGTTTTTACCTGTGGGGTTCTCGCTAAGGAACGGCATCCCCATCAATCCCTTGGATAGATCAACCGCTTCACCCAAATCCATGTCCCAATCATAGATCATGATCCGCGCCGCAATCCGCCATTCGCCGTCTCGCTTTTCCAGCTTGTCCAGATAGCGCCCGCCCATCGCGGTATCGCGCTCGCCAACTGGAGCCTTAACCCGGTGATAAGAAGTGCACATAGGTTTCCGTCTTGGCTTTGTCGCCGCGCAGGCTGATCATCGTCTGGCTCAGGCTATGCTGCGTCACCGGAATGTCGGGCGATCCCGGCACGCACCATGTGAGATATTCCTCAAAGCCACCCTGCATAACGCCGAAATCAATCGTCGCATCGGGCCAATAGGCACTTCGCAGCAAGCCCTCATGCCGCCGGTCTTCGCCGCGCGCGACACGTGTGATCACATCGCGGATCGCCTCGCGGTCGATCAGGATTTCCAAAGTGGCGGTGCTGGCGTGCATGTTCCTCTCCTCGCAGTATATGCGCCGAAGGTTTGCACGGGTTATGCGGGCGGCAAGAGTGAACCCTGCCATGATCGCAGGGACAGTGTAGTCCTTATGCCCCGATCACCTGCCCAGCCGCCGCCAAGCCAGCCGATCCGCCTGATAACTGCCAAGCCACAGATCGCGCTTGTAAAACACCGCAGATGACACGCCATTATGCTTCTCGTTCGCATCACCACGCGCCAGCACCGTCCAGCGCAAGCTGACCGGATCGAGTGCAGCCACCACATAGCCGCGATGGCACAACATCCGGTCTGCCACCCCGTCGATAATCTGGCGCGCGCCGCCACAACGCGGTTCATCGGCAACCATGCCCGCCGCGATCAGGCGCTTTCCATCCCATTGCACATTATCGGGCATGAAGCCGGGTGCCTTGGCAATCGCCCGCGGACCGCCTGGCGCATGGCGATCAAACAGAGCGACGGCGCGCATCCCGAACGCCACGGTGTAAAAGCCGCTGTCGTCGCGCGCGGTTTCCAGCCCGTTATTACCCGGAAGTTCGCTGCCGGGGATCAACGCGAAAGCCGCATCGCCGGGTGCGCGCTGAAACACGCCGCCGGTTTTGCGCCCCATCTCGAAATCGGTGATCGTCTTACCCGGACGGGTGAGCACCGTCGCCAGCACTGTGCCGTCACTATAGGTCGCAACGTCATTGCCGACATGCCCCGCAGGCATCAACAGGCAACCGAGCCATTGCAGCTGCGGGGCTTTGCCGCCCAGCGTCACCGCAAACACCTCCACGCTTTCGCGTCCGCCATGATTGATCACGTGCAGCGTCCCGCGCCGCTTGTTCGCCATCCGCAAGCTGATTCCGCGCGCGTTAAACTGCGCGGGATCGGGCGGGTTCGGGCAGTCGGGATAGGCTTTCGGATCAGGGTGCAGCTGATCGGCCTCGCCCTGATACCAACGCCGCATCGTGTGCCGTTTCAAATCGACCAGCTTCAACCCCGATCCCGCACTAAACCCGCTCGCCACCATCCAGTGGGTGCTTGCTATACGGACCAAGTCCTCCGGCTTTTCCGCATCGCACAGAAAATGGAGACCAGCAGAGGGCGGGCAATTTGCAGGAGCCGCTTTTGCTGGCCCCAAGGCAAAGGCAGCAAACCCCAACAGCGCTAAAATCCGGGATGACATCAAAGCGACAAACTTAACCCGCAGGCCGTGGCTGCCACAATTCGATCTTGCGCCCTTCGGGGTCCATAATATGGGCGAACGGGCCGTTATATTCATCCGGAAAAGTCTTCAACGGCACCACGCCATGTTCGGCAGCCCGTGCAAGAATACCCTCCAGATCGTCGACCATCAGATTGAACATAAATTCCTTGTCCGATGGCTCGAAATAATCGGTTGCGGCCTTGAACGGCGAAAACACCGTGGCGGCGCCGGGATGGGCGGCGGCGGCATCGGGGGTGAAGACCATGCCCCATTCTTCAAACGGCAGGCCCAGCACCTTTCCATACCAATCCCGCATCGCCGCCGGATCGGCTGATTTGAAGAATAGACCGCCGAGGCCGATGACTTTGGGCATGATTGGGACTCCTCCATTTTACCACCAACTTGGCCTGCCAACATGACGGGTTCGGGCCTGCGAGTCCATATTGTCGGCAATCGCCGGAATAGGCGGCAAAAAATCCATGGAATTTGCCGCCTCGCCCTGCCAAAGGAACCGCAAAGGAGCCCCGACCATGGCAGCAGAAGACGATGATTATGTCTATGACGAAGACAGCGGCGAATGGCTTCCCGCGTCCGAGCTGGAGGCGAAACGTGCGGCGGCCGGGCAGATCGAAGTGCGCGATGCCGTGGGCAATCTGCTCGCCGATGGCGATGCCGTGACGCTGATCAAGGATCTTGACGTAAAAGGCGCCGGGCAAACTTTGAAGCGCGGCACATTGATCCCCTCGATCCGGTTGACCGGCGACGCGCAGGAAATTGACTGCAAATATCCCGGCATCAAGGGATTGGTGCTGCGCGCGGAGTTTGTGCGGAAACGGTGAAATTTTTTGCCGTTTCGTGAATTGGCCCGCTTAAGAACTGTAAGGGCTGCCTTACGAAGTTCACTTACCGCAACGCATATCGACCCGGCAGCACTTAGTTTACTGGGCAGTTGGTCACTTCTCGCAATGCCATGGCCAACCAGCTGCGGGGAATGTCAAGCTGTTCGGCTGCGCATGGGCATGATTACAACACCGAACAAGTGGCTCGAACTACTGGACGCTCTGTTTGTCCAGCGGCCTGATCTCAGGCCTGTGTTTATACCGCTTGTCGAGAGCATCGACGCGTTGCAGCTGCAAATCGCCAAGTCGGCAAGCTGCTCGAGCTCGCGCTCGAGCAGCGATCCCATCTGCACCCGCCTGATGAGCGTGCCAGGCGTTTGCTCCATAACCCACTGGCGTTCAAAGCCAGCGTTGAAGACCCGGTCCCCTTTGCCCGCAGCAGCGATGTCTGGTCCTATGCCTGCTGGTCCCAAAGCGGAACCAGTCAGGTCAGCGCGATTATCAGGGCATATCACCAAAGCAGGCGATGCATGTTGCGGCACGCACTGTCCCGCGAACGCTGAACGACGGCTCCTGCGCCGCCAAAACAGCCAGCCCCAGAACAGCGCGCACAGCGCCAGCACAGCCGTCATAAAGCGCATGTCGCCCGCTTCGGGATAAAATTCGCGGCCATCGGGGGACTGGCGCACCTGCACAATCTGCCCAGCCCGCGCCTGAAGTCGCGCCGCCTCGGCATCGGCGGTGGACCATATCACGAAAGTAAAGGGCAGGTCACCGGGCCGCATATCCCCCGTCTCCATAGCCTTGCCGGATTGCATATCGACGAACCGGTAGCGATAGGACGACGAGCCTCTGCGGAACGACGAGGGTTCCAGCGTAGCGGAAACTATGCGGGCGGGCACCACTGGCCATTGGGACACGCTGTGCACGCGGTACAGTTCATATGTCGCGGCAAATGGCATGACAGCCGCAAAGCCGAACGCCGCCAGCAACGCAAAGGACTTTGCCACACCGATAACGGCAGGCATCCCGCCATTTTGGGCGATAATCGACGCCAATATGGCGCGGAGTTTTGGCGGGGGGTTCATGCCGCGAGGTTATCGTGGGGAGGGTTAAGAAATAGGGTGGGGGTTTGAGGAGCAAATTGGTATAAAGCCCCGAACTGAAAATGACACCCAACCACCCCGACACCCCACCCGCAGAATTCGCCAGCATCTTCGCCGCGCATATTGGTCGATGCCGATGCGTGTCCGGTGAAGGAGGAGATTTACAAGGTCGCCTGGCGCCGGGATGTGCCCGTGGTGCTGGTCAGCAATGCGCGCTTTCGCATGCCCGACCATCCGCTGATTACGCGGCATATCGTATCGGACAGTTTCGACGCCGCCGATGACTGGATCGCGGAGCAAGCGGGCCCGCGCAGCGTGGTGATCACCGCCGACATATTGCTTGCGGACCGGTGCCTGAAGGCAGGCGCAGTCGTCATCGGCAATAATGGCAAGCCGTTCACCACCTCCTCCATCGGCAGCGCCATCGCCACCCGAGCCATCATGGCCGACCTGCGCGCCGGAATGGACGGGATTAGGGGAGGGCCAGCGCCCTTTGCCAAAGCCGACCGGTCAAGGTTTTTGCAGGCGCTTGATGAGGCGTTGGTGAGGTTGGGGTGAGCGGACGCAAAACGGGGACATGCTATTGCGTGTCCCCGGCTTTGCTGGAAGCTGCCCTCTCGGCCTGTGGCCGCGCCCGCGCTTGGCTGGTGCAAGCGTTAGGCCGCTCATGATCCTCCATCTTTGCGATCCACTCCGCCGATCCGACCGGGCGACCGATGGTTTCTGCCTTGCGAAGCGCGGCATAGCTGGTGGTTTCGTCAAACTCTTGGCCAAGAAAAGCGCTGAATTCTCCTACCCGCTCAAGTACAGGCGCCACTTTGACAACATGGTCATCCTTGCCCGCCAGCAATGCGCCCGTGCTGGACCAGCGCCAATCTTCTGCCCGGCCCACCAGCCGCGCCCGAACCGGATTGAGCGCAACATAGCGAAAACAATGATGAAGATGTGCCTCATCCATCGCAACCGATCCAAAACGTCCCTGCCATAAATGCCCGGTAACCCTCAGCCGCGCATTGATATAGCCGGTGTAGCGGCGGTGCAGCTGGCTGAATGTCCGCGAAAGGCCATCCTCGTCCGATGGCACGGCGATGATATGAACATGGTTCGGCATCAGGCAATAGGACCAGATCTCAACGCCATTGCGCCGTGACGCTTCGGCCAAAAGATCAAGGTAGAGCGCATAATCGCCCTCCTCAAAAAATGTCCGCTCGCGCCTGTTCCCACGCTGGGTTACATGATGCGGATGTCCGGGAAGGACGAAACGGGGAAGGCGAGCCATGCCGGGATTTGAGCAGAAACTGGGCGCGCTGTCAATAATTAGGGTATATCGTACGTGTCACCGTAATTCCGGTATTCCGGACATCTCAACGGCGGCTTTAAGAATCTGCTCATTATTTAGATATTTCTTGTGAGTTGGATTGCCCAGAATCATGTTGCCAACCCATCAAGGCTTGCTGCGCGAGCAGGCTATGCCCACTTTGGCGAGAAGCATGGCTTAAACGGCGACAGGCGAACTTTTTTCGCGCAGTTCCAGCTTCAAGGGCTGCCACAGACTTCTGCGCGTAATGAGCCATACAGCTACGAATATCGCAATGAGGCTGACGCCGAATGTTAGGACGATCCTTCCGGCCCAAACGCCCCGCCGGTCAACAAGGCCGGTCCCTCGAGCGTTGTCGAAATAATCGCGCTAGACGTTTCGAGCCCTGATACATCCGAGCCGAAAACGAACCCGAGCGCAAAGTTCCAACCCATATGGCTTCCCGCGACCACCCAAAGGCTTCGCGTCAAGACGTAGACCAGCGCCAAAAAGACACCCATCTCTATGGATAAGAACGTCAAAGCGAGTGGTGTGGCTCCTGGGTTTCCAATGTGGGCAAGCCCAAAAAGACTAGCTGAGAAAACGACTGCCACAAGGGTTCCCGACA
Organism: uncultured Alphaproteobacteria bacterium; assembly: GCA_963732535.1. Lineage (GTDB taxonomy): Bacteria > Pseudomonadota > Alphaproteobacteria > Sphingomonadales > Sphingomonadaceae > Sphingorhabdus_B. The sequence goes on along the minus strand of CAVSZW010000017.1, from coordinate 64,769 downwards.
TGTGCTGAAAGATGCGAAATAGAATGACGCGGAAGACGAGTTCCTCCAGCGTCCCGATGACTGCCGGTTTTAATATTGCAGTTCCAATGCCTGATAGGCCGTTTCCCGGCTGAAACTGAGCGATGCCAAGCCCATACATGACGAAGTAGGCCAAGACGATCAGGCCCAGACCCATAGCAATGCCCGATAGCAAAGAGGTCACGGCCCCATGAATTGTCATTTCGCTGGCTTTTCGACGTTCGAGTTTTTGGACCAGAAACGCGTACAACGCGATCATCGCCACCGCTTGGAGAATGTTCCGGGCTGTCACGATCGGTTCATACGCCGGAGCGGATGGGGCAGGAACGAACGGCAAAGATAGAAGCTTGGTAAGGACGACGACCAGCATCAAAGCACCAAGATATACTAATAGTCTGACAACCCACAAATCGCCGAGCGACGATATTGTCACAGGTGCAGCGATTTGCGTGTGCATCTCGACTGCGCCCGGTGCCTCTGTCTCGTCTTGTTTCATCTTTCGTTTAACCTCAAACATCAGCCTATTATCTCTGAGATGGTGTTGTATAACAGTAATACAGTAATTGCAAACGGCTTACATGAGCATGTCTTTGAGTGCGATCCTTACAAATGGCCAAAATGCTCGCACACTACGGCCGTTTGCCGGAATTCAAAGCTACACACCGGACGTTCAGGATTCCCCGTTCTGGCGGTTACGGTGACACTTGGTGTTACGGTGACACTTTACTTAACCCCCAAACTCACCCCGCCTTCCGTCGTTCCCCATCAACCACCTTCCGCAGGGCCGCGTTGATTTTCGTTTGATAGCCGCGTGCGCCGCCCTGTTGCGCCTTGAACCATTCCAGCACATCTGCGTCAAGCCGCAGGGTCACCTGCTTTTTCACCGGGCGATAGAATTTACCGCGCACCCATCCGGTAAAATCGGTCACTTCGGGCATGTCGGACAAATCAATCGTATCATCGGGCATTGCGGCAAGGGCGTCCAATTCGGCCAAGATTTCGGGCGTTAATCCCTTTGATTTATGAATAACCAGCGTCATATCTTTTCCTTTCCTTGGCAGTTGCGCGGCGGGCACTGATGATCCTTGGCAAGCCGTCCGCTTCAATCACGGTGTGCACCACAAACAGGGTTAGATGCACAACGCGCCCGATCACTCGCCAGCGATCATTATCGGGATGCGGATCGGGTTCACTGACAAGCATCGGATCATCAAAGACCAGCACCGCAGTCTCAAACGAGACACCATGCTTCGCTAAATTTGCCCGCGCTTTTTCTGCGTCCCATGCCCACTCGCTCATTGTAGTTACAAATATGGCGTTACAATGAGTTTGTCAAGGTTCATGCCCTCAATCATGCTCCCGATCACCAGCGCCCATATACAGCTCGCGCCCGGTTTGCCCTCACTTCGCTCCCTCGCGTCGGGCGCTTCCGCGCCCTCGGCTCCGTCATAGACCTTGCTCATCTCCGCCATGCCCGGTCTTAGCTTCGCCTAATAATGACGCCTTCTGCTGCTCTCTTTCAAGCCGCTTCTGCCGGCGCCTCTCCTTCTCCTTCGCGCGGATAACATCCCAATAGGCTTGATGCTTCTTCGTCCAGCGCCAGCCAAAGAGCAGCGCGATACCCGCTCCAATCAGCGCCGCGAACAACGCCTTTTCCGTTGAAGAACCGAAAATTAGCAACGGGCTGCAGACAATCTCAATGGCTATATAGACAATGCCGCCCTTCCCTCTTGGGGGTTCTAGCGGTCGACCGACACATTGTTCGATCATGTCGGGCGCGAAAATTGGGATCGCGGCAAGGACGGCGAAGACCAGCAAAATCGGCAGGCACCCAACCGAGAATGGGATGCCGCGCAAGTCATATCCCCAAGGCTTCCGTTTTCGTTTCATGGGAATGAACGGTAATCAATCATGCTCCCGATCACCAGCGCCCATATATAGCTCGCGCCCGGTCTCGTCATAGACCTTGCTCATCTCCGCCATGCCCGCCTCGGCTTCCTCGGTGGCGATAAACCCTGCGCTGTCCTGATTCTGCAACCGCGCGAATTCCCGCACTTCCTGGCTGATCTTCATCGAGCAAAATTTCGGCCCGCACATGCTGCAGAAATGCGCGGTCTTGGCGCCTTCGGCTGGCAGCGTCTGGTCGTGATATTGCTCCGCCGTGTCGGGGTCGAGGCTGAGGTTGAACTGGTCGCGCCAGCGGAATTCGAAGCGCGCCTTGCTCAGCGCGTCGTCGCGGACTTGCGCCGCCGGGTGGCCCTTCGCCAGATCCGCTGCGTGCGCGGCCAGCTTGTAGGTCACCACGCCGACCTTCACATCGTCGCGGTCGGGCAGGCCCAGATGCTCCTTGGGCGTGACGTAGCAGAGCATCGCCGTGCCGTACCAGCCGATCATCGCCGCACCGATGCCGCTGGTGATATGGTCGTAACCCGGCGCGATGTCGGTGGTCAGCGGCCCGAGCGTGTAGAACGGCGCTTCGCCGCACACCTCAAGCTGCTTGGTCATATTCTCCTTGATCTTGTGCATCGGCACATGGCCGGGGCCTTCGATCATCACCTGCACGTCGGATTTCCACGCGCGGTGGGTGAGCTCGCCCAGCGTGTAGAGCTCGGCAAATTGCGCTTCGTCATTGGCGTCGGCGATGCAGCCGGGGCGCAGGCCATCGCCCAGCGAATAGGCGATGTCATAGGCCTTCATGATCTCGGTGATGTCGTCGAAATGTTCGTAGAGGAAGCTTTCCTTGTGATGCGCGAGGCACCATTTCGCCATGATGCTGCCGCCGCGCGACACGATGCCGGTCACGCGCTTGGCGGCGAGCGGGACGTAGGGCAGGCGCACGCCCGCATGGATGGTGAAATAATCGACGCCCTGTTCGGCTTGCTCGATCAGGGTATCGCGGAAGATTTCCCAGGTCAGGTCTTCGGCGACGCCGCCGACCTTTTCCAGCGCCTGATAGATCGGCACGGTGCCGATGGGGACGGGCGAATTGCGGATGATCCATTCGCGGGTGTCGTGGATGTTGCGGCCTGTGGACAGGTCCATGACGGTGTCCGCGCCCCAGCGGATGCGACCAGACCATCTTGTCGACTTCGGTGGCGACGTCGGATGCGACCGCGCTGTTGCCGATATTGGCGTTGATCTTGACGAGGAAATTGCGGCCAATCGCCATCGGTTCGGATTCGGGGTGGTTGATGTTGTTGGGGATGATCGCGCGGCCCCGTGCGATTTCGTCGCGGACGAATTCGGGGGTGACGTAATCGGGGATTTCCGCGCCAAAGCTTTCGCCGTCGCGGATGTATTCTTTCGAGCCGTTCGCGGCCCAGATTTTCGCGCTCGGCCACATATTCCATTTCCGGCGTGATGATGCCTTTGCGGGCATAGTGCATCTGGCTGACATTCATGCCGGGTTTGGCGCGCAGCACTTGTCTTGCGGACATTGGGGAAGGGCGCGACGCCGCCGCTGCGGTCTGGGCCGAGCTGGCCATTATCCTCGGGACGGACTTCGCGTTGGAACACTTGCTCCACATCGCCGCGCGCCTTGATCCAGGGCGCGCGCAGTTCGGCGAGGCCCTTGTTGATGTCGATCAAGACATTGTCGTCGGTATAAGGCCCGCTGCTGTCATAGACGCGGACGGGGGCGTCGTCGCAATGAGGTCGAGATAGATTTCGCGCATGGCAACTTTAATCCCGCTGCCGGTTTTGGCGGCGACATGGATTTTTTTGCTGCCCCGGATCGCGCCGGTGGTGACGCCGATTTCGGCTTTGGTTGGGATGTCTGCCATGTTTCTCACTCCATAATCGGGAGGAGACGCCATATGCAGCGGACCCTCCCTACACCGGTATCAGCCGGATCAGGTTCAGCGGGTCGCAGGGCGTTAACCTGCCTCTCAGTCACATGACTCCCCGGGGATGGAGGGATGATAGGGGATTAGGCCAGATTGTGGAAGCACGGACTTTGATTGACCTTGCAGCAATCATATATTCAGTATTTCCTGCTAGTAAACCCCCGTGAGCAACGAAAATCCGCAAAGCCGCTGTGGTCGAGCATGCAGTTTAGTGCCGGAAACGCGCCTGCGATTTCGCTTGTTTTGCCGGTCTATAATGGTGAGCGTTTTCTGCGCGAGGCGCTTGATTCGATCTTCGCACAAAGCTTTACCGATTTTGAGCTGATCGCCGTCGATGATTGCTCGACCGACGAAACGCCGCAGATTTTGGCCGATTATGCCGCGCGCTTTCCGCAAATGCGGGTACATACAAACGCCGTAAACTCCAAACTTCCGGCCAGCCTGAACAATGGCTTCCGCCTCGCGCGCGGGGCGTATTTCAGTTGGACCTCGGACGATAATATCATGCGGCCCAACATGCTCGAACGGCTGTTGGTAACCGCACTGGAAAATCCCGATTGCGGCATCATCCATTCCGATTTCACCCTAATCGACGAAGACGGCACATTTGGGCGAATATGTGCCCGTCGATCCCGCCGATGAACTGATCTTTGGCAATGCCATCGGCTGTTGCTTCCTGTATAAACGCGAGGTCGATGAAGCGCTTGGCGGCTATGACGAAGACCTGTTCGGGATCGAGGATTATGATTTCTGGCTGCGCGCGGCGCGCAAGTTCAAATATCACACCTTGCGCGAAGACCTGTATCTCTATCGCCGCCATGCCGGCAGCCTGACGAGCGCGCGGGCGAAGCATATCCATATGCTGGCGGCCCGGGTAATGAAGCGCGAGATTGATGCCCTGCCCGCTTCGCCGTTGCGGGCGGAGGCCTATATCCGGCTTGCCTGCCGCGATCATTATACGCTGCGCCCCGATTTCCTGTGGCTGGGCCTTCGCGATAATCCCAAGACATTTTTCGCGCATCTGGGGATGATCGGGCGCTGGTTGCGCTATGCCATCAAGACGCGGCTGCTCGGCACGGCGGTGGTTGCGGCGATGGTCGCGCTCGTCACGACCCAGATCGCCGAATAGACTTTTCCCCTCCCCATCCGGCCCCGCGATAAAATCCAGCGTCGCCATGAAGGAATTGCGTCACGGCCCCGGCCATGCTTATGGATTCGCGATTCACAAGCGTTCAGGCCGGGGAGACAGTTACATGGCGTTCAAAACACGGATTACCGAAATGCTCGGCATCGAGCATCCCATCGTGCAGGGCGGGATGCAGAGCGTTGGCGTAGCCGAGCTGGCCGCCGCCGTTTCCAATGCCGGGGGCCTAGGCATATTGACCGCGCTGACGCAGCCTTCGCCCGATGCCTTACGCGCCGAGATTGAGCGTTGCCGATCGATGACCGAGCAAGCCCTTTGGCGTGAACATGACGGTGTTTCCCACGATCAACCCACCCGATTACAAAGGCTATGCCCAGGCGATCATCGATTCAGGGATCAAGATCGTCGAAACTGCGGGCACGCAAGCGGTGCGCGAAATCTGGGAAATGCTGAAGCCCCATGGCGTGGTGATCCTGCACAAATGCACCGCTGTGCGCCACGCGCTATCCGCCGAAAAGGGCGGGTGCGATATTATCTCGATCGATGGCTTTGAATGTGCCGGGCATCCCGGCGAAGACGATATCCCCGGCCTGATCCTGATCCCGTGCGCCGCAGATAAGGTGAAAATTCCGATGCTGGCGAGTGGCGGCATTGGTGACGGGCGCGGGCTGGTCGCGGCCCTTTCACTTGGGGCAGACGGGATCAACATGGGCACGCGGTTCTGCGCCACGCAAGAGGCGCAAATCCACCCCAATGTGAAGCAAGCCTATGTCGATAATGACGAGCGCGGATCATTTCTGATCTTCCGCAATTTCAAAAACACCGCGCGCGTCGGCAAGAGCGAAGTGTCTGAAGAAGTCGTCCGCCGCCTGTCTCAACCCGAAGCCGTATTTGGCGATGTGCAGGAATTGGTTGCCGGATCGGCTGGGCGGCAATTGCTCGAAACCGGCGATATGTCCAAGGGTGTGTTCTGGGCTGGAATGGTGCAAGGCTTGATCCACGACATCCCGACGTGCCAAGTGTTGATCGACCGGATCATCGCCGATGCCGAAGCGATTGTAAAAGGCCGGTTGGCGGGAATGATGGCTGGGTAAGGGAGCAAAGTGGTGGAAAAATTTGATGTCATCATTGTCGGCGCGGGCCATGGCGGAGCGGCGGCGGCGATTGCGCTGCGGATGGCGGGTTTTGCCGGCAGCGTCGCGCTGGTCGGGCGTGAACCCGAAATTCCCTATGAACGCCCGCCCTTGTCCAAAGAATATATGGCGGGGGAAAAGGCGTTTGAGCGGCTGTATATCCGTCCGCGCGAATTTTGGGACAGCAAGGATATCACACTGCGGCTGAATTCCACTGTGGCGACGGTCGATCCGCAAGCGCAAAGCCTGACACTCGAAGACGGCGCGGAGCTTGGCTATGGTGATCTGATCTGGGCCACCGGCGGCGATCCACGCCAGTTGACCTGCGAAGGCGCAGACCTGAACGGTGTGCACGGTGTGCGGACGCGGGCCGATGCCGACGCGATCATGGCCGAACTGACGGGCGTCGAGCAGGTAGCGGTGATCGGCGGCGGCTATATCGGACTGGAGGCAGCCGCGGTGCTGACCAAGCTGGGCAAATCCGTCGTGCTGCTCGAAGCCTTGCCGCGCGTTTTGGCGCGGGTGGCGGGTGAAGACCTGTCCACCTTTTACGAAGCCGAACACCGCGCGCACGGCGTGGATTTGCGGACCGGCGTTTCGGTGGTCTCGCTTGAAGGCAATGGCGGTCAAGTGAGCGGCGTTAAGCTGGCTGACGGCAGCGTGGTTCCGGCGCAAATGGTGATCGTCGGCATCGGTATCATTCCGGCTGTCGAGCCGTTGATAGCCGCTGGCGCTGAGGGTGGAAACGGCGTGGAGGTGGACGCGCATTGCCGCACGTCACTGCCCCATATCTACGCACTTGGCGACTGCGCGGCGCATAGCAACGGCTTTGCCGAAGGGGCGGTGATCCGGCTCGAAATCGGTCCAGAATGCCAATGATCAGGCAACGATTGTGGCAAAGGCGATTTGCGGCGAATTGCTGCCCTACAAAGCGACACCGTGGTTCTGGTCAAACCAATATGATCTGAAATTGCAGACGGTGGGGCTTTCGACCGGCCATGATCTGGCGGTGCTGCGCGGCGATCCCGCTACGCGCAGTTTTTCCATAGTGTATCAAAAGGCAGGCAAAGTGATCGCGCTCGATTGCGTCAATATGGTGCGCGATTATGTGCAGGGACGCAAATTGGTCGAACTTGGGATGGTGGTCGATGCGGCGGTGATCGCCGACACCGAAAAGCCGTTGAAGGCATTATTGCCGCAATAATCAGGCCGCCTCGAAGATCGCGGCGATCCCTTGTCCGCCGCCGATGCACATCGTTTCCAATCCATAGCGTCCGCCGCGCCGTTGCAATTCGCGCGTCAGATTGGCGAGGATGCGGCCTCCGGTCGCGCCAATCGGGTGGCCCAGCGAAATGCCCGAACCGTTGACGTTGAGCATATCCCAACGGCTGTCATCTTCGCTCCAGCCCCAGCCTTTGAGCACCGCCAGCACTTGCGGCGCAAAGGCTTCGTTCAACTCGACCAGATCAATATCGCCCCAGCCGAGGCCGTGACGCGCAAACAATCGCTCGACGGCTGGCACCGGTCCAATGCCCATCCGCGAAGGTTCACAGCCTGCCGCTGCCCAGCCATGGAACCAGGCAATCGGCTCCAGCCCCAGTTCCGCCAATCTTGTCTTCGCCGACCACCAGACAAGCAGCCGCCGCATCATTTTGCTGGCTGGCATTGCCCGCCGTCACTACCCCGCCTTCAAGCGGACGGAGCGCGGCCATGCTTTCCAGCGTCGCATCGGGGCGAAAGCCTTCGTCGCGCACGAACAACACGGGATCGCCCTTTTTCTGTCTGACCGGCACGGCGACCAGTTCATCGTCAAATAGCCCTGCTTCCCACGCGCGGGTCGCATTTTGATGACTGCGAACGGCATAGGCATCGCAGGCTTCGCGAGAGATTTCGTAATCCTTCGCCAGATTTTCCGCCGTCTCGATCATCCCCGAAATCACGCCAAAGCGCTCCTGGGGTTGCGACATAAGCCGCCCGCGTTGTAGCCGGTCATGCAGCGTCAGGCTGCCTGCGCGCACCCCCTTGCGAATATCGGTGGTGTAATGTTCGACATTGGACATGCTTTCACAGCCGCCCGCCACGACAACATCGGCGGCCCCCGTTTGCACCATCATGGCGGCGTTGACGATGGATTGCAGGCCCGATCCACAGCGCCGGTCCAACTGATATCCGGGAACCTCCAGCGGCAATCCCGCCGCCAGCCAAGACCAATGGCCGATGGCAGGCGCTTCCGCATTGGCATAGCCCTGTGCAAAGACGACATCGTCGACGCGCGCCGGATCGATCCCGGATCGCTCGATCAACGCCTTCAGAATCACCGCGCCCAATTCGCCTGCGGTCACCGACGACAGACTACCACCGAATTTACCAACGGCAGTGCGGATGGGGGAGACGATGGCGGCGCGGCGAAGGGTCATTTCGGCAAATCCATAACAAAGAGATTCAGTGGCATTAGCCCTTCAACAACATTCGCACGAATTACAAGCACAGGCCTTGCGCCATTTTTTGCTTGCCGCACGAAATTTTGTGTGAAAAGGCCGCTTCATAATGAAAGCGCACGGCTCAATCTCGCTGCTAATTCGACTTACGCGCCCTTAGGCGCGTGACCGCTCCGGCGTGCGCCGGACATACCCCGCCTAAGGGTTACCACACCGCAACCCAGACAAACCCGGCGCAAACCGCCGTTCGCAGCATTTGAGATTCAAACATGTTAAACGACCCCGCCCAAAAATACCGCCCCTTTCCGCAAGTCGATTTGCCCGACCGCGTCTGGCCGACACGGACCATCGACAAAGCACCGCGCTGGCTGTCCACCGATCTGCGCGACGGCAATCAGGCGTTGATCGATCCGATGGGGGCGGAGAAGAAAAACCGCTTTTTCGATCTGCTCGTCAAGGTGGGCGTAAAGGAAATCGAAGTTGGCTTTCCAGCATCGGGGGCGACCGATTTTGATTTCATCCGGGCTCTGGTGGAAAGCGGACGTATCCCCGATGATGTCGCCATTCAGGGCCTCACCCAATCGCGTCGCGATCTGATTGAAAAGACATTCGCGGCGATGGCAGGGGCGAAGAAAGCGATTGTCCACCTGTACAATGCCGTCAGCCCGGCATGGCGCGATATTGTTTTCAAACTCGATAAGCCCGGCGTAAAGGCCATTGCCGTCGAAGGGGCGACGATCCTTGCCGAGCAAGCGGCGAAATACCCTGAGACCGATTGGCATTTCGAATATAGCCCCGAAACTTTCTCCACCGCAGAGCTCGATTTCAGCCTGGAGGTGTGTGAAGCGGTGATGGCGGTGTTGAAGCCGACGCCTGAAAAGCCGTTGATCCTCAATCTGCCCGCGACGGTCGAGGCAGCGATGCCCAATGTGTATGCGGACCAGATCGAATGGATGTGCCGCCATATCTCGGCGCGGGACAGCGTGGTGATTTCGCTGCATCCGCATAATGATCGCGGTTCAGCGGCATTGCCGCCGCCGAACTGGGTTTGCTTGCAGGAGCAGACCGGATCGAAGGCTGTCTGTTCGGCAACGGTGAGCGCACCGGCAATGTCGATCTCGTCACATTGGCGCTCAATATGTACACACAAGGGCTGCATCCGCAGCTGGACTTTTCCGACATCGATGAAGTGATCCAGACGGTGGAGTATTGCAACCAGTTGCCCGTCCATCCGCGCCATCCCTATGCTGGTGAACTGGTGTTCACCGCCTTTTCAGGATCGCATCAGGACGCGATCAAAAAGGGCTTTGCCGCGCACAATGTGCAAAATGACGAGATTTGGCGCGTACCCTATCTGCCCATCGATCCCGCCGATCTGGGGCGCAGCTATGAAGCAGTGATCCGCGTGAATTCACAGTCCGGCAAGGGCGGCGTTGCATGGGTGCTCGAACAGGATCATGGCCTTAAACTGCCCAAACGAATGCAGGCCAATTTCTCGACCACCGTGCAGGACCTCTCCGACAGCACGGGCCGCGAATTGACCAGTGCCGATATCTGGGGGGCATTTGAAACGCGCTATCATCTGAAAGGCGATGGCCGGTATCGCCTGATCGATTTTCAGGAAAGCCAAAGCCAGCGCGCGCAGAATGAACGCATCTTTGCAGGCAAAATCCGCATCGACGGCGCGGAAATATCGGTCAGTGGACGGGGCAACGGCCTGATCTCCAGCCTTGCCGATGCGCTCGCCGAAACGCTGGGCGGAGAAATCGACATTATCGATTATTCCGAACATGCCATCGGCCATGGCACCGAAGCCCGCGCCGCCGCCTATGTCGAATGTCGTGTGGGTGATGGCCCGGTGCTCTACGGTGTAGGCATCAGCCAGGATGTGGCAACGGCAAGCGTGCGCGCGATTTTAAGTGCGGTGAACGGCGGGTAGCTTGAATTCGCCTTAATTAGGGACAGTATATAATTAAATTTGAGACTGCGCTAATCTTGGTAAGTGCGTGCCGAATTTAATTATATACTGTCCCTAATTAAGGCGTGCTTGGTCCTCAATTCTTTCGCTGCGGCACGGTAAACGTCCCGGTCACCCGCCCGCCACTGTTGGTCATCCCCGGAGCCGCAGGTGCGCCGCCGCCGTTGATCGTCGAACGGCCCGAGTTCAGATCGATCACGATCCGCCCGCCGTTCAGCCGGTTTGAACCTTGCGTTAAATGCACATTGCCGATCAAAGTGATCAGATCGCTGTCGAGATCATAGATCGCGGCATCGCTGGTCGCGCGCAGGTCATCCTTGGTGATGGTAACCCCGCCGACGGCATCGAGCCGGTGGACGTCGATTCCGCCGCCACTGGAATAGGCCGCCGTCACCCGCGCGGCGTTCATCGCAAGCCCGGCTTGCGTCGCCGTGACTCCGCCCGTTAGGATCACGCGATCGACGCGGTCCTGCAATTCAATCGCGCCCGCCGAAAAATCGACCGGGGCATTGCTATTGTGGTTTTTGATCACCTGGGCAGGGGCCGCAACGCCAATGATGGCGGCGGTCACCGCAAAGCTTGCGGCCATGATACCGAAGAAACTGTTTCGCATGGGCCTTACCTAATCGCTCCCTGATTGATACGCAATCGCGCGCCGCCTTCGAGCCGGACGATGCGCGCATTCAGATCGGCGCGCAGCTTGCCCGCGCTGAACGTGCCCACCCGCATACTGCCGTTAACCGCGCCAAAACTTTCCAGCGTCTTGGTCTTCATCATCAGCGCGACATTATTGGCAGTCAGCGCAAATCCCCTGCCATCGTTGAAAAACAGTGGGCCGACCGATTTCACGATGGACGTCTTCATGAAATAGGTCCCCTGCGCCGCTTCGATCCGGGCGGGTCCGCTTCCCATCGGCATTTGACCGTTCAATCCGGACATGCCAACGATTTCGCTATCCATATTATAGCTGCCCTGCGCCGCATCGATCAAGGCCGGGCCGTCTTCCATCTGCAATTGCGCGTTCAGGCCGGTCATCCGCACGATCGGCTCGGCAGAGCTTTTCTGGATCGCACTGTCCGCACGCAAGGCAAAGGGGCGGCCTTTGCTGTCTTCACCGCGATAGAGCGCCTCGGTCATCTTCATCCGCTCTTTCGCTTTGTTCACTTCGTCCTTGGCCAGAACAAAACTCATTTCGCGCGATTCGGAAAACGGGCTGACCAGCAACAGCGCCAGGATCACCCCGATCACACTGGGCAGGCCAACACGGAGCAGCCGGATCAGCCAATCATGATAGCCGCCGGGTGCGGCAAATTTCTGCCGCTTTGATTTCTGCCTGTCTGCCTGTTCTGACATGATATGTTTTTATCGCGCTGGCTATGAACCCTAGCTGTGCGCGAAAATATCCTCTTCGGCCCATCCGGCAATGTCGAGTCGCGCGCGATGCGGCAAATATTCGAAACAGGCCTGTGCCATTTCCGTGCGATTTTCGCGTTCCAGCCGGATGACGAATTGTTCGTGCAAGCCGTGGAGATAGCGCACGTCGCTCGCCGCATAATCTTTTTGCGCGTCGCTCAACACAGGCCCGCCCCAGTCGCTCGATTGCTGCTGTTTGGAAATATCCAGGCTAAGCATTTCCTTCACCAGCTCTTTCAGCCCGTGCCGGTCGGTATAAGTTCGCGTCAGCCGCGAGGCGATTTTAGTGCAAAACAACGGAGCCGCCACTACGCCCAGATAATGCTCGATGGCCGCCAGATCAAAACGGGCGAAATGAAATAATTTCAAACGGTTGGTATCTGCCAACAGCCGTTTCAAATTGGGTGCGTCATAGGCTGATTCCGGGCGCAAAATGCACCAGATGCTCATCGCCGCTGCCGTCCGAAATCTGCAACAGGCACAGCCGGTCACGCAGGGTATAAAGCCCCATCGTCTCGGTATCGACGGCGAGAGGGGCAGTGCCCTCCAACACCCCTGCCGGCAAATCTTCTTCGTGCAAAAATACGCTCATCGCATCGTCCCGTCTGTTTGAAGTTCCCTGCATCAGCCGGAAGGTTTAAGCAAGTTTTTGACGGTTATCGCCCAAACGTAATATTTTCTATCGACGTTAACACGAATCGGCTATAGCTTCGCATTGCGGAGCATGTTGTGCCGCACAGGATATGTAGGCTACCCGCCCGAAACTGCATGGATATTATTGGTTGGGCGACATGAAAGTAATTATTTTAATATGAGTTTTAATGACAAACGCCGTGGACGCGGTCGGGACAAGCGAGATCGCTTTGGTGACGACAATTTCGGTGACGGCCCTTCATTCCCTGGTGAATTGCGAAACAGCCCCCCAAGTGGTGGCGGTGGCGGCAGGTCCGGTGGCGGCTTTGGTGGCTCGCGTGATGGCGGCGGCGGTGGTTTTGGCGGCGGTGGCGGCGGCGGTTTCCGCGGCGGCGGCGGCGGCGGTGCACCCAGGCCCCCAGCGATGCCCGCGCAGGTGATCGGCAACGGCAAAGGCGTGGTCAAATTCTTCAACGGCCAAAAGGGCTTTGGCTTCATCCAGGTGGACGACCGCCCCGATGACGTTTTCGTCCATATCAGTGCCGTCGAACAAGCAGGCCTCACGGGTCTCGCCGAGGGCCAACCGCTCGAATTCACGCTGGTGGATCGCGGCGGCAAGGTTTCGGCCACCGATCTGGTGATCGACGGCGAGCCGATGGCCGTTCCGGAGCGCGCTCCGCGCCCCGAACGCAGCGGTGGATTTGATCGTGGTGACAGAGGCGGAGATCGTGGCGGCTTTGATCGCGGTGGAGACCGTGGCGGTGATCGCGGCGGCTTCCGTGGTGGTGATCGTGATGGCGGCGCTCCGCGCGCCCCGCAACGCGAACTCACCGGCGAACGCGCCAATGGCACGGTGAAATTCTTCAACGGCATGAAAGGCTTTGGCTTTGTCCAGCGTGACGATGGCGGCGAAGATGTGTTCGTACACATTTCCGCGCTTGAACGTTCGGGCATGGGTTCGGTCGATCAGGGTGACCGTATCGCCTTCGATATCGAAATTGACCGTCGCGGCAAATTTTCCGCAACCAATGTTGCGCGGGCCGACGATTAAGTCTGTTTGCAACGGATAATGAAAAGGGCCTCCCGCTGCGGAGGCCCTTTTTGTTTAGGCAGGAAGGCGCAATACCCGCAAAAATTACCGTAGCCCTGAGCCTGTCGAGCCGCAGGCCACCGAAGGTGAACGGCGCTTTACGGATAAGCGCCGTTGGTGCTGCACACCGCCTTCGGCCCCGACAGGCTCAGGGCTACGGTTAAGAACTCGGCGGCAAATCGTCACCTATCCAATCGTACTTTCCAAAAACCACGCGCGCTGCTCGGCTTGATCGGTCCAGTCGTCGAGCAAACCATCGGTTGCATTGTCACCCGCATCGCCAGCCAGTTCTTTCGCGGCCTTTAATGCGGCCACCAGTGACCGGTTGTCAGCCAGCAATTCGCGCAGCATATCGGTGGCATCCACCTTGTCGCTGTCATTATCGGCAATCGACTGGTTTTTGCCAATCGCGCCAATCGAGGTCAAACTGCGCTGCCCCAATTTGCGGACACGCTCAGCTACCAGATCGGTGGTTGCCAATATCTCGGTTGCCTGATCATCGAACAACAGATGATATTCGCGGAAATGCGGCCCCGACACATGCCAGTGAAAATTCTTGGTCTTCAGATACAGCGCATAATAATCGGCGAGCAGGCCATTCAAGGCCGCAGCCAGCGCGGTGGTGCTATTATTTCCCATGATATGTTTCCTTTGTCTTCGCGTTGGAAGCCTTATGACGACCCCAATTAATCGTTTCAAACGATCAATATAGGATAGTTTAATCGATATTTGCGATTTATCGTTTTGCCGGCAGGCAATGCACCCTCGGGCTGGCCAAATCGCGGCAAATCGCCTAGGCGCACCTCCGACTTACGCAAAAGGACATTTATGCCGGAACCGCTTCGTATCGCACTCGCTGGCCTTGGCACCGTTGGCACCGGCGTGATCCGGCTGACCCAGGAAAACCACGCATTGATTGCGCGGCGGGCCGGGCGGGCGATTGAAATTGTCGCAGTGTCGGCGCGAGACCGGTCCAAGGATCGCGGGGTTGATCTGTCGCCCTATCGCTGGGTGGATGATATGGGCGAGCTGGCGACCGACGCGCATGTCGATGTCGTCGTTGAACTGGTCGGCGGATCGGATGGACCGGCGCTCACATTGGCGCGCGAAACATTGGGTGCGGGGCGCGCGCTGGTCACCGCAAACAAGGCGATGATCGCGCATCACGGCGCGGAGCTAGGGGCGCTCGCCGAAGCGAAAAACGCGCCGCTGAAGTTCGAGGCCGCCGTTGCAGGCGGAATTCCGGTGATTCAGGGCCTGCGCGATGGCGCGGCGGCAAACCGGATTGACCGCGTCTATGGCATTTTGAACGGCACCTGCAATTTCATCCTCTCCGCCATGGAGCGCGACGGGCGCGATTTCGCCGAAGTCCTTGCCGACGCACAGGCGCGCGGCTTTGCGGAGAGCGACCCCAGCTTTGACATTGACGGCGTCGATGCCGCGCACAAACTTTCGATCCTTGCCTCTTTGAGTTTTGGTTCAGCCGGATCGATTTTGACGGTGTCGAGATCGGCGGCATCCGCAAATTGCTGGCGGCCGACATCGCACAGGCACAGGCATTGGGCTATCGCATCCGCCTGATCGGTCTTGCCGAAGTGGATGGTGAAAATGGCAGTGCGGCGTTGTTCCAGCGCGTCCAGCCCTGCCTCGTTCCCATCGATCATCCGCTGGCGCATGTAACAGGGGCGACCAATGCCGTGGTGGCAGAGGGCAATTTTTCCGGACGCCTGCTGTTTCAGGGGGCAGGCGCAGGCGACAAGCCAACCGCCTCTGCGGTGGTTGCCGATCTGGTCGATATCGCGCGCAAAGAAACCGGCCCCGCCTTTGCCATGCCCGATGCCGAGCTGGAAACGCTGCCCCGTGCGGCCTCCGCGCACCGCATCAACAAAACCTATTTGCGGATGATGGTGGCGGACAGAGCGGGTGTCCTTGCCGAAATCGCCGCCGCCATGCGCGATGCAGGGCTTTCCATCGAAAGCCTGATCCAGCGCGAGATTGCGGACGGATCGGCGCTGATCAGCATGGTTACCCACGAGGCGCGCGAACAGGCGGTGATCGACACGTTGGCAAAGCTGGCCGGTTCGGACAGCCTGTTGGGCGATCCGATGGTCATGCATATTTTGGGGGAGTGATCCCGAAAACTGGGGCCTGAATCAGGTCTGGTGCGGCCAAGAAGACTCGAACTTCCACGGGCTTTCGCCCACAACGACCTCAACGTTGCGCGTCTACCAATTCCGCCATGGCCGCACGCCCAGACCGGTAGGAGCGCGGCCATTAGCAAAGGGGCATGGGGGAAGCAACAGGCGATTATTCGGTAATTTCGCAGCCGAACAGTGTCGCATTTCGGAGCAATTAAGTCCGATCGCACCCGTTACCGCGCATCAATCCAATTTTAAGACAGTATTAACCCTCTTTCGCGCTGGCCAATCAGGGTAAACAAAAGCTTACCCTGCATCCATGGCAGGCGGAACGATCCTTTTGGCTTTGGCGGTTGCAGCAGCGAATGCACCGGCGCCGCGCGCAGACAATGTGCGCGTTGCGGCCAGCGCCAGCGTGACGATTATTTCAGGAGAAACTGTGCGGTTTGGGGCGAAAGCTGAAAAACGTGATGATAAAACCGTGCGCCGTACCGATAAAGGTCAGGTGTTAGTCGAGTTTTATTGATTGCCCCGCTTGAACGGGGCCATCTCGCCCAGAAACGCAATTTCGCGCTCCATCGCTTCGGTTTCGCGTTCCAGAAAATCGGAAATAGCCGCGCGGAATCCTGCGTTGGCAATATGGTGCGCGGAATAAGTCGGCACCGCGACATAGCCACGCGCGAGCTTATGTTCGCCCTGCGCTCCTGCCTCTACCCGCGCCAAACCGTGGCGGATGGCAAATTCAATCGCCTGATAATAGCATAGCTCGAAATGGAGGAAGGGTATGTCTTGGGTAGCCCCCCAATAGCGGCCGTACAGGCAATCGGGGCCGAGCAAGTTCATCGCCCCTGCTATGATGCCGCCTTCCCGCCGGGCGAAGATCAACACGATCTGTTCGCCCATGCTGCACGCGATGCGGTCAAAGAATTCGCGCGTCAAATAAGGCCGCCCCCATTTGCGTGAGCCGGTGTCTTGGTAAAATGCCCATAAGGCGTCGATATGTTCAGGGGTGATTTCGCTCCCTTGCACGATTTCAATTTCCACTGCCGCTTGTGCCGCAGCGCGTTCCTTGCGGATAGCGCGGCGTTTGCGCGAAGACAGCGCACCTAGAAAATCGTCAAAGCTTTGATAGCCATGATTTTGCCAGTGAAATTGGCTGCCCGTTCGGATCAGCCAGCCTGCAGCCTCAAACAGCGGCAATTGTTCTTCCGTAACAAAGGTCGCGTGGGCGGAGGACAGATCGTTGTTGGCGACCAATGTCTCCGCCGCACCGAGTAGCGCCATTGCCGTTTCGGGCGTGGCAGCGAGGATACGTGGCCCGGGCACAGGCGAGAAGGGAGCGGCAATTTGCAGCTTGGGATAATAACGCCCGCCCGACCGCTCAAAGGCATCGGCCCAATGATGGTCGAACACATATTCACCCTGGCTGTGCGACTTGAGATAGGCGGGGAGCGCGCCAGTCAGCACGCCACCTGCGTCGCGGATAAGGATCGGGGCTGCCTGCCAACCGCTTCCCGGACCAACGCTGCCCGATTCTTCCAGTGCCGCCAGAAAAGCATGGCGAGGTGAAAGGATTGCCGCCAATGTTCAGCGCATCCCATTCGCCGGCCTCGATCAAGGAAACCCCTTTGCCGACCTGGGCTGTCACTGCGTCTGGCAAAGCGCTACCCATCCCCAATACCGTTGTGCTGAGCATGTCGAAGTACGCCCATCAGCATCGCGCTGACCTTAAAGGCACCGTTCACCTTCGGTGGCCTGCGGCTCGACAGGCTCAGGGCTAACGGTTTACTGGAAAAGGGTATTTCCAAATTCACCTCCGCACCTGCACCACGGCATCAATCTCCACCGTCGCATCCAGCGGCAGCACGGGCACGCCTACCGCGCTACGCGCATGTTTGCCGGCATCGCCGAATACCGCCTGCATCAGCTCTGATGCGCCATTGGCGACCTTTGGCTGGCCAGTATATTCCGGCGTACAGGCCACAAAAGCGCCCAACTTCACGATCCGCTCGACCCGGTCCAGATCGCCAAGCGCTTTTTTCATCTGTGCGATCAGCATGAGCCCGCAACCACGCGCGGCGGCGATGGCGTCTTCTTCGCTGCGCTCTGCGCCCACCTTTCCGGTCATCAAGGTGCCGTCGACGAACGAGACCTGCCCAGAAATATAGAGCATCCCCCCCGCCTCGACAGCGGCCACATAGGATGCGACCGGAGCGGCTGCTTCGGGGAGGGTTATGCCCAGTTCGGCCAATCTATGTTCGATCATGCGGAAATTCCTTCGATGAGAGGGGCTTGCTCGCCCGATAGCAATTTTTCGCGCACCCAAATTTCGGCCTGCGCCCAATCGTCGATGCGGGCATGGGCGGCAGGCGACGGTTTCACACGGGGTTGCAGGATCGGTTCGCCGACAAATTGCAGCCGCCAGACATGCGGCAACAATTCACCCACCGATTCATGCTGGTGCGCCAGATCATCGACGAAAACGGCAACATCGGGTTCATGCTCGGCCAATATCCGCGCGAGCGCCTCGCCCTTGCCGCCCTGATTGGTATAAACCGGCGCATCGATGCCCAGTGCACGCAGCTGCGCGGCGCGGGTCACCTGATGCTGATCGGTCAAATTGGTGAGGATAACGACATCGGCAATCTCCTTGATCCGGTTGATCGCCTCCACCGCGCCATCAATCGCCTGTTGCCGGTGCATTTCGGTGACGAAAAATCCGTTCAGCAATTCCCAAACCAGCCCGCGCTCCACCTGTGTGCCATCATGTTTGTGCCGCAGCGCTTCTCCCCAATCGCCGTGGACCAGATCGAAATGGATATGGTGCGCTTCATCGAGCCAATCGCGAAAGGGCACAATCATGTGCAGCAGCACCTCGTCGCAATCCGAAATCAGAAGTGGCCGCTTTTCCTGCTTGGTCATGCCTCCAACTCCCGCCGCGCCGCAACCAAGGCTTCGGGGCGCACCGCCAAATCCTCTGCACAGGCCACAAGATCGGGCTCGTAGCTTTCCAGAAAACGCAGGATCGCGGCTTGCAATGCGGGTTCGCTGACAGCTCTCCGCAAACCATCGGGGGTGAGCCCTGTAAGCGACAACATCCGCTCTGCCCTTTTATCGTCGGCCAATATCCACCCCAGAGCATGGAGCGCCAGCGCCGCGCTATCTTTGCCATTTGTTTCGAGCATGGCTTTCGCTTATGCGAAACCGAAGGCGCTGCAAAGCGGAGCTTGAAGTTTTTTTGAATGAAACGGGGTTCGTGTGACGAAGAAGATTTTGATCGTCGAGGATAATGAGCTGAACCTCAAATTGTTCACCGATCTGCTGCGCGCACATGGCTATGAGGTAGAGGGACTGCGCGATGGCCGCTCGGCGCTTGATTGGACGCGCGCAGTGAAACCCGATCTGGTGATCATGGACATTCAGCTACCGCATATCAGTGGGCTGGAGCTGATCGAGACGATGCAAGGCGATGCAGAGTTGCGTGCCGTGCCGGTACTCGCCGTCACCGCCTATGCCGGAAAGGGAGACGAGGAGCGGATATTGGGCGCGGGGGCCCGCGGCTACCTGTCCAAACCTGTCGGCATGAAGCCCTTTCTGGAGGCCGTTCAGGCGATTACCGGGTGATGGCAATCTGGCGGATAATGCTGCTTTATCTGGCGCTGTTCAGCGCAGCCGCATCCGCGCAACCCGCCCACCATGTCTCTGCCCGGATCGAAGCCGAAACCCGCAGCCCGCAAGCCGGAGGCAAAGCCACGCTCGCCTTTGTGATGACCCCGCAAAAGGGCTGGCACGATTATTGGATCAACCCGGGCGATGCAGGTGGCCCGCTAACGGTGGAGTGGAGCCTGCCAACGGGAGTGACGGCGGGGCCATTGCAATTTCCCGTGCCGACCCCGCTCAACATCGGCGGTTTCATGAACCATATCTATGAAACGCCCCATGCCATTCTTTCCGACCTGACCGTCTCCTCCTCGGTCCCCGCAGGAACAAAACTGCCGGTAAAAGCCAAAGCGATGTGGTTCGCCTGTTCGGAAAGCCTTTGCGTTCCCGAAGAAGCCCAATTTGCGGTCAATCTGGTCGCGGGCGGCAGCGCAACGGGCAGCGAGGCGCGTTTTGATACTTGGCGCGCGGCCCTACCCAGCCCATTAGACCGTTCAGGGCGCTACCAAGTGTCGGGAAAAAGCATTGCATTGGCCATCCCCTTTCCGCGCGGGGCGACAACGGGTCCGGTCTATTTCTTCCCCGAAACCAAAAATGTCTTCCGCTATGCCGCCGCGCAAAAGGCAAGACGTAACGGGGACTGGTTGATCGTCGAAAGCGAAGTGGAAAGCCCGCCGACCGGCGCCATCGAAGGGCTGCTCCGCATCGGCGAAAACCGAGGCCTAGCTGTGCGCGCCACA
This sequence comes from uncultured Alphaproteobacteria bacterium, assembly GCA_963732535.1. Lineage (GTDB taxonomy): Bacteria > Pseudomonadota > Alphaproteobacteria > Sphingomonadales > Sphingomonadaceae > Sphingorhabdus_B. The sequence goes on along the minus strand of CAVSZW010000017.1, from coordinate 44,539 downwards.
TCGGGAGCGGTGCCAAAAGGCGGGAACGAAATCGCCGTCGTCGCAAGTGGTGGCGAAGGTGATATCGGGCCAGCCACGGCTGCCTTCCCCTTATTGTTGCTCGGCGCTTTGCTTGGCGGTTTGCTGTTGAATATCATGCCATGCGTCTTCCCGATTCTGGGGTTGAAAGCCCTTTCGCTGGCAAAGGCGGGCGGCGATGAACAGGCCGCGCGGAGCGACGCGCTGGCCTATAGCGCGGGTGTGATTTTGAGCACGTTGGCATTGGGCGCGCTGATGCTCGCGCTGCGTGCCGGGGGTGAGCAAATTGGCTGGGCGTTCCAACTGCAATCGCCCGGCTTTGTCCTGTTCCTGCTGCTGCTGATGGTTGCGATCACTGCCAATCTGGCCGGGCTATTTACCTTGCCCGTTTTGGGCGGTGGCGGGCGCTATGGCTCGTTCGGCACAGGCATTCTCTCTGCGATGGTCGCAACGCCTTGCACCGGCCCGTTCATGGCAGCGGCAATGGGCGCGGCTTTGCTCTTGCCAGTCGCACAGGCGCTCGCATTGTTTGCCGCATTAGGGCTTGGCCTTGCTTTGCCCTTTCTGGCTTTGGCCTATATCCCGCCTTTGCGGAGCCGTTTGCCCAAATCAGGGCCGTGGCTGGAGCGTTTTCGGCAGATAATGGCCATTCCCATGGCGCTGACCGCACTGGCCCTGCTTTGGCTGTTGTGGAGGCTGTCGGGGCCAACCGGTTTGGTGGTGGGGGCAGTGGCTTCCGCCCTGCTGATCGTGACGGCGCTTTGGCGAGCCAAAGAGATGAGCCGACAAAAGCTGTTTCAGGTTGCAGCGGCCTTTGCCCTGCTGGCGGTTTTGGGGCCCTATTTCCTGCCCGATGAACCCGCTGAACGGCAACCGCAAACCGAGCGCCTGATCGCGACGATCCCTTTTTCCGAAACCAAACTCGCCCAATTGCGCGCCGATGGCAAACCCGTCTTCCTCTATTTCACCGCCGATTGGTGCATCACCTGCAAGGTGAATGAAGCGAGCGCGATCCAGACCGAGGCCACCGCCCAAGCCTTTGCCAAGGCAGCCGTTATCGTGATGGAAGGCGATTTCACCCGCCGCGATCCCGCTATCGCCGGTTTCCTGACACGCCATGGCCGTTCGGGTGTACCGCTCTATCTATGGTATGCACCCGGCCAAGACGGCACGGAATTGCCGCAATTGTTGACGGCGGGGATGCTAAACGAGTTTGCAATAGTCAGCACAAATTAAGCAGGGCAGGCTCTGGCAACGGTGGTAAACCCGACCGCGCCAAAGCCTGCCCCCACCCTCGACGGTAAGTTGCGACCCCGGAAGGGACTCACCGACAATATCGATTCCGTTGACCTGATTTGCCCCGATCACGGCGCCCCCCGGTGCCAATGATCCGGTCAACGGGACCGATGTTCACATTTTTTGCGTTTCGCCAGCTCCGCTGCCATTGCTGGCGGCACAGGAGCTGGCGATTGCAGCGACCTTGGAACCCCACATCCGGGTCGCTCGAAACCTTGTCGCGGTGACACCCATTCACTCAACCGCGCACCCTGTAATTTCGTAAATAAGCCAAAGGTTTTAATTTTGGAATATGTCGGGCCGTAAACAATTGTAACGTGTCGTATAGAACTGTAATTTTGGGCATGTTTTGGCGCTTTCTGCGGAATTTTGATCCCCTTGCCAGTGTGAAACGGGTAGCGCATAGGTGCTGACATGGATGCGCTATCTTCGACCAACACTCCCTCCCCGATGGCACGAAACGGCTATCTCTGGTTGTTTTCTGTCGCGATTCTGGTTTTCCTGATTGTCATTGTCGGCGGGATCACGCGGCTGACCGAATCGGGACTTTCGATCACCGAATGGAAACCCGTAAGCGGCGCGTTGCCGCCCCTGAACGATGCTGATTGGGCCGAGGCTTTCCGCAAATATCAACAAATCCCCGAATATACCGAGATTAACGGCCCAGCGGGGATGACGCTGTCGCAGTTCAAAACGATATTCTTCTGGGAATGGGTGCACCGGTTATTGGGGCGGATTATCGGGCTGGCATTGTTCCTGCCATGGCTGTTTTTTGCGGGGTGCCGATTGGCTGGCCCGGCGCGTTGGCGGCTGCCCGCCGGTTATCTCGCCCGCATCTTTGCCTTGGTTGCTCTGGTCGGCCTTCAGGGAACAATCGGCTGGTGGATGGTGGCATCGGGCCTTTCCGAGCGCACCGATGTCAGCCATTTCCGGCTTTCGATCCACCTGTTGACCGCGCTCGCCATCATGGGCGGGTTGATCTGGACCGCGCTGGATTTGAAGGCCTCGCAGGACGGTGCAACGGCCAAGCCTGCCCGGTTGAGGTCCCTGCCCGTCACTGTGCTGATCATTTTGTTCGTCCAATTGCTGTTTGGCGCGTGGGTTGCGGGGCTGAACGCGGGCTATGTATCGAACCAGTGGCCGATGATGAACGGCGGGATTTTTCCGGACGGCGTAGATTGGTCACGCGGGCCTTTAATTGCACTCACCCACGATCCCTTTCTGCTCCATTTCATCCATCGCTGGTGGGCGTGGGTGGCGGTGGCCGCCTTGGTTCTCATGGCGCGGCGGCTCAAAGCCCTTGGAGCACGCCCGGCGTCGATTGCCATCCATAGTGCCTTTGGCACTCAGATTTTGTTAGGAATTGCCACGGTAATGACAGGAATGAACCTGACACTCGCGGTGTTGCATCAGGCCGTGGGGGCGCTTGTGGTGGCAAGCACGGTTTGGGGCGCGCATATCTTGGGGAAACAAAATTGAGCGGATTGACGTTGATCTATTGTCCATTTTCCAGTGCGGCAGAGGCGCACCGTGTTTCCGTCGCATTGATCGAAGAAGGATTGGTCGCCTGCGCCAACCGGTTGGCAGCCTGTATTTCCCATTATCCGTCGCATGGCGAAATTGCGACCGAGGAAGAGCATCCGGTATTGTTCAAAACCGGTCCGGACAAAGTGGAAGCCGCCATGGCGCGGATCGCGGAATTGCACTGCTATGATATCCCCGCGATCCTAAGTTGGCAGGCAGAGGCTGTACATACACCCTTTGCCGATTGGGTTTCGCATCAGTTGCGGAAATAGGGTATTATTTTACCCGCCCTAAAAGCCGCAGAAAAGCTTGACGAATCATCTCATAGCCGCCAATAGCGCGCATCCGCTGTGCTGGGCTTGCCCCGCCAGCTCCACTCCCAATCGGAAGGTTTGAACAGGCGCGCTTATGAAAACGCTGTCCAGAGTTACAAAATCGATCCGCCCTCAGGATGTCCAGAAAGACTGGCACCTGATTGACGCAGAAGGCCTTGTGGTCGGACGCGTGGCATCGATCATCGCCAATATCCTGCGCGGCAAGCACAAGCCAAGCTACACCCCGCACGTCGATTGCGGCGATCATGTCGTCGTGATCAATGCCGACAAGGTGCGTTTCACCGGCAAAAAGCTGGGCGATAAAGTCTATTATCGCCACACCGGCTATGCCGGCGGGATCAAGGGCATTACGGCTGGCAAGGTCCTCGAAGGCCGCTTTCCGGAACGCGTTTTAGAGAAAGCCGTGGAACGCATGGTTCCCCGTGGCGCTCTCGGCAGTGCCCAGATGCGCGCGCTGCACCTCTATAATGGCTCCGAGCACCCGCACGATGGGCAGCAGCCCAAGCCGCTCGACATCGCTTCCATGAATCGCAAGAACAAGGTGGGTGCATAATGTCTGACACCGTTGAAACCGTAGAAACACTCGCCGACCTGCAGGTGCTGGGTGCCGAAGCTTCGGTCCCTGCCGCACCGCCAGCGCCGCTTCGCGAAAAAGAAGTCGACGCACAGGGCCGTTCCTATGCAACCGGTCGCCGGAAAGACGCCGTCGCCCGCGTTTGGCTAAAGCCCGGTACCGGTCTGATCACCGTCAATGGCCGTGACCAGACGGTTTACTTCGCGCGCCCGACGTTGCGTCTGGTGATCAACCAGCCGTTCGATATCACAGCACGTGTTGGCCAATATGACATTGTCGCCACCGTAAAGGGTGGCGGACTTTCGGGCCAGGCTGGCGCCGTCAAGCATGGCATCGCCCAGGCTTTGACAAAGTTCGAACCTGCCCTCCGCAGCGCCGTGAAAGCCGAAGGCTTCCTCACCCGCGATAGCCGCACCGTGGAACGCAAGAAATACGGCAAGGCCAAAGCGCGCAAGAGCTTCCAGTTCTCGAAGCGTTAAGCCTCACGATCCAAGACAAAAAGAGGGCGGCCATTTGGTCGCCCTTTTCTTTTGGGGAATCCGCGTTATCGAGTGGTCATGGGGAAGACACTGCTGATCGTCATCGTGGTTCTGTTATTGGGAACGGTCATCTGGTTCCACCGTCTGGGAGGTCCCGGACAGCTGGAGCTGGCTGACCGCTTGTGGCCGGGAAAACCGGAGTTTCGGGGCCTTGTCGGCCTTGGCGCAAACAGTGACGAATATCTGCCAGTCGAATTTGGCAAGGGCACGCCGCATGAAGAGTGTGACGGTCCCAAACTCCCCACGTTAATCTTCATCCACGGTGGATCGTGGCGCGAAGGCAGCCGCAAGGACTATGGCTTTGTCGGTCGCGCCTTCGCGGCACGGGGCTTCATCACTTACATCATCGACTATCGCAAACTGCCCGAACACCGCTTTCCTTCCTTTGTCGAAGACGCTGCAAAGTTCATCGCGGACGAACACCGCAACTTGCCGCCAAATGGCTGTCAGGACCCCAAGCAAATCTTTATCATGGGCCATAGTGCTGGCGCGCATATTGCCGCGATGGTGGCGCTTGATCCGCAATGGCTGGCCGCTCACGATACCGATCCGTCGATCATCGCAGGTGTAATCGGCCTCGCCGGACCCTATGATTTCTACCCCTTCACCAGCGATGCTTCAAAAGACGCGCTCGGCCATTGGCCAAAGCCAGAGCAAACCCAGCCGATCACCTATGCGCGCGGCGATGCCCCGCCTATGCTGCTGCTATCTGGCGCAAACGACACCACCGTCAAACCGCGCAACAGCCAGGTTCTCGCTAAAGCCATCACCGCAAAGGGCGGCAAGGCGGAAGTGAAGATTTATCCCAAGATCGATCATGCCGATATTGTGATGGCGGTAAGCCGCGCGTTTCGGAAGAAGGCGCCGGTTGTGGAGGATGTGGTGGGGTTTATGGGAAAATCTAAGAAACCATCCCCGTAGCCAGCGCAATCTTGGCACCAATGCGTTCTACGTCTGCCCTAAACCGGCGTTCTAGCCGTTCCCGATCTAGACCGATCATCTCGAATATCTGCGGAGCCGAAAGCGACAGTCGCAGAGTGGGGGCCCATTCGCCATTGGCCAGCTTCAGGCAGCGGACGGGTTGGCCCAAGTGGCAGATTTCGGCGGCAATGGCGGCCTGCTGCGGGATCCGCAAATTCGCCAGACAAATCACTGTAAAGGCCGCGATAAACTTCACGCGCCTGTTCCACGGTCAAAGGCTCTCCTGTTTTGGGATGCGGGTGAACCAGTTCGACGACATAGAGCATCTTCCTGTCCAGCGCGTGGAAATCTCCGGGTTGGCCGTGATCGCCGGCCGAGGGATCATCGGTTGCCCCTTCGATCAACCGCATCGCGCTGTCTGCCCCAAGGCTCCGCATCGTCGCGCCAAAGGCAGCGATCACCGCATCAACCCGCCCCATCGGCATGGCGAGCAAGCGTTCAAGCTCGAACAGCCCCGCTTCCAGCCGCAAAAGCAGCCCGAAATTGCTGCCCCGATTCAGCACCGCATCGACGCTCGTCCAACTGGCAGGCATGTCCCCGCGTACAAAGAAATCAGCCAGCCCCGCCGGAACTGCGCCACCACCACGCATCCGCTCCGATAATACCGGCGGAACGAGCGCCCAAGCGCTGAACGGCGGCCCACCGATGAATTTGGAGCCGGTGATATAGATGCTAGCCCCGCGTTCGAGATAGGCGGCGATGGTCGGCGGTGCGATCCGTCCTTGGCAGGCATCGACCACCAGATCGACCGCGCCGCCGTGCGCGGCGAGCAGCGCGTCAATGGCATCCAGACTGGGCGTTATAATCCCCGTCTTGCTGCGGTGGATGATATGGACCAGTGGGCGATGGCCCTTTGCGATCGCCGCGCCGCAAGCCGCAATCAGCATCGCGCCATAATCGGCGGGATCGATCACCGGGCCGCTTTCGCTGCGCGTCTTCAGTGTGACGACGGCAATCCGCTCCGCACCCATTCCGGCGAGATGCGCGCCTTTGGACACATCCACGCCCAATGCGGTGCGCGGGGCGAAATACTGCCCCGCTTGCGAAAACAGACAGCCGCTGCCGACTTCATCAACCTCGACCACGATGTTGGTAACGGGCTTTCCATCCTGCAGCGCCATCGCCAGCGCCAGATATTCGAGATCCGTCCCCGAAGCGCCAAAGCAAATGTCGACGCTGTCCGCCAGCCCATAAGTCGCGCGGATCCGTTTGCGCGCCGCGCGGATCGCCTCGGCATAGACGTCTGCCTCGGTTCCTCCTGCTGCCACCGCTTCGCGCAATATATGGTGCACGCTATGGGCATGGGCATAAGCCGCAGCCGAGATCGAACTGGCGGTGGAGGAGGAATAGCTGATCGCGCGGATCGGCTCTGGCGCGCAGCCATAGCTGTTCAATCCGCTCTGTTCATCAAGCGTGATCCGGTCATCCCCACCGGCGCTCATCAAGATATGGGTGGGAAGGTCGAGTATCCCTGATACGCTATCCGGCATTTTTGGGCTTTCCTCTTTGTAACAATAGGGCGATACGCCCTGCCGCATAACCGCCATATTACAGCACTAGCGCGCTATAACGACCTGCTTGCTACAAAAAAAGAGGCCATACAGATCCATGTCTTCGATTACAAAATTGACGATCCCCGCGAAATATCGTGACAAAATTCGCCTGCTCTTCATTGCCAAGCACGCGCTGGGCGATGGCAGCCCCGATAAACAAGACGGTGACCATGCCGTTTATCATCGCGAAGTGCGCGACGTTCTTGAAGGCATGGGGCTGAATGTCGCCGTGGCGAACAGCCCCGAAGTGCTGTTTACCAAGCCCGATGTCGATTTCGTTTTCTCGCTGTTGAACCGGGGTGGTTACCTCAATTCGGAAATGATGATGCCGTTGCTCTGTACATGGCGCAAGCTGCCCTATCTGGGCGCTACGCCGATTTTGCGCGGGCTTTCCGATGACAAGCATCTGATGAAAATGGCGGCGCGCGCGCGCGGTGTGCCCACCGCTCCGTCCGCGATCTACCGCCAAGGCGCGCCAGTGGAACGCTTCACCGATTTTGACGCAGACCGCTTTGTGATCAAACCCAATGCGTCCTCTGCCAGTGAAGGCGTGGGCATCGCGCATAATTGGGCCGAGGTGAAGGAACAGATCGCCGCGCGTCACGCCGATGGCCATGATGCGCTGGTCGAGCCGTTTCTGTCGGGGATCGACGTCGAGCTGCCGGTGATCGGCGCGCGCAAGGTGCAAATGCTGCCGCTGATGCGCTTTGATCATGATACCGAAGTGCTCCGCACCTATGCCGAAAAGCGCGGGTTTGAGCAGACCAAGGCGAAACTGGTGCAGGAAACCGACCCTGAATTCATCGCCAAAATCGAAGGCTATACGCGGTTGCTCGCTCCTGAAGTTTCACCCTTTGATTATTCACGCTGGGAATATCGCTTTAATCCGGTGACCAAGGAAGTGAATTTCCTTGAGGTCAATTTGCAGTGCAACCTGTGGTCCCAACGCGTGATCGGCAAAGCGGCGCTGATTGCCGGCGTCAGCTATCCCGAATTGCTCGAAACCATCCTTGCAGGTGCCATGGCGCGCGAAGGCGTGATCGAGTTGGAGCATGACAACTGGTGAGCTATACAATCGCAATCCTTGCCGCACAGCGCACCGGCATCATCAACCCCATCGCCGAGGCTTATGGCGTCAGCCACAAATGCCTCGCGCCTATTTGCGGGCGGCCTTTAATCAGCTGGGTGATCGATGCGGTGGCGCAAAGCCGCGCGAGCCTGGTTCGAGTTGCAATCGAGGCCGATGGCGAGGCGGGTGTTGAGCCACTGCTGAAGCCGTTGCGCGATAAAGGCATCCCCGTTGAATTCATCCGCTCGGCACTCACCCTGACGGACAGCGTCCATGCCTGTGCTGACGGAATCGATGGCCCGATGATCCTGACCACCGCCGACAATGTAAATCTGTCGGTCGAAGCGATTGAGCAGGCGGCAGCGGCTTTGGCCGACGGAGCCGAAGTCATATTCTCGCTCGCATCGCGCGAAGCCGTGCTCGCGGCGCGCGGCGAAGTGGCGGGGCCGCATACCGCCAATGTCGGCCCGTATAAATTCCGCGACGGGCGTTTCTCCAATTGCAATCTCTATGCCTTTTCCGGACCAAAGGCGGTGGAGGCCGCCGGGGCATTCCGCGAAGGCGGGCAGTTTTCAAAGCAACGCGGTCGCCTGATCCGTGCAGTCGGACTGTTCAATGTCGCGCTCTATCTGGCGGGCTTTATGACGTTGGCGGGGGCCGCCAAGCGGCTGTCCAAACGCTTTGGGTTCAAAATCGTGCCGGTGGTGTTCGCAGATGGCGCGCAGGCCATCGATGTTGATAACGAGCGGACCTACAAGATTTCGGAGCAAATTCTGTTGCGTCGTTTGGGGTAAGCTCAGTATCTACAGCGACTTCTCATACAGCCAATAGTCTTTGTTGCTCACTGCATCGAGGGCTTCGCCAACGGCATTCATGCCCTGATTATCATCAAGAACCCAGCCAAATTCACCGCGCACCGAACCATATTTTTTGGTCGATTCGCGCCGGATAAATTCGACCAGCATGAAGGCCAATTGGCTCGCCAGCCGCGAACTTTGCAGGCGCTTCACCACACCCATTAACGGCACGCGCATCGTTTTCACCTGCGGTTTGCCGATATTCAGCCACCACAGCAATTTGGCCCAATTGAACGGCAGCAAGTTGCCGCCAAAGCCGCGCAGCTTTTCGTTGATATCAGGAAGGACGATCATGAAAGCCACCGGCTCACCATCATATTCAGCCACCATGATCAGGTCTTCAAAGACAATCGGTTTCAGTTTCTTGCCGATATAGGCGATCTCGTCGTCGGTGATCGGCACAAAGCCCCAATTGTCTGACCAGGCATCGTTCAGGATCGACAGGATCAGTGCGGCCTCTTCATGGAATTTGCGCTTGTTGACTTTACGAAGGCGGATGCGGCTGTTTTTCTCGCCCGATGCAACGATGCGTTGCACCAATTCCGGAAAGGGCTTCAGTATATCAATATCCCATGTTTTCAGCGATTTGACATGAGCATAACCCGCACCTTCAATCCAGGCCTGATAGGCCGGATTATCATGCCCCATCATGATCGTGGGCGGATGATCATGGCCCTTTACCAGCAGTCCCGGTTCATCCCAGACCGATAGCGACATCGGCGCTAAAACGCGGTGCATCCCGCGCGATTTGAGCCAGTCTTCGGCGGTCGCAATCAATGCGTTGGCCGTCGCCTCATCCTCGGCCTCCATCATGCCCCAGTTGCCCGTGCCCGGCCCCATGCCCTTTTCCACCGGCTGTGCGAGCGCCAGATGGTCAATATGGGCGGAGATTCTACCCACCGCACGACCCGCGCGCCGGGCGACAAACAACTGCCCTTCGGCATGTTTATAAAAGGGGTTTTTTTCGGGATTCAACAGCTCGTAAACATCGCTGCGGAGTGGCGGGATCCAGTTTGGATCACCTGCATAAAGCCGGTAGGGCAGTTCGACAAAATCAGCCAATGCCTGCTTCCCGCCAACTGGCGCAATGCGTAATTCACCCCCGGACATTCAACTTCCCTCTTACCATTTTCGCGCCTTATGATGAGACGACATCCAAAGCGCAACCGATCAAAGCCGAAGCTTCGTTGCCAATTTGCCCAGCCCTTCTTTGTCCTCGGCCAACATCCCCCATTTAAGCGCCAGCCATAATATCGGCCAGAACAAGACGAGCAAGGCGATCGCCCGGAAGCGCTGGCCCATAGGCAGCATCGCCTCGCCCAGCGCCCACAGGATCGCAATGGCCGCGAGTGCCGCCAGCAGCGCCCGCCAAAAGCCATGGCCGAAAGGATTGATCCGATCCGATCCGTAAAGCTCTGCAACCGCCAACAATGCCGTTAGTATAACCGCCGCCGAAACCGCAATTGCCATGCCCAACGCGCCATGTGTCGGGCACCAGCCATGCGCCGACGATCAACCAGATCGCCATGCCGATCAGACTGTTAAACAAGGGAAGCCCGCGATGGCCGACCATTTCAACGATGGGCGTTGCTGGCCCTAGCGCCGCCTCTATCCCGCGCGCGGCGAGCAGGATGATCACCACCGAAATCGCGGCCTCTGCTCCCGTTGCAAATCCCGTCAGCATATCGGCGGCAAGCAGGATCATCAGACCCGCAATCGGCAGCGCCAACAGGACGGAGACATGGGTGGAAAAGCTGTACAGCGGCGCAATCTCGCGCCGATCCAGCGCCGCTTGCGCCGACGACAGTGGAGCGAGCACATAGAGAAAGGATTGCCGCACGATCAGCGGGATCGAGGCGATCTTGCGCGCGATGCCAAACAATCCGGCAGCGGTCGCGCCTGCGGCCCCCGGGAGCATCGCGTTCAACAGCACAGGCGGCAAATCGCTATAGGCACGGCGCGCGACATTGGGTGGAAGCATGGCCAACCCGGTTTTCAATGTTTCGCGTCGCAAAGCCACTGGCAGCGGCGCGCGCAACAACAAGCCGGGATCATAATAGCGCGCGAGCAATTTCCACGAGAGCCAAGCGGTCAACAACAGCGACGCGACATGGCCAAGCAACAACCCTTCCAATCCCATTCCGGCAAAATAAAAGCCTGCGGCAAAAACCAGTCGCGCCACTTGCTCCCAGAAAATCCGCAAACGGATTTCCGGGCCAAAGGCACGTTTCGCCCGCGCCGCCGCCGTCGCCGTTTCAACGAAAATCCATAAAGGCAGGCTCCATGCAAACAGCGCAATTGCGCGTGGCAGCGTTTCGCTGTCTTGGGGCGCAGCGGCAACCAATCCGGCAAGCCAGGGAGCGGAAAGGGAGATGGCGGCGGCGGCGCACTATCCCCAGCCCCGTACCCAGCAATAAGGCGAAACGCACTACCCCGTGCTGTTCAGCCTCATCGGTGGTCGAAGGCACAATCCGCTGTAAAGCCTGTCCCAATGCCAGATCGAGAATGTTCGCGAGAATGTTCACAATCGCCCACAGCACGACATAGACGCCATAGCCAGTTAGCCCGAACATCCATGTATAAGCCGGTTGCGCGATGACTTCGATAAGTGCGCCCAACCGCGCAACGGCGGCCAGCCCTGCGCCGCGCGCGACATCGCTGCTATCCACATTTTGGGCCTGTGCTGAAACTAGCGCGTCTTCCTGCGGACCGCTCATAGCATTAGCCTATACGGCTCCAGCCCGTTAAACTGTAAAAAAGCCCCACTCATTCTTCGGTGCGAACAAGCACGGTTTCACCAATCAACAAGAACAGCAGGAACGGTGCCCATGCTGCAATAAACGGCGGATAGGCCCCCAGATTGCCCATGGCGAGCGCGAAATTATCGGCAACAAAATAGGCAAAGCCCAATGCCATGCCGATCACCGCGCGCAGAAATAAAGCTCCCGAACGCGCCAAACCAAAAGCGGCAACCGCCCCCAGCAGCGGCATCAGCAGCGACGATAAGGGCGCGGAAATTTTGTGCCACAACACGCCCTCCAGCGCATCGGTACGCCGCCCTGCGCCCTTTAAATCGGCAATCGCCTTTTGCAACGGCACGAAGGCCAGCGTGTCGCCATCGACCTTCATTCGTTTGAAACGGTCAGGCTCGATCCCTTTACCCAAAACGAGCGTTGGCAGTCGTTCCTGCCTGGCCGCGATCACATCGAAAACGCGCACATTTTTGAGGGTCCATGCGCCATTGACATAGGCTCCGCTATCGGCGCGGATCACCTTGTTCAAACTGCCCTCGCTCCGCAGATAAACACGGACATCGGCCAGCTTGGTCGCATTGCCAAAGCCGCTAACGGTACGCGCCTGGATCAAATCCTTGCCCTCACGCACCCACACATTGCGCCTGATGCCGTCATCGAGCGGCACTTTGCCATAATCCACTTCTTGCCACAATTTGAGCGACCGTGAAGCAGGGGCGACCACCCGCTCGTTAAAGGCAAAGGAAATCCCCGCGACAAACAGGCTGGTGAGGATCATCGGCGCCAATATCTGGTGCGCGGAAAGCCCGGCTGCTTTCATCGCCACGACTTCGCTGTTCTGGCTTAACGTCGCAAAGGTGATCAGCGTCGCAGAGCAAAACCGAGAAGGGCAAAAACCGGGCAATCAGTTGCGGTGCGCGCCAGCCGATATAGCGCCACAAATCGCCCTCGCCATTGCCCGCTACCGATAAAATCTTCCCGCTTTCGCCCAAGAGATCAAGCGTTTGCAACACCAGCACGAGCATCAGCAATACCGCCAGTGTGCGAACGAGGAACAGCTTGGCCATATACAGGCTGATTTGGCGCGAAGGGAAAAACTGCAATTGCATCGATCAACTCTCCGCCAGCGCCAGCCGATTCCGCTTTCGCCCGAAGCGGAATAGTTTGGCGATGGCCTTGCCTGCTTTTTCGGCAAAGCGTTCGAGCGCGCCAATCGGCTGCCCTCCCGGCACATGCGCGATCACATGGTACATCCACAAGATCAGGCCAGCGAAAAACAGAAATGGAACCCACAGCGCGATCACCGGATGAATCTGCCCCATGCCGCCGACACCTTCGGCATATTCGTTGATCTTATGATAGGTGACGACCATCACAATCGAAATGAACACGCCCAAAGCCGAGCTGGAGCGTTTGGGCGGGATGGCCAAGGCAATCGCCATGAACGGCAGCAGAAACATCATCGCTACTTCGACCATACGGAAATGGAAATTGGACCAAGCCTGATTGCGAAGCCGCTTGGGCTTGCTGGCATCGCCGCCGATGCTGACCAGTTCGTTGAGCGTATATTCGCGGTCTTTGCCGCCCCGGCTGCGGAACGCCTCTATTTGCGGTAACGATATCGGCACGTCATGGTTTGAAAAGCTCAACACCCGGGCATTTTTATAATGCGGCGCATCATGCACCAGTTTCCCATTGGTTAGCCGCAAGATGATCGTGTCCGGATCGTCGGTCCGCATGAATTGCCCGCGCTCCGCTGTCACCGCAATCGACTGCCCCTTTTTATTCTCGGCAAAGACGAACAAGCCCGACAGGTCATTGCCTTGATTGCGGCTTTCTTCGATCCGCATCGTCAAATTGTCGCCCATATTGTTAAATTCGCCAACCTTGATCGACGCACCCAGCGCCCCTGAACGCAGATCAAAACGCAGCTCTTCATACATATAGCGCGAGGTGGGTTGAAGCCAGCCGACAATGGCGAAATTCACGACCGCAAGCGCAATGGCATAGAGAAATGGCACGCGCAAAAGCCGCCAATAACTTTGCCCCAATGCCCGAAAAACATCGATCTCCGAATTCGTCGCAAGCTTACGAAAAGCCAGCAAAATCCCCAATAACAGCCCCAATGGGATGCCCAGCGAGAGATATTCCGGCATCAGATTGGCGAGCATTTTCCACACCACACTAACCGGGCCGCCTTCGGCTGCGACAAAGTCAAACAGCTTGGTCATTTTTTCAAGGAGCAACAGCATTGAGGCGATCACCAGCACGCCGATCAGCGGCACAGCGACAAGCCTTGCGATATAGCGGTCCGTGGCGGTCAAAAATTTCAACTTATGGTCGCCCTGTCACCCTAATTTGGCCGCAAAGTGCCCCGATAACCTTAGTCAGGATCAGGAGCAACAGCGTTGGTTGCCATCGGAAAAGACCGGTGGTGGCCAACGCCCATGTTCTACGGAGTTTAAGTGCAATGATCAAACGCATTGCTATGATGAGTGTGATTGTCGGGCTGTCGCTTTCGGGCGTGGCTGCGGCGGGCACCGCCATAACCAACGATTTGGGCAAATGTGCAGCGGGCCAAGGCCCTGCTGTGAAGGTTATCGTCCACGGCGTAAAAAGCAGTACGGGCAAAATGCGCGTGCAAAGCTATCCGGCTACAAAATCGGCATGGCTGGCCAAGGGCCGCTGGCTCAACAGGATCGAGACCGGGGCAAAGCCCGGTACGATGAGCTTTTGTATGCCGGTGGGGGCGGCTGGCCGATATGGCATTGCTGTGCGGCATGACAAAAACGGCAATGGCTCTACCGATATTTCGAGCGACGGCGGCGGTTTTTCCAACAATCCGTCGATCAACATCTTGAACCTGGGAAAGCCCGGCGTCGAGAAAGTGTCGTTCAATGTCGGTCCGGGCGTGACCACCATTTCCATCAACATGCGATATATGTGAGGATGCCGAAAACCCCGTGGCTCTGGTAGCGCTTCTTTCCAATCCCCATTCGACCGGCAACCGTTCCTTGTTGCCGGAGGTGCGGAGCTTTTGCGCGCGGCACAGTGATATCTTCCATTATGAAGTGGAAGAGGTCAGCCAGATCGCCCGCGCGCTCGAAATGATTGCGCGGGTGAAGCCCAAAGTACTGGTCGTCAACGGCGGCGACGGTACGGTGCAGGCTGCGCTGACCGAGCTATACCATGGCGGGCATTTTAAAGGCACGCCACCGCCCGTTGCCGTGCTGCCCAATGGCAAGACCAATTTGATTGCGCTTGATCTGGGGGCGGCGGGCGATCCGCTGGCGGCGCTTGCCAACATCCTTGAGCTGGCGCGCGGTGACTTGTCCGAACATGTTGTTGCCCGCGAATTGATTGCGCTCACCGATGGCAGCGACAATGCCCGGCCAGTGATCGGCATGTTTTTAGGGGGAGCGGGCCTTGCCGACACGATCCTCTATTGCCGCCACAAAATCTATCCGCTGGGTCTTCCCAACGGGATCAGCCATTTGTTGACCTTTTTTGCCGTGTTTGCCTCGGCGATTTTCGGGCTGAAAGCAGATTTCCTGCCGCCAAGATCAAATCAGGTTCGCATCACGATGTTGCGCGACGGCGAATTGACCGGGCGTTTTTCGGTGCTGGTCGTGACCACACTCGAAAAGCTGCTTTTGGGGGGCAAGGTCGGGGACGGGGAACATAGCGGCCGGTTAAAGCTGCTGGCGGTGGATCAACGCCCGCTCGCCATGTTCCGCGTCGTGTGGGCGACGTTGATCGGTCTGTTGGGAAAGAAACGCTATAGCGGTGTGCATATCAGCGACGGTGACATGATCCAGATTGATGGTGATCACAGCAGTGTTGTGCTCGACGGCGAAGTGTTTGAAACCCGGCACAACCGCCCTATCGTGCTGCGTTCAACACCGCCTGTGCCCTTTTTGAAACTGGCGGCTTAGAGCGCTAACTACCGTCGTACCAGCGAATGCCGGTGCCCATCGCGCCTTGCGGCTTGTCACAAATCCTTTTAGACGCGCATAGATGAGATAGCGCTCCAGCCTGCGCTCGGAGCGATCGAATTCTTGGTAATTTGGCCGCAATGCAATCACTCCACCACACTAGTCGCCGAAGAACTCGCCCAGCCGGTTGACCCCCAAGTCTCCGCGATGGCAGCAGCATTGGCGGCGAAATACCCCAAGGCCGCGCGCGCCGTGCTGTTCTACGGCAGTTGCCTTCGCGAAAGTAAGCTCGACGGGCTGATGCTCGATTTCTATCTGATCGTTTCGGATTACCGCGCGGCCTATGGCGACAGCTGGCTGGTGCAGCGCCAACCGGATGATCCCGCCCAATGTTTTTCCGTTTGAGCATGAAGGCTTGATCGCCAAATATGCGGTGTTGAGCGAAGCGGATTTCCACCGATTATGCGGCCCCGAAACGCGCAATGTCTCCGTCTGGGCGCGCTTTGCCCAGCCATCGCGGCTGGTGTGGAGCGCGGATGCGGCGGCGGCGGAAAAGGCTGTCACCGCCATTGCCCGCGCCGCGCCGACTTTGCTGTCGGCGGCCGGAAAGATCGAAGGCGAAGACCCGCTCGACTGGTGGCGCCGCGCCTTTGGCCTCACCTACTCCGCCGAACTGCGCGCCGAACGCAAAGGGCGATCCAACTCGGTCGTCGATGCTGATCCCGAACGCTATGCCCGGTTTAGCGCACCCGCCATCGCCGCCATCGAAATGGGCGCAAAATCGGGTGGCTGGACAAGGCGGCGGTTGGAAGGGAAGGCGCTCTCGGTGGTACGCCTCGCCAAGGCCGCCTTTACCTATGCGGGCGGGATCGATTATCTGGCGTGGAAAATAAACCGCCATGCCGACGCCAAGATCGAAATCAAGCCGTGGCAGCGCAAATGGCCCTTGGTGGCGGCGTTGGTGCTGGTGCCGAGATTGTTGCCAAGGGTGCGGTCAAATAATCCCCACAGCCTTCCCGGCCCGCTCAAACCGCCCAAGAATATCCTGTACCTGTTCGGCGCTATGTTCGGCGCACAGCGAGCAGCGCAGCAGCGTCATGCCTGCGGGGGTTGCGGGCGGGCGGGCGAGATTGACGTAGAGGCCTTCGGCGAGCAACGCCTCCCACATCATCGCGCCTTTTTCGAGGTCGGGCATGATCACCGCGATGATCGCGCTTTGCGGGGTATCGGTGCCAAGCGTGAAGCCCAATGCCTTTAATCCGCCGTGCAGTGTTTTGGAATTTTCCCACAGATGCGCGCGTTTGTTGCTGCCATGCATCAGTTTGCGAACCGATACCGCGCTCGATGCCATCACGCTGGGCGGCAAAGCGGCGGTGAAGACATAGGGGCGGCAGACGAGGCGCAGGATTTCGAACTTCGGATGGTTCGAAACGCAAAATCCGCCGACCGTGCCAACGCTCTTCGAAAACGTGCCGATGATGAAATCGACATCGTCGATGCAGCCCTGTTCCTCGGCCACGCCGCGGCCATTTTCACCGATAAAGCCCATGGAGTGCGCTTCATCGACCAGCACCATCGCGCCATGCTTCTTTGGCAATGCGGACCATTTCTTTGAGCGGCGCGATATCGCCCATCATCGAATACACGCCTTCGAGCACGACCAATTTGCCTGCCTCGGGCGGCAAGCGCTTCAGCCGCTTTTCGAGCGCCTCGATATCATTGTGGCGGAATGCGACGATCTCGGCATTGCCCATCGCGCAGCCATCATAGATCGAGGCATGGCTGTCGATATCGAGGATGATATAATCGCCCTTGCCCGCAATCGTGCTGATGATCCCCAGATTCGCCTGATAGCCGGTCGAAAAGACCATCGCATGATCCATGTCGTAAAATTCACGCAAGCGCCGCCTCGACATCGCGGTGCGGGCTGAATGTGCCGTTGAGGACGCGGCTGCCGGTGGTGCCGGCGCCATAATCGTCAAACGCCTGCTTGCCCGCCGCGATCACGTCAGGGTCAAAAGTCATGCCCATATAGTTGTACGTGCCGAGCAGGATGGTTTCCTTGCCGTTGCAGACCGCGACGGTGGGCGAAAGCACCTGTTCCATCACCAGACTGAACGGATCGGTAACGCCGGTGGACAGCAGCGCCTCACGTTGTTGGATCAGCGGATCAAATTTGGAGAAAAGGTCGGTCATTTTCCTGCCCTATAACTATCGTCATCCTGAACTTGTTTCAGGATAACACGCCACCGTCGCCGTGCTATCCTGAAACAAGTTCAGGATGACGGGTGTTTTTTGCTAAATTCAATCCGCAAGCTTCAAAACCGCATCGACCAACTGGCCAACGGTCTCGATTTCGGCCTGCATGTTCATGGTGATGACGATGTCAAAACTATCCTCCACCTCGGCGACGAAATCCATCACCGTCAGGCTATCCCATTCCAGATCGCCCGCAAAAGTCGTGGCATCGGAGAGTTCTACTCCCTTTTTGTTGAACGGTTCGATCAGGTCTTTGAGCCTATCAAACATTTCGCTGCGGTCGGTCATAATATCATTGTCCTGTGGAAGTTTCTGCCTGTTGGCAGGCGATTAAGGCGGCAAAAGGGCATTTTATAGCCAGCCATTCGACTTATACCAGCGGGCTGTGGCTTTAAGGCCATCGCGGGTTTTGATCTGCGGTTGCCAAAGCGCTGCGGGCGGTGCGGCGCGGCGGTCTATCACCCAGTCAGGATGGCTCATATAGCTGGCGCGATCCGGCGTCAGCTTTGCCTTTTTCCCGCGCATCAGCCGGTCTGCCCAAGCAGCGGCAAGCAATAAAGGTCCGGGCGCGTTCAAGGTGGTGATCCGCTTGCCCAGCGCCCAGCCGATGGCGCGGGCGAAGCCTTCGTGCGTCCAGCCGCCGCCTTCGCCATCGTCCGCCTCGAATATACGCGCGGTGGCATCTTCATGTGCGGGAAGCAGGGCAACTAACAACCGCGCCAGATCATCGACATAGATCCAAGACCCCAAACCCCGGGGCGGCAACAGGCAAAAGCCTCGGCTAGCCATGCGGAACATCTCGAACACATCCTTGTCACCCGGGCCAAAGACACCGGGGGGCGGATGATCGTCCAGTCGATCAGGCTGGTCGCAACCAATTTCTCCGCCTTTGCCTTGCTCGCGCCATATTGCGAAAGCTGCGGTTCGCGCGCCGACAAAGACGAGACATGGACGAAACGGTTGATCCCCGCCGCCTTGGCCGCCGCAAGCATTTTGGCCGTGCCGGTGACATTGCCAGCCTCGAAATCCGCCACATCAGTGGCGTTCACCACGCCAGCGACATGCAAAACGCAATCCGCGCCTTCGCACAATTTGGACAGACTTGCCGGATTATCGAGCGCACCATTAACCCACGTAACGCCCGTCCGTTTGGGCTGATCGCTGCGGGTCAGCGCGCGAACCTGCCAATGGCTTCGAGCAAACGCTCCAGGGTCGCTTTGCCGACAAAGCCGGTTGCACCGGTGAGCGCGACGACCCCCGGCTTTCCGTTCACAGCAAAACCATCTGGTCACGATGCACCAGCACCTGCCGTGGGACCGCACCCAATATACTTTCCAACTGCGCCGATTTCTTACCGCAGATGAGCGCCGCATCGGCGGCGGCATATTCGGAAAGGCCGCGTGCAATTGCTTCGCCATCCTCGCCGACGATATCGACAACATCGCCGCGCCGGAATTCGCCAGACACCGATTTCGCGCCCGCCGGAAGCAGGCTGCTGCCGCCCTTTCGCAAGGCTTTGGCCGCGCCTGCATCGACCATGATGCTGCCCTTCACCGAAAGCCGACCGCCGATCCAGCCCTTTCGCGCATTTCCCCCTGCGCGCGGGGCAAACCAGGTGGAGGGCGCGCCTGCCTCCAGTGCCGCTAAAGGATGATCGCGCAGGCCCGATGCAATCGCAAGGCCAATGCCTGCCCGCGTTGATATATCGGCGGCATCCAGCTTCGATGCCATTCCGCCCGATCCCATGCCCGAGGATGAACCCGCCGACACCATGATCCGCACGCGCCCGTCGATCTTGGCGACTTCGGGCACGTGTTGCGCCTCGGGGTCGCCGGGATTGCGATCATAAAGGCCGTCAACGTCGGACAGCAGCACGACGCCGTTCGCACCCGCCGCCTGCGCCACGCGCGCGGCCAGCCGGTCATTGTCGCCAAAGCGGATTTCCTCGGTCGCAACGCTGTCATTCTCGTTGATCACCGGCACCGCGCCTGCGCCGAGCAAGCGGTCTAGCGTGGCCGTGATGTTCAGATAACGCCTGCGATCCTCCAGATCATCAAGCGTTACCAGCATTTGTGCGGCCGTCAGCCCTTTCGCGCCAAGAATCTCCGCCCAGACTCCAGAAAGCAAAATTTGCCCGACCGAGGCGGAGGCTTGTGCATCGGCCAAGCTCGCCCGCCCGCCCTTTTCCAGCCCCAGCCGCCGCGCACCCAGCGCAATCGCGCCCGAGGAGACCACCACGATCCGCTGCCCTGCCTTGTGCCGTGCGGCGATATCGGCGACCAAAGTCTCCAGCCAATCGCGCCGCACCGCACCGTCTGCCTCGACCAGCAGCGAAGAGCCAACCTTGACGACGAGCAAGGGGCAAGTTGCAGGCGTTCAGATTGGCGACCATATGCCTTCCTCATCGGTACCGCTGGATGTCTCGATGCTGCTCATTTCGGGCAGCGCAGAGAGAACGCGGTCAAGCACCTTGTCGATCCCCTGCCCCGTCGCGCCCGAGATCGAAATCACGTCCAGCGCGCCAGCCTCTTCGAGTTGCGCGGCGATATCGGCCATGATTTCCGGATCGAGCAAATCGCCCTTGTTGAGCGCCACGATCTGCGGCTTATCTTCCAGTCCCGCGCCATATTCGGCGAGTTCTTCGCACACAATCTGCCACGCTTCGACCGGATCGTCGGCGGTTGCGTCGATCAAATGGATCAGGATGCGGCAGCGCTCGATATGGCCCAGGAAGCGATCGCCCACGCCTGCGCCTTCGGCGGCCCCGGCAATCAAACCGGGAATATCGGCAAGCACAAACTCGCGGCCCTTATGACCCACCACACCCAATTGCGGGCGCAGCGTGGTGAAGGCATAGGCCCCGACCTTTGCCTTGGTGTTTGAAACCTGGTTGATGAAGGTCGATTTGCCCGCATTGGGCATCCCGACGAGGCCGGCATCGGCGAGCAGCTTTAGCCGCAGCCAGACATACATTTCTTCGCCGGGAATCCCCGGCTGGTGCTGGCGAGGGGCGCGGTTGGTGCTGGTTTTATAGCTCGCATTGCCTCTGCCGCCCATCCCGCCTTTCAGGAAGGTGATACGTTGCCCGACTTGCGTCAAATCGGCCATCAGGCTGCGTTCTTCGTCATCGGCGAGGACTTGCGTTCCAACGGGAACCTTGATCACCAGATCGTCGCCGCCCGCGCCATAGCGATCCCGCCCAGCACCGCCGCCGCCACGCGGAGCCTTGAAATGCTGCATGTAGCGAAAATCGATGAGCGTATTGAGTCCCGCCACCGCTTCAAAGATTATGTCACCGCCAACCCCGCCATTGCCGCCGTCAGGTCCGCCATATTGAACATATTTTTCGCGGCGAAAACTGACAGCCCCGGGGCCGCCAGCACCCGAGCGGATAAAAATTTTGGCTTGATCTAAAAAATGCATGCGCGGCCCATAGAATATCTGGCGCGATCAAGCCATGTTTTCCTGTCACCTTTGTTTCATCGAAATACTAGAGCATGATGACTTTAGTTTGAACCAAACCGTAGCCCTGAGCCTGTCGAAGGGCGCTTGTCGGTGAAGCGCCCTTTCTTCTTCCGACAGGCTCAGGGCTACGGTTATCATTCAGGCGATTTTATTAAAAGTCATCACGCTCTAAAGCAATTTTTTCGCAAAAGCCCGTGTCGCGGCATCCACCTGCGCCCAGCAATCGGCGAAATTTTGCGCCTTGCCATAATAGGGATCTGCCAGGTCTTGCCCGGCGGAACCGGGCAGATGTTCGAGCAACAGGCCAAGCGTTGCTGTGCCATTGGAAGGTCGCATTGCTCGCAAATTTCTCAGATTGCTGCGATCCATCGCCAGAACATGATCAAATAAATGGAAATCATTGGGGCAAACCTGCCGCGCCCGAAGCCCACTGATATCCACTCCGCCACATTCAAGCGCGGCGTGCTGGGCGCGAGCATCGGGCGGATTGCCGACATGCCAGTCTCCGGTCCCGGCGGAATTGATGTGCAGCTCAAGCCCCAATAGTTCGGCATGTGCGCGCAACGCCCCTTCTGCCATCGGTGAGCGGCAGATATTGCCCAGACAGACCATGAGAACTGAAATTGCCATTGCCGCACAACATTGCCGGTACACGGCACAAGTTTCAAAGGAAAAACTTGGATTTGTCCGGCGATAGCACCTATCCACGCTGGGCAATGCCACCAGTCCAGCCGCCATTCCTCTCGTGCAATTAAAACATCTTCGCGATTTGACCGTGGATCGCCCCATGTCCTCCGGCAATTGCTTTCTGTCGGCAGCAAGCGGGTTGGTCGTGGCGGACGACCGAATATTCGTTGTCGCCGATGACGAGCATTTCCTTGCGGATTTTTCGTTTGATCCTGATCAAGCTCGGCAGCCTGTTGCGCTTGCTGCCCGGCGAATTGCCGCGTGATCCAAAGAAGCGGAAAGCGAAGAAGGCCGATTTCGAAATTTTACTCTCGCTCGGCGCAGGCCCGAGGCTGCAATTGCTGGCAATGGGTTCCGGCTCGAAAGCGCGGCGCAAAAAGGGTGCGTTGATTGATCTGTCAGCCATCGATGGTCAGGCAGAAGTATGCCAGCTTGATCTGACTCCGCTATTCAATGCGCTGTCCGGATCGGTTGCTGAGATCAATCTCGAAGGTGCATGTCTGCGCGGTGATCGGCTACTGCTGTTTAATCGCGGCAATATGCAATCGCCCATTTCGCATATATTGGAAACCAGCTGGGCCGACGTTGCGGCGGGTGTGACGCCCAATATTTCCACCGTTGCCGAACTGTCCCTGCCTTCAATCAATGCTGTGCCGTTGACCGTAACCGACGCCTGCGGCCTTGATGACGGAACCATGATCCTGACCGCCGCAGCCGAAGCGACCGATGACAGCTATGCCGATGGTGCTTTGGCGGGGTCGGCCTTTGTCCTGCTCGATGCCTGGTTTCAAATTATCCGGGTCGAACCCATAGACCTTGCGATCAAAATCGAAGGTGTTTCGGCAACGCGGACGGCCGACGGCATAGAATTATTGTGCGTATCCGACGCAGATGATCCCGATCGGCCCTCTGCGCTTTATTCCGGAACGATCCACACGACCGCGTAAACGGGAAACGAAAAGGGCGGCTCCATTTCAGGAACCGCCCTTAAATTTCGTTTAGGCTGAAACGGCTATTACGCGGCTTCGTCCATATCGTCTTCGTTCAACACCGGACCCGAATCGAGACCCTTGGCGCTTACGTCGCGGTCAACCAGTTCGATGATTGCCATGGGCGAAGCATCCGACGCGCGGTAGCCCGCCTTGATGATGCGGGTATAGCCGCCGTTGCGGTCTGCATAGCGTGTAGCCAGCACGTCAAACAGCTTGCTTAGCTGCGCGTCGTCCATCAAGCGGCTCTGCGCCAGACGGCGGTTGGACAAGCCACCTTTTTTCGCCAGCGTGATCAGCTTTTCGACATAGGGGCGAAGTTCCTTCGCCTTGGCAACGCCGGTGGTGATCTGTTCGTGCTTGATCAGCGAAGCCGCCATGTTCCGCAGCATCGCAATCCGATGGCTGCTGGTGCGGTTCAGTTTACGATAGCCAATTTTATGGCGCATGTTTCATTCCTTCGTTCGTTATGGACCCGTATCAGGTAGTCCGTAGCAGGCCATTTAACGGGCGGCCCTATGCCCCTGTAATTCCTCTCCTTTGGGAGAGGATACGAAGCCTTGGCCGCGAGGCCTAGGCGGAGTTGGTGAGGGGTTGTGCCCTGCAGAAAGCGCAGAGCCCCTCACCCAGCTACGACTAGCAAGCAAGCTTGCAAGTCTTCGCAACCCTCTCCCAAAGGAGAGGGGAAAATGCCTTAACCCAGCAATTCCTGCTCAAGCTTCTTGGCCATTTCTTCGATGTTCTCAGGCGGCCAGCCGGGGATATCCATGCCGAGGCGCAGACCCATGCTGGAGAGCACTTCCTTGATTTCGTTCAAAGACTTGCGGCCAAAATTGGGCGTGCGGAGCATTTCGGCTTCGCTCTTTTGCACCAAATCGCCGATGTAGATGATATTGTCGTTCTTCAGGCAATTTGCACTGCGGACCGACAGTTCCAACTCGTCCACTTTCTTCAACAGATAGCGGTTGAGCTGGTTCGCATCGGATTCATCCGAAGGAGCCGAAGGCGCTGCCATGCCGATCATCGGCGAGCTGGCAGCCATGGTTTCTTCAAAGTGGACAAACACCTGCAACTGATCCTGAAGAATACGCGCAGCATAGGCCACGGCATCTTCGGGGGTGATGGTGCCATCGGTTTCGATGGTCAGGTTCAGCTTGTCATAGTCCAGCTCTTGTCCGATACGCGCATTGTCGATTTTGTAAGCGACTTGGCGGACCGGCGAATACAGGCTGTCGACGGGGATCAGGCCAATGGGCGCATCCGCAGGGCGGTTGGCAACGGCGGGCACATAGCCCTTGCCGCTATCGGCGGTGATTTCCATGTTGAGGCTTGCGCCTTCATCAAGGTGGCAGATGATCAGATCGGGGTTCATCACCACGATGTCGCCAGTAACGGCAATATCGCCGGCCTTGACCGTGGCAGGGCCGGTGGCCGAAAGCTGCATACGCTTTGGACCTTCGCCTTCCATCTTCAGCGCGACCTGCTTGATGTTGAGGACGATGTCCGTCACATCTTCACGCACGCCAGCAAGCGACGAGAATTCGTGCAACACATTTTCGATCTTGATCGAAGTGATGGCCGCGCCCTGAAGCGAAGAGAGCAACACGCGACGCAGAGCATTACCAAGCGTCAGGCCAAAGCCACGCTCAAGCGGTTCGGCAACGAAGGTGGCCTTGCGACGGCTATCGCCACCGGCCTTGACTTCGAGGCCCATGGGCTTTTTCAATTCCTGCCAGTTCTTCATATTGACGGACATGGATTTCCCCTAGGTTTGGCGGAACCGGCTCTTGGTGCATCGGCTTTTGCACTTGGGCCGGACCGCAATTTAAAAATGTGGGAGCGAGGCCATCCCCGCGCCCGAAACTAAACTCTAAATTAGACCCGGCGACGCTTCGAAGGCCGCACGCCATTGTGCGGGATCGGAGTTACGTCACGGATCGAAGTGATCGTCATGCCCGCAGCCTGCAAAGCACGCAGCGCGCTTTCACGACCGGAGCCGGGGCCCTTCACTTCGACTTCAAGGGTGCGAACGCCATGTTCGGCGGCCTTTTTGCCAGCATCTTCCGCTGCCACCTGAGCGGCATAGGGGGTCGATTTACGGCTACCCTTGAAACCCATGGTACCCGCGCTGGACCAGCTGATCGCGTTTCCTTGCGCGTCGGTGATGGTGATCATCGTGTTGTTGAAGCTGGCGTTGACATGGGCCACACCCGCTGAAATGTTTTTGCGTTCGCGCCGCTTAATGCGCTGAGGTTCGCGTGCCATTTTACTCTATCCTGTCTTAAACTGTAAAAGGAAGCTGCGGAAAAATCCGCGCTTACTTCTTCTTGCCGGCGATAGCCTTCGCCTTGCCCTTGCGGGTGCGCGCATTGGTGTGCGTGCGTTGGCCGCGGACAGGAAGACCCTTGCGATGACGAAGCCCGCGATAGCACGCCAGATCCATCAAACGCTTGATGTTCATCGACGTGGTACGACGCAAATCGCCTTCAACGGTGTGGTCGGCATCGATCGTTTCACGGATTTTCAAGACTTCGGCGTCCGTCAAATCCTGCACCCGGCGGGCGTGATCGATTTCCAGTTTATTGGCAATTTCGAGCGCTTTGGTGCGTCCGATGCCGTGGATATAGGTGAGCGCAATAATCACTCGTTTGTTGGTGGGGAGATTGACCCCGGCAATACGTGCCATCTGTATATTTACTCCTGCTCCACAGGGTCCCCAACGAATCGGGAAGGCCCTATCTCATAGCTTCGTGAATGGGCCGAAAACGCAGAAAAACCAGCGGGCGCACGAATGCGCTGCTGGTGTTACCAGTGATCGGATATCCGTTCTCTAAAGCGAGTCCGGTTGGCTGTCAAGCGCCCGGTTCGGCGTTTGCGTCCCGTGTTTCGCTCGGGACCGTGGCAGATGTTTCATCCGCCGCCTTTTGATCGATATCGCCCAAGTCAATCGCTGCGCCGCCGGGCTTTACATCCTGTTTTTCGGATGGTGCATCTTCGGCTTTTGGCGTTGAAGCCGGCGCCTCTTTCTGGCTGCGCTCAAAGGGCGATATCAGTCGCCCGAATTGCCCGCCAAGGACGGCGTCGACCGCAGGAGCAATATCCGCCGTTTTATACCGCATGAACCCGCCAACAACGTAGGAGAAGCTGATCCGGCTATATGTTCCAGCCTTATCTGGCGTTATTGCGACCGAGAGCGTTCCCGTCATGGCCTCTGACTGGAGCGGCCCAAGCGATCCGCGCATCCGCAGCACTTTGCCCGGCTCGGCAAAAATCACCCGCATATGCTCGACACTGCCTTTGGTCTGCAATTTGCCTTCGCTATCCTTTTGCTGAAACAATTCGCAGAAACAGCCGCCCGCAGATGCGTCGATATAGAAACCGGAGACCGACCCGGACCAGCTATGTTCGGGGTTCCACCAGTCCTTTGGAGCGACCAAGCGCTTCCACAATTCTTCCGCGCTGGCTTTCACTTCCGCGCTATGGACAACGGCAAAACCAGCTTCGGATTGCGCCTTCACTTCGGCGAAAGCGGGTGAGGCCGATGCGAGCAGGAGGAGCGGCAGGAGGCGGGATTTTTTCATGACCCAAAGTCTGCCGCATTGTGCGTCGGCAGGCAATGGTGTTTCAGTCCAGGATTGCGTTGATCGCTGCCGTCACATTGCCGATATCGGCCATACCATCCACCCGGTGAACCAATCCACGCTCATCATAGATCGGCAGGATCGGTGCAGTCTTGCCTCGATATTCGGCCATGCGGGTGCGGACGGTTTCTTCATTGTCGTCGGGGCGACGCTTGAATTCGGTCGATCCGCATTTATCGCATTTGCCGTTCACTTCCGGCTTCTTGAAACTATCATGATAGCCTTCGCCGCATACGGCGCAGGTGAAGCGGCCAACAATGCGGGAGACCAGCGCGTCTTCATCGACCACCAGTTCAATGACATGATCGAGGGTGCGGTCACGCGATGTTAAAATGCCATCGAGCGAATGCGCCTGCGCCGCGGTACGCGGGTAGCCGTCAAAGATCACACCGGTTTCGGCGGGAAGCTGATCGAGCGCTTCACCGATAATGCCGGAAACGATTTCGTCCGAAACAAGTTCGCCCGCATCCATCACCGCTTTGGCTTTCACGCCCGTCGGCGTTCCGGCCTTAACAGCCGCCCGCAGCATGTCGCCCGTGGACAGCTGCACCATCCCGCGCTGGTCAACCAGCATACCCGCCTGCGTGCCCTTGCCTGCGCCCGGAGGACCGAGCAATATGATGTTCAAGGGCGTACCCATGCCAAATTCCCCTCAAGATTTGGATCAACGACCGCGATTGCCCTTAAGCTTCGCTTTCTTCAACAAGTCACCATATTGATGCGCGATCAAATGGCCCTGGATTTGCGCGATGGTATCCACCGTCACGTTTACCAGAATCAGCAGGCTGGTGCCGCCGATGACGAAAAACTGCTGTTGCCCCGTCAGCCCCATGACATAATCGGGGAGCAGGCAAACGAGCGCCAGATAGGCTGCGCCCAATACGGTGATCCGGGTCAGCACATAATCGAGATAGCTTTCGGTATTCTTGCCCGGACGGATGCCCGGGATGAAGCCGCCAGCTTTTTTGAGATTTTCTGCTGTTTCTTCAGGATTGAAAACAACCGCGGTGTAGAAGAAGCAGAAAAAGGCAATGCCAAGGCCGTAAAGCAGCAGATAGACCGGTTGCCCATGTTGCAGATATTGGTTGAGCGTGATGATCGCATCGCCAAAAGCGCTTTCCCCGGCAACGCGGTTTCCGCCCAATTGGGTGATCGTGATCGGCAGCAGCAAAAGCGATGAAGCAAAGATCGGTGGAATCACACCCGCAGTGTTGAGCTTGAGAGGCAAATGGCTGCGGTCCGCCTGCATCATCCCCTGTTTGGTGGCGCGTTTCGGATATTGGATCAGCAATCGTCGCTGCGCGCGCTCGACATAACAAATGATGAGCGTAAGCGCCACAAACATGGCGATGAACGACACGATAATCAGGCCGTCAATCGAACCCGTCCGTCCACCTTCAAGGAGATTAGCGACCAGACGCGGCAGCTGTGCTACGATCCCGGCCATGATGATCAGTGACACACCGTTGCCAATGCCGCGTGACGTGATCTGTTCGCCCAGCCACATCAGGAACATCGTACCGCCGACCAGGCTGATCGTCGCGACCACGCGGAACATCATTCCCGGTTCGACCACCGCCGCAATGCCCGTCTGCGCGACTTGGCCCTCAAGCCCCGAAGCCAGCACATAGCCCTGCACTGCCGTCAGCAATACCGTGCCATAGCGGGTATATTGGTTGAGCTTCTTGCGGCCGCTTTCGCCTTCTTTCTTGATCGCCGCCAACGTAGGCGACAGCGAAGCTGCAAGCTGCACCACGATCGACGCGGTGATATAGGGCATCACGCCCAGCGCGATCAGGCTCATACGCTCCAACGAGCCGCCAGAGAAGGTGTTGAAAATATCGAGGACGCCGCCCGACGCCTGACTTTGATAAAGCACGGCCTGTGCCACCGGATCGACGCCGGGGAGCGGGATGAAGCTCAAAAGACGGAATAGGATCAGCGCTCCGATGGTAAACCAGATGCGCTTTTTCAGATCATCGGCTTTGCCGAATTTTGAAAAATTGATGTTCGATGCCAGTTGTTCGGCTTTCGATGCCATGAGATTGCTTTCCTGTTTCCCCGAAGGTTCGCTAGCGGCTTGTTGCGCGCTAATCCACCCTGAAATCTAGTTGGCTGGCGCCGGCAACCTGCCTTTTCAATTAAAACCGTAGCCCTGAGCCTGTCGAAGGGCGCTTCAACGGTCAGCTTCAACCGTGAGGCGTGCTTCGACAAGCTCAGCACTACGGTATTATCTGATCTGGCCGATCAAAACCCCGAAACACCAAGCCCCGCAGGCCCATATCGGGATGCGGGGCTGTTTCGACAAGAGCGTTGTTACGCTTTTGTCATTTTGCGTTTTTGGCAGCTTTCGCAGCGTCATTTGCCTTTTTGACGGTACCCTTTTTCACAGCCGCTTTTTCCGCAGCCGATGTCACGATCAGGATTTCGACTTTTCCGCCCGCTTTTTCGATGGCCTCGATAGCGCCCTTTGAGGCACCGGCAACCGAAACGGTGATTTTCGAGGTCAATTCGCCCTTGGCAAGAATTCGAACGCCGTCTTTGCCGCCGCGCGACAGGCCAGCCGCTTTCAAGGCAGCCTGATCGATGGTTGCCTTGGCATCCAGCTTTTTCGCGTCGATGAATTTCTGGATCATGCCCAGATTCACTTCGGCATAATCCTTGGCAAAGATATTGTTGAAGCCGCGCTTCGGGATCCGCATGTGAAGGGGCATCTGGCCGCCTTCAAAGCCCTTGATGGCTACACCCGAACGGCTCTTTTGGCCCTTTTGGCCACGCCCTGCGGTCTTGCCCTTGCCCGAACCAATGCCACGCCCGACCCGCATTTTACGGTGGCGTGCGCCTTCATTGTCTTTGATATCATTCAGTTTCATGTCTTGCACTCGCTTTCGCTTTTAGTCGCGCTCGGGGACATCGTATTCGGTGTCCCCGCGTTTGTCGGATGGGGACACTCAATAGTGTCCCCGAATGAACGGGGACACCGTATTCGGTGTCCCCTTTGAGTTACCCGACCACCTCGACCATATGCCGCACGGCACGGATCATGCCGCGCACTTCGGGGGTGTCTTCCAGTTCGGATACGCGGTTCATCTTGTCGAGGCCAAGGCCCCGCAAAGTGGCGCGCTGTGAAGCAGGACGACGGATCGGTGAACCGGTCTGCTTGATTTTGATTTTAGCCATCGTCGTTTACTCCGCAATCGCTTCGGCGTCGGCCTGGGCAGTCTTGCTGCCACCGCGACCCAGAAGGTCGGCGATTTTCTTGCCGCGACGCTGTGCCACCGATTTCGGGCTGGTCTGATCAGACAGAGCCGCAAAGGTGGCGCGCACCATGTTATAGGGATTTGACGTACCAATTGATTTGGTCACAACGTCTGCAACGCCCAGGCTTTCAAACACGGCGCGCATCGGGCCACCGGCGATGATACCCGTTCCAGCCGGAGCCGAACGGACATAGACATTGCCAGCGCCAAAACGGCCCGTGCCATCGTGATGCAGCGTGCGGCCGTCTTTCAACGGGACGCGGATCATCTTTTTCTTGGCAGCAGCGGTCGCTTTGTTGATCGCTTCAGGAACTTCGCGCGCCTTGCCATGGCCAAAGCCGACACGGCCCTGTCCATCGCCGACCACGACGAGAGCTGCAAAGCCAAAACGCTTACCACCCTTCACCGTTTTCGAAACGCGGTTGATGTGGACGAGCTTTTCGATCGTGCCATCATCTTCTTTTTCTTCGCGCGGTTTGCGATCATCGCGGCGGCCACGGCCACCACCTTCACCGCGCCCGCGTCCGCCACGGCCACGACGGCCTTCAGCTTCGCCTTCGGGAGCGGCGACTGCGTCGACAACGACGTTTTCTGCGGTGTTGTTTTCGTCAGCCATTATCAGAACTCCAGCCCGCCAGCGCGGGCAGCTTCGGCCAGCGCCTTAACGCGACCATGAAACAGGAAACCGCCGCGATCAAAGACAACGCTTTTCACGCCCGCCTTTTTTGCAGCCTCGGCAACACGCGTGCCAACTTCGGTGGCAGCAGCGGCATTGCCGCCATTTTTCATCTTCACGCCCTTATCATTGGTCGAAGCCGAAGCGACGGTTACGCCCTTCGCATCATCAATGATCTGCGCGTAGATATGCTTGCCTGTGCGGTGCACCGATAGACGCGGACGGCCGGCAACCTGCGAACGCAGCTTGGAACGGACGCGCTGACGGCGCTTTTGAAAGAGAGAGAGTTGTGCCATGGCTTATTTCTTCTTCCCTTCTTTGCGGAAGATATATTCGCCGCGGTATTTGATGCCCTTGCCCTTATAGGGTTCCGGCTTCCTCCAGCGACGGATTTCGGCAGCAACCTGCCCTACCTTCTGCTTGTCGATGCCCGAAATTTCGACGGTCGTGTTGTCGGGCGTTTTAATGTCGATGCCGTCGGGGATCGCGAAATCCACGTCATGGCTATAGCCGAGTTGCAGCTTCAGGTTCTTCCCCTGCGAATTGGCACGATAGCCAACGCCGGTGATTTCCAGAACCTTGGTAAAGCCTTCGGTCACGCCGGTGACCAAATTCTGCACCAATGTGCGCTGCATTCCCCAGAAAGCGCGCGCTTCGCGGCTTTTGTTGGCGGGTTGGACTGAAAGGCTCGCGTCCTTCAGTTCATAGGAAATAAGGTCGCTCATCGGCATGGAAAGTTCGCCCTTGGGCCCTTTCACCGACAAGGTGCCTGCGTCCAGGCTGGCGGTGACGCCTGCTGGAATGGCAACCGGTTTCTTACCAATGCGGCTCATCAGAACACCTCCGCCAGAATCTCGCCGCCGACATTGGCTTCACGGGCTTCTGCGTCCGAAAGCACGCCGCGCGGCGTTGAAACGATGGTGATGCCAAGGCCGTTGCGGATCACGGGCAGCTCTGTGCTTCCCGAATAGACGCGGCGGCCAGGCTTCGACACGCGGGCGACATGCTGGATCGCAGGCTGCCCTTCAAAATATTTCAGCTCGATACGCAAGCCTTTGTGGCCGGCAAGTTCTTCTTCGCTGTAGCCGCGAATATAGCCTTCGCGCTGCAACACATCGAGAACACGGGCACGCAGCTTTGAAGCGGGAGAGACAACAGAGTCTTTCTTCGCGCGCTGGCCGTTGCGGATGCGGGTGAGCATATCACCCAGTGGATCGGTCAATGCCATAGTCTCTTCCTTACCAGCTCGATTTGGTCACGCCGGGGATCAGGCCCTTATTGGCCAGATCGCGCAACTCGATACGGCAGAGCCGGAATTTGCGATAATAACCGCGCGGACGGCCGGTGGTTTCACACCGGTTACGGACGCGGGTCGGATTGCCATTGCGCGGGATTTCCGCAAGTTTCAGGCGCGCGATTGTACGTTCGCCATCATCTTTCGACTTATCGTCGGCAACTGCCTTCAGGCGCGCATAGCGGCCTGCATATTTTTTCACGAGCTTCTTGCGACGCTCATTTTTGTTAATGGAACTCAGTTTCGCCATGACTTAAGTTCTCGTCCTTTCTGACAAGAGGGCAGGAGCGGGCATTATGCCGCTTCCTTTTCCTCTGCTTGTTCTTGAGGGAAGGGGAAACCGAACAAACGCAGAAGCTCGCGGGCTTCATCGTCGCTGTTCGCCGAAGTGGTCACGATCACATCCATGCCGCGCACCGTATCGATGGAGTCATAGCTGATTTCGGGAAAGATGATCTGCTCTTTCAGACCCATGGCAAAGTTGCCACGACCATCAAAGCTTTTCGGATTAAGGCCGCGGAAATCGCGAATACGCGGCATTGCGATGGTCACCAGACGATCCAGGAATTCGTACATCTGGGCACCACGCAGCGTCACTTTCACGCCGATCGGCATGCCTTCGCGCAGCTTAAAGCCAGCGATAGACTTTTTCGCCTTGGTGACGACGGGCTTTTGGCCTGCAATCAATTCCATTTCGGCAAGCGCGGTCGTGACCTTTTTCTTGTCTTGCGAACCTTCGCCCACGCCCATGTTCAGCGTGATTTTTTCGATTTTCGGCACAGCGAAACGGTTGGTATAACCAAATTTCTCGGTCAGCGCCTTGACGACCAGAATCGTCATAGCGTTGCTTCATGCGCGGTGTGTATTTTTGATCAGCCATCGATCTTCTCCCCGGACTTGGCGGCGACGCGGATCTTCTTGCCGTCTTTGGCGGTTTCAATGCGAACGCGCGTGGGCTTGCCCGATTTCGGATCGGCCAATGCGACATTCGAGATATGCAGCGGAGCTTCAAACGGCTTTTTGCCGCCCTGCGGGTCCGCCTGCGTGGGCTTTGCGTGGCGCACGCGAACGTTCACGCCCGATACGACGACCTTGTCAGCCTTCGGATCGACACGGGTGACTTCACCAGTCTTGCCCTTGTCCTTGCCAGCGAGCACCACAACGGTGTCACCCTTTTTGATTTTTGCCATTGCCATCTTACAAAACCTCCGGCGCCAGGCTGATGATCTTCATGTGGTTTTTCGCACGAAGTTCACGGCAGACGGGGCCAAAAATGCGGGTGCCGATCGGCTCCTTGTTGTTGCCGATCAATACGGCAGCATTGGTGTCGAAACGGATCACCGAGCCATCGGCGCGGCGAATATCTTTGCGGGTGCGAACGATAACGGCTTTGTGCACATCACCCTTCTTCACCTTGCCACGCGGCTGGGCTTCTTTGATCGACACCACGATGATGTCGCCAACACCGGCCACACGACGCTTCGATCCGCCGAGCACCTTGATGCACTGGACGCGCTTGGCGCCACTATTATCGGCAACATCGAGATTGGACTGCATCTGAATCATGGATCAGCCCTCCGCCATTTCTGCGGCCTGTGCCGGGGCCGCGCCAACGCGCTCGACCAAGGTCCAGGTCTTGTTCTTAGAAATCGGTGCACATTCCTGAATGCGAACCACTTCACCCGTCTTCGCGGTGTTTTCCGCGTCATGGGCGTGATATTTCTTCGAACGGCGGATGATCTTTCCGTAAAGCGGATGCTTCACCTTGCGCTCAACGAGCACAACGACCGTCTTGTCGCTCTTATCGGACACCACAGTGCCGGTCAGTATGCGTTTAGGCATCGCTAGCGCTCCTTATGCCGATTTTGCAGCAGCGTTTGCACGCTCGGTCTGCAAGGTTTTGATTTGCGCGATGCTGCGACGCACTTCACGGATGCGCGCGGGCTTTTCCAGCTGGCCGGTGGCCCCCTGAAACCGCAGGTTGAACTGCTCACGTTTCAGTTCACCCAATTGGGTGGACAATTGATCGTCGCTCTTGACGCGCAGGTCTTCGATCTTGCTCATCATACGGCTCCCAGATGCGAGGTGTCACCCAGACGGGCAACAACCTTGACCTTGATCGGCAGCTTCATCGCTGCACGGCTGAACGCCACAGCGGCCAGCGGACCGGGTACGCCGTCCAGTTCAAACAGGATGCGGCCAGGCTTCACCTTGGCTGCCCAATATTCGACCGACCCCTTACCTTTACCCTGACGGACTTCGGCAGGCTTTTTGGTGACGGGAACATCGGGGAAAATGCGGATCCACAAACGTCCCTGACGTTTGATGTGACGCGTGATCGCGCGGCGAGCCGCTTCGATCTGGCGTGCAGTAATCCGCTCGGGCTCCATGGCTTTCAGGCCATAGCTGCCGAAGTTCAGATCGGTGCCACCCTTGGCATTGCCATGGATGCGGCCCTTGAACTGCTTGCGGAATTTATGTTTTTTGGGTTGCAGCATTGCTCGTTCCTAAAACTTTAGCGGCGTTCAAACTGGGGGCGAACACCCGCAGTCTGCGCTTCCATCATCAGACGGTCGGTCGCCATTGGATCATGACCCAGGATTTCACCTTTGAAGATCCACACCTTGATACCGATGATGCCATAAGCGGTCAGTGCTTCGGCTTCGGCATAGTCGATGTTGGCGCGAAGCGTATGCGCGGGCACGCGGCCTTCACGGTAGCTTTCAGTCCGGGCGATTTCCGCCCCGCCGAGCCGACCACCGCAGGTGATCTTGATGCCTTCAGCACCCAGACGCATCGCCGATTGCATCGCACGCTTCATGGCGCGACGGAAAGCGATACGGCGGATCAGCTGATCGGCAATGCCCTGTGCGACAAGCCGCGAGTCAACCTCTGGCTTGCGGATTTCGACGATGTTCAGCGAAACTTCGGCATCGGTATATTTGTTGATCTGCTTTTTCAGCTTTTCAATGTCCGCACCCTTCTTGCCGATGATCACGCCGGGGCGCGCAGCATAGATGGAAACGCGGCAATTCTTTGCCGGACGTTCGATCACGACCTTGGAAATCGCAGCTTGCGGAAGCGTCTTCATCACGAACTTGCGGATGTTGATATCTTCCAACAGCATACGGCCATATTCCGCACCTTCGGCGAACCAGCGGCTGTCCCATGTACGGTTAATCTGCAGGCGAAGCCCGATAGGATTGCTCTTTTGACCCATGATTAAGCCTCCTCTTCCTGTTCGCGAACGACAATACGCAGGCGGCTGAACGGTTTCAAAATGCGGGTTGATTTGCCGCGACCGCGCGTATGGAAACGCTTCATGGTCAACGCCTTGCCAACGCTTGCTTCGGCAACGATCAAAGCATCGACATCCAGATTATGGTTGTTTTCCGCGTTGGCGACAGCCGAGGCCAACACCTTCTTTGCATCAACAGCCATGCCTCTTTTGGAAAAGGTAAGGATGTTGAGCGCGTCTTCGACTTTGCGGCCACGGATCAGTGCCGCCACAAGGTTCAGCTTCTGTGCGGAACCACGAATGGTGGTGCCGACAGCCAGCGCTTCCTTTTCGCCTACACGGCGGGGAGCTTTCTGCTTGGACATTAGCGACGGCCCTTCTTGTCTGCGCCGTGACCATGATAGGTACGGGTCGGAGCGAATTCGCCCAGCTTGTGGCCAACCATGTCTTCATTCACCGAAACGGGAATGAATTTATGGCCGTTATAGACGCTAAAGGTCAGGCCGACGAATTGCGGCAGGATCGTCGAGCGGCGCGACCAAGTTTTGATCGGCGCGCTGCTGTTCGCATCCTGCGCGGTTTCTGCCTTTTTCAGCAGGTACAGGTCAACAAAGGGACCTTTCCAGACGGAACGAGCCATGACTTACCTCTTCTTCTTCGCATGACGTGACCGGATGATCATCTTGTCAGTCGATTTATTCGAACGGGTACGAGCACCCTTGGTCGGCTTGCCCCATGGCGTCACAGGATGACGACCACCGGAGGTCCGGCCTTCACCACCGCCGTGCGGGTGATCGACCGGGTTCTTCGCAACACCGCGGGTCAACGGGCGGATGCCCTTCCAGCGGTTACGACCTGCCTTGGCGAGTGTCTGGTTCGAATTGTCGGGGTTTGAAACCGCGCCAACCGTGCCCATGCAATTGCCATGGATATAACGTTGCTCGCCAGAGTTCAGACGGACAATCACCTTGCCACCGTCACGTCCGACCAGCTGCACATAGGTGCCTGCGCTGCGGGCGATCTGGCCGCCTTTGCCCGGCTTCATCTCCACATTGTGGCAGATGGTGCCAACGGGCATCTGGCTGAGCAGCATGGCGTTACCCGGCTTCACGTCGGTCTTTTCACCGGCGACAACAAGGTCACCGACCGAAAGACGCTGCGGCGCAAGGATATAGGCCACTTCGCCGTCGCTATATTTCACCAAAGCGATGAAAGCGGTGCGGTTGGGATCATATTCCAAACGCTCGACGGTTGCGGGCATATCCCATTTGCGGCGCTTGAAATCGACGATGCGATAACGCTGCTTATGGCCACCGGCGATGCCACGCGAGGTGACATGGCCTTTGTTGTTGCGTCCGCCGGTCTTTTTCTTGCCTTCGGTCAGTCCCTTGACGGGGCCGCCTTTGTAAAGGCTCGAACGGTCAACGAGCACAAGGCCGCGACGCGCCGGGCTGGTTGGTTTGTAGCTTTTGAGTGCCATTGTCCTGCCCTTAGATCCCAGAGGTCACGTCGATGCTCTGGCCTTCAGCCAAAGTCACCACGGCTTTTTTCACGTCATTGCGCGTGTAGGGCTTGCCCTTCCAGCGCTTGACCTTGCCCTTTTGGACAAGCGTATTGACGCCCTTTACCTTCACATCGAACAGCGCTTCGACCGCAGCTTTGATCTGCGGTTTGGTAGCATGGCCCGCTACCTTGAACACAACAGCGTTATATTCAGAAAGCAGCGTCGCTTTTTCGGTGATGTGCGGAGCGACAATCACGTCATAATGACGGTTGTCGATTGCTTTATCCTTAGCCATTAGTTGGCACCTCCCGTGAGGGCGAAGCGGGCTTCGAGCTTCTCGACCGCAGCGCGCGTCAGGACCAGCGTTTCGTGCTTCAGTATGTCATAGACATTGGCACCCACGGCGGGGAGCGCATTGACGCCGACGATATTGGCCGAAGCTTTGCGGAAATTTTCGTTCACGCCTTCACCATCCAGAAACCAGCGCGGTTTTACCGAAACCGAGCTTGGCGATCTGCGCGATCAGCAACTTGGTCTTGGCGTCTTTCACATCGAGATCTTCGAGAACGATCAGCGTACCGTTCTTGGCTTTGCTCGAAAGCGCCATCTTCAGGCCCAAGCGCACGAACTTTTTTGTTCAACGAAGGGTTAAAGTCACGCAGACGGGCACCATGGGCTTTACCGCCACCGACAAAGATCGGAGCGCGGCGATCACCGTGGCGAGCCGTACCGCCGCCTTTTTGGCGACCGAACTTTTTGCCAGTACGGGCGACTTCGGAACGTTCGCGGGTCGGACGGGCCGTACCGCGAGCCTTTTCACGCTGCCATGTGACGACGCGGTGCAGGATATCTGCGCGCGGCTCGACACCGAAGACTTCGTCATTCAGGTCGATATCGCCTTTGGCTTTCGCGTCGAGGGTTTGAACCTTGAGCTTCATGTTCAGCCCTCCTTCTTTTCTTCACCGGCTTCAGGGGCAGCAGCCTCTTCAGCAGCGGGAGTTTCGACGGGAGCTTCAGCAGCAGCAGCTTCCACAGCGACGTTCGGCAACCGCTTCCGTCGCTTCGACTTCAGCGGCGACGATTACCTCTTCGACAATCACAGGCGCTTCATTGTCATTTTTCAAAGCACCGGGGAAAGGCAGACCTTCGGGCGCGGCAACCTTCACCGCATCCTTGATCAGCATCCAGCCATTTTTCGCGCCGGGTACGCTACCCTTTACAAAGATCAGGCCGCGGACTGCATCGGTGCGAACCACTTCGAGGTTCTGCTGCGTGCGCTGACGATCACCCATGTGACCGGCCATTTTCTTGTTCTTGAAAACCTTGCCCGGATCCTGACGTTGGCCAGTGGAACCATGGGCACGGTGAGAGATCGACACACCGTGGGTTGCGCGCATACCACCGAAGCCCCAACGCTTCATGGCGCCGGCAAAGCCTTTACCCTGCGTATGGCCGGTGATGTCCACCAATTGGCCAGCCACGAAATGTTCGGCCGATATGGTCGCGCCAACGGGCAGCAAGCCTTCTTCGCCATCAACGCGGAATTCGACGACGCGAGCCTTGGGTTCAACCTGGGCTTTCGCGAATTCGCCGCGTTGTGGCTTGTTTACATTTTTCGCCTTACGGGCGCCGGCTCCAAGGCGAACAGCATAATAGCCATCCTTCTCTTCGCGGCGGGCACCGACCACTTGGCAGCCTTCCAGCGCCAATACGGTGACAGGAACGTGGCGACCATCTTCATTGAAGAGGCGCATCATGCCCATCTTTTTAGCGATCACGCCAGTACGCATGATCCAACTCCAACTTATGTCAGAGGCCCGGCTGGCAGGATTGCCAGGAGGGCGTGACGCCTAAATCCAGCCCTGAATTTTTAAGCATTGCCCCGTCCGGGCTAGGCACCGATTGCTCAACATGAGAACAATTCGGTAAGACGGGGAACGCAGCCCGGACTCAAAGAACGTCCGGCGGTAGTCAGACCGTCGTCATCCCCCTATGGCGGGGACCTGATAGCACCCCGCAAGAGCAAGCCGGGGCTATGCTGGCTTACGCCAACTTGATTTCGACATTCACACCAGCAGCAAGATCAAGCTTCATCAAAGCATCGACCGTTTGCGGTGTGGGCTGCACAATGTCGAGCAACCGCTTGTAGGTGCGAACTTCAAACTGCTCGCGCGACTTTTTGTCGACGTGCGGTCCACGGTTCACCGTGAATTTTTCGATACGGGTAGGAAGAGGAATGGGGCCACGGATCAACGCGCCGGTGCGGCGGGCTGTATCAGCAATATCGCCCGTCGCCTGATCGAGGACGCGATGGTCAAATGCTTTCAGGCGGATGCGTATATTCTGCGTTTCCATGACGGACCGAATTCCTATTTACTACCAATATCAAAGAGCGAAAAACAGCCGACCCAATCCACCCACATTTCTGGGCGTGGAAGCCGGGACAGCTGTTTTTGAATTCTGTATAAACTGCAAAAAACAACAGGGCTGGCGAATCACCAACCCTGTTGCGTTGCGAAGCCTATATTACTTCGTGATCGTGCTGACAACCCCCGAACCGACGGTGCGTCCGCCTTCGCGAATTGCGAAGCGAAGACCCGGGTCCATGGCGATTGGCGCGATCAATTTTACAGCGATGGTAACGTTATCGCCGGGCATCACCATTTCGGTGCCCTCGGGAAGGATCACTTCGCCGGTGACGTCGGTGGTGCGGAAGTAGAATTGCGGACGATAGTTCGCAAAGAACGGCGTGTGACGGCCGCCTTCATCCTTCGACAACACATAGATTTCTGCCGAAAACTCGGTGTGCGGCGTAACCGAACCGGGCTTGCAGAGAACCTGACCACGCTCAACTTCTTCACGGCCAACGCCGCGGATCAGCGCGCCGATATTGTCGCCCGCACGACCTTCGTCGAGCAGCTTGCGGAACATTTCAACGCCGGTAACGGTCGTTTTCTTGGTGTCCTTGATGCCGACGATTTCAACTTCTTCGCCAACCTTGACGATGCCGGTTTCAACGCGGCCGGTAACAACCGTACCACGACCCGAAATCGAGAACACGTCTTCGACGGGCATCAGGAAGGGCTTGTCGATCGGACGATCGGGCTGCGGAATGGCTTCGTCAACGGCAGCCATCAGGGCAAGGACCGAATCCTTGCCGATGGCATCGTCGCGGCCTTCGAGAGCGGCCAGAGCCGAACCCTTAACAACGGGGATCGCGTCGCCATCGAAACCATAAGACGAAAGCAGCTCGCGCACTTCCATTTCAACCAGCTCAAGGATTTCGTCATCGTCAACCTGATCAACCTTGTTCATGTAAACAACAAGCGCAGGAACGCCGACCTGACGGGCAAGCAGGATGTGTTCGCGCGTTTGCGGCATCGGGCCGTCCGCTGCGTTCACAACCAGAATAGCGCCATCCATCTGAGCAGCACCGGTGATCATGTTCTTCACATAGTCAGCGTGGCCCGGGCAATCGACGTGGGCATAGTGACGGTTGGCGGTTTCATATTCAACGTGTGCCGTCGAAATGGTGATGCCGCGCTCGCGCTCTTCAGGAGCCTTGTCGATGTTTGCGAAATCAACAGCGGTGCCGCCGAATGCTTCTGCCATGATCTTGGTGATCGCAGCGGTCAGCGTGGTCTTGCCATGGTCAACGTGACCGATGGTGCCGATGTTGCAGTGCGGCTTGGTCCGCTCAAATTTAGCCTTGGCCATTGTCTTTCCTTATATTGCATGGCCAGCCGATCAGGCGGGCCGCTCTTCATTCAAATCTGGTTTGCGGAACCGGGACGTCCCCATACGCCAGCATCCGTGCGAATCTGCCCGGTCCACTTGCGAAGGCGCGCCAATAGCGAAGGAATTTGCCGCGCGCTAGAGGTTTTTTTCGGAAGCGGTGGGGAGCGGGTCGCGAGCAAGAACCGGGGACACCGTATTGTTGCCGGGGACACGACGTATTCCGTGTCCCCTTTTAAAGGCGAGGATCGGGGACACGCTATTGCGTGTCCCCGCCTATGCGTTGGACATCTATTGCGTGTCCCCAGGTTGGCCGGCAAGATCGGCATCAGGAGCGGAGGACATGGAGTTTAGGGGTTAAGTAAAGTGTCATCGTAACTCTGTCAGCGTCATTGGTTATTGCACCTGTCACCGTAACTCCAAATTCAAATAACATAGCTTTCAATTTCTAAAATTGGTCAAAATTAATATTTGAGTTTTCAAAGCTTTCAACTATCGTTTTAGCTTTTTCTGTACACATTATCATTCTTGTCCCATCTGGTCGAAAAAAATCCGATCCATCCCAGCTCTCTTCACAAAAATAATATCCAACCGAAACATCAATATCTCCGTCGCCCGAAATCGCTTTTCTTTTCGAAATTTTGCTCCGACCTTTATCAATTTCGCCACACCTCCCTACAATTGAAAGCATATCGTAGCCATCTACTAAATCGCCGCATTTATTGCAAAACTCCACTGGGCAAATACGCCATCCAGAAACACCACTGTTTTTCAATTTTATTTGAACTGACTTGGAAATAAGAGACCCTACCGAAAGGGTTGTTCGTATGAAATGGAAATACTTTTTTCCTTCAAATTGCCGCAATGTAATTCCTGATGTACAAATTCCTGAAAGCCATTGATCAATTGGTTTGGTATCACAAGTGAATTCAGCCCGCACTGCATCTCGTTCGAATGATTCACTGAACAAATAAAGTTTTGTTAAGTCAGCACGCATCATTTCAGAATCCAACTTGAAAACCGAAGTCTCTACCTAACATTCGCCCAAATTGCAATGTTTCTGAAGCCGTTCTTGGACCTTGACTGAAAATATCTCTCCAGCGTTCATTGTAAACTCCAATTATGGTGACACTTTACTTAACCCTCAAACTCTGTCAACTCCTGTGCAATTACGGTGACAGACGACAGATCAGATGGTAACTTGCTCATGTGGATGGCTCCTGTGGTGGACTTTGTCAATTACGGTGACACTTTACTTAACCCCCAAACTCTGTCAACTCCTGTGCAATTACGGTGACAGACGACAGATCAGATGGTAACTTGCTTATGTGGATGGCTCCTGTGGTGGACTTTGACAATCACACCGTGGAGGTTCGATGAAACCGAATCAACTCAACAGAGCGCCGTCCACAACATCACCGTAATTCCAATTCGTCCTTCATCATCTCGAACTCTTCCATCGCATCGTAAATTTTCTGAGCAACATCAAGGCTATAAATTTCCAATGTTCTGGCGGCCAACGGGCCCATATTTATGCTCAGTAGCATGCCTTTGTCAAACGGTCGTCCTGATTTAACGGAAATCAGAAAATCTAATTGAGCTCGAATAGAATCCACGACTTCGCTCATCCTGACAGGCTCGGGCAGCCCATCGATAGCAAGTTTCGCATCCTCAAATATAGCGGTTCGTGTCATTGACCTAGCAACCTCGCAAATGGCTGGTTGTTGACTACAAAATACTGGGTCCCTCCACCAGGAATTACGGTGGGAATTACGGTGACACTTTAC
Organism: uncultured Alphaproteobacteria bacterium; assembly: GCA_963732535.1. Lineage (GTDB taxonomy): Bacteria > Pseudomonadota > Alphaproteobacteria > Sphingomonadales > Sphingomonadaceae > Sphingorhabdus_B. The sequence goes on along the minus strand of CAVSZW010000017.1, from coordinate 2,570 downwards.
TTAACAATTACGGTGACACTTTACTTAACCCCCAAACTCTGTCAACTCCTGTGGCGAAAGGACAGCCAATAGGCTGTCTGTTGATTGTCGCTGAGAAGTGACCCGGTATTTTCATTGAGATGTGACCCGGGTGGTTGCTATGTCCCGCGTTGCGGGCGCTGGGTCAAGAGGCTGGTTTTTCCTTTCTGATTTTGGGCGCTGCGGCACTGGCGCGGAAGCGGAAGCTGTCATTGCCGGTCTCAAGGATGTGGCAGTGGTGCGTGAGCCGATCCAGCAGAGCGGTAGTCATCTTGGCATCACCGAACACACCTCCCCACTCGCTGAAGCTGAGATTGGTGGTGATGATGACGCTGGTCTGCTCATAAAGCTTGGAGAGCAGATGGAACAGCAGCGCGCCGCCTGATGGACTGAACGGCAGATAGCCTAACTCGTCGAGAATGACGAGGTCAAGGCGCAGCAAGCGCTCGGCAAGCTGGCCAGCCTTGTTGATGGCCTTTTCCTGTTCCAGCGCATTGACCAGATCGACCGTGGAGAAGAAGCGGACCTTTTTGCGGTGATGCTCAACAGCCTGTACGCCAAGCGCTGTAGCCATGTGGCTTTTGCCCGTCCCGGGGCCGCCGATCAGTACAACATTGTCGGCACCGTCTATAAAATCTCCGCGATGGAGTTGACGGATGAGGGCTTCATTCACCTCGCTGGCGGCAAAGTCGAACCCGGCCAGATCCTTGTAGGCCGGGAACCGGGCTGCCTTGATGTGGTAAGCGATGGACCTGACCTCGCGTTCGGTCATCTCCGCCTTGAGCAGCTGCGAGAGGATCGGCACAGCCGCTTCGAACGCCGGGGCACCCTGTTCGATCAGGTCGCTGACGGCGCCAGCCATGCCGTACATCTTGAGGCCGCGTAGCATGACCACGATCGCGGCGCTGGCGGGATCATGACGCATGACGCGCCTCCCTGTTCCGGAGGGCATCGTAGCGCCCGACATTGGCTAGAGGCTCCCGCGCAAGGCGCAAAGCCTGTGGCGCATCGATAGGGGTTGGCGGGATCGCTTTGCCATCGGTCAAACGGTGGAGGATATTGAGAACATGGGTCTTGGTCGCCACCCCGGCATCAAGCGCAAGCTCGACCGCGCATAGCACTGCCTGCTCATCATGATGCAGCACAAGCGCCAGTATCTCGGCCATCTCCCTGTCGCCGCCAGGCCGTTTGAGCATCAGCCCCTGTAACTGCCGGAATGCATCGGGTAGCTCGGTGAACGGTGCTCCGTTGCGCAGAGCGCCAGGCTTGCGCTGGATTACCGCCAGATAATGACGCCAGTCATAGACCGTTCGCCCCGGCATATGGTGTGAGCGCTCGATAATCCGGACATGCTCGCACACGATCTGCCCTTCAGCAGCGACAACAACCCGGTTCGGGTATATCCGCAGGCTCACCCGCTGGTTCGCAAACGATGCTGGCACGCTATAACGGTTGCGGTCAAAGTTCACGAGACAGGTCGGTGATACCCGCTTGCTGTGTTCGACGAAGCCGTCAAAGTTACGGCCTTGCGGCATCAAGCTGGGGACTTCATCGGCATGCACATCGGCAACGGTGCCGGGCAGAACGCCGTGCTTGATATGCCCCCATTGCGCGATGCAATGTTCCTCCAGCCAGACGTTCAGGGCATCGATATCGGGGAAGCTGGGCATTGGTTGCCACAGTCGTCGCCGGGCATCCTGCACGTTCTTCTCAACCTGTCCCTTCTCCCACCCCGACGCCGGATTACAGAAGTCCGCTTCGAACAGATAATGGCTCGCCATCGCGGCAAAGCGTGCGTTTACCTGTCTGACTTTGCCCCTACCAATGCGATCGACCGCCGTCCTCATATTGTCAAAAATACCCCGCTGGGGAACACCGCCCAGCACCCGGAACGCCTCAGCCAGCGCGTCGAACAGCATCTCGTGGGTCTGAAGTGGATATGCCCGAACAATGAACGCCCGGCTGTGTGACAGCTTGGTATGCGCTACCTGCAACTTGGTCTGCCTGCCGCCCAGAATGGCCCAGTCTTCGCTCCAGTCGAACTGGAAGGCTTCACCCGCCGCAAACACCAAGGGCACAAAAGTGCCGCGTCCGCTGGTCTGCTGCTCGCGTTGGCGATCAGCCTTCCAAGCGCGCACAAAGGCTGCAACCCGCTCGTAGGAGCCATCATAGCCCAATACCACAAGATCAGCGTGCATCTGCTTCGCTGTGCGCTTCTGCTTGCGTGACTTGCCAACCTCGATCCGCAGCCACCCCGACAGCTTCTCTGCAAACGGATCGAGCTTGCTCGGGCGAACAGATGTCCTGAATACCGGTTCTAAGGTGTCTGCACGCAAATACTTGCGGATCGTATTCCGCGACAATCCTGTCCGCCGTTCAATCTCACGGATCGGCATCCCTTGCCGAAAACGCCAACGACGTATCACACTCAATAAATCCATGTTGATCACTCCTCATCCCCCAACCAGTCAGTCAGGGTGTGGTTCAAACATGGGTCAAATCTCAGTGAAAACTTATGCCACTACCGGGTCACTTCTCAGCGACAATCAACA
>CAVSZW010000016.1:0-561697 GCA_963732535.1 uncultured Alphaproteobacteria bacterium | reverse complement strand
ATGACCTAAAGCGCGCGCTCCTGATTCAGGCGGAACAGGCGGGCGAGGATTTCGTCTTCGGTGAGCAAGCCAGCGCGATAGTCTTCGCCCCAACCATAGGCTTCGGCCACCGCCTCATCGAGCGCCTTGTGCGCGTTGTCGAGCCATGCGGGGCGGGCGTTATACAGGTTGGTCAGCGTGCGTTTTTTCAGCTCCGCTGCCGCTGCTTCGTCCTTGGGCAGGATGCGGTCGGGATAGCCGGGGACGACTTCGGGTTCGCGCACCACAAGGTCCGCCGGGTTCAACCAGTTTTCGCGCAGTTCGTTCAGCCGCGCGGCGGCGGTGGCGATGGCGATGGCGCGCGGGTCATCGGCATAATCGGCGGCGGGGATGTTGGGGGTCAGGCCTTCGGGGAAGGGGAAGGTTTCGAAGGTGGTGGACGGGGTATAGCGCGGGCGGTCCTCAAGCGAAGTGCCCATGCGTAGCGACCAGAGTTCGTGAAAGATCGAATGGAGGATGCCGAAGCTGGTGTCGTCGTCGCGGGCGATGGCGACGATCATGTCGGGAGACGTGCGCTTGTTGGTAACCATACAAATATACGGTGTTTCGCTACACGGGCGTCGCAATGTAGCGTGTAGAGGCCGTAATAGCTTTCTGCGCAATACCGGGCGATGTCTCCATGTATCCACCATCGTCTGCTCGGTGCGTTCTCGCGACTTACTCTTTCGCGTAGGGCTATCACATGTCCTCAACATACTTGAATGGGGCTTCAAAAAGCGCATGCATCTTCAGCTGGCATATGTGTGCCCAAAATCAATTATCCAACGATCCGATGGGCCGTCGAACGATGTCGATGCCGATTAACCAAGGGACGACAACGTCGTAGTTTGTACGTCCATTGGGGTTGACGGGCAGCGCAAGCATTTCGCGAGCCTCATCGCCTGGAATGTCAAAGGCACCGTTTTTTGATCCCCGATGAAAGCCTGCGACATTTTTGGTAATAATAGCGCTGATTAGGTTTGGTCATATGCCGCTTGACCGGTCAGGTCAGAGTGAATATTCGTCGACATCGCTGCCATCGAGCAGAGCAGCCTTCCCCTGAGCACGTAGTTCGTATCAAAGCAAACCAGAAACCCGCACGGCCGCGCCATCGACGGTCCACGCTTCATCGCTCCACGCCTCGAATATCCGACCCTGCTTCGACAATGGGTTTCAATACTTCGCGGTTTGCCCCGCCGCGGATGGAGTTGGTGGCAACCAGCCCGCACGCGTCAGTTTGCCCGCCGCCATCATCTCCCATGCCTTGGCAAACCAATAGCACACCAGATCGACACCGCCGGGAACGTTCGCCATCCATGCTTTGCGCAAGCGACGTATCGGTAGTAATCTCTTCGCCCAAGTTCGCGACCACATCATTCTGCTTGCCCCCAAAAACGGCGGATTGCCCACCACCGCATCCGCCACTGGGCCAGCTCCGGCCCGCGTGCCATCCGCGTTCAAGCACCGCATCCCGGCACTCAATCGTATCGAGCGTCCGCAAGATCGGGTTCTTGGCCGCGTCAAAGCCGTTGCGCCGCATCCACTGGATTTCGCCGATCCACACCGACACCCGCGCCAGTTCGGCGGCATAGGGGTTCAGCTCGATGCCCAGCACGCATTCCGGCCCCACGCGCGGGAAGCCGCGCGGCAGGCCAAGCGCCTCTGCATCCAGATTGGCGCGGTGTTCCAAATCCTTCAGACTACGCAGCGCGACATAGAGGAAATTGCCCGAACCACAGGCCGGGTCAAGCACGCGGAAATTGACCAGTCGCTCGACAAACGCCGCGTGGATTTTCGCCGCCTCATCGATCAGCTTTTCGGCCTTGCGCCTTTCCGCCGGAGACAGCAGCTTTTCCTTGGTCCGTTTCGGCGCGCTGTCGATCAGCGCGGTCATCTTTGCCAGCGCCTCGGCCCATTCGGCCTCCAGCGGATCGATGATGACCGGCTTTACGATCATCATGATCTTTTCCCGGTCGGTATAATGCGCGCCCAGCTGGCTGCGCTTGGCCGGATCAAGCCCGCGTTCGAACAGCGTGCCCAATATCGACGGATCAATCTGCGACCAGTCGCGCTGCGCCGCCGCATATCAGATCGTCCACATCGTCGCGGGTCACGGGCAGGGCATGGTCATCGGCAAACAGCCCGCCGTTGAACCAGTCAATCCGCGTAAAGCCGACCTTGCCGCTCTGATTCGCCATCGCGCCGAACAGGGTTCCGGCATGTTCGGCAAAGCTGGCGGCATCGCGTGCGGCACAGCTCCAGCATTTTGGTGAACATATTGTCGGGCAGCAGGCCGACATCCTCGGCAAACATGCAGAACACCAGTTGGTTGACGAAATGCGCGACCTGATGCGCCTCATGCCCGCGATCGCGCAACCGCTGGGCCATGCCCGCAAATTCGCGCGCGGTTTCTTCGGTCAGGGCTTGGCGGGTTTTGGTCGGCTTGAAATGCTCTGGATCGGTAAAGGCGCGTTTCAGTGCCTCGCGCTTGTCGCCGTCGATCAGGTCTTCCAGCGTGATATTCATGCACCTCCTGCACCGTGTTGGTCCAGTTGGTGTGGATGCGGATGCGGTCCATATCGGATACGATCAGCAGCGGCGGATTTTCCAGCGCGACGCGCATATTGCAGCAACTGCGAAAGCGCCTTGTCGAGGTCTTTGCGCGGGCCTTTATACTCCCACGCGAAAGCATCCCTTGCGCCAGACATCGGCCCAGCCTTCGCCGCCGCTGGTTTTGGATGCGCCCTTTTCAAACGCGAACCATTCGCCCACGGGATCGGCGGCGATGGGGTCAAGCGACGCCCAGCAGCGCGCACAGATCGTTAAAATGGCTTTGCGATGCGCTGCGTTCCTTCAGTTCAGCGGCGCGCCATTTGGCGATGAAATCTTGCGGGGTCATGTTTGGCTACTGCCATCAGTTTGATACGCGCACAATCACCATATGCGCGCTCTTCCGCTTGCCCGCCCAGCCCAACGAACGCGCCACCCGCCATCGCCCCACAACGCCGGGCCACCTGACCCTAGCTAGCTCTTTGGCCAATCTCACTGGCCGAAGCGTGCAGCAAAGGAAGAAGTTGTTCCTGCCAATGTTGGTTTTCGATTTGGACGGCACGCGATGCCGAAATGGCCGCTATCACTTCGTCTTGCATATTCCGGACTGGTACTGCGACGCATTGCAAACCTGTGACGACTTCCTCATTATCTAATGCAAAGCTCTGTGTTGCAACATGATCTAGCTCGGCCCTGAGCAACAAAGGATCGGTGATGGTCCGGTCGGTCAGCGCGACAAAGGGACCGCTTGCCAAATACTCGGCTTGGGCTTGCATCGGAAGATGCGCGAGCAGCACTTTGCCGATGCCCGAGCAATAGGCCTCAAGCTGCATGCCAACCTTGGTGAACAGGTCGCCTGCACTCTGCCCGGCCTTGACGAGATAGGTGACCATTTCTTTTTCGAAGACGCCCAGCTGCACGACACAGCCGGTGCGCGCGGCGAGCCGGTCAAGAATTGGCGAGGCGGCATTGGTCATGATTTGCCTGTCGCCGACCATCGCGGCCAATGTCCGCAATTTCGGTCCCGGCAGATGCCGCCCATAATCCGCAGGAACGAGATAGCCCGCGCCGACCAGCGCCGCGATGTGGCGGTGTGCGGATGCGACGGGAACTCCTGATGCACGCGCCAATGCCGCGACTGAGGAACGCCCGCCGTCGGCGACCACGGCCTCGAGAAGCATCAGATTGCGTTCTGGCGCGGCTAGAGTAGTTTCTCGCATAACGGGAAACTAGCAAAGACTGCCACTGGAGCCAATCCCGTTTGTGCGGTAATCAGCCTATACAAACACGAGAGGCGAGACACCATGACCAACCCTATCCACGAAACTGCAGCGCGCGCCTTGCGCGATGCCTATACGGGGAGTGCGATCCCGCCGATGCGGCAATGGCTTGAGCCTACCGATGTTGATGGGGCCTATGCCGTGCAAGAGATCAACACGCGGCTTCTGGGTCGATCAGGGTCGGCGCATCGTGGGTCGCAAGGCGGGGCTGACGGCGAAGGCGGTGCAGATCCAGCTGGGCGTCGACCAGCCCGATTTTGGCGTGCTGTTTAACGACATGGAAATCGCCGACGGCGGCACGCTCGATCCAGAACGCTGCCTTCAGCCCAAGGCAGAGGCGGAGATTGCCTTTGTGCTGGCCAAGGACTTGCCGTCGCCCGATACGACGCCCGAACAAGTGGCCGAAGCCGTCGCCACGGTCCATGCCGCAATCGAAATTGTCGACAGTCGCATTGCTGATTGGAAAATAACATTTGCCGACACCGTTGCCGACAATGGTTCCTCTGCATTCTTCGTTCTTGCCGGTGAAGGCTTGCCGCTTGCCGGGCTGGACCTCGAAGGCGCGGCGATGGCGATGGAGATCAACGGTGACGTTGTTTCAACCGGAATTGGCGCGGCAGCTTTGGGCAACCCGCTGAACGCTGCCGCCTGGCTGGCACGGACGCTGGCCAGCCGGGGCGAACCGCTAAAGGCCGGAGATATCCTGCTGGCCGGCGCTCTCGGCCCGATGGTGGCGATGTCCTCTGGCGATCATGTCCGCGCCATTGTCGGCGGAATTGGCGAAGTCAGCTTCACTTATGGAAAGGCTGCGTAATGGCCCAAACACTATCCAAAAAGACGAAAGTAGCGATTATCGGATCCGGCAATATCGGCACCGATTTGATGATCAAAATCATGCGGCTGTCCGATGTGCTGGAAATGGGTGCCTTCGTCGGCATCGATCCCGAAAGCGATGGCCTTAAGCGCGCGTCGCGCTTGGGCGTGCCGATTACGGCGGAGGGCATTGATGGCCTGATCGCCATGCCCGAGTTCGCCGATATCGAGATCGTCTTTGACGCAACCTCTGCCTATGCCCATAAACGCAACAGCGAGCTGGTGCTGGGCGCTGGCAAACGGATGATCGATCTGACGCCTGCCGCCATCGGCCCCTTCACGATTCCCCCGGTCAACGGCGATGCCAATCTCGATGCGCCGAACGTCAACATGGTGACCTGCGGCGGGCAGGCGACGATCCCGATTGTCGCTGCCGTAAACCGCGTCGCCAAGGTGCATTATGGCGAGATTGTCGCCTCGATCAGCTCAAAGAGCGCAGGTCCTGGAACCCGCGCAAACATCGACGAATTTACCGAAACGACATCGCAGGCCATCGTCGATGTCGGCGGCGCGACGCGTGGCAAGGCGATCATCATCCTCAACCCAGCCGAGCCACCGCTGATCATGCGCGATACTGTCTATTGCCTTGCCGAAGATGGCGACCGCGAGGCGATCCGCCAGTCGGTTGAAGATATGGTGGCCGAAGTGCAGACCTATGTTCCTGGCTATCGCCTCAAACAAGCGGTGCAGTTTGAAAGCATCGGTTCGAACAAGCCGCTGCACATCCCTGAAATGGGGGGCGATTTTACCGGGTTGAAGGTTAGCGTGTTCCTGGAGGTGGAAGGCGCGGCGCACTACCTGCCCGCCTATGCGGGCAACCTCGACATTATGACCTCTGCCGCGATGAAGACGGCCGAGAAAATCGCCGCCCGTATGCATGCCAAGGAAATACACGAAGGAGTGGCAGCATGAGCCTCGATCCCACAACCACCAAACTCTACATTCAGGACGTCACCCTGCGCGACGGGATGCACGCGATCCGCCACCAATATGGCCTGGATCATGTGAAGGCGATTGCCAAGGCGCTCGACAACGCCAAGGTTGACGCCATCGAGGTGGCGCATGGCGACGGCCTGCAAGGCTCCAGCTTCAACTATGGCTTTGGCGCGCATACCGATTGGGACTGGATCGGCGCGGTCGCCGAAGTGCTCGAACATAGCATCCTGACCACGCTGCTGCTCCCCGGCATCGGCACTGTGCATGACCTAAAACGCGCGTATGATCTGGGCGTCCGCTCGGTCCGCATCGCAACGCATTGCACCGAGGCGGATGTGTCGCGCCAGCATATCGAGGCGGCGCGCAATCTCGGCATGGACGTCTCGGGCTTCCTGATGATGAGCCATATGTCCGCGCCCGAACCGCTCGCCCAGCAGGCGAAGCTGATGGAAGATTATGGCGCGCATTGCGTTTACGTCACCGACAGCGGCGGCGCGATGAACATGGATGAATATGCCGCGCGGCTTGCAGGCCTATGACCGCGTTCTCAAGCCCGAAACCCAGCGCGGCGTGCACGCGCATCACAATCTCAGCCTTGGCGTCGCCAACTGCATCGTCGCGGTGCAGAATGGCGCGATCCGGGTAGATGCGAGCCTTGCGGGCATGGGCGCAGGCGCAGGCAATGCCCCGCTTGAAGTGTTCATCGCCGCCGTGGACCGCATGGGATGGAACCATGGCTGCGATCTCTACACGCTGATGGACGCCGCCGAAGATCTTGGTCCGCCCGCTGCAAGACCGCCCCGTCCGCGTTGACCGCGAAACGCTCACGCTTGGCTATGCAGGAGTTTATTCCAGCTTCCTGCGCCATGCCGAAAAGGCCGCAGCCGACCACGGCGTCGATACCCGGGCCATCCTCACCGAAGCAGGGCGTCGCAAGATGGTCGGCGGGCAGGAGGATATGATCGTCGATATCGCGTTGGATATGGTGAAAGCCGGATAGAACCCGGGATCAAGCAGCATGAATATGGTCGCGGCGGGGCAACACGCTTCCGCCGCGATCCGCATTCTGCACGTTTTTGGCAAAATCTCGATATTTTATCGAAGGTGGCAGCAAATACCTTGACATGAATGACCGAATTATGACAATTGGCCTTACCAGTATAAATATTTGGTAAGACTATCGCGAGTTGCGGAGTGGGAGGATTTATATGTCACGCAAATTTGCTCTGTTGGCAGGTGCCAGCTTTCTGATAATCTCGACGAACGCTTACGCACAGGATGCCGCGCCGGAATCGGTCGCCACTGAAGAAGATAATGGCGGCCTTGAAGAAATCGTCGTCACCGCTCAAAAGCGTGAAGAAAATCTTCAGGATGTACCGGTCGTCAGTTACCGCGCTGTCAGCAGAGGCGCTCGAAAATCGCTATCGCCGATTTTGCCGACCTGACGCGCGCCGCTTCGTCGTTGACGATCACGCAGACAACCTCGTCGCCAAACAATTCGATCATCCTGCGCGGTATCGGCACTTTCGCCTTCTCGATTGGCGTCGAACCCAGCGTTGCGGTGATCGTCGACGATCTGCCCGTGGTTCAGCAGGCACAGGCCTTCGATGCGCTGAGCGATGTCCAGCGCATCGAAGTGCTCAAAGGGCCCGCAAGGCACGTTGTTCGGCAAGAACGCCTCGGCTGGCGTGGTCAATATCGTCACCAAAGATCCGTCGAATGATATGAGCGGCAGCATCGCCTTCACCGCCGCCACCGATGGCGATTATCGCGCCGAAGGCTCTCGTTTCGGGTCCATTCGGAGACAATGGCTCGGGCGTTCGGGTGAGCGGGTTTCTATCACAGTTATAAGCGGCAATGTCCGCAACTTGACCACTGGAATCGCCCTGAATGACCAGGAAAACTTTCGGCGTGCGCGCCAAGTTCAAGTTGGTGTTGTCCGACAGCGCTCGATTTCACGCTGAATGGCGCTTACGGCAAGACGACGCAGGACGGCACCGTGAGCACGATCCGTTCGATCAATCCGCTGGGCACACCGCGCGTCGTTGGGCAATCCGGCCTTGCCACTGGTCCCAAGCCTGATCGGCATCACGCCGGGTACCGGCAATTACAATGCCCGGGTTGATGCCGAGGCAGCGACCACCAACAAGACCAGCACGCGTTTCGGGCAAGTTCGATCCTCGATCTGGGTCATGCCAACCTGATTTCGGTGACCGGCTTTCAGGATTGGAAATTCAACTTCCAGAATGATGTCGACGGCTCCGATCTCAACGTTCTGGCGCACTGACCGGCGGCGCATTCAATGGCGGCCTGGTCCAGAGCGGCCCCTATCATTCCACCCTGTTTACGCAGGAATTACGGCGTCGTTTCATCGGGCAGCGGGCCGCTGAAATATGTCTTCGGTGGCATTTTATGCGGATGCGACAACCGACCGCGCCTTCACGCGCGGGCCGGTCGCCCTATTGGCGAACTGGGATGCGACAGGCAACGAGCAAAAGCTATGCGGCTTTTGCACAGCTGGATTACACGCTGCCGACCAACACCACGATCATGCCGGCGGCATCCGCTCCAACCATGAAAAGATCGGCGTGCGCTTCGACAATCTGCGGCATCAGCCACCCCCAATAGCTGCACTACCGGCAACCCGCTGTGCCGCGGCTCCAACAGCGATAATGTCGTCACATGGAAAGGCACGATCTCGCAGGAACTGGCTCCTGCAGATCATGGCCTATGCCAGTGTTGCCAAGGGGTATAAGGGCTTTGCCTATGATGTATCGTTCGGGCTTTAATCCGGCTCGGGTCAATGCAGCTCTTGCCGGAACCGCCCCGGGTCTCAACGGTGTCGGACCGGTCAAGGCCGGAAAGTTCAACTTCGTATGAACTTGGTTTCAAGAGCCGCTTTTTCGACAACAAAGTGCAGCTCAACGTCATCGGTTTCTCCACCGACTATAACAATTTTCAGGCGCAATCCGCGGTTATCGTGAACAATGCAGCCCAGTTTGTGCTGAACAATGTCGGCAAACTGAAGACCAAGGGTGTCGAGGTGGAATTCTCTGCCAAGCCGTCCGACTGGCTACGGCTCGATGCTTCGGCAGCCTATACCGATGCGAACATGACGTCGTTCCCGGGCGCGCAGGGCTATTCCGATCAGACCGGCCAGTTTTCGCAGCGGCGTATCGTCGTTGGTCGGCAATTGCACCACGGCGGCGGCAGCAACAGCATTGGCACCGCGCACGACTTGCGGATTCCAGGATCGCAGTGGCGCGACCCTGCCGAACTCGCCAAAATTCAAATTCAACGTCGGCGCCACGGGCGAAGTTCCGTTCGGTGATGACAGCAAGGCGATCATCACGCTGAACTATCAACACCAAAGCGCTGTCAACTTTGATCTGCTCGGCAATCCGCTGCTGACGCAAAAGGCCTACGGCATCTTCAACGCCGGGGTTGGCGCCGAATTCGGTCCGTTCCGTGCAACCGCCTTTGTCAACAATCTGTTCAACACGCATTATGCCGGTGGTCTGGCCGATGGGTTTGGCGCGCTGGGCGGCAACGCGACTAATCCGGCGCATGTCATCTATCAATTCTTGCCGCGCGATTCCTCACGCTTCTTCGGATTGAAGCTGGGTTATTCTTTCTAATCCTCCCGTGGCCTCGGCCATTAGTGACTGGCCGGGCTATCTTTTGGTAGCCCGGCCTTATTTTTTATGACAACAAGATGGGGAGGGTAAAGCCATGCTGAAAAAAGGCAATTTGCGCTGGTGGATCATCGGGCTGGTGACGCTTGGCACGATCCTCAATTATCTCGCGCGCTCGACGCTTTCGGTCACCGCCCCCACGCTCAAGGAGGAATTCTCCATGAGCACCGAGGATTATAGCTGGGTTGTGCTGGCGTTTCAGGCGACCTACACCATCATGCAGACGGTCGCGGGTGGCATCCTTGATGCGCTTGGCACGCGGCTGGGATTTTTCATCTTTGCAGTCGGTTGGGCGCTCTCCAACATGGCGCATGCCTTTGCAACCGGCACTTGGAGCCTGGCTTTCTTCCGTGGCCTGCTCGGCGCGACCGAGGCGGCGGCGATCCCGGCAGGTGCAAAGACCGTCTCCGAATGGTTTCCGCCAAAGGAAAAGCCGCTGGCGACCAGCCTGTTCCAGATGGGCACCAGCGTCGGCAACATGATCGCGCCGCCACTGGTAGCGTTCTGCATCCTCTATTGGGGATGGGAATCGGGCTTCATCATCACCGGCGCGCTCAGCCTTGTCTGGGCAGCGCTTTGGTATTGGGGCTATCGGACACCCGCTGAACATCCATCGCTGACCGACACAGAACGCGCCTATATCGAAGAAGGCCGCGCAGAGGATGTGCAAGGCAAGCCCGCGACGCGCAAGGAAGTGCTCAAATCGCGCAGCTTCTGGGCGATTGCCATCCCCCGCTTTTTGGCCGAACCGGCGTGGCAAACCTTCAATTTCTTCATCCCGCTCTATCTGGTCGCGGTGTGGCAGCTGGAACTGAAAGAGATCGCGCTTTGGGCTTGGCTTCCTTTCCTTGCTGCCGATTTTGGCTCGCTGGCCGCAGGGTTGCTGCCAACGTGGCTTATGAAAAGGGGAGCAAGTCTGCTCGCCAGTCGCAAGATCACGATGACCATCGGTGCGCTCTGCATGATCGGTCCTGCCTGCATTGGTCTCGCCGGATCACCTGGCCTAGCCATCGCATTGTTCTGCGTTGGCGGTTTTGCACACCAGATGCTCAACGGCGCGTTGCTGACTTTGTGCACCGACGTGTTCGACACCAAAACCGTCGCTACGGCGAGCGGCATGGCGGGGACGATCGCCTGGACCGGCGGGATGCTCTTCACTTTCGTGATCGGCCAAAGCGCAGACAGCTATGGCTATGATCCGCTGTTCGTGGCGCTGGCGGCGCTGGATTTGGTTGGGGCAGTGGTGTTGTGGGGGTTGCTGAGGGGGCGATCGTCGGATTCGGTGCAAAAGCGTTGAAATTGCGAATTTTGAGGGAGTGAAGCCATGAACATCGATCACATTATCAAGCGTGCATCCGCAACATGTTGTGTCGCCGCGCTGATGGCGGTGCACAGTCCGTTGCAGGCGCAGTCCCTTGCGCCCAATCCGTGGATGGCCGGTGATATAATTGCCGAACAATCCGCCGAGAAAGCTGATGAGCCGAAAGAAGCTATCGCCAATCGCCGTGCAAAAATGCTGATCGCGGCGATGAGCCTGCCAGCAAAAGATGCAGCAGCTAACCGGCGCCAAGCCCGAAATCCTTCCGGAATTACCGCAATGTTTTGGCGCACGCCACGTCAGCGGAATAGCGGATCTCAACATCCCGACTTTCCGGATTACCAACGGCCCGGTCGGCCTTGGCCAGAATGATTGCGTCTCGGCTGCAATCCGGGACAAGCTTTTGAGTGGCGGCGGTATGTCCATCTCCGCCGCCTACACCGACCCGAGTTCGGCCAAGGCGACTGCGCTGCCCTCGGCGATGGGGGTTGCCGCTTCGTTCGATCCGTCCGTCGCCGGGCTGTTCGGCGATGTCATTGCAACCGAAATGAACAACCTTGGCCTGCATGTATTTGAGGCACCCGGCGTAAACCTTGCGCGGCTGCCGATCCTTGGTCGCAACTTCGAATATTTCGGTGAAGACCCCTATCTCAGTGGTGTGATGGCGGCGGCTGAGACCCGCGCCGTGCAGGCCAAGGGCCTGATCGCCATGGCCAAGCACTTTGCCGCCAATGAACAGGAAACCAATCGCCAGACTATCCAGGAATCCATTGATCCGCAGGTGCTGCACGAACTTTACCTGCTACCTTTCGAAATGGCGGTGAAGGATGGCAAAGCGGCGGCGGTGATGTGCGCCTACAACTACGTCAATGGCGAAAGCTCTTGTGAGAGCAAAACGCTACTGACGGACGTATTGCGTGGCGATTGGGGATTCAACGGCTATGTCCAGTCGGACTTTTTCGCGATGAAAAGCACCGTTGCCACCCTCGCCAATGGCATGGATCACGAAATGCCGACCCCGCTCCATTGGACGCCAGCCAAGCTAACCGCCGCACTAGATGGTAGCGAACTGAAGTTGGCCCAGATCGATACTGCGCTCGAACGCCGATACACACAGATGTTCAAGGCCGGTATCTTTGACCGTCCGTTGATCCAGACCCCGATTGATTTCGCGGACGGTGGGCGCAAGGCGAGGGAAATAGGCTCGCGCTCTGCGGTGCTTTTGCAGAATAACGGCGCCCTGCCGCTTCGCCGCGATGTCCGATCATTGGTGCTGATCGGCAAGGCCAGCCAAGTCTATGCTCAACAGGCCGTCGCGGGCGGAGCTATCCCCGGCGAACCGATGGGTGCAGGCGGCGGGTCTTCGGATGTGGTGCCGAATTATACGGTCAGCCCGGTCGAAGGGTTGCGCTCGGCGCTGTCCGGCTTTGGTAACCAGCAAGCGACGATTACATTAATCCTGGTTGACGACAACAACGAAACTGCAACCATCGACGGCAAGCAAACTAGCTTTGCTGCGGCGATCACGGAGGCCGCTAAAGCCGATGCCGTGGTGATGATGGCGGGAACGATTTCCGAGGAAGGCGCAGACCGCGCCACCTTCACCGACGAAAGCGGCAAGCTGCTGGCGGCAAAGGCCGCGCAAGGCGCAGGACTCGATTGGTATGCCCATCGTTCGAACAGGATCGCCACTACATCAGGCGCGAATGAGGCAAAGGACAGCCACACGACCGCGATGATCGCGGCTTTACTCGCGGCCCATTCGACCAGCGGACGCTCTATGGCGGCAAAGTCGGTGCTGGTGCTCAAGGACAATGCCGGCGTGGCCTTGCCCCCGGCGCTGGTAGGCCCGCGCGGGCCGGCGCTGCTTGAAGTCTGGTTTCCCGGGCAAGAGGACGGCAACATCGTTGCCGATCTGCTGTTCGGCCGGACCAATCCTTCGGGCAGGCTGCCCGTGACCATTCCTTATGTAGGCAAGGGGTTCCTCGACCACACGTTGGCTGCACAGTTCCCGGGGGTGTCCGGTGCCGACGGCAAATCCCAGACGGTAACCTATAGCGAGCAGCTCGGCATCGGTTATCGCTGGTATGATTCAAACGCTGGCGGCAACTGCACTGTAAAGGCTGGCAAGAACCCGTGTGTGGCCTTTCCCTTCGGTCACGGGCTTTCCTACACAAGCTTCACCACCGCCAAGCCGCAGCTGAACTATGATGCGGCCAGCGCAAGCTGGCGCACGACTGTACGGGTTACCAACACAGGAAAAGTTGCGGGGGCCGAAGTGGTGCAGGTCTATCTCTCACTCCCACCTACCGCCAGCGCACTTGGCCTGCGCCAACCGCCCAAGCGCCTTGTCGGCTTCGGCAGAATTGATCTCGCCCCCGGCGCATCGGGTGACGTCAATATGGTTATTGATCCGTCAGCCAGCAACCATCCGCTATCGGTGTGGAACGCGGCGACGCGCAAATGGACCATTCCCTCTGGTCAGTTCAAGGTTTGGGTCGGCCGGTCATCGGCACCACGCGATCTGACGTTGGCGGGGGTGATCCAGCGCTGAGGGGAGAGCGAGTCAGTTCGCTTCGCGTTGCGGAATCGCTCCGCGTCGCATCACGCACCAACCCGCCAGTTCGTGCCCCGCGATCGCCGCATCCGTCACATTCGCACCCTTCATCCGGGCGGCGAGGTAGCCGCCGTTGAAGGCGTCGCCAGCGCCGCTAGTGTCAAGTGGGACCAGAACTTCTGGCGGTGGAAGGATCGCACCATCCGGCAGGCGGGCGCCTTGCGGGCCGAGTTTGACGACGGTTTCGAGGCAGCCGAGGCTGGTCCAGTGGGCGGCAACTGCTTCGGCACCCTCTTCGCCGGAAAGCAAGGCTTCATCCTCCAATGTCGGCAAGCCGATGTCGGCTACGGCAATCGCGGTGTCGCGGGCGGCGCGGGCATTTGAGGCATTGCCCCACAGCCGTGGGCGGTAGTTTCCATCAAACGCCACTTTGCCTCCGCGTGCGCGAACTGCACGGGCGAGAGACAAGAGTTCTTCGCGCCCCACGGGCGGCAGGATGGCAAGAGTGATCAGCGAGAAGCACAGCAGGTCGGCCTGCTCGGCCGTCACCAAAACATCGCTCATTCCAGGCAGCGCAAACATGTTGCGGGCCGCACTGTTGTCGCGCCAATAGGTGAAGCTGCGTTCCCCATCGGAATTGGTCGTGATAGCGTAAAGCCCCGGCTCGCGCGCCGGATCACGCAGCACCAGCGACGTGTCCAGCCCTTCGCCGCGCCATTCCTCATTCACCAGATCGTCGCTAAACGGATCGGTTCCCATTGCGGTCAGATAGGCGACATCGTGGCCTGCACGGGCGAGATGGACCGCAGTGTTTACGGTATCGCCGCCATAACCCATGGTCCAGCCCCCGCCGGCCCTGCGGGATAGTTCGAGCATGGCCTCACCGATACAGACGATGCGCGCCACAGCTTAGGTGCAGGCTTTGTTGCCCGCGTCCGTCACGGCAATAAAGGCTATCGACTGACCGGGCACTTTCAAACTGCCTTTCGCGGGGACGCCGTCAAGGCCTTCGATTTTTCCTTCTTCGTCCAGCTTGGGTTCGACGCCGTTGACCTTGACTGAGCGGGTATCGATGGGCGCGCCTGTTATGGTCCACACTGTCGCCTTGTCGCCGACATTCAGGCATCTGCTCGGCGGTGCCGATGTTAAGCGCAAGGATTGATACGCCACCCTTTGTGCCGCGCATGCAATGGGCATAGAGACGCAGTTCTGGCGCGGGCGATTTGGGAGAGGCCAGCACCGTCTTGTCCATCAACTTGCGCCATAGCACCGCCGACCAATAATTCGGGCGCGGGGTGAGCGTGTCGCGGTCGATCAGAGCATAATCGGATGCCGCTAGAGTGTTGTGCATCACCACCTGCACACCCTTTTGCGCGAGCGCGCCGAGTTGGTTCAGGTAACGAAAGCTATCAAGGAAGGTCGAGGCCCATGGCGAACCACCGCACGCGGCCTGTGCCGTCTCGGTGTTCCATAATGGCTTGCCCGGTTCATATTTGTCGCGCAGCCCGCCGTAGACTCCAAAGTCGATCAGGGTTTGGTTAAGCCATGCGGGTTTCAGCGCATCGTCCTTTACCGCAGTACCGATTTTCAAAAAGGTGCAACGCTGCGATACCGTGCCATAGAAATGGTAGCTGACGGCATCAACGCTGTTCGGATTTTCCTTCATCATGTCTTCGGTGGCAACATGTTCGCCAAGCGCATTGACAGGGGCATTTTTCAGCAGCCCGCCTTCGCCGACACCGCCAGGACCGATGATTTTCATCGCTGGAACTGCTTTTTTAGCCCAGTCGCGAAATTTGCGAAATTCTTCACCATAGCGTTTGGCGTCGTAGTTTTCGGGCATGCCGATAGTCGCGCCAGGCATATTGGGCTCATTGAAGAACTCTGCCGCATAAAGGCTACCGCCCGCCTCTTTGGTCAAATCGACCAGACGCTGCGCTTGTTCGGTTTTCCAAACACCGTCAGGGCCCGCGCGTGCCTGCGCTCACTGCAAAGCTGGTGACGATGGGGGCATCGACTGCCTTTGAAAAGGCGACAACCCCCTTCCACTGATCGCGGGTCAGGGTCTGTTTATAGCCCTCGGGCGGGGCGGTGAGGTTTTCACCTTCCGCCGCCAGATAGGTGTTATTCGCCCAAGTCCCCGAGACCCGCATCATAGCGGGGGCGAGATGCTTGGCGAGGTTACGCAGCTTTTCATCGGCGAGATTGATCGGTGGACGTTCGCGGTACACTTCACCTGCCGGGCCGCCATAAGGTGCCCAGAAACGACCGCCGGTTACTTCGACCATTTCGACGTTGTAGGATTGATAGCGTTCATCGACTGTGCCGAGCTTGGATAGCGAAGCAAGCACCAAGGCCATCGCTCGGCGCGGCGTTACAGGCGCACAGGGCGAGCAGCATCGCGCTGCTAAGCATCAATTTCTTACGCATGGTTTGCTCTCCTCACCAATTCCACATCGTGCCATCTTCCAGTCGTGCGACCGGCAGATAGGCAGGCTTATAGGGATATTTCGCGGCCAGTTCCTCGTCGATATCGACGCCGTGGCCGGGGGTGTCGCCGACAAACAATTCGCCCGCCTCAAACCGGTAATCATGCGGGAAAACCGCGTCGGTTTCTTCACGTGTGGCGCATATATTCCTGAATGCCGAAATTGGGCACCCAGGTGTCAAAATGCAGCGCGGTGCCCATGGTGACGGGCGAGAGGTCGGTTGCACCGTGGCATCCGGTGCGGACCTGATAAAGGCTCGCCAGATCAGCAATGCGGCGCAGATGTGTGATGCCGCCCGCGCCAACGATGGTGCAGCGGATATAGTCGATCAACTGGTTCTGGATCAGATCCTTGCAATCCCAGATCGTGTTGAAAATCTCGCCCACCGCCAATGGCGTGGTGGTGTGGTGGCGGACCAGTTTGAACGCCTCTTGGTTTTCGGCAGGGGTACAATCTTCCAGCCAGAAAAGCTGATAAGGCTCCAGCATCTGGCCAAGGTTCGCGGCCTCTTGCGGCGTATAACGGTGATGCCCGTCGTGGAGCAGATGGTGGTCAAAGCCATAAGTATCACGCAGCTTTTCAAACAGCTTGGGTACATAATTGAGTGCCTTGCGCGTGTCCCAACCGGTAACACTGGGCAGCGCCGCATCGGCTGGCTCATAGTAAAGCTTGCCGCGTCCAACGCCATAAGCATCCTTCACACCGGGAACGCCGGTCTGCGCGCGGATCGCCTTATAGCCCATGTCGATATACTGGCCGACGGCATCAACCGTTTCTTCAATGTCGCTGCCATTGGCATGGCCGTAAACCATGATGCCATCCCGGCTTTTGCCACCGAGCAGATCGTAAAGCGGCATGCCCGCCATCTTAGCCTTGATATCCCACAGCGCCACATCAACCGCCGCAATCGCCCGCATCGTCACAGGCCCGCGCCGCCAGTAAGCGCCTCGATACAGATATTGCCAGATATCCTCGATCCGGCGCGGGTCCATGCCGATCAGGCAGGGGACGACATGATCCTCCAGATAGGACACCACCGACAAGTTCACGCCCGTTGAGTGTCGCATCGCCAATGCCATAAACCCCCTGATCGGTCTCGATCTTCAGCGTGACGAAATTGCGTCCCGGGCAGGTGACGATGACACGGGCAGAAATGATCTTCATGGCGCTATCGAATCCTTTGGTCAGGCGCTAAGCTATGCGTTCCAACTTGACGAATGGCTTTTGGCCTGTCAAGTTTAATCAAATTGGTAAGGCCAAAAAATGACCACACAAGACCGTCTCTATCAGGAACTCGCACGGAAGCTGATCGATGAGCTGGCGGCGGGGAAATATAAGGTGGGTGATCGGCTGCCTGCCGAGCGTGAGCTTGCGACGGAATATGAGGTCAGCCGCCCGACGGTGCGCGAGGCGGTTATCGCACTTGAGGTGCAAGGCCTGGTCGATGTCCGTGTCGGTTCGGGTGCTTATGTGAAGCGCCTGCCGGGCAAGGAAGATATCCCCGGCTTTAACGTGACGGCATTCGAATTGACCGAAGCGCGGCTTTTGTTCGAAAGCGAGGCGGCGGCGCTGGCGGCAATGCAAATCACCGATGAAGAGATTGATGAATTGGCTCAGCGTGTTGAGGACATTGCGCTTGAAAACCAGACCGAAGGCGGCACCGAAGAGGCCGATCGCGAATTTCACCTCGCCATTGCGCGGGCAACGCGTAACACCGCCGTATACCAGTCGATTGAGGAACTGTGGAAGCTGCGCCGGACTTCGCCCGAAAGCGCTCTGCTTCATGCCAAAGCGCGCTTTGCCAATATCAAGCCCGTGGTCGACGAGCATAGCGCCATTTTGGAAGCATTACGCAACCGCGATCCCAAAGCGGCGCGGGCCGCGATGCGGACGCACTTGTCTTCGGTGCTCGATAGTCTGCTTTTTGCAACTGAGGAAAAAGCCATCGAAGAAGCACGCAGGGCAGCCGCTGCGAAGCGGAACCGCTATGCGAGTACGTTGTGACTCGTTCACTCTCCCTGCATTCCGACGGCCTGTTCCCGGCTGACTCCGATAGTCATTCCAGCAGTGTTCAAAGATAATGCCCGCAAACATGTTGAGGTAAACCCGATGTTTGGGATCGCCGCGGTGCCGGAAGCTTTGCGTCGATGCCACGCTTTCGCAAGCGGCGCGGCTAGTTCACGCCATTAGCACTGCCAGTCATTGCACAATGAATTCAAGCTTTTCCCTGATTGTAAGTCCTTTGTAGATGTACACTGCACCAAGCAGCCAATGCATCGGTACGGACATCGCTGGAGCGGCAAGAACGGCATCGCGATTGTGCATGGTCCACTCTTCGAAAAGCGCCTATATTTCGCATGAGCGGAAGAATTTCAGGATCAAAGACCGTTTGTTTATCAAACGGGAGCAATTCAAAACTTTGATCCAGATACCAGTCAACACCGTGTTTAAGCACCTGCCTGTAGCCGGAGGCAGCGAAGCGGCTCCGGGGAAGGCTTTCCGGTCCACGGAATCGTCTCTCACGCAGGATCTTATCCAGAAATATTACTCAATAATTTCAATAAGAAATGAGAGAATCTGGTGCGCCGCGCTCGACGATGATGAGCACTACGTTTTCGCTATGATGCTATAACTTGTGCCAAACTAGCCCTTAGAAACCACCGCTTCGTGCTCACATTAAGGCGAAAACGTCGGGGTCAAATACCTTATAGAAGCGGCTATAGAATATGGCAATGTTGCTCTCGCGATGCAAAGCAAGCACTCGTGCTTGTGTTCCCGCTAATGCTTGCAGCACAGCGCACCCGCCCATAGGGACGATTGATCACGAGCAGGGACAAACATATGGCAAGGCAAAGTCCGGCGGTTGGCCGCGCGATCGCACTATTGAACTTGCTCGCTGGCGCGCCCGAGCGGCGCTTCACGCTTACCGAAATTGCGCGTGCGCTCGATATGAACAAGGCCACGGCGCATGGTTTGCTGGCTACGTTGACCTCGGCCCAGTGGGTCGAGCGCGATGGTAAATTGGGTTATGCGTTGGGGGCCGCGCTGATCCCGCTGGGACAGGCAGCCCTTGGCCGTGACCATCTGTTGCACGCGGCCCAATCGGCTTTGCGCGATTTTGCCGATCAATTGGGCTATCCGATGGTGGTGAGCGTAGCTGTTGGTGACGAGGCGATGGTGGTCGGTGTCAGCGATGACAGCCAATCCCTCGGACCAAAAATGCGGAGTGGGTTCCAGAACGCCGATTTCGCCGCCATGGGGCACAATCTTTGCGGCATGGTGGCCGTCGGACGAAGTGAACGCATGGCTCGACCGGGTGGAGCCGCCTTTATCGGATGCCCAGCGCGAGCAATATCGCGGGGTCCTGAATGCCATTCGCAACCACGGCTATGTCATTGCGCTGGACGATGCAGAGTCTAAATTACAGGCGTTTCTGGAGAGCGTTCCCGCCGATGTCACCGTTGGCCAGTTGCGATCCTCGATGGCGCATCTGATCGACCTGATGGCGCATGGTCAGGCCAACACACTCGAATTCACAGCGGACAGCGAATACCGGGTATCCGCGATTATTGTGCCGGTGCTGGGGCCGAATGGCCGGGTAGCGATCACGATGACTGCGCTGCTGCAAGATCGCATCGAAGGCCGCGAAATTACCCGGCTGGCGGAGCGGATGCTGGAGATGGCGCAAACTGTTTCTGAGCGGGCGGGGGCGGCGGGCGTTAGGTAAACTGGTGCCGTAATATCATTGGACATAGTCGGCCGAGAACGCCATGTTTTTCGCAAGGAGAATTGCCGATGCCGAGCTTGGGTCAGTGGGTGCTTGCTGTGACAGGCTTGATTTTGATCGCCGAAGTGATCGCCGGTCGTCACCGTGGAATATACAGTCGCAGTGATTGGTTCGTAAACGGCATATGCATCGTCATCGGTGCAGCGGTTAGGCCATTGGGTGCTGTTGCCGTGGCGACACTGATCGGCGTCGCCCTGCCAGCGGGCAAAGGGGCGCTAGCTTGGGTTCCCTTTTGGCCGGCGATGATCGTCATTATCTTGGTTGCAGAGTTTGCGAACTACTGGGTTCACCGTGGTTCTCATGAGCTAAAGGGTTCGCGGCTTTTCGACTGGCTTTGGCGGATGCACCGCACCCACCACACGGCAAAATACGTGAACGTGCTGCTCAATTTCCGGATCAGTCTTTTCTGGGCACTGGTCGCCGGACTAACCTGGGTGATGTCGCTTGCGGTTTACTTGGGGCAAGGCAAGGCGGCGATGGCGGCTGTCGTCGTCTTCTCGTTCTGGGGAATTTTCACGCATAGCGACTTTCGGTGGGATGACGCCATCCGCCGCCACCACCTGTTCGGCCCTGCATTCCGTGGGCTGGAGCACATCTTTATCTCGCCGGGCATTCATCACAGCCATCATGGCTACGGCAAGGATGGCGGCAACTTTCGCAATTTTGGTATCTTCCTCTCGATCTATGACTGGATGTTCGGAACGCTTCATATCCCTGAGGGCAGGCCGTTCCGCTATGGCATCCCCGGTGCCTCGCCGCATTGGGCAGATGATGCCTTCTCGCCCATTAACGTTGGGAGCATGCTCGCTAAGTTAAAGCGAACGCCCGCACTTGACCAGACCACGTCAACTCAACCCTAGTCGGTCATGCTCCTTCGAGTGGAATGTTGAACGCGCGGCGATAGTCGGCAAACCCGGCCTCTACTGCATCCCGATCAAGTCCGTAATCTTCCAGATTGTAACTGTTCACGCCGCGCTTTCCCTTGGGGTTCTTTGCCGTCCAATCGGCGATTTCGGTGCGGACGCTTGTCGGAAATGCCATCCCGGCGGCGGTATAGACTGACTGCACCACTTCGGTCGGGTTATCGATCAACTGGCGGTAATCGACATCGACGACCGCCGTGTTGCCGCTGCTGCGCCGATAATCGAGCATGTGATCGACATGGGTTTGGACGAAGTGCCAGATGTCTTTGCCGACCTGATGCTTGTCATTATCCGCCTCAGCATAGCTGACCGAGCGCAAGACATGCGTCAGCTTGCACAGGGACGCCAAGGTTTGCACAGGATCGCGGTGCGACACCACAAACAGCGCATCGGGATAGGTATCGCGCAATTCCGCCATCGACAGGATGTAGTTCGGATATTTCATCACCCAGCGGCGCGGCGGCGATTGCCATTGCAGGTGCTGCAACACGCTTTTGTGATGCTTATAGACCTTGCGGAAATCCGCCTGATCCGCGAGCCACTGGAAATAGGCCGGAATACGGTAGAGGTTAAGCACGCCGACCATGCCGAACACCTGATCGATCAAATTGGTGCATTCGTCCGGCCCTTCGGGATCGAGCAAATGCATGGCGTCGAAATTCGCCTTGTCCGACAGCGCCTGCGCCTTGATCTGATGGGCGAAGGCCACGCGGCTTTCCACCGATGCCGCATCGGTGGCGGGCGGCGGGCTGGTCTGTAATGTCTCCCAGAAACGCAGCAACCGCATGTCGGGATCATGATCAAACAGATGGTGCATGAAAGTGGTGCCAGAACGCGGCAGCCCCATCAGCAGGATCGGGCGGTCGATCACTTGATCCCCAATCGCCGGTTCGCGCGCCAGCCAATCTTGCTGCAACAAGCCGGTTACGCAGTGCCCGGCCGATATTGGCCGATGCCCGCTGCACGCCGCGCTCGGTCAGGCGGGCGCCTTCGGTATTGAGGGCTGCAACGAAACGGTCGTAGAATTCGGCATAGGCATCCTCGCCAAATTCCGCGAGGCCAGCCTCTTGCGCTGCCTGTTGTTTCAGTTTTACGGAGTCGAGTTGGGTCATGTCGCTTTTGTCCTTCATTCAACCGCGCAGGGTGCAGATGGGGGTTTCAGCATTGTTCGCGCTCAACCGGCGATGCCAGATGACGCCGCGTGTGCGGCCCTCGGTCGAGAGCCAGTTGGGGCATCCCGGATCGTGCGACGCGATGACGATGCGGGCCACGCCGTCCGCATCCTTGACCGCTGTATGATGGTTCAGGTGACTATGCGGCAGCGGTTCCTGCCAGTGATTGGCCAGCATGAAGCTCCAATAATCGCACTCCATCGCGGGCACTTCGACGATCAACGATTGCCCCGGCGCGAGATGGAAATAGCCGGTGAAATAGAGCGATTCCGGATCACCCTGAATCTTCGCGTCAAAATCTTCGCGGATCGGCTCCAGCGTGTTGGACAATGTCGCGAAGTGGTTGGTCCATTCCAGATATTGCGCGGTTGGCCCTGCCAGATTTCTGATGCGGTTAAACGCTTGCAACAGGCGCGGGGCGGAAAATTCAGATATGTTACTCGCCTCCCCCTCCGCCTCAAACACGAAGTCCGGGCGCTTGCCGTTCTTCACCAGCACAATGTCGCGCAACAAAAACACGTTGGTCGTGGGCCTCGACTTCAGCCCATCACCGGGCGATCCTTCGGGTGAAATAGCGATCTCGAAACTGCCATCCGCGCCGAGTTCGTCGGAGCCCGCATTAAACACCTTAAAATCACAGACCTCAAAACCGCCATCGGGCTTGGCCGAATAGAGCGACAAGGCGAGGCGGTGCGCGTCATTCATCTGCCCTTTCAGGCGATAGCTTTTGTCGGGCTGGATCGGCGCAGAGCTATAGCGAAAGTCCGGGTTGGACCCGCCGACGCCGCCGCCACCCAACAAGACGCCATTCACCATCCGCACATCGGCGAGCAGATTGCGTTCGATATTATACGCCGCAACCCGCGCCAGATAGGCCAGCCCCTCTACCCGCGTTTCCTCGTCAGGAGCAGCCGCCAGCAATGCGTTGCCGGTGGTCAGCAGCGTATCGCAAAATTCTTGCCATTGCGGGTCCATTATCCGCTCCAATTGTTTGTATATACAAACATTATATTTGCTATTTGCAAGCTATTGCAGCGCTCCGTTATCTGTCAACGACGCCCGATGACAGCAGGAAGCCCTTATGGACGCGGGCACATTCGGCGATCCGATGAACGTGCGTTTCGACCGCACCGAAAACCCGCACTTCGCCTTTGGTAGCGGCATCCACACTTGCATGGGCGCCTTTCTGGCGCGCCGCGAACTGTGCGTGACGTTGAAAGAATGGCACCGGCGCATTCCGGACTATGCGATCAAGGCGGGGCATGAAGAACTGGAATATCCCACTGGTTTGCGGCATGTGAAGAATTTGATGTTGGCTTGGGGGACGGGATGAATTGCGGCTATCGGCTCTTACTCTGACGCCTAATCCAGCTCCAGCTCATCAATCAGGGTGTCGGAGCGGCAATTTAGTGCACTTTCTTCGAAGTCTAGGCGATTCTTGCGGTTGAATGAAATACGTAGATAAATCACAGAATCAAAAATATAGAAGACTTGATGTTCGCTTCAAATTAAAACAGCATGGCAACAGGGAGACTGAACTTGGCAGCTGAAGCACCAAAACCCAAAGAAACGAACGTATCGCCAGACAAGGCAGAACGTAGGAAAATTCCCGGCGGACTTCCCTATACGACCAGCGCAGGGATTTTGCGCAAGGTTATAGAGAAGATACCTACCTCGGAGAAGCCAAGCACGTTCACTAGCGATTTTCTTGGCACAGTCATGGAAACGACGGGCGGATCGCATCTAGGCCGATAATTCCGATCCTTAAGGCTACGCATTTCCTTAGTCAGACCGGTGCGCCAACTGAACTTTACGCCCAGTTCCAGACCGAAGCTGGGCGGCCATCGGCGGCCCTTCAGGCGTTACGAAACGGTTTTTCGGAAATTTTCCGACGTAATCAGTTTGCGCATAGAGCAGGCGACGCTGCGCTGGTAGACATTATCGTGGCGATCACGGGACTTCCGAAAAAGGAACCTATTGTTCGGTCCATTCTGAACACTTTTCAAGTATTTCAAGACTATGCAAAGCAAGCTCGGGAAGGCGATATTTCTGAAAAGCAAGTCAACTCCCCTTCATTAAATAACGTTCCTACTGCGTCAATTTCCGACCAAATCGGCGGCAATTCGGGGCGGCTACAACTTGCCTACAACATTAACGTGATCCTACCAGAGACAACGAACGTCGAGGTGTATAACGCCATCTTCAGGAGCTTGAAGGCGAACCTGCTAACATGAGCGACCATACCGTCGAATTGTTTTTGCTCAAATGTGCAGTGATCGAAACTGGCCTAAGGGCGACGTTGGCAGAGTTCGACACGGGCAACTCTGGCGCGCTTAGCCATGCGGACGATCGAGCAAGCTGGAACCCTTTATCAAGCAGTTCGACCTCGCCAACCGGAAAAATGCAGCGCATATGTCGCGCTATTACGAGATATTCTATCTTCTAGAGAATGACATCCGGCGGCTTATTGTTGAGACGATGGAGGCAGCGCACGGCGCAAATTGGTGGGATACGCACGTTCCCCCCGGCGTCCTAGAGGAAGTCCGAAAGAACAGAGAGCGCGAGGCACAAGCTGCAGTTACAGTTCGATCAGAAGATGACATCGATTATACGACCTTTGGCCAGCTTGGAGACGTTATTCGCGCAAACTGGTCTGACTTAGCGGGGATGCTGAGCAACCAATCTGCGGTTTCGCGAGTGATGGCGGCTCTTAACATGCTGCGTGGCACTATCGCACACTGCGGCATTTTGGCGGAGGATGAGGTTGATCGCCTAAAGCTAGCAATTCGAGATTGGTTTAGGGTTTTGGAAGGACCGAAAAGCTAAATTTTCAATTCTCAAATTGCTCGTGAAAATGTTCACCAAGCCGAAATCATGCCCGCAGTCGCGCTGTCTTGCCGGCGGACAGGAAAATATGCAGATACATAGTCCGCGCCTTTACCGCTTAATCTGAATTCTTGGCAGCTTCTCAATCTGCCGCAGCGTCACGTTGCGGAAAAACGTCTCCGACCCCTCCGATTGCAACTGTATTTTGCCGCGTGTCAGCGGCAGGTGATCCTTGCCGCCGTTCATGTTGGTGATCGACAGCACCGGCACGCCGTTCAGCACATGGATCGCGCGGTCTCAAACCACATAAAGGTCGATGCTGTTCCACGCACCCCTGGGCAGTTCAACGTCGCTTGCTAGGGTCATATTTATGCTCCAAAAAAAACGCAGAAAAATTCAGGCCAAAGCTTGCTTAAGCGCCGCGATCAGCGTTTCCCGGAATTTTGGCCCGATGGTGTTACCAGGCATGACATCAAAGCCATGAATAGCGCCCGGCACGACGTGGAGTTGGGCAGCGATGCCGTGGTCGATCAGGCGCTGGGCATAGGCAATATCTTCATCGACAAACAGGTCGATTGAACCCACGCCGATGAAGGCGGGCGGCAGGCCTTTCAGGCTTTGCTCCCGCGCTGGCACAGCCCCCTTTGGCACACGCCGCGACCCTGCGGGAACGCCGAGGAATGATGTCCAGCCAAAGCGGTTATGCGCCTCTGTCCAGATCACGGCGCCCATCATCGGCGGCTTCCTGTTCGTACTGCCCGTCCGGTCGTCGAGCATCGGATAAATAAGCGCTTGATAAACGAGGGGGATTTCGCCTCTGTCGCGTGCGGCAATGGCGAGTATGGCGGCGTGCCCTCCGCCCGCACTTTCGCCCATCACGGCTATCCGGTCTTTGTTACCACCCAATTCATGCGCGTTCTGGTAAAGCCATTTGAGGCCCGCGTAATTATCTTCGAGTGACCCGGCAAAGCGGGTTTCGGGTGCGAGGCGATAATCGACACTGACGATCAGGCAATCAAGCGCGGCCGCCACTTCTTGTAGCGCACGGATGCCGGATTTGGCATCACCGATGATGTAGCCGCCACCGTGGGTATGCAGGATGCAGGGGCGGAGCGATCCATTCTGTTTTTGCGTTGATGATGAATATCCGCACATCGGGTGCGCCCGCTGCGCCGGGAATGCTGCGCTCGCTCCAAGCGGGGGCAGGCAGCAAGGGCATTGCGTAAGCTGCAGAATCCGCGCGCATAGCTGACAAAGTCTCTGCTGACGGGACAACCGCTGTCATGGGCAAAAGCCGTGGCACGATTTTGCGTAACTCGGGATGAACATAGGGCATGATATCAAAGGGCGGTGGTTGGACAGTGTTTGCGGCCAGTAACGGACCTGCCAAGACGCCAGCCGAGGCTAGCCCGAGAGAAGCCATGCCGACCTGGCTAGCAAATTGACGACGCGTTATCATGTTCATTTTCCTTGTAGTGCCGCTACGTCAGCATCGATTGCCTGCAAAATGGCAGGCGTTAGTCGATCCGGCGCAAACCGTGCGAGGGTGCGTATTGAATGGGACGTCGCTGACTGGATAGCGGGATTATCTAACATTCCCGGAATGTGCCGTTCCAGAATTGCACGCGCTTTTGGGTTGCTGAGCCATTGCCGCAAGGGAGAATCAAGCCCAAGTTTAATTGTGCCGCGTTCCGCCAAGAGGCCAGATGACTCCATCCACCAATGGAAATCCTGTATCCATTTGTCGCTCGTCGTGCCCTGCGGGTTCATGCCAAATCCGTGTCCGCCTTCGGAAAAGACATGCAGTTCGGGTGCTCCCCCGGCTGCGCGCAAAGCGTCAAAGAGTTGAATGACGGTCGGTGCCGCGAAATCATCATTCGCCGTCGCAAGAAACACCGGAGGGAGATCGCGCGGCACTTTGAGGTTGCTGGCACCAAAGACGCCGCCATAAATGGGGGCCGCAAAACTTGGACGTGCTGCAGCATCGGTGTTCAAAAGTGCGCCCGCGGCAACTCTGCCGCCAGCTGAGAAGCCGACGATGCCGACGCGTTGTGGATCAATGCCCCATTCGCTTGCGCGTTGCCTGATCAACCGGATGGCTTCGATGCCATCGGCTATACCAAACGCACTGGCGTCGGCGGACCGGCGCGGCAACGCGACACTGTTTGGCGGTGTAGTTGCTCGGTTCCCCCCCGTTGCTCGGTTCGCGGATGCCGCCATGTCTCCGCGACCAAATTCTGCGGGATCAGCTGGTGTTTCCGCCAACCGGTATTTGAGGACAAACGCTGTGATGCCGCGCTGCGCCAACCACCGTGCCACCGCGCGTCCCTCATTTTCGATGGCTAGCATCGTAAATGCGCCGCCGGGTGCAACGATCACAGCGGTGCCGTTCGCGGTTCCAGCTTGCGGGAAATAGGGTGTCAGTGTTGGCGTGACGACGTTACGCACAATGCGCCCACCGCCATCGCGGTAATCATGCTCGATCTCAATCTGTCGCCACTTTTCTGATCCCGGAGCCATGCCCGGCCAGATATTGATCGCAGGACCGGGTTGCACTGGGGCCGCCTGCTCGGCTGAAGGGATGGCAGTTTGGGCGATTGCGGGTGTCGTCATAATTCCGCCCGCACATGCGAGTGCGATTGCTGCAAGCACGCTCTTCGATTTTCTAGCAGTCATTTTTGGTTCCTCTCAAATATCTTGCGTTAACCCGGAGGGCCGCTTCGCGCCAAAAAACGCCGATTGCTTGACACATTTAATGCGATTGCCTTAATTAACACAAATGAAAATCAACCGAGCACCACAACCCCGCACGCGCGATGATCCCCGGCGAATGGCCACGCAGGTTGCGCTCATCGAGGCAGCGGAGCGGCTATTTGCTGACGATGGCGTCGAAGCCGTTTCCACCCGTCAGATCGGCGCGGCCATCGGCTCACTCAACACCAATGTCGTCGCCTATCATTTTGGTGACAAAAATGGACTGATCGAGGCGGTGTTGCGCCATCGGCTTTCCGACATCGACCGCCGCCGGGGCGAACTGTTGGCACAAGTTGATGGGGCCGGACTGGGCACATGCATAAAGGCGCTGCTCCGCGTTTTTGCTCTGCCCTTGTTCGAGCAGACCGATGCCGCTGGGCGGCACAGCTATGCCCGCTTCCTGCTCGGACTGGAACGCTCGGGCCGGATGGCAGTCCGTGGCCACCTCAGCGAGGAATTTCCTGAGACCGGACGGGTGGTTGCTCGGCTGATCGAGCTGCTGCCGAATAAGTCAACGTCCAGGCGGACAGACCCGTTTGCGATTGGTCACCAGCCTCTTGGCGACGATGCTGTTGATTATAGACCAAAGCCCCGACCAATCATCCGATGCCAAACGCATCCTGTTCGAGGATGCGCTTGCGATGTCTGTTGCTGCCCTCAGCGCGCCTCTGCCGGAAGGAACCACGCCATGAAAACGCGATACAAATTTGCCTGTGCCGTGCTGGCCTTGCTGCCCCTCAGCCAAACCATGGCGCAGGACCGCACCATTTTACCCATCCCTGCCGCGCCATTTTCAGGGACGATTGCCGAACACGTGCTTGATGCAAAACCCTCGCCACAACCGCCGCTTCGCGCTCCACAAGGTGCGCCCAATGTATTGCTGTTCATGTCGGATGATGTGGGCTTTGCCATGTCGAGCGCGTTCGGCGGCCCGGTGCCGACGCCCAACATGGAGCGATTGGCGGCGCAGGGACAGCGCTATAATCGTTTCCACACCACCGGCATCTGCTCCCCCAGCCGCGCCGCGTTGTTGACCGGACGCAACCATCACAATGCCGGAGTAGGCTATCTGTCAGACCTGCCAGCGGCCTATCCCGGCTATGGCGGAAAGATCCTGCCCGAGACCGCGACCATCGCGCAGGTTCTGAAGCTCAACGGTTACAACACTGCCATGTTCGGCAAACATCACAACATACCCACCGGCGAACGCAGCGCGGCAGGGCCGTTCGATACGTGGCCGACGGGCCTCGGTTTTGAATATTTCTTCGGCTTTCCCGGCGGCGACGCCGATCAATATAACCCCATTCTCTATCGCGGCACCAACCGGGTTGATGCCGATGAAGGCGCGGGCAAATTGCTGGATCAACGGTTGGCCGATGATGTGATCAGCTGGGTGCATAACCAAAAGGCGGCAGCGCCGGACAAACCGTTCTTGGCCTATCTCGCCCCCGGCTCCACGCATGCCCCGCATCAGGCCCCGCCCGAATATATCGCCCGGTTCAAGGGCCAGTTCGATATGGGCTGGGACGCGCTGCGCGAAGCCAGTTTTCGTCGTCAGCTGGCGGGCGGCATTGTGCCGCGCGGCACCAAACTCACCACGCGCCCCGAAGGCATTCCTGCATGGACCGCGCTGACGCCAGGGCAAAAGGCCTTTGCTGCACGCACCATGGAAGTCGCTGCCGCCCAACTGGCGTTTCAGGATGAGCAGCTGGGCCGCGTCCTTGATGAGCTGAAACGCATGGGGCTGGCTGACACCACGCTGGTTGCGCTGATTGCCGGGGACAACGGTGCCAGTGCCGAAGCAGGGCCCGCCCGGAACCATCAACGAAATGCGCGGCATGGGCCATGTTGGCGAAGGTGAAGGGGATGCTTGGCTGCAAGCCAATACCGATCGTCTTGGCGGGCCGATGACCTATGAAAGCTATCCCGCGGGTTTCTCTTGGGCGATGAACACGCCGCTGCGGTGGACCAAGCAATTTGCTTCGATGCTGGGCGGCATCCGCAATGGCATGATCCTGTCTTGGCCCGGACATGTAGCGAAACCCGGCAGTATCTGCCCGCAATTTGGCCATTTGATCGATATTGCCCCGACTGTGCTGGATGCCGCCCAACTGCCAGCGCCAAAAATGGTGGCGGGCGTGGCGCAAAAGCCGATTGACGGGCAAAGCCTGCTCCCCAGCCTGCTCGCCTGCGAAGCTGCCCATCCGCGCACGCAATATTTCGAAATCGGCGGCAAGGTCGGGCTGTATCACAATGGCTGGTTCCTGAGCGGGGATGACGGTCGCCCCTCGTGGCAAAACCTGCCGCCTTCGGGCACGCGCCCCAAGATGGAGTGGACGCTGTATAACCTCACCCGGGATTTCTCCCAGTCGACGGACGTTGCCGCCAAAGAACCTGCCCAGTTGCAAACGATGCTGACGCTTTGGAAACAACAGGCGGAACGCAACAACGTGTTTCCGCTCGATCATCGCTTTGGCCCCGGTCGCGCTGATCGCGAGATGATGCGCGGATCGGGCCGGAAGCACTTCGATTTCTGGGGCAAGGACGTTAGCCTGCCCGCCCTGTCCGAGCCGATCCTGTTCGGGCGCTCCTTCACAGTGGTCGCCGATCTACAGCTTACCAAGCCCGATGCGTCGGGCGTCGTGGTGGCGATGGGCAGCCATTTTGGCGGCTGGAGCCTCTTTCTCGATAAGGGCCATCCAAGCTTCATCTTCGCTCGCTCGACCAATCCTGCGGAAATAGCGCAGGTCCGCGCGACCCAGCCCCTGCCGCAAGGCACCAGCCAGTTGAAGATGCGGTTTACCGCGCTCGGCGCTGGCAAAGGCGCAGAAGTGGTGCTCTCTTCGGGTGCCGTTGAGTTGGCGCGGGTGCCATTGCCCAGCGCGGTGCTGATGCCATCGGGCGGCGGAGAGACGCTTGATGTGGGGCGCGATCTTGGCGTGCCCGTGACAAATTATCACACCCCGCGCGGAGCAATCGAAGGCGACATCCCGCATGTGACGGTCGATTTTGACTGACGGGATGATCCATCTGCCCGGCGGGACATTCGCCATGGGATCGGAGTCATTCTACCCGGAGGAAGCGCCGGTACGGCAAGTGCGTGTCGATCCCTTCTGGATTGACGAAGCACCGGTAACCAATGGCGAATTTGCAAGCTTCGTTGCCGCAACCGGCCATGTGACGCTCGCCGAGATCGCGCCTGATCCGAGGGACTATCCCGGCTTGTTGCCCGAACTGGCGCAACCCGGATCGCTGGTGTTTGAACCCACTGCCGGTCCCGTTGATTTGTCGTCGGTCTGCTGGTGGGATTTCCGGCTGGGTGCCACTTGGCGCACGCCGCTCGGACCGGGCAGTTCAATCGATGGGATTGAAGATCATCCTGTGGTCCATGTCGCTTATGCAGATGCGGACGCTTACGCTGCATGGGCTGGTAAGGAACTGCCGACTGAAGCCGAATATGAGTTTGCAGCACGCGGCGGATTAGACGGCGCTGCCTACGCATGGGGCGATGAACTGGCCCCGGCTGGCGCGATGCTGGCAAACTATTGGCAGGGTGGTTTTCCCCATGCCAATAGCTTGGCCGACGGTTGGCTCCGCACGTCTCCCGTTCGTAATTATCCGCGCGAACGGATACGGCCTTTTCGACCTGATCGGCAATGTCTGGGAATGGACCGACGACTGGTTTGCCCAGCCCCGTAATGAGAAAAAACGGATGGGTGCGTGCTGCATCCCAGCCAATCCGCGCGGCGGCACACGCGGCGGCAGTATCGTTAAATCAGACCCGGTCCGCATACCCCGCAAAGTCTTAAAAGGCGGATCGCATCTTTGCGCCGAAAGCTATTGTAAGCGTTACCGCCCGGCAGCGCGCTATGCCCAGCCGATTGACACCAGCGCCAGCCATATCGGCTTTCGTTGCGTATCGCGCCTGCCTCCTTCACGCTGAGAAAGGCGGAAACTTTAATGATTGAACGCGTCATCAGGATCATCCAAACTCTCGTTTTGTTATTTTTGGGCGCAATGGCCAGCCCAGCGGCAGCCAGTGAGCGCTGGATCACGCATCCCGCCCTACAGACCGCCGATCCGCGCAAACCCACCGCGTTACAGTTTCGGCGCGAAGTCGAACTCAAGCGGGTGCCCGCGCAGATGCTTGTGCGGGTGAGCGCGGACAATCGCTATGTTTTGTTCGTCAACGGCAGGCGGGCAGGCGCTGGTCCTGCTCGCGGTGACCTCTCCCACTGGCGCACCCGCTTGATCGACCTTGCGCCCTATTTGCGGGTCGGAAGGAACGTGATCGCGGCACAAGTCTGGAATGATGGAGCGGTTTCTGGTCTGTCTCAAATTTCGGCGAAGACGGGATTCATTCTTACCGTTGCCGAA
Organism: uncultured Alphaproteobacteria bacterium; assembly: GCA_963732535.1. Lineage (GTDB taxonomy): Bacteria > Pseudomonadota > Alphaproteobacteria > Sphingomonadales > Sphingomonadaceae > Sphingorhabdus_B. The sequence continues at coordinate 530,142 of CAVSZW010000016.1, read as the reverse complement.
ATACCACTTGGTGAATTGATCGACACCGGACCTGAATGGCGTGTGCGTATTGATGGCTCACGTTCGGTTACATCTGGCCCCGCGCAGCTGGCCAAGGCGGTTGGTCCAGGAAAATATTACGCTGCATCCCCGCCGGAAACGCATGACGCGGCGTTGCGGCGTGACGATTGGTTGGCAGCGGCAACGACGGCATCCGACTGGGTGGCTTCGGTAGATGCGGTGTTACCCAGCCAGACGATTCCTTGGACGCTTGTCGAGGACCGGCTGCCACCGATGCGCTACCAACCGCTTTCCGCCGGTCATCTGGTACGCGGCGAAGGCGTTGGCGCATCGCGATTTCCAAAGGCACCGATTGACCATCCCTGCAAACAGCAATGCGACGTTGCTGATCGATGCGGGAGCGCTGCAAGCCGCCTACCCGTCGCTGACCGTTAGTGGCGGCCAAGGTGCGGAGATCACGCTGACCTATAGCGAGGCGTTATATGGTTCCGACAAGAATACCCTGCCCAACCGCGCGCAGATCACCGGCGGGCAGGCGCTTGGGCTGACCGACACATTCCGCCCCGATGGCGCAAGCAATAGCGTGTTTCAGCCATATTGGTGGCGGAGCTGGCGATTTGTCGAGTTGCGCGTGAAGACCGGCGCGGAACCGCTGCGGCTGGAAAAGTTCATTCGCTATGCCACTGGCTACCCGTTCGAAACGCGCGCGCGGTTTGAGAGCGACGATCCTGCGCTCAACCGGATATGGCAGGTCGGCTGGGACACCGTGAAGCTTGATGCCCATGAGACATTCATGGACACGGCTTATTGGGAGCAATTGCAATATATCGGCGATACCAGAATTGAAGCGCTGATTTCCTATTTGGTCAGCGGTGATGCACGGCTTGGCGTGCAAGCCATTGAGGCGTTTGACGATTTAAAGGTGAACGGCCTTCCCCAGTCGCGCTGGCCTGCGAAAGAGCGTCAATCGATCCCGCCCTTCGCGCTGCTGTGGATCGGGATGCTCCATGACTATTGGCGGCATCAGCCGGATACAGCACCGCTGAAGCGCAGCCTATCGGGTATGCGCTCGGTGCTGGAATATTATCGCGGGCATGTCGGCGCGGATGGTCTGGTCGGCACGACGCCCGGCTGGGAATTCATCGATTGGCGGCCATCGCTCAGCAACGCGCCGTGGTCACGCGATGAGCGCCCAAAGTCGGATCGCTGCATCATTACCCTGCTCAATATTGGCGCGTTGAAGCAATCCGCCGATCTTGAACAAGCACGTGGGTGAGGCCAGACTGGCCGAGGCAAATCGCGCCTCTGCCGATAGCTTATCACAGGCTGTAAACGCGTTGTGCTGGTCCGCCGAGCGCGGGCTTTATGCAGACAATCCTGACAAAACGGTATTTAGTCAGCACGCCAATGCACTCGCGGTGCTTTATGATGTCGCACCAAAAGCGGCGCATAGGGACATCCTTGACCGGATCACCGTCCGCAATAATGGCATCGCTGCGCCGCAAGGGATCACCGGCACCACCTATTACTTCGCCTTCTATCTGGTCCGCGCGCTCGATCATGCCGGCCTTGGTGACCGCTACACGGAAATGCTCGGCAATTGGCGCGCGATGCTCGCAAAGAACTTTACGACCTGGCCCGAAGAGCCAGACCCGACACGGTCCGACAGCCATGCGTGGAGCGCACATCCGACCGCCGATTTGTTACGCATCGTCGCGGGCATTCAGCCAGCTTCTCCGGGCTTTGCGACAGTGCGGATTGCGCCGCATCTGGGCAACGTTAAGAGCTTAGAGGCAGCGATGGCGCATCCATCGGGAATGATCAGCGTCCGCTATCGCCGCGACGGCGAAACGCTTCGCGCGACCATCCGGTTACCCGAAAGCGTCTCTGGGGAATTTGTCTGGGGTGGTGGGCGCGTTGAACTGCGTGGCGGAAAAAACCAGCTCAAGCTTAAAAGCAACGATTGACTAACAGCGGCCCCTTGTGCCGCCGATACAAAGAAAGGCCGGTGAGCGGCTACGGGCGAAGTTATGCTTGAGACATCGGTAGCGACCGATCCAGCGGAGGTCGCAATGGCCGCGTCCGCGCGCCCAAAGACCTGATCCAGCAACTCAATCAGGGCGACTTTGAACGTGCCGGCAAGGCGCTTGCCGCCGAACGCGGGCGGACGTGGGAGCCAGCAATCCCCGGCAAGTACGTTATGGGGCAAGTAGTGGACACAACCCAGCTTGCCAGCGGGAAGTTCGCTATGATTGAGAGTTTTACGCAAGATGGGGGCTTGGGCTTCAGTCTCGTGCCGTGGGAGAAAACCCTTGAGCAGCAATTGGGCAAGCATATCTCCGGTGTCGCCATGCCCGGAGGCGGTGTTGATTGGTCATTTGGTAGGTCGCGTGGATTGGGGCTGTAGGATTGTGGCCCATGTATGCAGGCTGACGAAACACGCCGAAACATCTTGGCGCAGGCGGCAAACTATGCTAGGTAACATGTCACCATTTTGGGAGTCTATTCATGGGTGCCATGTCACCACGCAACCCGGCACGCGATAAGGTGCGCGCCTATCGTGATCGCCTTCGCGCGCAAGGATTGCGGCCTATTCAGATATGGGTGCCCGATGTTCGCGCCTCGTCCTTTCGTTCCGAAGCGCACCGCCAATCATTGATGGTCGCCACCAGCGGCCATGCCGCCGAGGATCAGGCGTTCATTGACGCCGTTTCTGACTGGGATGCCTAAATGAAGCGAGGAGAGGTTTGGACGGCTGCGGGCGGCAGCGATTATGCGGGTAAGCCCCAACCGGTAGTGATTGTGCAAGATGATGGCTTTGATGCCACTGCGTCGATAACCATATGCGCTTTCACCACAGACCCAAGCGAAGCGCCTTTGTTCAGGCTCCTTGTTGAACCCAGCGAGAAGAATGGCCTGCTCAGTCCATGCCGGATGATGGTGGACAAGATCGCCACCGTTCCCAAGTCCAAGTTGGGCGCGCTGGTGGGGCGACTCGATGAAGCGGATGTTGTCCGTCTCAATCAGGCGATGATGGTATTCCTTGGGCTGGCCGTATCACCGCGTTCTGGAACAGTGGTAACGGAAGTGTGATAGCCGCCTTTCTTCCTACGCCAGTTGCGCCGCTCATTGTCGCATCCCAGTATTACTGCGCCACGGTGCGGGGTGCAGTCTGATGGCAAGAAAAGGAATCGCGATACGAAATAAAACAGCCCGAGACCGGAAAATCGATGCGGCCATTGACCTCGCTTCACAGCAAAGCGGCCTGCTATCAAAAACGACGATCCTGATTTGGGGTGAAGATGCAATTACCGCCCTGTCGGTCAAGAAGGGCGGGGCAGCGACTGCAACTCGAGAGAAAAGTCCCAAACCTAAACAGGGCAAAACCATTAATCCGCGAACGCCACCGACCGCGTTGGAACTCGAACTTACCAAGATCGGCCTTGTCAAATCTAGGCAGCAAATCGCATCCGAAAAGGCAATTCAGGTTGCCAAGCCTGTGAGTGAAAAGGTTGCAGACATCAAGCCAGCGTCACCAGCCCGCTCCTCTCAAGCGGTTGTTGCCTTGCCCACAGCCAAGAAACAAAAACCTAAAAAGACTGTCGCAAAAAAGCATAGACTTACGAAGGCGAGTGCAGTTCAAAAAGTCAAAGTTAAAAGTTCAAGGAACGGTATTCGCGCACGGGCGTCCATTTTGGTCATGGTCAGCGACCCCGACGGCAAAGCCGAACGAATGATGGAGCGACAAAGGTCTGCGGCTCGCTTTATTGCTGGTATTGACCAAAAGAGTTTCGACGAACTGCTCAATTCTTGGCGCGAAAATATTGTCAGGCTGGCACCGGGCAATCAGACCAACGCCTTCCGAGCGCTCGCTTCGGATTTGACTGAAGCAATCGAGGGCGAATGGAAGCGGCGGGCTATATTGGCGCGGCTGGACCCTGAGCATTTCAAATGGCCATCGACCGCATCCTCTCCGGGGAATGGCGAGTACTCGATTTCAGAATTTTCGGAGGGTGTCCTCGGATATCTCGGCTATCATGTCGGCAAGAGCGGGGAGGCAAATGTTGCGCATCGGCAAATCAAGCTGGCGCGGATATTTGAAGGCTACTTACCTCCGATCAATGGACCTGATTACATGCGGCAATGGGGAGAGCCGGGACAACCAGTGAGGCTAAGAAAAATGGCGGAGAGCATCGCTTATGTAATCCGAACCAAGCGCCATATGTCGGCAGACTATAGCGTTGCAATCGAGCATTGGGAGGAGGACTTGCAATATCTTTACGAACAATACTATGTTGAACGCTTCGGATTTGGCTGGCCTAGGACCGTTTGAATGTCGTTGGCGGGCCGACGCTCCTTACCGGCCTCATTCACTGCGCCAAGTGCGGCGGGGCTATGACCATCCGCACCGGCAAGTGCGGACATTATCGCTATTACACCTGTTCGACCAAAGCACGGCAGGCGCCGGCCGCTTGCGCGGGCATGACTGTGCCGATGGAAAAGCTGGATGACCTTGTTGCCAGTCATCTCGAAAAGCGATTGCTCAACCCCGCACGGCTTGAAGAGATACTATCGACCGTTCTTGACCGGCGGCAGGAGCGTTCCGAGCGTAAGCAGCAGCATATCGCGGAATTGAACAAGCGCGCGACCGAAACCGATTTACGCCTCAAGGGCCTTTACGATGCAATCGAAGGCGGCGTGGCAAACCTTGATGATGCTGATTTCAAAGCAAGCCTCAAAGCCACACGCGATCAGGCCCGCGTCGATGCTGACCGTGCCACAGCAATGCTCGACACCAGCAGCCGGAAATCAATCACGCCCCAAATGCTCAGTAAGTTTGCCAGCACCGCGCGCGAACGGATGAGGATAGAAGGCGGCGGCTACCGCCGCGACCATTTCCGCGCTCTTGCCCAGCGGGTAGAGGTCGATACCGGCGAAGTTCGCATCATGGGATCAAAGAGCAATCTGCTCCAAACCCTCGCCGCTGGTGCGGGGACTGGAACAAAGCTGGGCGCAGTGCCCAGCTTTGTTCCGAAATGGTGCACCCGACTGGATTCGAACCAGTGGCCTTCGCCTTCGGAGGGCGACACTCTATCCAGCTGAGCTACGGGTGCTTTTGCTTACGCGGTGCTTACGCGGAAAAATTAGCTGTGTGAAGTCGATTTGACCTCGCTCATAATCTCTTGAAAAACCTCGTAAAAATTACCTCCAATTTGTTCATTCTTACGTTGACACCTGCCTTCGGAGCGAAGGGCTGTATCCAGCTGAGCTATGGGTGCCTCGTGGTGGAGGGGCGCTTAGCAAGGGTGGCATCATCCTGCCAGTGATTTTTGAAATGCCCATGCTAATTGACGGCGACGCTTGCAGGCGCGTAGATGGAGCCACAGGTTTTGAGGAGTTACCGATGCGTTTTTCTGTCCTTTATGCGTCTGCTATATCCATTTCGCTGACGTCGGCTGCGATCGCCAAAGACAAAGAAGATAATAGCGCACCGCCGCCGGTGTTTCAGGCCGTGCTCGATTGCAAAACGGTGGCTGATGCCACCGAGCGGCTTGCTTGCTATGACAAGACGGTGGAAAGCATGGCCGCTGCCAACCGTGAGAAGGAGCTGGTTGTGGCTGACCGGGCTACCATGAAGGAAGCGCGTCAAGGCTTGTTCGGGCTGGGCCTGCCAAAGCTAAAACTATTTGGCGGGGGCGATAGCGAGGAAGTGACCGAGATCGAAAGCACCATCACCGGTTTTCGTTCGGCGTCCGACGGCTTGTTGGTTTTTACATTGGCCGATGGTGCGCGGTGGAAGCAGACCGATGGCAAGACTCAATATCCCAAAGCAGGGGACAAAATCAAAATCCGGAAAGGGTCGCTGGGTAGTTTTATTGCCAATATCAACGAAAAGACGGGGATCAAGGTGATACGGCTTGGAAACTGAGCCTGTCAGTTGGAATTTCCGGCCTTGCTAGACATCCGGTCGGCAATATCGCGCGCCTCGCGATTGCCGGCTTCGTCTGCTGCGGCCCATTGGGCATTGGTGCGGCAGCTGGCTCTCCGCTTCACGAGTGAACCGGTATCCGCAGCTTTAACACACCGGATATAATAAGGATGGTTGCGTGCCACGAGGGCGTTGTGCGCCCGGATCTGTGATTGCGTCATCGCCTTTGGATCGGGTTCGACAATTTGCGTGGGGGCCGGAACGGTTGTAGCCGCTTCAGCAGCAATCAAAAGGAGGAGGCTTGAAAACATGGTCTAACGGACCTTTCCCATCGGCATGGATTGTTGGAAATCTGATAACAGCCAAATCAGGTTGCGGCAAGAAGAGGCTGATCAGGCCATGATATTGCCTTCCAACGCGCCATCGGCGGCCTCGAAATAGCGGACGATTGCGAGTTGTTCTGCGACGCTCAAATGCGGGTTCCACGTATCGATAATCAGGACAGCGCGGGGCCGATTACTGTTGTTCCAGGCTTCATGCTCGATCGTGTCGTCAAAGGCGAATGCTGTTCCGTCGATCCACTCACGCGTTTCGTTCCCGACTCGAAAGCCGCATTGGGGCGGAACATCAAGCGCCAGATGGATGATCGCGCGGGTATTGGTGACGCCAGTGTGTGGCGGGATCAGACTGCCCGGTTTTAACAGCGAGAAAAAGGCATTGGGTGCGCGGCCAGCGATGCGCGCGAGCGGCAAGCTTTCAAGCAACTTCGCCGTGTTAGGGCACCGGTCAAGCACCGGTTGATTGGGCTTTCCATATTCCCACAGGAAACACGCACCCCAATCGAGAGAGCCATCGAGCGCACTCCACGGATTTTGCGGCGTGCCTTCGTCCAACCGGACATAGGGGCGGATCAATTCACCGGGCGCAGCGAGCAGCGCTTCCAATTCGGCTTTGACTGCGGCGGTGCCAGCTTCCAGTTGCTCAAACCACGGGAAATTCTCTCGATCAAAAAATTCGTCGGCGGGAAGGAAGGGGTAATAAAGGCCTTCACACTGGTTTTGAAAGACTTGCCGTTTGCCCAATGCGGTTTCTACAAAGGCGCGGATGCGTCGATTGTCGGTTTCGGTGCGGCCTGTTTCAGAAATAATCACCGCCTCTGCCGCATGATCAAGTTTCATGCGGAGTGCGGTGCAATAGGCTTTACCTACGCCAAGTTCCGATTGGATCGCTGGCGCAATCTGCGGCATGTGGGCGGCCAATTGCTCGACGCCATTCCACGCGAGCAGCGCACGTGTTTCTTCACCGCGCCGTTGGAACAATTGTGCCATACGAAGATGCGCGATGAAATCCGTCCGATCGAGCGCCAATGCCTTTTCAAGTGCGTCCTTTTCACCGGCATCATTGCCGCCCAACCGAAAGGCATGCGCCAGATTGCGCCACAGCGGACCTGCGGCGGGATCGGCGGTGGTCGCGCGCCCGAAGGCTGCAATGGCGCTGTCGCTGTCGCCCGATTTGATGGCGGCCATGCCCTCGCTATTGGCTTGGCGGGCGGTTTCGGTATCCTGGATCATTGCCCTAAGTCTAAACGGGCAGCGCGGCAGCGGCAAGTCGGGAGTTGCGGCGGGCGACAGGGATGCTATCGCTGGCGCATGGCCGCCACAGATATTTTCCAGATCAGCGATCCGCGCAATTTTGCCCATCGCTATGTAGAAAGCGAGGATGCGTTCCGCTTTATTCGGCTTGAGCGCGAACAGCACGCCGACGTACCGTTCCTAACCGATGAGTATCTGGGATCGCCTAAACCGATCCGCGATGTGGCGACAGCGCATTGTTTATCCGAACTGGGGCAGGGGCAAATTTGCTTTCTGTTCCACTCGGCGTTTTGCGGTTCGACGATGCTGGCGCGCGCGCTGGATCGCCCGGGGTTGGCGATGGGGATAAGCGAGCCATTGACGCTGAACGACATTGTCGGGTTCCGGCGGCGTGGGGCGGACCCCCGCGCCGTTGCCCGGATGGCGGATGCAGCGATGCGCCTGATGGCTAGGCCATTTGAGGGCAACGAAGCCGTGATTGTGAAGCCATCCAACCTCATTAATCCGCTTGCTGAACTGCTGATGGCGATGCGGCCACAGGCGAAGGCCGTGTTTTTATTCGCGCCGCTCGAAACCTTCTTGATTTCAGTGGCGCGAAAGGGGCTGCATTGCCGATTGTGGGTGCGCGAATTGCTCGAAGGCTATTTGCGCGAAGGTTTTATCGATCTGGGGTTCGAGACCGCCGATCATTTCCGGCAAAGCGATTTGCAGGTGGCGGCGGTCGGCTGGCTGGCACAGCATGCGCATTTTGCGCGGCTGGCGAAAAAGCTGGGGCAGGAGCGGATTGCGACGCTGGATGCGGACCGGATGACTAAGGAGCCTGCGTTGTCGATTGCTGCGGTGCTGGCGGCATTATGGCTTGGTGGCGGATCAGCAGACGGTTGCGGAAATCGTTGGCGGCCCAGCCTTTTCGCGCCATAGCAAATCGGGCGCTGCCTTTACGCCCGAGAAGCGAAAGGCAGAATATGCGGATGCCCGTGCTGCTTATGGCGAGGAGATCGATATGGTGCTGGCTTGGGCAAAGGCAGTTGCCGAGACGGCGGGGGTGTCGATGGAAGCGCCTTCCCCGCTGTTCTAATAGCCGAATTTATCAATCCAAGGTTGCAGGATCGGGAGTACGGGTTTTAGAAATTCCGCATAACGCATCCCATTGTCTAGAGCCATCATACAGCCCTTTGCGAACCTGGCCTGCGCTGGCCGTTGAAACACCGCGTTTTTGAGCTGTGCGATCAAAATGGCGAAGACTTTCGTTCCAAGTCAGTCCTGCAAATTCGCATAGCGCGCGCGTTTCGGCATCAAAATTACCGACCAGCGCTTCATAATGGACTTCGCGGACATTGAGCGGGCAGCGATCCAGCGCTGTATCGATCAGGCGCATCATCGCATCATAATGGCGCGCGGCGCGTTCCAATGTGGTGAAATCCATCGCCGCATTGGTAAGCGCGAAATTGGTGTGGAAACAGCTCCACACCACGTCGCGCGGATCGCGGCGCAACAGCAGGATGCGGGCTTGCGGGAACAGCCTTGAGATCAACGGCAAGCGTGATCCTTTGAGCGGGTCCATATCGACAAAACATTGCCCGGGGGCGGATATGCCCGATGCCGCCACCTTGTCCCAATAGGCGGCAGCATAGGGCTGTAATTCGGCATCGGACAGAGCGGCAAAACGCGCGAGTCCATCATCGCTGGTCAGGAACTCCATGTCCGCCTCAACCAAAGTCGGCCGTTCCTCCAGCGCCACGACACCGGGCAGCGAGGCGAGGATATTCTCGACCAGAGTGTTGCCGGATCGCGGATAGCCAAGCAGAAACAGATGCTTGTCGGCGGCATTGTCGAGGTGAGCGTGTGATGGGCGCGGCTATCGGCATCGCGGCCAATTGCTTGCCGATCCCATCGAGATATTCGCGGTGTGACGGGCGGTCGGCGAAACGGTCGGCATAGATTGCGGCAAAATCCTGTTTGGAGCGGGCGTAATAATCGTAAGCCGCCGCATAGTCCCCCGTTCGCGAACAGGCATCGCCGAGCAGGCTGAGAAGCAATGAACGGTCTGCGCTGACATCGGGCAGGGCATTGGCCAGCGGCTCCAGCAGCAGTTTTGCGTCCGCCGCCTCACCCGCTTCAATCTGCATCGTGGCGAGTGCTGCGGCGGCGATGGCGTTGGCGGGATCGAGGCTCAGCGCCTTTGCCGCGTGCTTGCGGCCCTCTGCGCTGTCGCCGTCGCGCGCCATGATCGAGGCGATCCCGGCATGGGCATCGGCATTTTCGGGATCAAGAGTCGGCCGCCTTGGCATAGCATTCTTGCGCGCGGGCCATCGATCCGCCGCTGGCAAACACAAAGCCGCGTTGCAGATAGGCCTCGGCATAGTCCGGCTGCGCGCGGATCGCGGCATCGCAGTGGAGAATGGCATCGCGCAAACGGCCCTGTAGGCGAAGGGCATGTGCCATGCCGGTGAGTGCTTCGGGATCGGCAGGGGATAGGGCAAGGGCGTTTTGGAAATGCCCCGCTGCTGCCGCCAAATCGCCCGATTGCAGCGCGTGCCAGCCGAGCGTGGAGTGCAGATCGGGGGAGACCGCACCTTTATCCAACGCCTGTTGGGCGGCAATGGCGGCGGAGGCGAGGGTGGGGTTCATGGGTGTTGTTAGAAGGGGGAGGGGAGGGTGGTGTCAAGCGATGCTTCTTCAAATCCTCCCCGGAACGGGGAGGGGGACCACGAAGTGGTGGAGGGGGCGGGTGCGGAAAAGAGAATACGGGTAGATTTGAACCGATAGCTTTGGCGCGACGGATAGCGGCCCCTCCGTCAGTCCTGCGGACTGCCACCTCCCCGTTCCGGGGAGGATAAAAAAAAGGGCGGACATCGCTGCCCGCCCTCTTTTCAGACTTACGTGACGAATTAGAACTTAACGCGCGCCGTTACGGCAAAGCGACGGCCCAGTGCGTCGTATGTCGACGGATAGGTGTTGCCGCTGTTGAACGCGACCGAACCAATCGAGCTACCCACAACTGGTGGTTGCTTGTCGAGCAGGTTCTGCACGGTTCCGGTGAATGTCAGATTGTCACTCACGTTGAACCGCAGAGTCAGGTCAAAATAATCGGCTGACGGGATCGAAGCTGCATTCACGAAAAATGTGCCAGCATCGGTGACAACATCGCCCACAAAGCCGGGGCCACGTCCGTTGGCAATATCATCCGGCTCTTGCTTGAAGCCATCAATATGACGCCACAAGAATGAGATATCGATCTTATCAACCGTCAGGGTATTGCGCCACGACCATTGGAACTTCGGCTGCAACGAACCTGTGAACGAACAGTTGGGGCTGAACAGGCCAACGCAATCGCGGTTCAAGGCAGAAGGCGTTGCCTGAAACTTCGAATGATCGGTGTAGTTAAACACAAAGCCCGAAGCCAATTCAGCAAAGCCAAGATCGCGTTGATAATTTGCGATCACGTCGATACCAGCCGTAGACAAACGTCCAAGATTGCTGAGCGATTGCGGCAAGCCCAATGTGGTTGCCGGATCGCCGTCGAGACCGCCTGTAACCGGGTTACGGCGGATTGTAGTACAAGCCGGGTCAGTGGCACTGGCGGCAGTAACCGAACCGAAGCAGGCGCCCATTACGTCTCCCGAAGTCGGCGTGCCAATCTGATTCTTCACTTTGATGTTGTAATAATCGACTGAAAGCGAGAAACCCGGCAGGAAATTGGGCTGTAAAACAGCGCCAATGGTCCAAGTCGTTGCCGTTTCCGGTTCCAGATTGATATTGCCGCCGCCAGTCGAGTTTGCTTGTGCAGCTGTTGGAACAAAATTGAACCAATGGTCCCAGCTGGAGCGCCCTGTGCAATACAAACCGCGCGCAATGTAGCATTGGCGGTTGGAGCCGCACCAGCACAAGGATCGGTTGCCAGTGTTGTCAGTCCAGTGTTTAGTGGGCTAAACAATTCGGCAACGTTTGGAGCACGAACAGCACGGCTGTAGTTTCCGCGCAGTTTGATGTCTTCAACGGGTTCCCAGCTGAAGCCAGCCTTATAGGTGGTCGTGGTGTTGGTGCCGCCACCTTTGACCGTATATTTGGAATAGCGAGCGCCGCCTTCCAATGTCAGGCTGTGGAACATCGGCTTGCCTTCGATCAACGGTGCGATGATTTCAGCATAAGCTTCATAGACGTCATAGCCGCCGTTGATGTCAGGAGCCGCGCCGCCCGCACCACCGAGTTCACCTGGGGTTTTGGCAAGAACGTCGGCTGCCTGCGATGCCTGATACTTCCGATATTCACCACCAAGGGCGAAACCGATGGGTTCTTCTGCACCCGGCGACGAAAATCCGAAATCGCCCGAAACAACGCCACGGACCTGAGACAGGCTGGTTTTTACAGTGGTCGTGCTGTTATCCGAAAGGAAATCGGCTTGAGCAGATGTGATTTCACCACCCTGACCGAACCAGTTAACCGGAATACAACCGCCCGTTGTGGTTTGGCAGGTCGTTGTGTTGTTGGCGAGCAAGCTCTGGCGAACGCGTGAGGTCAACAGATAGTTCTGAATTGACTGCACATTTTCGGATTCGCCATACGATGCCGACAAATCCCAATCGACCGTATCGGTGATCGCACCACGCGCACCAATGCGATAATCGAACACCGTTGTGGTGTAATCGCTGATCCGAGGACCATTTTCAATCGCACGGCGGGCAAGGTTGAAGTTTACCGTACGATAGGCCGCATCAGTTGGCCCCGTGGCGGTTGCAGCAGCAGCGCATGTTGCCGGGTGCATACAGCGGCGTGTATGCGCCTGCGCCTGCCGTGTTGAATGCACAGAACTGATTACGCAACGTCGCAGGCAAATAGGGGTTGTTCAAGTTAACCGTTACGCCCGAACCAAACGAACCCGATGGAGCAATGATCGTCTTCACATTGTTCTTTGAGAACATGCCGCGTGTGTAAACTTCTACCGCATCGCTGATTTCGTAATTTGCCTGAGCGAAGATGTTGTAACGCTCGAACGGCGTCTGAAAAATGTTGTAGGGATTGAAGTTGAAAAACGCGAACGTGCCAACAGCTTGACCTGCGGCATTGATCTGACGCGTGCCGCCATTGCAACGCTTCCGAGTGGATCAATCGTAGGTGATTTGGGCAAGGTGTTGGGTTCCAGCAATCAACGGACGTGTGCTCGTTACGCGTGAAGGAACAGACGTACCCGAACCACCAACGGTGCCTGTGTAGGAATCGATGCCAAAGGTCGAGAAGTCGCGGTCGCCCTGATAAACGGGGTCCGATTCCTGATAACCGATGCTCAACACGGCATTACCACGGCCATCGTCGAAGTTCGCACCAACGGTCAAATCGGCGCGCAGGAAGTGGCCATCGCCTTTTCCTGTAATCTGGTTCGACACAGAAAGGTCAACGCCAGCGAAATCCTTCTTGGTGATGAAGTTGACAACGCCGGTGATGGCGTCTGCGCCATAAGTGGTCACAGCAGCACCGGTCAGTGCGTCAACGCGGCTGATCAATGCGAGCGGGATGTTGTTCAAATCGACGCGACCTTGAAGATCAGCGGGGGCAATGCGGTTGCCATCAAGCAGAACGATGTTGCGGTTGGAGCCAAGGCCACGAAGATCGACAAAGGATGCACCGTTATTGCCGTTGTTCACAGCCGAACCGATATTGGCGACAACGCCGGGCAATTCGCGCATCACTTCTTCAGCGGTGTTCGATTGCTTCAGTTCAATCGCGTCTGCTGTGGTCACATTGACCGGGTTGGCCTGAACCAGGTTGGGGTTCTTGATCAGCGATCCGGTGACGACGATTGGCGCGTCATCGGCGGCTTCGGCTTCATCAGCAGCTGCGTCTTGTGCAAATGCCGGTGTGGACAAGAGCGCCAAGCCGATAACGGCCGGAGCTGCGCTGGTCGCAAGCTTGGTGAAAATTTTCATGTGTTTCCAGTCCTTATATTTCTGGTTCCGGGCCTGTTGCCCCGGAGCGTGAAATCGTGACGCGCGCGTGTAAACATACGCAATCGGTCCGCGATGGGGGGCGATTACCCTCGCTCCAAGCTACTGTAAAGAATGTCAGCAGTGTTGACGCGTAATTTTGTTACTTGTGTGACTTCTATTGTCACAGTTCGCAATGTCCGTCTGTTGCGATGCAGAAGAACACGAAGTCCCCCTTTTCTGCCGTTGCAACACAAGGTAGTAAATTGCTATACAGGTCTCAACATTCGCAAAACCCGATTAGGAGCTCTCCCAAATGGCCACCGCCCTCAAGATGGAATTGAACGACGATGCTGCGGAAATCGCCGCGCTCGTTGCCCGTTCACGTGCGGCACAGGCGCAGATCGAGAATTATACGCAGGAACAGGTTGATCGCCTGATCCGCGCGATGGTGTGGGCGGTGGCAAAGCCGGGGACGGCGGAAATGATCGCTCAACACACTGTCGATGAAACCCAGCTGGGCAATTATGACGGGAAGTTTCTGAAAATACAGCGTAAAACCCGCGCAACCTTGATGGACATCATCGACGATAAATCGGTGGGTGTGATCGAGGAAGACCGCGAGCGCAACATCGTGAAGATCGCAAAACCTGTGGGCGTGATCGGGGCGTTGTCGCCTTCGACCAATCCAGAGGCGACGCCGGTGATCAAGGCGATTTCGGCGATCAAAGGCCGCAATTCGATCATCGTCGCCCCGCATCCGCGTGCGAAGCTGACCAACAAGCTGATCTGCGATCTGATGCGCGAAGCCATCGTCAAAATGGGCGCGCCTGCCGATCTGGTGATTTCGATCGACATCCCTTCGGTGAACAAGACCAATGAATTGATGATCCAATGCGATCGCGTGCTGGCAACGGGCGGTGCGGCCATGGTGACGGCGGCTTATTCAAGCGGCACACCGGCATTGGGCGTGGGCGTGGGCAATGCGGTGATTACCGTCGATGAAACCGCTGATCTGGATGATGCAGCGGACAAAATTCTGCATCTCCAAAACGCTCGATCTGGCGGCGTCTTGTTCTTCGGACAATGCCGTGATTTTGGTCGATGCGATCTATGACGAGATGCTGGCGAAATTGGTCAGGCAAGGGCGGCTACATCATGTCGACGGACGAGTCAAGGACAAGCTTCAAGCCGCGATCTGGGTCGATGGCCATATCAACGCCAAAGTCGTGGCGCAAACCCCGCAATTCATTGGGGATTATGCTGGCTTTTCCGTGCCTTCCGACGCGACAATTCTTCATCGTTCCCGAAACGGGCTACTGGCCCCGATCATCCATTTTCGGGCGAGAAAATGACGGTGACGATGGCGCTTTATCGCGCGAAAGACATTGACGAAGCGATCAAGCTGACCAACGATATCCAAGCCTATCAGGGCCAAGGACATAGCTGCGGTATTTATTCGCAATCCGATGCCAATATCATGAAGCTGGCCAGCGCAACGCGCACCAGCCGGGTGATGGTCAACCAGCCCCAATCGGCGTCAAACTCGGGCAATTTGTGGAACGGGATGCGGCAGACGTTTTCGCTGGGATGCGGATCGTGGGGCGGCAATGGGACCAATAACAATATCACATGGCGTGATCTGATCAACGAAACCTGGGTGTCAAAGCCGTTGGAAAAAGCCAAGGAACTGCCAAGCGACGAAGTACTGTTCGGCAAGGAAATCATGGCGGCATAGGAGTGATCCTTTCCGGTTTTGGGACAAGGCCTGAATTTCCGCACTGGAAAAATTGCCGCAAGATTGGGAACATAGCCGCGTTCAATTAGTAACGGAGCCGCAACCAGTGCGCCAATTGCTATATCAATGTGCAAGGCTGCCCTGGAGCTATATCATCCTGTTCAACGTCGCGGCGCTGTCGGCGTTTGTGTTGGCGATGATGTTGGTTTTCGGCGCTGTTGGCAGCCATGCGAGCAGCCCGTCGCGCGATTTTGACAGAGCCAAACGGATTGCGATCAGTTTTGACGATGCGCCCCGGGGCGGCGGCGCTTTCTTGAGCCACAAATTCGTCCGCAAATGCTGCGCGCCGCGCTGAAGCGGGCGGGGGTGAAGCAGGCGGCGTTCTTTGCCAATCCGGGGCGTGCTGGCGCGGGTTCCATCCATGCAGGTGAACTTCGCGATTATGCGCGCGCCGGGCATGTTCTGGCCAATCATACCGCCGATCATATTGCCCTGTCCGATGTGGCTGCCGACCAGTTTTTGGCGAATATCGACAAGGCGGAAGCGTTATTGAAGCAGGAAAAGGGATATCGCCCTTGGTTCCGGTTTCCGCAACTCGATGAAGGCGGCGAAGACACCGTGAAACGCGATGCAATCCGCGCAGGGCTAAAATTGCGCGGATTGCGGAACGGATATGTGACCGCAGATGGCTGGGACTGGTATCTGGAAAATCTTACGATCAAGGCCGCCGCTGCGGGCAAGCGCATGGATCATGAGTCGCTGAAAAAGCTCTATATCGAAACCCATGTCGGCGCGGCCAATTTCGCCGACAATCTCGCACGGCGCACGCTGGGCAGGGCTCCGGCGCATATGCTGTTGCTTCACGAAACCGATCTTGCGGCACTCTATCTCGAAGATTTGATAAAGGCGCTCCGTGACGATGGCTGGACGATCATCACTTCGGATGCAGCCTATGCCGATCCCATGGGAAAATTGCCCGCCCCCGTGATCGCCCATGCCAATGGCACGCTGATCCAGATGCTATCGTGGGACAAGGAAACCAAAGGGCCGCGCTGGTATGAACGCAACGAACGTGACGAGATGACGCGGCTGTTTAATGAGCGGGTCTTGCGCGCGAATTGACTTTTGGGGAATTTGCGGATATCCAACAGGATATTCGGAGACCTGTCATGAAAATGCACGTTGGCAAATGGGGTAACAGTCTCGCGGTGCGTCTGCCCCGGGAACTTGTCGATAAATATGGTATCAAAGATGGTGATTTGATCGATACCTCTGGCATGGAGGTCGAACTCGAAAAGGCGTTGGACATGGCGGTTTCTGAGCGACGGAAAGCTGCGTTGGAAGAAATTCGCAAGCGTCGTTGGAAATTGCCCGACGATTGGAAATTTGATCGCGAAGAAGCGAATTGGCGTCCGGCGATGGATCGGTGGTAACGCTGGATACGAACATCGCGATTTACGCGATGACTGAAAATGCAAAATTGGTTGTGGCTGAGTCAGCACTTAGCAAGTGTGAATTCCTTAGCGTGCAGGTGTTGAATGAATATGCAAATGCGACGATGCGTAAGCGACTGCGGACCGCCACTGAAATACGTGACGATCTATCAGTGCTTGTTGGCGTAGCATCTTTCATCGCGCCGATCCTTGTAAATGACCACCACGATGCAATACGCATAGCAGATCGATACCAGATTTCATTTTACGATGCCTTATTGATTGCCGTAGCCTTGGCAAACGGCGCGACGACCCTCTACAGTGAAGACATGCACCACGGTCTCGTCGTCGACGCGAAGCTCACAATAATCGACCCATTCCTGGAACCCCAATGACCACCCAATTCGACCTTACCGAAGACCAGATTGCCATTCAGGATATGGCGCGTAAATTTACCGCAGACCGGATCACGCCCTTTGCCGCGCAATGGGATGAGGAGCATCATTATCCCGTCGATGTGTGGAAAGCCGCAGGCGAACTGGGTTTTGGCGCGATTTATATCCCCGAAGAAAATGGCGGAATTGGGCTTGGGCGGCTCGAAGCAGCGCTCATCATGGAGGCCATGGCCTATGGCTGTCCGGCCACATCCGCCTATATCTCGATCCACAATATGGCGACCTGGATGATCGACAGTTTTGGCAGCGCAGAGTTGCGTGCGCGCTTCATGCCCGAATTGCTCAGCATGGAGAAAATCGCGAGCTATTGCCTGACAGAGCCGGGTTCCGGTTCGGATGCGGCGGCGCTCAAAACCAGCGCGCGGTTGGACGGTGATCATTATGTGCTGAACGGTACCAAACAGTTTATTTCAGGTGCCGGCTATAACGACGTGTATGTTGCCATGGCCCGCACGTCTGACAATGGCGCAAAGGGCGTTTCTTGTTTCGTGATCGAGAAGGGTGCGCCCGGCTTGAATTTCGGCGCGCCGGAGAAGAAACTCGGCTGGAATGCCTCGCCTACAGCCCAAGTGATTTTCGAGGATTGCCGTGTACCGGTTGAAAACCGCGTGGGAGCCGAGGGTGATGGCTTCCGCTTCGCTATGATGGGGCTGGATGGCGGACGGCTCAATATCGGCGCTTGCTCGCTGGGCGGGGCGCAGCGCTGCTTGGATGAATTGATCAAATATACCAAGGAACGCCAGCAATTCGGCCAGCCGATCGCCGATTTCCAGAACACGCAGTTCATGCTGGCCGATATGGCAACCGATCTGGAGGCATCGCGCGCTTTGCTTTATCTGGCGGCGGCGAAGGTGACTGCCGGGTCACCCGACAAATCGCGTTTTTCGGCGATGGCCAAACGATTGGCGACCGACAATGGCAGCGAGATTGTAAACAAGGCGCTGCAACTCTTTGGCGGCTATGGCTATCTCAAGGATTATC
The DNA here is from genome assembly GCA_963732535.1 of uncultured Alphaproteobacteria bacterium. GTDB lineage: Bacteria > Pseudomonadota > Alphaproteobacteria > Sphingomonadales > Sphingomonadaceae > Sphingorhabdus_B. The sequence goes on along the minus strand of CAVSZW010000016.1, from coordinate 512,093 downwards.
CCATCGAACGTTTCTGGCGCGATTTGCGGGTCCATTCAATATTGGAAGGCACTAACCAAGTGATGAGGATGATTGTGGGCCGCGATCTGCTTAGGCAGTAGATGGGGCAGTAGCTCTCTCGACTCTTTCCCCTCCCGACGGCATAGTGAATTTCATGACAAGCGACCTCCTTTCCCGCATCGAGGGCCATGCGGGCATTATCAGCCTGAACAAGCCTGCTACTCTCCACGCACTCACGCTGGAGATGGTCCATGCGATGACCGAAATACTGCTGAAATGGCAGAAATCGAAGCGCGTGAAATGCGTGATCATCGATCATGCCGAAGGACGCGGTTTTTGTGCGGGCGGCGACATCAATTTTCTGCGAAACTCGGCGTTGAACGATGGCGGGGTTTTGGGGCGGAAATTTTTTCACGACGAATATCAGCTAAACCATCTGCTGTTCACTTATCCAAAGCCTGTGGTTGCGTTCATGGACGGGATTACAATGGGCGGCGGCGTTGGCATATCGCAACCGGCAAGGTTTCGCGTGGCGACAGAAAATACGCGCTTTGCCATGCCAGAGACGGGCATTGGCCTGTTCCCCGATGTCGGTGGCGGCTGGTATCTCTCCCGGCTCGAAGGGCGCGTGGGGCCGTTTCTGGCATTGACGGGTGCGCGGCTCGACGGCCCGGAATGTCTGGAACTTGGGCTGGCAACGCATTACATAATGGCGGACGAAGTGGCCGAAGCCAAAGCACGGATTGCGAGCGAGGATATTGATCGCATAGACGGAATTTTGGGTACGTTATCGACCACGCCGCCACAGGCACGGATTGTCGATAATCTGTTCCCGATCAACCACCATTTTGCGTCGGATCGCTTGGAAGAAATCATCGCCAGCTTGGAGGGCGAAGAAAGTTCGTGGGCCATGAAAGAACTGGCCACGCTACGCACAAAGTCCCCGCAAACCTGTAAGGTCGCTCTCCGGCAATTGGCAGACAGTGCGAAGATGAACGATTTTGCCGATAATATGGCGATGGAATATCGCATTGCTTCACGCGTGCTTACCCGTCCGGATTTCACCGAGGGCGTGCGGGCGGTGATTGTCGATAAGGATAATGCGCCCAAGTGGGATCCGGCAACGCCGGAGGGCGTGACCGATGACCTGATCAATTCGATATTTGACGCGTTGCCCGCGAACGAAGAATGGAAGGCCTTGTAACCTGTCGTCCCTGCGAAAGCGGGGATCGCAGGAGGTTTATTCCGCCTGCTTTGCATGAAATTACTGAGGCCCCCGCCTTCGCGGGGGCGACGGAGAAATAGATATGCCTTTTGAAAACATCCTTGTCGAAAAGCGCGGGGCGGTGACGCTGATCACGCTCAATCGACCGCAATCGCTGAATGCGCTCAATTCGCTGGTGTTGGAAGAATTGATCTCCGCCTTTGCTGCCTATGAAGCCGATCCCGGTCAACGCTGTGCGGTTTTGACGGGTGCAGGCGAGAAGGCTTTTGCCGCAGGCGCGGATATCAAGGAAATGGCGGATAAGCCCGCTGCTGAATTTTACGCGCAGGATTTCTTCGGCCGCTGGACGAGCCATTTGGTGAAAACCACGCGCAAGCCATGGATCGCCGCCGTGAACGGCTTTGCCCTTGGCGGCGGGTGCGAACTGGCGATGCTGGCTGATTTCATCATTGCGCCAGACACCGCCCGTTTCGGCCAGCCCGAAATCAAACTCGGCGTGGCACCGGGCATGGGCGGATCACAGAGGTTAACGCGCGCCATTGGCAAAGCGAAGGCGATGGAAATGTGCCTGACGGGGCGGATGATGGGGGCTGCGGAGGCCGAGACTGCCGGTCTTGGTTGCGCGCGTTGTGCCGCTGGCCGATCTGGTCGAGGAAGCGGTTAAGACCGCCACCGAAATCGCCGCGATGCCGCCGCTCGCCGCCATTGCGAATAAGGAAATGGTAAACGCCGCGTTTGAAACGACGCTCGATCAAGGGCTGATTATGGAACGCCGGATTTTTCAGGTGCTCGCCGCAACGGAAGACAAAGCGGAAGGCATGGCGGCGTTTGTCGAGAAGCGTGCTGGTATCTGGAAGGGGCGGTGAAATGAAGCTCTTTCCGTCATTATTATTTACAATGCTTGCGGTGCTGCTTTGTTATACGGGAATAGTTATCGCTACCCATGGTCTCAACCTCTTGCCGGTATTTTTCGGCGACATGGCCAAAATGGCCTGGCCCGGTCAGTTCAATTTAGATTTTCTGACAATGCTGACGCTTTCGGCGAGTTGGACGGTATGGCGCAACGGTTTTACGGCCAATGCCTGGATTTTGGCCGTAGCGGCATTTTTCCTGGGTGGGGTGTTCCTGACGGCATACTTGCTTTGGCTGTATCGGAAACATGACGGCGACTGGACGACGATAATAGTCGGTGAGCATGGCGTGAAGGGATGACTACATGAAAATAGCATTTATCGGCCTCGGCAATATGGGCGGCGGGATGGCTGCTAATCTGGTGAAGGCGGGGCATGGCGTCAATGCCTTTGATCTGTCTGCAGATGCGCTTGCCAAGGCGGTGGAGAATGGCTGTACGCCCTTTACCGATGCCAAAGCGGCAATGGCAGGCGTCGATGCCGTCGTTTCGATGCTGCCCAATGGCGGAATCGTCGACGGTTTCTATCATGACAATGTTCTGGGTGTTGCCCCTGCGGGAGCGATCCTGCTCGATTGTTCGACCATTGACGTTGCCACCGCGCGCAAGGTGACGGCGGATGCGGTGTCGGCGGGTTATGCGATGGTCGATGCGCCGGTATCGGGCGGCATTGCCGCGGCCAATGCGGGAACGCTCACCTTCATGGTGGGCGGCGCTGATGAAGCCTATGCGCGCGCCGAACCAATACTGTCAGCGATGGGCAAAGCGGTGATCCATGCAGGAGGTAGTGGCGCCGGGCAGGGGGCAAAAATCTGCAACAATATGCTGCTTGGCATCCATATGATCGGCACGTGCGAAGCCTTTGCTTTGGCCGAAAAACTGGGCCTCGATCTTCAGAAATTTTATGACATCAGCTCGGTATCATCAGGACAAAATTGGTCTATGACCAGCTATTGCCCCGTGCCCGGTGTTGGTCCGGTGTCGCCTGCCGACAATGGTTATCAGGGCGGCTTTGCCACGGCGCTTATGCTAAAGGATTTAAAACTGGCTATGGAGGCAGCGCAATCGGTGAACGCCGATACGCCGATGGCCCGGCGCGCAACCGAACTTTACACCGCGTTTAATGATGCGGGGCAGGGCGGAACCGATTTTTCTGCCATTATCAAAACATTGTGAGACATATCTAACGTTTTCTAGCATTATATTAAACCGTAGCCCTGAGCCTGTCGAAGGGCGTTTATCCGTAAAGCGCCCTTCGACAGGCTCAGGGCTACGGTTTAATTTCAACCTGCTGTTATCATCTATTATTTCTCACCATCAAGAAAAGCGGCCACGTCGGCCAGATCGACATCCTTGGCAAGGTAGGTCTCGCCAATCCCGCGTGCGAGCAGGAAGGGCAGTGTTCCGCCTTCGCGCTTTTTATCGTGCAGCATATGCGCGACCAATGCCTCGCCGCTTGCCGAAACCCCTGCCTCCGAAAGCGTAGTCGGCAGTGCCGCTTTCGACAAAAGCGCCGAAACCCGCGCGGCATCGCCATCCGCACATTCGCCGCGCCGCATCGAATAGCGAAAGGCCAACGCCATCCCTGCCGCAACTGCCTCGCCGTGCAGCAGGCGATCCGAATAGCCCGTTTCTGCTTCCAAAGCATGGCCAAAGGTGTGCCCCAGATTAAGCAACGCGCGGACGCCAAGCGTTTCGCGTTCGTCCTGCTGCAACGATCCGCGCCTTGGCCTTTACAGCATGGGCAATGGCCTCACTTCGTACCGCGCGATCGCCTTGAAAAATTCTTCCACATTGGCCTCGCACCAGCTGAAAAAATCTGCGTCGTCGATCAGGCCGTATTTCACCACTTCGGCAAAACCCGCGCCCAGTTCGCGTCGCGGCAAGGTTTCCAGTACATCGGGATCGATCAGCACCAACGAAGGTTGGTGGAACGCCCCGACCAGATTTTTACCCGCCTTGCGTTGATCGCCGTTTTACCGCCAACGCTGCTATCGACTTGCGCCAGCAAGGTGGTGGGGATTTGCACAAAGTGGCAACCCCGTTTGATGATGTGCGCGGCAAAGCCCGTGATGTCACCCACCACACCGCCGCCCAGTGCAAGGATATGGTCGCCGCGCTCGACATGCTGTTCAAGCAACCAGTCTGCCAGCTTTTCCAGCTCGCTCCAGCTTTTCGCGCCCTCGCCGGGGGGCAGGGTGTAATGGTCAATACCGACGCCGTCCTCTGCCAGAGCGTCTACAAGACCGGGTAACACATATTCGGCAACATGGGCGTCCGTCACGGCGAGCAAGCGCCCATCCCTCGCCAGCGGAGCCAAATGCTTTGCCGCCTCGCCCAAAAGGCCTGGAGCGATGCAAACGTCATAAGGGGCATTGGCGAGGGCAACTTCTATCCGGTGCATTTGGCGAGTGCCTCCAAAATCTGGTCAACGGTGTTGGTGTGCGGGTTCGTGTCGCTGCGGACATGAATATCGGAAAGTGCGTAGATCGGGTTCCGTTTTTCGGCGAGATCGGTCAAAACCTGTCTTGGATCCTTGCCGATGAGCAAAGGCCGGGTGTTTTTGCGCGATACCCGCGAAACCAACATATCGACATCGGCATCGATCCAGATAGATATACATTTTTGCTTAATCAAAGCACGCGTTTCCGCGTTGATGAAGGCGCCGCCACCGGTTGAAATTACTTTGGGCGCCCCATCGATCAGGCGCGCGATAACGCGGCGTTCACCGTCCCGGAAATAATCTTCGCCAAAGCGCTCGAATATCTCGGTAATGGGCATACCCGCCGCTTCGACGATGGCATCGTCCGAATCGATGAAATCAATTCCCAATTTCTGCGCCAACATCCTGCCCACCGTGGTTTTGCCAACACCCATCATTCCGATCAAAATGATCGGTCGGCGGATTTCGGCGATATTCCGTTTTTGGGATGATCCTGAATTCATTGCGAACTGGCCTATATATCGGCTAGTGAGCAGTGCAATGGCGATTGCCAATATCGGGTCGGGGGGATGGAAATTGCGCCATAAAAGCCGGTGGAGCCGGGCAATGGTTATGATTGCACTGGCACTGCTATTGACCATGATGTTGTTTTTCTTTGAATGGTTGGGTAGCGAACAACCACAGAAGTGGGTTGAGGAGCCGGTGACGATGCCTGATAAGGTCGTCGAGCCTGCCAAGAACAAGGATTGATATGAAATCGCGGCGTTTGCCTTTGATTGTGGTTGCATCAGCAAGTCTTGTGGCTTTGAGTGTCGCATTGCCGGTACTTGGCCAACAGGGGCCGGAATTGCTATTGCCGCCCGGTTTTGGCGATCCGCCGACGCCGCCTTCGCAACCCGAACAGCCCAAAAATGCAGGCGATCAACCATCTGCTTCGGTTCCTTCCAATTCCGCCCCGCGCACATCGTCCCAATCTTCGTCCTCGGCATCGGCGGCTGCCGCTTCTGAAAAGAAGGAAGGAGAAGAGGGGGAGGACGAAGAAGATACGGTTATCCGTTACGACGTTCCGCCCACGTCGCGGCGATCACTGAAGCAGATTGGCTTGATTTCGGATGGCTCGGGCGGATTTCCGGCAGATGCTTTTGGCGCAACCGATGGCAAGTTTTTGAGCAACGTTCTTCGCAACACGCAGGGGCCGCTCGCGTCGCGCTGGGGCATGATCATGACGCGGCGGTTGCTGGCCAGCAGGACGACGACGCCGGAAAATGTCGATGGGGCAGACTGGGCAGCCGAGCGCAGCTGGCTCCTCCTCCGTATGGGCGAAGCGCTGGTTGCCCGGCAATTGGTCCAGCAAGTGGATAGCGACCGTTTTTCCAAGCGGCTGCACGAAGTGGCGATGCCGGTGTTTCTCGCCAATGGTGATCTGGCGGCCATGTGTCCCAATGCCGAAACCGCCGCCAAGGAAACTGCGGCGCCAACATGGCGACTGGCGGTTCCCATTTGCGCTTCGCTGGCGGGGGAGCAGGGCCGGGCGACGTCGCTGCTGAATCAGGCGCGCAACCGGGGGTGGGCCAAAGGCATAGACCTGTTGCTGTCCGAAAAAGCCATTGGTGCGGGAACAAACGGCCGTCGTGCCGTCTCCGTGAAATGGGATAAAGTCGTCAGTTTCAACACCTGGCGGCATGGGATCAGCGTTGCCGTTGGCCTTGAACCACCAGAGCGGCTCTATGATCTGATGGGCCGTCACATGGACGGCTGGCGCGCGCAATTGCCGATGCTTTCCGTCAAAGACCAAAATGGAGGTGGCACCGCAAGCGGCTGCGCTCGGCGCTTTATCTAATCGTGCAATGGTCGATCTTTATGCCGCTGCTGCCGAAGATCCGGACATTGGCGATGAATATAAAGAGCGGACAGATATTTTGCGCGATGCCTATGTGGCCAGCGACGATGCTGGCCGTGTGGCGGCAATGCGGACGTTGTGGGACGGCGCAAAAAATCCTGACGAACTGCACGGAATGTTGGTTTTGACCGCGCGGGCGGCGGCCTTGATCGCGCCCGGTTCGGTCAGCGGGGCGGATGCAGACCGGGTGATTGCCTCGATGATGACTGCCGGGTTTGATAATCAGGCGGTGAATTGGGGCGGCAAGGTGCCACAGGGATCGCTTGGTTGGGCCCTGCTCGCGACCGGCGCTCCGGGATGGGAGGGCACCGTTGATTATGGTGCACTTGATGATTTTCAAGACAATGACCAAAGCGAAAATTACCAGAAAACGGCATTGCTGGCTGCCGGGCTTGGTGGGCTAGGGCGATCCACACCCGAAGCGGTGAGCGAAATGGCTGAAGCCATAGAACGGAATATCACAAAGCAAAGCGCATGGAGCCGGGCCATCGGCGCTGCCGCCGCGCGTAAAGAAGCCGGCACAGTGGTGCTGCTTGCTGCCGCCGGTTTGCAGGCACGCGATTGGCGCAAGGTTCCGCCGCACCATCTCTATCACATCGTCAAGGCTCTTCATGCCGTTGGGTTGAGTGCTGAAGCCCGGATGATCGCAGCCGAAGCGGTGAGTTTTGGTTGATACCGCCGCCCCGCCTGTGATCGCAGCGCCGGGGTTGAGCGCTGATGCGGCGCTTATTGGCCGCTTTCTGGAGATGCTTGCCGCCGAACGCGGCGTCGCCAAAAATACTTTGATGGCCTATCGCAGCGACTTGGCGGCGGTTTCGGATATGTTGGCGGGTGGGCTTTCGGTTGCGAGCAAGGAAACGCTGGCAACGCTTGGCGCTGGCTGGGCGCATTTGGCCAGCAGCTCGGTTGCGCGAAAAGCCGCTGCATTGCGCGGCTTTTACGGGTTTCTGGAGCAAGAGGGCCTGCGCGAAGACAATCCTTCGTCGGCACTCCCCCGTCCGGTTCAACAGCGCGGCTTGCCCAAGGTGCTCGATCAGCAAGAGGTTGAGGCATTGTTCAAAGTGATCGACGAGAAGCTGGCCAAAACCAAACCATCACCGCTTGACTATCGCTTATCCGCTCTCGTCGAATTGCTGTATGGATCGGGGCTGCGCGCATCCGAGTTGGTTGCCTTGCCGCGTGCATCAATTTTGCGTGATCGCCCCTATATCATGTTGACCGGCAAGGGCGACAAGGAGCGGCTGGTGCCGATTTCCGAACGTGCGCGGCAGGCCGTGGGGGCTTGGCATGCCTTTGTGCCCAGGGATTCGCGCTTTCTGTTTCCGTCACGCGCCGCAGCAGCAGCAGGCAAGGGCGATGTCCATATCAGCCGCATCCGCCTGTTCCAGATCATTCGCGAACTGGCGGCAGGCGCAGGGATCGATCCGGCAAAGGTCAGCCCGCATGTGCTGCGCCACGCCTTTGCCACGCATCTGCTGGCGGGCGGTGCCAATTTGCGCGCTTTGCAGGCGATGCTGGGCCATGCCGACATCGCGACGACGCAAATCTACACCCATGTCGATTCGCAGCAAGCTGGTCGAACTGGTGAACCAGCGCCATCCATTGGCAAAACGCACGCTATCGCGTTGACCCGCACGCTCGCACCTTCTAACGCGGCGCTATGACTACATATCTCGATTTCGAAAAGCCGGTTGCGGCGTTGGAAGCGCGCATTTCCGAGCTGCAAGAGACAGCGGACGAAACCGAATTGGACGCCAGCGCCGAAATCGGAAAATTGCGCGGCAAAGCGGACAAGATGCTGTCCGATACCTATGCCAAATTGACCGCTTGGCAAAAAACCCAGGTCGCGCGCCATCCGGAACGCCCGCATTTCAAACATTATGTCGCGGGGCTGTTTGACCAGTTTCTGCCGCTTGGCGGGGGATCGAGCATTTGCCGACGATCAAGCAATTCTGGGCGGATTTGCGCGGATGGGCAAGCGGCGCGTGATCGTGATCGGCCATGAAAAGGGCGACGATACCGAAAGCCGCTTGCGCCATAATTTCGGGATGGGAAAGCCCGAAGGCTATCGCAAAGCCATACGCCTGATGGATATTGCGGATCGCTTTGGCCTTCCGGTGATCTCGCTGGTTGATACGTCTGGGGCCTTTCCGGGTGTTCAGGCCGAAGAACGCGGGCAGGCCGAAGCCATAGCCCGTTCCACCGAGCGTTGCCTGCAACTGGGCGTGCCGATGATCGCCTGCATCGTCGGCGAAGGCGGATCGGGGGGAGCAGTTGCCCTTGCCTCGGCAGATCGGGTTTTGATGTTTGAACATGCTGTTTATTCGGTGATTTCTCCCGAAGGCTGCGCCTCGATCCTGTGGCGTACCAATGACAAGGCGGCGGACGCGGCGCAGGCTATGAAAATGACGGCTGCCGATTTGAAGGCGCTTGGCGTAATCGATGGCATTGTGCCCGAACCTGTGGGCGGAGCGCACCGCGATCACGGCCTTGCCATTGCCAATCTGGGCAAGGCCATTGTCGATAATCTGAAGAGTCTGGAAAATTTGAGCCGCAGCGAAATCACCAGCCGCCGTCACGCCAAATTCCTTGCCATCGGCCAGTAAAAATAGAGTATTTTTTACGTAGCGATTTTCAGAACTGTGATAGGCTCGCCTCCAAATAGAGGAGTCGTTTATGCGTAAAATCAGTTTGCTAGTCGCGGGTGTTGCCTGTTTGTCGATCGGCAACATGGCCACCGCGCCGGTATATGCGGCCAAAGCGAAAAAGGCCGCAGTGCCCAAGGTGCCCAAACCTTTTAGCGCCAAAGAGAAAGCGAATGGCGCGAAATATCATACCGAGATTCTGAAGGAATTTGGCGGAGCCTATCAAAGCCCGCAGACCGACTATGTGGTGCGCGTGGGAAAAAAGATCGCGCTTGCCTCTGGCATTGCCGCCAATGAAAGTGAATTCACCGTCACGTTCCTGAATTCGCCCGTGAACAACGCCTTCGCCATCGAAGGCGGCTATATTTACATCACGCGTCAATTGACGGCGCTGTGCAACAGCGAAGCCGAAATGGCGGGCGTTCTGGGCCACGAATTTGAGCATAGCTTTGCCCGACATGTGAAAGACAGGCAAAAGCGCTCTACGATATTGGGCATATTGGGGGCAGTGGGCACCATTGGCGGAGCAATTTTGGGGGACAATGGCGGGCTTGCAGGAATATTGGGCCAGGGGCTGAAAGAATATGCCGGGCCATTGGCGCAAATTTTCACATTGTCGTTTTCCCGCTCACAAGAGGAATCGGCGGACGATGGCGGCATCAGGATGCTCAGCAAGGCGGGTTATGATCCAACAGCCCTTTCGGCCATGCTCAATTCGCTCGCCATGCAGACAGCGGTGGATCAAAGGGCGGCAGGGCATATCGGCGGGGCAATTCCTGAATGGGCAAGCACCCATCCCGATCCGATCAAGCGCGTGGGGCGTGCATTAACAAATGCCGCGAAATATCCAAAAGCTACATTCCGCAATGCCGATGTCCATATGAAGGCCATCGACGGCATGATGTTCGATGATGATCCCAAGGAAGGCATATTGGACGGACAGGAATTTCTGCACCGCGATATGAAACTGAAATTCAGCGCACCTGTCGGCTACGGCATGGCCAATAGCAGCCAGGCTGTGCAGATCAGCGGCAATGGCGGTAAATCTCTGTTCACCATTGCCGGTGCGTATAGCGGAGACAAAGCCGCCTATGTGGCCGCTGCGTTGAAGCAATTGACTGGTGATGGGCAGGCGATTCCGGCAGGGCCGATAAGCGACACAACAGTAAACGGCGTACCGGCATTTTATTCTGAAGCGACCGTGCAGCAGCAAAATGGCGCAGTGCGCGTTACCGTGTTTGCCTATGTGACCAGCGCGACACAGGCGCTGCATTTCATCTCGATTACGCCGACGACGGCCACCAATCCATTTGAAGCGATGTACCGCAGCTTTGCCCGATTGAGCGCTTCCGAAGCGGCGGCGATCAAGGAGCGTAAATTGCGCGTGGTGACGGTCGGCAAGAGCGATTTGGTGGCGTCGCTAGCGGGCAAAATGGCGTATAAGTCATTGCAGACAGAGCGCTTTTTGGCACTCAACGGCCTTGCTTCCAATGCCGTGCTGGCATCGGGGCAGAAGGTGAAAATCGTTACCTATTAAACGGTTGCGGCTTTAATCGTCCCGCGAAACGCGTTCTTGCCGTTCGTGGCGTTCCTGCGCTTCCAGCGTCATCGTTGCGATCGGGCGGGCGCGCAGGCGGGCGAGCGAGATGGGTTCGCCGGTGACCTGGCAATAGCCATATTCGCCTTCTTCGATGCGGCGCAATGCGGCATCGATTTTGGAGATCAATTTGCGCTGCCGGTCACGGGTGCGAAGCTCGATGCTCCAGTCGGTTTCACTGGAGGCGCGATCATTGAGATCGGGTTCGCGGATCGGGGCATCCTGAAGCTGATTCAGTGTGTCGCGCGATTCCTGCAGAATTTCGTTTTTCCAGTCGTTCAGCTGCTTTTCAAAAAAGCGCAGCTGGCGTTCGTTCATAAAGGGCTCGTCAACGCTGGGCACATAGCCCACAGGCAGATCGTCATCCAAATTGCTGGTTTCCTTGGAAATCTTACCCGGCTTGGCACTGGCGGCCATAGAAAACTCTCCACCTTGTAATAGTGCAATCGCGGCAAACAAAGCCAGCAATCAGACCCTCGGGCGGCGCTATAGACATGCGATTCCGGCTTAACAAGCAGCAAATACGATTGCGGATTTGGCCCACCTGATTTCTTGCGAGCAAATCGGTGATGTCCTGTATTCGCCATTAACAGCTTCCCCTGCAAACAGTTCCAATACGGGACGCTTCGCCGTTTCTAACTGGTTTTGGCCCATTTTTTTACAAATGGGACATAAGAACAAGGTTAATATGTTTGCGGTAAGGCCGCGCTTCTGTCCAAGTCGGGTCACTGGCCGTTCCAGCCCGTTGCTTCAGGGGGAGCAGGATTGGAACAGCGCTATTAGAAGAAGGTCTAGGATTATGTCGGTACGCATGGCTTTGGCGAAATTATGTGCATGCACCTGTGGCGGTGCACTAATCGGCGGTGGCGCAGTCACCGTGGCCGATGCACCTTCGGCTCAGGTTCAGGTCTATAAAGGCCATTCAGCCGGATCGGGCAGCTATGGCCGCAAAAAGGTCTATAAGAAAAAGGCCCGTAAGACGACACGGCGTGCAGCCGTTCGCAAGGTGAAGCGCGTTCGCAAGATCACGCGCACCACAACGACAACCTCTTGTGCACCCAGCACGGTGACAGTGGCGAGCCAAGGCGCTCCTCTGCCCCCGATGCCCTTGCCCTATGCTCCTCCCCCCCCGATGCCCCAGGGTGATTTCGGCGGCGGCGGCGTTCCGATCATGGTCGGTGGCGGCTTTGGCGGAGGCTATGGCGGCGGCGGCGGTGGCTTCTCCGGCGGATTCTTCGGCGGCGGCGGCGGCGGCGGCGGTGGAAGTGGCGGCGTGGTGATTTCGTCGAGCGGCAATGTTTCAACCACGACGGGCGGAACGACGGTAACGTCCAGCGGCAATGTGACCTCAACGGGTGGCGGAAGCAGCGGGCAGACGTCGAGCGGAAGCATCGTTATTAACAACAACAACAGCAACACCAGTTCTGGCAATGTCAGCACAAGCTCTGGCAATGTGAGCACGAGTTCGGGAAATGTTGATGTTTCCAGCACTGGAAACCTGACCGGTCCGACATCGAGCGGTAACAACACCAATACCAGTTCTGGCAACAACAGCGTTACGAGCTCGGGAAATATCACCGGACCGACGTCAAGCGGTGACATTACCGGCCCAAGTTCAACCGGCAACGTGAGTTCGACCGGAAACGTGAGCTCGACGGGCAATGTCAGCTCAACAGGCAACGTCAGCAGCTCCTTTGGCGCGACGACGACCACAACCACTTCGGGTGGCCCGCACGGCCCACATGGTCCTGGTGGCCCCGGCGGACCGGGTGGTAGCACAGGCGGAACCGATGTTCCTGGCACCGCCAATGGTCCTGCTCTTTGGTGCAGCGGCAGCGGCGTTGTTCTCGCGCCGTCGCAATGCCCAGAAAAAGGCGAAGCTCGCAGCCTGATCTGCAACGCTTCATACAAAAATTTGAAAGGGCGGCCCTTGCGGTCGCCCTTTTGCGTTGCGCGAAGCGGCGGCGGGCGGCATAGGCCTTTGCCATGCATGACTTGAAGTTAATTCGCGATAATCCACAGGGCTTTGACGCGGCATTGGCGCGGCGCGGGGCAGCTCCCATGGCCCTCGAAATCGTCGCACTCGACGAACGCCGCCGCGCGCTGCTCACCGAATTGCAAGAGGGCCAAGCGCGTCGCAATGAGGCTTCGAAGGCCATTGGCGCGGCGATGGGCAAGGGCGATGCTGCAACGGCAGAGGCATTGAAGGCAGAGGTTTCGGGTTTGAAGGATCAGTTGCCGAAGCTGGAAGAACAGGAAAAGGCGCTGGGCAGCGAGCTGGACGATATACTCGCCGGTCTCCCCAATCTGCCTTTCGACGATGTGCCCGATGGCAAAGACGAAGCCGACAATGTCGAACTTTCACGCTGGGGAACCCCGCGCAATTTCGATTTTGCGCCCAAAGAACATAGCGATCTCGGCCCGCCGCTGGGCATGGATTTTGAAACCGGTGTCGCCATGTCGGGCGCGCGGTTTACTTTTTTGCGCGGGGCAAATGGCGCGGCTGAACCGGGCGCTGGGGCAGTATATGCTCGATCAGCAAACGGGCGTGAACGGCTATAGCGAATGTGCGACGCCCTATCTGGTGAAAACCGAGGCGGCCTTCGGCACAGGCCAATTGCCCAAATTTGCAGAGGATCTGTTTCAAACCACCGATGGCCGCTGGCTGATCCCAACAGCCGAAATGTCGCTGACCAATGCCGTACGCGAACAGATTTTGGACGAGGGCGCGTTGCCGATCCGCATGACCGCGCTGACCCCTTGTTTCCGGTCCGAAGCAGGGGCAGCGGGGCGTGATACCAAGGGCTTTATCCGACAGCATCAATTTGAAAAGGTGGAGCTGGTCTCCATCGTCCGCCCCGAAGACAGCGCTGCCGAGCATGAGCGGATGGTGGGTGCGGCGGAATTGATTTTGCAGGGGCTGGAATTGCCTTACCGCAAAATGCTGCTCTGCACGGGCGATATGGGCAATGCGCGCAAAACCTATGATCTGGAGGTCTGGTTGCCGGGGCAAGACCAATATCGCGAAATCAGCAGTTGCTCCAACATCGGCGATTGGCAAGCCCGACGCATGAACGCGCGTTATCGGCCGGTCGAAGGCAAAGGCACGGTGTTTGTGCATACGCTCAACGGGTCCGGGCTGGCTGTGGGGCGGACTTTGGTGGCGGTGCTGGAGAATTATCAGCAGGCGGATGGCTCGGTGACCGTGCCTGTGGCCTTATTGCCCTATATGGGCGGGGTGGAAAAATTGGTTCCTGAAAAATAACCGCAGCCCTGAGCTTGCCGAGCCGAAGGCGGCCAGAGGCCAACGGTGCTGCAAGGTTTGCGCCTTCCTTTGAGGCGTGCTTCGACAAGCTCAGCACTACGGTTTTGACTGGTTTTGATTTGCTAAGGGAAAAGATGCGAATTCTCCTCACCAACGACGACGGCGTGAACGCTCCCGGCCTGAAAGTGCTGGAAAAAATCGCGCGTGAATTCTCCGACGATATCTGGATCGTTGCCCCTGCCGAGGAAAATTCGGGCGCGGGCCATTCGCTCACGCTTTCTCGCCCTGTTCGCATTCGCCAGCACAGCGAGAAGCATTATTCGGTGTCCGGAACCCCCACCGATTCCGTCATGATCGCGCTGGGCGTGGTGATGCAGGATGCGAAGCCCGATCTGATCCTGTCGGGCGTCAACAGGGGTGCCAATCTGGGCGATGACATCACCTATTCGGGCACGGTATCGGCGGCGATGGAGGGCGCGCTTGCGGGTGTGCGCTCGATATCGATGAGCCAGGTTTATGGCCGCGAAGGAATGGGCGATGCCGTACCTTTTGCAGCGGCAGAAGGTTGGGGAGCCAAGGTGCTCGCCCCCCTAATCACGCGCGAATTTGCGCCGCGTACGCTGATAAACATCAATTTTCCGCCTATCGCCGCCGATGCGGTAAAGGGCGTTCAAGTGGTGCGGCAGGGTTTTCACGATTACAGCCGTGGCTCGATTGTGAAGGGCACCGATCCGCGCGGCTATGATTATTACTGGTTCGGCCTGCATGGGGTGGAGCATACATCGGGGCATGATACCGATCTGGAAGTGGTCGACGATGGATATATATCGGTCACGCCGTTGCAGCTCGATTTGACGCATCGCGATTCGCTTGGGGCTTTAGGCGCATTGTACGATTGAGGGGGCGATGATGCAGGGGGCAAGATTATTGCTGGCTTTGGCTGCCGCCGCCTCACTGTCGGCGTGCATCCCGCGCGGGGCGGGGGATTACCGGCTGGGCAATGGTCGCGACAATCCGGAGGTTGTGGAGCCTGCTCCAGAAGCCACGGGGGCCGTCGCAACAGGCGATCCGGTGTCGATCCTGCCCGCTGGAACGCCCGACTGGAGCCCGGCCTCGGTCGAGCATAATGCGCGGCAGGTGGAAGGCTCATCCTACACTGTGCGCGCGGGCGACACGTTGTACCGGATCGGCAACGAAACCGGGGCAGGGGCCGATGCGATAGCGCGCGCCAACGGCCTGTCTGCGCCCTTTGCGCTGCGCGTGGGGCAGCAGATCGACATTCCCGCCGGCCTGTATCACCGAATAGCGGCAGGCGAGACCGGGATCGCTATCGCGCGTGCTTATGGCGTTTCATGGACCGATATGGTCGCGCTGAATGTGCTGGAGGCGCCTTATGTGTTGCGCTCGGGCCAATATTTGCGCCTGCCCGATGCGGCATCGCTCCCCGATATCGACGTGCCGCCGGTTACTCGCCCGGGCAGCTTCACGCTCAATATTGATGATATCGTCACCGGCGGCCAGCCTGCTGTTGCCGCAGCAGACGTCGCCGCTTCACGTGGATTTGCCACCCCTGTTACTGGACCCGCGAGTTTCGCCGGGACCTTCGGCTGGCCTTTGGCGGGCACGCTGTTGTCGCGCTTTGGCGCAAAAGGTGACGGCCAAGTCAATGACGGCGTCGATCTCGGCGCACCGCTCGGTACGCCGGTGAAGGCTGCAACCGATGGTGTGGTGGTTTATGCCGGTAGCGAGATTGGCGTTTATGGCGGGCTCGTGCTGATCGATCACGGCGGCGGCTGGATTTCCGCTTATGGCCATTTGGGGCGGCTGGACGTCAAACGCGGGGTGCGCGTGGCGCGCGGGCAAGTGATCGGCGGTGTTGGCGAGACCGGCTATGTCGAAACGCCGCAACTGCATTTCGAATTGCGGCGAGATCGGAAACCGGTCGATCCGTTAACGCACCTGCCAGCGCGCTAAGCGCCCAACAATCCGAAAACCAGCCCCATCGCAGTGTAAAAAGCGATCCAATAGCCCGCATCGATGGCAAACAGCGCCCCCGCCTTGCGTCCGAACAGATAATTGGTGCCGATGGCGGGGACGATGAAGCCCAATGCCACACCCACCGAAATCATCATCGTATGCCGCAAATCGGTATCGAAAAACGCCAGCAGATGGCCGAGAAAAACGGCAGACAGCACGCTGAACGCAAAGGTGAGACCATAGGTTTTGAGCATATTGCCCGACCGGAGTTGTTCATCTGTAAGCCCAATAGCGCGTTGCCATGCCTTTCCGAACAGCGGGCCATACCAAAGGCCTCCCACCAGAAAACCACATGCCGCCGCGATCAGGATTGCGAGAAGATTTGCATTTGCCATCGCGTGCCCCCTCAACCCAGATAGGCGAAGATCACGCCCATCAATGTGTAGGTGACCAGATAATAGCCCGAATCAATCGCCCAAAGCTTCACCGATTTACCCGCGAACAAATAGTTCACTCCAAAGGCCGTGACGATGAACGACAGAGCGACGCCCATTGCCGTCATGATCGTCGAGGAATCGGATAGCCCGTTGCCATAGGTCGCAAACACATGGCCGAGGAAGTAAGAGGCAATGAGTTGCAGCACAAACGCGCCGCCAAACACCTTGGCCGGATGCCGCCGCTGCATGTCGGCGTCGGAAATGCCCGCTTCTCGCTGCCAGCTTTTCAGGAATAGCGGCCCGTACCATAGCCCGCCCACAAGAAATGCACTTGCCGCCGACAAGATGACGGCCAGCCAACTGATATCCCACATGATCTTTCTCCTCCTGCTCCGCTGCGATCATGCGCGCAAAGTGCGTTCGTGACAAGCACGGGCAAAGCGCCTAAGCGGCGCGCATTATGGCTACCGAAATTCAAGCAGCGCCCAAGGTCGGCATGGTGTCTCTGGGCTGTCCAAAGGCACTGGTCGATAGCGAACGCATCCTGACGAAGCTGCGTGCTGACGGCTATGCAATGTCGCCCGATTATGCAGGCGCAGATGTCGTGCTGGTCAACACCTGCGGATTTCTGGACAGCGCCAAAGAGGAAAGCCTGGAAGCCATTGGCGAGGCGATGGCGGCGAATGGCCGCGTGATTGTCACGGGTTGCATGGGCAACGAGGCCGACGTGATCCGCGCACGTTTCCCCGATGTGCTGGCGATCACGGGCGCGCATCAATATGAAGATGTGGTCTCTGCCGTCCACGAAGCCGCGCCGCCCGCGCGCGGAGCCTTTGTCGATTTGATTCCTGAGGGTGGATTAAAGCTTACCCCGCGTCACTATAGTTATTTAAAGATTTCAGAAGGTTGTAACCACAACTGCGCTTTCTGTATCATCCCGTCTTTGCGCGGGAAGCTCGCCAGTCGGCGGATCGATGCGGTGCTGCGCGAGGCCGAGAAGCTGGTCTCGGCGGGGACGAAGGAATTGCTGGTGATTAGCCAGGATACCTCGGCCTATGGTGTCGATACCCGCCACGAAGCGCGCGAATGGAAGGGCCAGCAGGTGCGTGCCCACATGACCGATCTGGCGCGCGAACTGGGCGGTCTCAGGACCGCACAGGGAACGGCCCCGTGGGTGCGGCTGCACTATGTCTATCCCTATCCGCATGTCGATGCCGTCATTCCGCTGATGGCCGAGGGGCTTTTGACACCCTACCTCGATATCCCGTTCCAACATGCCGCACCCAATGTGCTCAAAGCCATGAAGCGCCCCGCCAACGAGGCAAAGGTGCTCGAACGCATCCGCAACTGGCGCGATATCGCCCCCGATATCGCGATCCGTTCAAGCTTCGTCGTCGGCTTTCCCGGCGAGACCGAGGCCGATTTTCAATATCTGCTCGATTGGCTGGACGAGGCGCAGTTGGACCGGGTCGGCGCGTTCCGTTTTGAACCCGTCGAAGGGGCCGCCGCCAATGCGCTTCCCGATACCGGTGCCGGAAGAGATCAAGGAAGAGCGCTATCAGCGGATTATGGAAAAAACCGCCGCGATCAGCGCCGCTAAGCTCGCGGCCAAAGTTGGCCGCACGTTGCCCGTAATCATCGATGAAGTCGGCGAGGCCGATGAAGAGGGCAGCATCGGCGCAACCGCCCGTTCCCAAGCTGATGCTCCTGAAATCGACGGCAATGTCTTCCTGCGTGATGTGCCTGCGGATTTGCAAATGGGTGACATCGTCAATGTGCAGATCGAGGATGCCGATGAGCATGATCTGTTCGGAGTTCTGACAAAATAAGCCGCAACACAGTTGCAATTTGCAACCATGTCAGTAACTCTCTGTCGCACGGATTGAGGAGAGTAGTATCATGGCGGAAATTCAGGATTTCGACGTTTTGATTGTCGGAGCTGGCCTCTCCGGCATTGGTGCAGCTGCACATCTGACGATGCAATGCCAGGATAAAAGCTACGCAATCCTCGAACAACGGCATGATATGGGCGGGACGTGGGATTTGTTCCGCTATCCCGGCATCCGATCAGACAGCGACATGCACACGCTGGGCTATCGTTTCAAACCATGGCTGCATGAAAAGGCCATCGCCGACGGCCCCGCGATATGGGATTATGTGCAGGAAACGTCGGTCGAGTATGGCATCCGCGACAATATTCGATTTCGCCAGCGCGTGATTTCCGCCAATTGGGACAGTGTGACCGCGCGTTGGACCGTTACGGCCCGACATGAAGATGCTGGCTTGGAGCAGCAATTTACCGCCAACTTCCTGTTCATGTGCGCTGGCTATTATGATTATGATCGTGGCTATCATCCTGAATTTGCAGGAGAGGCGGATTTCGCAGGGCAAATCGTCCACCCGCAACACTGGCCAGATGATCTGGATTATGCAGGCAAAAATGTGGTGGTGATTGGTTCGGGCGCCACTGCGGTTACGATCGTGCCGGTGATGGCCCAGACCGCAGCCAAGGTCACTATGCTGCAAAGAACACCAACTTGGATAGTGTCCCGCCCGGCGAAAGACAGGATTGCCAACGCTTTGCGCCGTTTTCTGCCATCGAAAATGGCTTATGCAATTACCCGGTTCAAAAATATCAACTGGCAACGTATCGTTTATGATCGTGCGCGCAAAGCTCCCGAAAAGGTGGGCGAAACCCTGCTCGGTCTGGCGCGCAAAGAATTGCCTGCCAGTATCGACGTTGGTCGACATCTAACCCCGCCCTATGGCCCCTGGGAACAGCGGCTGTGCCTTATTCCCGATGGCGACATGTTCAAGGCGTTGTCGGCAGGTACGGCAGAGATCGTCACCGATCAAATCGAGCGATTTACCTCCAAGGGGATATTGTTGAAATCGGGCGGGGAACTTCCCGCCGATATCATCGTGACGGCGACCGGCCTCAATTTGGTGACGATGGGCAAAACTGCGATAAGTATAGATGGGATGTCCACCAAGCTGTCTGAACATTTCAACTACAAAGGCGTGATGTTCAGCGATATCCCGAACATGGCCAGCGTTTTTGGGTATATCAACGCCAGTTGGACGTTGAAAACCGATATCGTGTGCGATTATGTCTGTCGGCTTTTGAAAGAAATGGATCGAAAGGGCGCAAAGATTGCCACGCCCGTTCTCGGCAACACCAATATGCCGCGCCTGCCTTTCGTCAGCGATTTTTCGTCGGGCTATTTTGCCCGTTCGCTGGATCAGCTTCCGGCGAATGGCGATCGCCATCCGTGGCGCGTTTTGCAGGATTATCGTGCCGAGAAGAAGATACTGACGCAGGATCCGATAGACGATGGTGTGCTGAAATTTGCTAATCCTAAGGCGGCTTTGGCGGTCGAAGATGTTTTGGAGCCGGCTGAATAGCCCATTCCCAGACAAGCGAAACCCGATATTGCGGCAATCAGCTTTGTCGTAATCGGCAACACCACTCCATCATTCCACCCCCTCTTCGCGGATGGTGACGGCGGCGACGCGGTGCTCTGTGGGGATTTCAGGCGCGACCATCGCCGGCTTGCGCTTCACCAGCCAGATAAAGATTGCCAGCCCGATCACACTGAAAAACGCCAAGCTGCCCATGCCCCACAGCATCCCCGGAATCATAGCGCGCATGACCTGGGCATCCGGCCCGGCATAGTTTTTGGCCACTGGCATATCGTTGCTGATCCGCCAATAATCGATTTCAAAGGCCTCGTCGCGCAGCCGATAGAGGCGCAATTCGGCGGTGGTCCAAGTGTCTTTCTGCTTCACCGCGTATATCACGGTATATTCAGTATCGTCCGGCCCGATCATATGGAGCGGCTTCTTGGTGATAAAGCGTGGCGTTAAAGGTGGAAGCGCTTTCAGTTTTGCGTGAACGCGGGGAAAGTCTTTGTGCAATTCAACTCGGGCAGAAGCCAGCACCGATGCTTCGGCTTTTGCTTCATCGCCCGCCTGAACGTGCAACAGGAAGTTCTCCGAAACCTTTGCCACATCGCTTGGCAGTGTAATTGCCGCTGGTTCTTTCGGACCGCAAGCGACCAGGGGCAGGAACAGCAATAGACTTATCAGGCGGGAAATATGACGAAAATAAACCAAGGTAAATAGTCTCCCGCAATGGCAAAGCGTTCGCTATGAGCAGCTTATGACCGATTACACCAACTTGATCCAGCCCGATGTCGGGCAAGCAGCCACCCGAATCGAAATTGTCCGCAAGGGCGCGTTTTCCGCTTGGCTGGAGAGCCAGCCTGATGCCGTGCGTGCCCAGGCCCGGGCGCAGAAAATGGAGGGTTCGGCGAATGATTTCGCCGTTCTGACTGCTCCGGGAAGCGACGATTGGTATGCGGCGCTGATCGTTGAAGATGGCGAGACGCTAAAACACTGGGCGCTGGCCAAGGCCGCCGACGCGCTGCCCGAAGGAAGCTATCGGCTGGATGGAGCAGAGGCAGGCGATGCCATGTTTGGCTGGCTGCTCGCGCATTACCGCTTTGACGAATATCGCAGTGAACCCAAGCTAAAAGGCCCGCGCATATTGTTGACGGGGGAACCGGGGCGAATTGCGGCGGCCGTTTTGCAGGCAGAGGCGACGGCGCTGGTCCGCGATCTGGTCAATCGGCCCGCTGCCGACATGGGGCCAGAGCAACTGGAGGCCGAAGCTGCACGGATTGCCAAGGCCTATAAGGCGGACCTTACCGTTTCGCGCGGTGACGCGCTCGAGGCCGGCTATCCAATGATCCACGCCGTGGGGAAAGCGGCTGCGCGCGAATGTGCCCCGCGTTTGATCGAGCTGGTGTGGGGCGACAAGCGACATCCCCGAATTGCACTGGTGGGCAAGGGTGTGTGTTTCGATTCGGGTGGACTTGATATCAAGTCGGCCGCCGGTATGCGGCTGATGAAGAAAGACATGGGAGGAGCTGCCCATGCACTGGCGCTTGCCGAAGCGGTGATGAAGGCGGGGCTGCCGGTGCGGCTGCACATGCTGGTGGCGGCGGTGGAAAATGCCGTGTCGGGCAACGCATTCCGCCCCGGAGATATTCTCACCAGCCGCAACGGGATAAAGGTGGAGATTGACAATACCGATGCCGAAGGGCGGCTGGTGCTGGGCGATGCGCTGACCAAGGCGGTGGAAGACAAGGCGGAGTTGATTATCGATTTTGCGACGCTCACCGGTGCTGCACGCACGGCATTGGGACCCGAACTGCCAGCGCTTTTTGCCAATGACGATGATCTTGCGAACGGGCTTCTGGATGCGGCGGATGGGGTTGGTGATCCGGTGTGGCGGATGCCCTTATGGGCACCCTATGCCGAGATGCTCGATAGCGACATCGCCGATGTAGCAAATAGCGGCGGGGCCTTTGCAGGGGCGATAACGGCGGCGCTGTTTTTGCAGAAATTTGTGCCCGATGATGTACCGTGGGCGCATTTCGATACCTATGCGTGGCGCGGGTCTGCCAAACCGGGACGGCCCAAGGGCGGAGAGGCGCTGGGTTTGCGCGCGGTGTTTCGCTACTTGTCGCAGGCCTATCCAGTCCGCTAAGGGCCACGCAGCATATTCAGGGACCGAACATTGGCCAACGCATCGCCATCATCACCGAAACAACGGCAGACATACCGCTTGAGCGGGCACAGCATCGAAGGGGACCGCCGGACGACGCCGATCCGGGGCGATCTGGCGGACATCAAGCTGGCGGGAAAATTGTTCGCGCCGCATTATGCCGTGCCGATGCTGCGGACCGGAATTGCCCCCGTCACTGAAATCCATGCCGAGGCGCACGCAACATCTATGCCGGTTAGCGCATTGATGCACGGTGAGGAATTTGCCGTACTCGATATCGCAGGCGAATGGGCCTGGGGCTATTGCCTGCACGACGACTATCTGGGCTATTTACGCTTTGCCGAACTGGGCGATGATTTCACTGCGACGCACATCGTCAGCGCACCTGCTACGCTCAAAGTCTCCCGCCCTGATATCAAGGCCCCGGTGCTCGCGCGCTATCCTATGGGCGCGCAGATTGTTTGCGGTGACGTCAGCACGTGCGGCAAATTTCTTTCATGCGAAGACGGCTTTGTGGCGCTCGCCCATGTTTCCGAAATGGGGAAGGTGGCCGGGACGCCCGCCGACCTTGCCGAAAGTCTAGTCGGCACGCCCTATAGCTGGGGCGGGCGAAGCGGCGATGCGATTGATTGTTCGGGACTGGTGCAACTGGTCTTTGGCTTGAAGGGCATTTCGGCTCCGCGCGATGCCGATATGCAGCAGGCCAGCTTTGGCGATAAACTGCCAGAAGGCGAGGCTTTGCAGCGCGGCGATCTGGTGTTCTTTCCCGGCCACGTCGGTATCATGGCCGATAACGAAAACCTGATCCACGCCAATGCGGCGGCGATGGCGGTGAGCGTGGAGCCTTTGTCGGTGGCAACGGCGCGCTTTGCGGAGCATGATGTGCCCGTGTTGGCGCGCAAGCGGGTGGCGTTATGACCCAATCCATTTTCATCGACGGCGCTGTCGGCACTACCGGCCTCGAAATCGCAGACCGGCTTTCGGGGCGCAGCGAATTCACGCAGATCATCCTGCCGGATGAGAAACGAAAAGACCATGCCGCGCGCCGCGAAGCGTTAAACGATGCTGATTTCGTCATCCTGTGCCTGCCCGATGATGCGGCCAAAGAGGCGGTGGCGATGACGACATCGAGCCACACCCGGATCATTGATGCCTCCACCGCGCATCGCGTTGATCCGCATTGGGCTTACGGCTTCCCCGAATATCGAAAGGGCCAGCACGAACGCATTGCCGCCGCGCGGTTGGTGAGCAATCCCGGCTGCTACCCTACCGGTTTCTTGCACTCGTCGCACCATTGGTGCAAGCAGGGTTGATCCCCGATGATTGGCCTTACACTGTGAACGCCGTGTCGGGTTATTCGGGCGGCGGAAAATCGCTGATCGAACGGTTTGAAGGCGACGGCGGCGCGGACATCGGCTTTCGCAGCTATGGCCTTGATCTCGATCACAAACATGTGCCCGAAATGCAACGGCACGCTGGCCTCGCCCTCGCGCCGATCTTCTCGCCAGCCGTGGTCAAGGCGTTTCGCGGGATGATGGTGGAGGTGCCGTTGCCAATTTCGGTAATGCCCGGAAGCGATAGTCCCGAAGAAATGCGCGCCTGCCTGATGGCGCATTATGCCGGATCGCAGGTGGTCAAGGTGCATAGCGAAATGGCCCCGTCCGAATTGCTGATCCTCAACACGCAAGAGCCGAGCGATGGCCTTGATCTTTATGTCATGGGCTCGCCCAATGGCGATCAGGTGCGGTTGATCGCGATGCTGGACAATCTTGGCAAGGGCGCAAGCGGGGCGGCGGTGCAGAATTTGAATATCATGGCCGGATTGGACGAAACGGCAGGGCTTCGGCTTTAAAGCTTAATTAGGGACAGTATATAATTAATTCCCAATCCACCTGATTTCGAAACTCCGTGCTTTGAAATTAATTATATACTGTCCCTAATTAAGAGCTAACGCGCCAAGGCTTCTTCGGCCTCACTCACCAGTTTGGCGATGATATCGACCACGGGCCGTTCGACATGCACCATGCCCACGGACTGCCCGGCCATCACCGACCCATATTCGACATCGCCATCGATCACCGCACGGCGCAGCGCACCCGCCCAGTATTTCTCGATTTCCAGCTGCGCCGCCTCCATATCGATTTCGCCGCGATCCAGCATGGCGGCAACTTCCACCTGTTTGGCGGTGAATTCTTCAGTGCCTTTGTTTTTAAGCGCACGCACCGGGATCACCGGCAGGCGCGGGTCGATCTGCACGCTGGCCACGGCATCGCGGGCATTGGCGCGCAGAAACGCGGCCTTGAAATTGGGATGCGCGATGCTTTCATGCGCGCAAACAAAGCGGGTGCCGAGCTGAACGCCCGCTGCACCCATTTCCAGATAGCTCGCCATCAAGCCGCCGCGCGCAATGCCGCCTGCGACAAAGATCGGCAATTGCTCGCCCAGTTCGGGCAGGATTTCCTGCGCGAGCACAGACGTTGCCACCGGCCCGATATGCCCGCCCGCCTCGCTGCCCTCGATGATCAAGGCATCGACGCCCGAGCGCGCAAATTTCTTGGCGAGCGTGAGGGCGGGGGCAAAGCACATCACCTTTGCGCCAAATGCCTTGATCGCTTCGATGCTGCCCTTGGGCGGCAGGCCCCCGGCGAGCACAACATGGCTGACATTGTGCTTGGCGCAAACGGCAATCAAATCCATGATCTGCGGGTGCATGGTGATCAGGTTGACGCCAAAGGGCTTGGTGGTGAGTGCTTGGTCGCGGCAATTTCGGCATCGAGCAATTCCGGCGTCATCGCTCCGCAAGCAATCACGCCAAAGCCGCCCGCATTGCTGATCGCCGAAACCAGATTGCGCTCCGAAACCCACGACATCGCGCCGCACATGATCGCAGTTTCGCAACCCAGAAATTCAGTGCCGCGAAACATGAGGTGGGAGAGTTTTGTCATGGGTTCCAGATTTCCAGTTTCAGGCCGTCAATGTCGGCGAAGTCGTCGCCGTTTGCTGTAATAAGAGTGAGGTCGGCAACCAATGCTGTCGCGGCAATCATCCGATCAATGATTTTTCGCCTCGAATAGCCGGATTGGGTCACAATTTGTCCATAAGCCTCGGCCATTTCATCCGTGAATTCAATAACGTCAAGTTCGGCCAAAAGCACATCGAGTTTCGCTCGGCGAAGCGAAGAAAGTTCGGCGATGGCCGCGACGCCGCCTTCAAGCTCGACGCGGGAAATCGCAGATAAAAACGCTTGAGAAGTTAAATTTGCTGTCAGGTCACCAATATTTGCCGTTTCATCACGCAAATGAATGGCGATACTTGTGTCGAGAAGGACGGCCAAGTTTAGTAAAGTCCTGGACGATCAGGAAATTCGATCCGGCCATCATTTGGATCGCCGCCTTGCACTGGACCCAATTCGCGCAACTTACGCACCATTTCCGTCCAACGCGCCTTTTGCTCGTCTGGATTGAGCGCAGGGCGTATCTGAATCCAGTCGCCATTGCGCTTTATCTGAAGTGCATCGCCGGGTTTGATCCCATATCCCTTCGGCAACCGGACTGCGACGCTGTTTCCGCTCTTAAAAGCGTTGGTTTCCGTGAAAGCATTCATGAAATGTATATACGGGATATACTTGGTGGTGTCAATCCGCATCCAACCCATAAGCCGTATGCAATACCCGCACCGCTAGTTCAGTCTCATCCTCATCAATCAACACCGACACCTTGATTTCACTCGTGGAAATCGCCTGAATGTTGATCTTGCGGTCGGCGAGAGAGGTGAACATCGTCGAGGCGACCCCGGCATGGCTTTTCATGCCTACGCCGACCACCGAAATCTTCGCCACCTTGGTGTCGGGGATGAGGCGGTTATAGCCAATCGCCTCGCGCTGGTTTTGCAAAATGTCGGTGCAGCGGGCGAGGTCTGCCTGGGGGCAGGTAAATGTCACGTCGGTTTCGCCCTTGTCGCGGCCAACATTCTGGATGATCATATCGACGTTGATATTCGCATCGGCAAGCGGCGCGAAAATATGGGCCACCGCACCCGGACGATCTGGCACGCGCGTCAGCGTGATTTTTGCCTCATTCTTGTCGGCGGCGATGCCGGTGATCAATTGGCGTTCCACTTGGGCATTCTCCAGTTCTTCATCGGTCACGATCATCGTGCCGGGGATGGTATCAGCAGCAGGGGCATTGTCATCGATGAACGAGGACAGCACTTGCACCCGCACCCCCTCTTTCATCGCAAGGCTCACCGAGCGGGTTTGCAATACTTTCGAGCCGACCGAGGCCAGTTCGAGCATTTCTTCGTAGGTAACGGCTTTCAGCTTTTGCGCGCGCGCCACGATGCGAGGGTCGGTGGTATAGACGCCGTCCACATCTGTGTAGATGTCGCAGCGATCAGCCTTCACCGCCGCCGCCACCGCCACCGCCGAGGTATCGGAGCCGCCACGACCGAGCGTGGTGATGCGGTTATCGTCGGTCAGCCCTTGAAAACCCGGGATCACGGCAATGGTGCCACCCGCCATGGAGGCGAGAAGCTCTGCATTGTCGATATTGCCTATGCGCGCCTTGGCGTGGGCACCATCGGTGTGAATCGGCATTTGCCAGCCGAGCCAACTGCGCGCCTTGCAGCCCAGCGACTGGAGCGTGATCGCGAGCAATCCTGCCGTCACCTGTTCGCCAGACGCCACAACAACATCATATTCCGCCGGATCGTACAATGCGTTGGCCTCACGGCAAAAGCCGACGAGCCGGTCGGTCTCGCCTGCCATGGCGGAGACAACCACCGCGACTTCATCGCCGCGTTCGGCCTGCCGCTTCACGATCTGCGCGACGCGGCGAATACGCTCGCTCCCCGCCATCGACGTGCCGCCGAATTTCATCACAATGCGTGCCATGAAAACCTTATTAACTGACTATATTACAAACGCGCCCGCTGATAGGGATAGGATATGACGAAAGCAAGCGCACCTGCGACAATAAAGAAGGCCGAAGCCGCGCATTTTGGTGCGCTGGCGGCGGATTGGTGGGACCCGAAGGGGAGTTCCGCGATGCTACACAAGCTGAACCCTGTGCGGCTGGGCTTTGTGCGATCATCGGTGGACGCGCATTTTGGCGGCGAGCCGAGCGCGTTTAAGCCGTTAATCGGGCTTTCTGCGTTGGATGTTGGTTGCGGGGCAGGGCTGTTGTGCGAACCTTTGGCGCGGCTGGGCGCGGCGGTGACAGGGGTTGATGCAGCGCCCGAAAATATCGCAGCGGCAAAGGCCCATGCGGCGCAATCGGGGCTGATTGATCGATTATCGCAGCGGAGAATTGGCGGCACAGAAATTGGGGTGCTTTGATATGGTCACGGCGATGGAGGTGATCGAGCATGTGGCCGACCCGGCGGAATTTGTGGCGCAATTGGCGGCGCATTTGAAGCCCGACGGGCTGATGATCCTCTCCACGCCAAACCGCACGACAGCCTCAAAACTGTTGTTGGTCGAGGCGGCGGAGCGGCTGGGGCAGGTGCCACGCGGCACGCATGATTGGGACCAGTTTTTAACGCCCGCAGAATTGGAAGGATTGTTGAACGATGCGGGGCTGGAAGTCACCCAATTGCAGGGCATTTCCTTCTCGCCATTGAAAGGGCTGCATTTGGGCGAGAGCAAGGCGCTGAATTATATTTTGGCGGCGAGGTTTCGGATTTCATAAAAGCCACAAAGGTAAAAAGATAGAAGTATGGGCGGATTACAATCGATCCGTCAGGCACACGGATCACTGACAACTCCCATCTTCTAACTTTTTACCTTTGTGGCTTTTATGAAAAACTTGGAACACCCCGAAAACCTCAATCAAACCCCTGATTGGCATATTGATCTTCGGCCAGATCGCTGAACTTCGTGATCTTCGCTTCAAATTTCATCCGCACTTTGCCGGTTGAGCCATGACGCTGTTTGGCGACGATCAGTTCGGCAATGCCAAAAACGCGTTCCATTTCTTGCGCCCATTTGGAATGGTCATCGTGCATCTTTGCATCATCGCCGTCCATGGGCCGTTTGGGTTCGCGCGCGGCGACATAATAATCCTCGCGAAAGACGAACCACACCATGTCGGCGTCCTGCTCGATCGATCCTGATTTGCGTAAGTCCGACAATTGCGGGCGTTTGTCTTCGCGTTGCTCCACCGCACGGCTCAGCTGAGAAAGCGCGATCACCGGCAACTGCAATTCCTTTGCCAGAGTTTTCAATCCCCGCGAAATTTCGGAGATTTCATTTACCCGGTTGTCCGAACCGCGCCCCGATCCTTGCAGCAATTGCAGATAATCGACGACGATCAGACCGATGCCGTGCTTGCGCTGCAGCCGCCGTGCGCGGGCGCGCAATGCGGCAATGGTCAGCGCCGGGGTATCGTCGATATACAGCGGCAACTCCTGCAATTCGCGGGAAGCGCGCGATAGCTCGCGGAAATCCTCGCGGCTGATTTTGCCCATGCGGAGCGATTCGGAGCTGATCCCCGATTGCTCGGCCAAGATACGCGTCGCCAGCTGGTCGGCGGACATTTCGAGGCTGAAAAAAGCGGTTTTGGCCCCTGCACCTTTGGCTTCTTCTATCCCGTCTTCGCGATCCCGCAGCCAGCGCTGGGCGGCGTTAAAGGCGATGTTGGTGGCGAGCGAGGTTTTGCCCATACCTGGACGTCCGGCGAGGATCACAAGATCGCTATTATGCAGGCCACCGCATTTGGAGTTAATCCCGTCCAATCCTGTGGTGACGCCCGATAGATGCCCGCCCGAATTGAGCGCTTTTTCGACATTTTTGATCGCTTCGGTGGAAGCCATCAAAAAGCTCTTCATCGAGCCGGTGTCGCCTTCGCCCTCGGCGACCTTATACAGCGCGCCTTCGGCTTGTTCGATCTGCGCCTTGGGATCGACTGCTTCGCTGGTGTCCAAAGCGTTTTCGACGAGCGTGCGCCCCACCGTTACGAATTCGCGGAGCAACGCCAGATCGTAAATCTGCTGGGCAAAATCGCGCGCACCGATCAGGCCCGATCCATCTGCGGTCAGCTTTACCAGATAGCCGGGGCCACCCAGTTCGCGCATCGATTTGTCTGCCTCGAACAGCGGCTTTAGCGTGACCGGTGTGACCAGCATATTGCGGTCAATCAATTTGCGGATCTGGTCAAAAATCCGGCCGTGCAGTGGCTCGAAGAAATGATCGGGCTGTAATTTGATCGACACATCCTCAAGGATGCGGTTGTCGATCAAAAGCGCACCCAGAAACGCTGCCTCAGCCTCTACATTGCGGGGCAGGCGTTGGGGTTCTGCTTCATTGGCAGCGGCAAGACGGATGGGTTCGGCCATGGGTGCGCCGGTATCTCGCAGATCGGCTTTCGAGGCAAGTGGTCCGGAAAATACATTCGGGGACAGGGCTGTGGACAAAATCAAATCCTCCCCCTTGCCCCCTGCGCCCCATCGGCTAACAGCAAGCTATGCCCGATCCGCGCATCATAGCCGTTGAACTGGACGAGACGACGATATTGCGCCGCAATGCCGATATCGAGCAAGAACGGCGCGTGGCAATTTTTGACCTGATCGAGGATAATTGCTTTAAACCGCTGCGCCAGACGACCGATGGCTATGCCGGGCCATATAAGCTGAAACTGGGCGTTACCGAAGGGCGGCTGGTTTGGGAAATAAACCGCGAAAATGGCAGTCATCACGAAACACTGATCCTGGCGCTTGGCCGTTTCCAACGCCCGGTGCGCGAGTATTTCGCGATATGCGACAGCTATTACCAAGCGATCCGGAAAGCGACAGCGAGCGAAATTGAAACCATCGACATGGCGCGGCGCGGTGTGCATAATGAAGCAGCTGAATTGCTAATGGAGCGTCTTGAGGGGAAAATCGAGGTCGATTTTGCTACAGCACGCAGGCTGTTCACACTGATTTGTGTGTTACACATCAAGCAATAGCGCGGGGTTAAAAGGGTAAACGGGTAGGGGCGATGGCCGAAGGCAGGACGAAAAACGCGCGCAAAATTGCGATTGTACTTGCGGTGCTGTTGGCGCTGTTCGTGCTGTGGCGTGTGATCACTGGCTGGGCACCGTCGCGCACCGATTATCCGGTGCAGGGCGTTGCTGTCGATGAAAGCCAGGGCAAGCCATTTTGGCCGACGCTCGCTGCAACCGGGGTGGAATTTGCGTATCTGACCGCAACGGTAGGCGACAAAAAGCGGGACCGCGAATTCGCAACCAGTCTGGCCGCAACGCGCGACGCCGGCATCCGTGTTGGCGCGATCCACCGCTTTGATATCTGCCGCTTGGCCACCGATCAGGCGACGTTGTTCATCACCACCGTTCCGCGCCACGAAAATGCGCTTCCGCCGGTGGTTGAACTGGGCTTTTCAAAAACATGCAGCGGCAGGCCGGATCGCGCCTTGATCCTGTCTGAACTGTCGACCTTCCTCTCGCAGATCGAGGCGCATAGCGGCTCTCCGGCGGTGCTGATGGTCAGCCAGGATTTTGAAGAGCAATATAAGGTGACGGGCAGTATTGACCGCAATGTATGGCTCGAACGCACTTGGCTGCTCCCCGATTATGCCGCCAAACCCTGGGTGATGTGGACCGCCAATCCGCGCCGCCGCGTATCGGGGCTGGAGGGGGCGGTGCGCTGGGCTGTGGTGCGCGAGAAATGACGACGCCAGCTGAACTGGTGGCGGCGGCAGTGGGGGCAGCGCACAACGCCTATGCCCCCTATTCGGGCTTTCACGTGGGCGCGGCGCTGTTGCTGGATGATGGTACGGTCGTGACCGGCGCCAATTTCGAAAATGCAAGCTACGGGATGACGCTGTGTGCCGAAACCGTCGCCATCGCCAAAGCAAACAGCGACGGACAGATGCGCCGGATCGTGGCGATCGCCGTGGCCGGTGGGCCGAAGGCGGCGGATGGCGGGGCGATCATCGGGGCGGCGGCGATCACGCCCTGTGGCCGCTGTCGGCAGATCATCAAGGAAGTGGCGGACCTGACCGCAATCGATCTGCCTGTCTATTGCGCGCGGGCAGGGGGGCATGACACGCATTTGCTGTCAGAACTGCTGCCGCACGGCTTTGGTCCGGCGAGTTTGAAATAGCATTTTTGCAATCCATGTTCGGTTTGGGGCAAAGTTGCGCCAATTTGTTTCACACGAAGAGCGCGAAGATTTTTAAGAGGGCAGTTTAACAACGATCCCGCAGGGATCATTCAATGCCCAGTATGAATGATGGCGCTCCGCGCAGTTCTTAATCCAACCTCTTAAAAATCTTCGCGCTCTTCGTGTGAAATCAAAGGCGCTACGTTCGACATCCAACCCGAATGTCTTTTTGAACCGCCGTTCCCACAGCCCCCTTGCGCTACCCCGTCAAAGCGGCAAAAGCGGGACGCAGAAAACGGGAGTCGGCATGGCAATTTTAAGTGACAAATGGATCCGCCAACAGGCGCAGGAAAATGGCATGATCGAGCCGTTCGTTGAGGCGCAACGCCGTGATGGCTGTATCTCTTATGGCCTATCCTCCTACGGCTATGACGCGCGCGTCGCGCCGGAGTTCAAGATTTTCACCAATGTGAACAGCTCGGTGGTCGATCCCAAGGCGTTTGATCCCGGTAGCTTTGTGGACCGCGAAACCGATTGCTGCATCATCCCGCCCAACAGCTTTGCGCTTGCCCGCACAGTCGAGTATTTTCGCGTACCGCGCGATGTGCTGGTGATCTGTCTGGGCAAAAGCACCTATGCGCGCTGCGGGATCATCGTGAACGTGACGCCGCTGGAGCCGGGCTGGGAAGGGCATGTAACGCTGGAATTTTCCAACACCACGCCGTTGCCGGCAAAAATCTATGCCAATGAAGGCGCGTGCCAATTTCTTTTCCTGCAAGGCAACGAACCCTGCGAGACCAGCTATGCCGACCGTGCAGGCAAATATATGGGGCAGCAGGGAGTGACGTTGCCGAAGCTGTGAGGGGTTAATTCGCCATCGATAATGGTCTTTCCTTCCCAAGGGACCTTTCGGTAAGTATAGCGCGGCCATCATGCTCCGCCGCCTGTTCAAAAAAGCGATTTCTTCGCGCCCGCTCGATAGCGCGCGGATTCCCGACGGGATGCGTGTCTATGCCATTGGCGATATCCACGGGCGGAATGATCTTCTTGTGCAATTGCTCGCCCAGATAGAGGCCGATGGAGCAACACGGGGAGCTGCAGAATCACTGATCATCTTTCTTGGCGATCTGATGGATCGCGGATCGGATAGTGCGGGGGTGATAGAAACGGCGATGGCCTTGCGTGAACAGGGTCGCAAGGTGCGCTATCTGATGGGCAATCACGAGGAAGTTTTTGTGGAATGCTGCCGAAAGCGCGATCCCAAAACGCTGCGCTTTTTCCTGAGTAAAATGGGCGGCGATGCAACCTTGCAAAGCTATCCGATTACCCGTGCAGAATATGTCGATCTGGACATGGAGCAACTGGCGGCGCGACTGGAAACGCTGGTCCCCGAATCGCATTTGACGTTTCTGGAAAGTTTTGAGGACATGATCGTGCTGGGCGATTATGCCTTTGTCCATGCCGGGTATCCGTCCGGATCGGCCTTTGTCGGAACAGAAGAAAAGCGACATGCGCTGGATCCGTGAGGAATTTGTGGGACAGCGCGGCGATCTGGAAAAGGTGATCGTCTATGGGCACACAATCTATGAAAATGTCGATGAGCGCGGTTCGCGGATCGGGATCGATACCGGGGCCTATGCGAGCGGCGTGCTGACAGCCATTGGGCTGGAGGGCGGCGAGCGCTGGTATCTACAGACGGGGGGTTAGCGCCGCTTTTCGGTTCGCCCGCCGGGTTTCAAATCGACCCCATCGCGATCGATGGTCAGATCAATCGGCACGCCCTCGATCTGGCCGCTGACGATCACGCCTTTGTCGGGATCGATTCGGACATCGGTTCCGCCCAGATTGATCGGGATTTCCGGGATGTCGGGCAGATCAAGCGGCTCGACCGGACCATGCGGATCGGGCGCTTTGACGGGTTTCGGTTTGGGTCGCGGTCCCGCTCCCTTCACCGCCTGCCCCATGAAATCGCGCCAGATACGGGCAGGGGCCCCGCCGCCGGAAACGCCCTTTAGCGGCGTGTTATCATCATTGCCGATCCAGACTCCGACCACCAAATCACCGGCAAAGCCAATGAACAGCGCGTCGCGATTGTCCTGGCTCGTCCCTGTCTTGCCAAAGGCGGGAACCGAGAGCCGGGCGTTGCGCCCCGTGCCATCGTTCACCACAGAGGCCAGCATATCTCTCAACGCCGCCAAGCGTGCGGCTGTCAAAGCTGCGCTCACCCGAGGTCAGCCAATCGAACCAGCCCTTTTCCTCGGCCACAAACGCACGCGGTGAGACCGGATAGGCATTGGCGGCGATGCTCGCATAGGCCGCCGTCAACTCCAGCAAGGTGACGCCCGAACTGCCCAAAGCCATGCTGGGATCGCGGGTCAGCTTGCTTTCGATCCCCAGATCAATAGCGGCGCGCTCCACAGCAGCGCCGCCGACCTGATTGTAAAGCCGTACCGCCGCCACATTGGAGGAACGGGCGAACGCCTGCTTCAATGTGATTTCGCCAGCATAGGAATCGCCCGAATTTTTGGGGCGATACAAGCCTTCGGTAATCGCGCTGTTATCGATCATGCTGTCTGGCGACATGCCGCCGCGAAGGGCAGCGAGATAGACGAACAGCTTGAAAGTCGATCCCGGCTGCCGCTTGGCTTGGGTCACGCGGTTGAAAGGCGAGTCCTTGTAACTGCGCCCGCCAACCATGGCGACAACTTCGCCATTGGGCCGCATCGCCACCAGCGCGACTTGGGCTTTGCCGACAGGCGCATTGGCAATCACTTTGCGCGCAATGTTTTGCAGCCGCGAATCGAGCGTGGTGCGGATCGTCTGGTCTGCATAGCCCGTTTCGGCATCGAGCCGGGCCTGCGGCATCGCCCAGTCGGCAAAATAGGTGCCGGTCGGCAGCGTTTCTTTATAGCGCACATCGACGCGGGCGATAGGCACGGCTTTCGCCTGTTCGGGGGTGAGCTTTCCGTTGGCGACCATCGCCTTTAGGACCAGCCGGGCGCGCTTTGCCGCCTTTTCGGGATTGCGCGTTGGGGCAAGACGGTTGGGCGCCTGCACCAATCCGGCGAGCATCACCGATTGCGGCAGGGTCAATCGTTCTGGCTGACGATAGAAATAGTGGAGTGATGCCGCCCGCAATCCATAAACATTGTCGCCAAAATAGGCGTTGGACAGATAGCGTTCGAGGATTTCATCCTTGGTCAGCCAGCCTTCGAGCCAGAAGGCGATCAACGCCTCGCGCGCCTTTCGGGTGACGCTGCGTTCGGGGGTGAGGAAGGTGAATTTGGCGAGCTGCTGTGTAATCGTGCTGCCGCCCTGGGTGATTCCACCGCCAAACGTGTTGCTCCACAGCGCGCGACCGATGCTGCGCGGATCGACGCCCCAATGCGTGTAGAAACGCCGGTCTTCGATGGACAAAAAGGCGTTGATGAGATGCGGCGGCAAGTCTTTCGCCTTCACCGGCTTGTTCACCACGGCGCCGTTGCGGGCAATCGGCGTACCATCCCAGGCAAGCAAGGTGATGCGCGGAGGGGCAATGGGTTGCAGTGATTTGGAGAGTGGTGCCGTGACCGCCAGCCAAAAGATCGTCACGATCAAAAGCAGCAATGCAAGCGCGAAGCCCCTGCTGATCCACCACCATTTGCGACCGCGTTTGCTGGGAAAGTCGCCCGGAGGCGAAGGAGGTGGTGGAGCAGTTGTTTCCGGCTCCCATGGTTTGGGATCGCCCGGAAAACGGCTGGCATAGGCTTGGTCGAAAGCCGCGAGGCGGCTGTCGATGTCCATCGCGGGTTCGGTTTTGTTGCGCCTGAAGAACATCGTTTCGCTGTGTTATAAGAATAATACGGCAAAAGGTAGAGCAAATTTTGCCTTGCTGGAAGCTGTATGATGCGGCCAATGGAAGAAGCATTACAGGGACAGACAAAATGAACGACCGGGTATCTATCACCATGCTTGAGGATGGCATTGCCGATGTCCGCATAATCCGCGCGGAAAAAATGAACGCGCTTGATCCTCAAATGTTTGACGCGATTGTCGCAGCCATCGAGACCTTGGAGCAAAGCAAGGGCCTACGCGCCGTGATCCTTTCGGGCGAAGGGCCGCGCCTTTTGTGCGGGGCTTGATCTTGCCAGCATGGCTTCGGGCGGTGCGAGTGCGGGTAAGGACCTGATGGATCGCACCCACGGCGATGCCAATATTTTTCAGCAAGTCGCCTGGGGCTGGCGGACATTGCCCGTGCCGGTGATCGCCGCCGCGCACGGCGTGGCCTTTGGTGGAGGTTTCCAGATATTGTCGGGGGCCGACATCCGCATTGTGCATCCCGAAACGCGTTGTTCGATCATGGAAATGAAATGGGGGCTGGTGCCCGATATGGCCGGTTTTCCCCTCTGGCGTGGCAATGTGCGCGACGATGTAATCCGCGAGCTGACCTACACCAACCGCGAGTTTAGCGGTGAAGAGGCTTGCGCTATGGGCTTTGCAACGCATGTTGCCGATGATCCCTATGCCAAGGCGCTGGAAATGGCGCTGGATATCGCCGGCAAGAATCCCCAAGCAATCCGGGGAGCAAAGCGGCTTGCCAACGCCATGGCCATGCCAGCGATGCTGAATTGCTGCTTGCCGAAAGCGCCGAGCAAAAAGCGGTGATCCGCTCGCCAAACCAGATGGAGGCCGTGGCGGCGGGGATGCAGAAAAGAAATCCGGACTTTACCGATTGAACAGAAAAGGCCCGACGAAATTCATCGCCGGGCCAGTTCTAAATTCATTGAACGTGCCGTTACAGGATCAAGATATCTGCCGCGACCAAAGCAGGGCTTCCTGAAACGACGATGCTCATATCGGCAACGCCGTCTCCATTAACATCGCCCTGAAGCATCCCGTTGGCATAACGCAGCTCTCCGGCTGCATTTGAGAACGCCGCATTACCGACAAAGGTGAAATCAACGCCCGTGCGCCTGAGATCAATCAGGTCACCAGCCGCGAAATCGGCGATCGTGTCTCCTTGCTCGATATGCGAGAATTGGAAGACGTCGTTTCCAGTTCCGCCATAAAGCGTATCGGCTCCTTCGTAACCGTTCAGGACATCGTCACCGCCCATGCCGCGCAGGACATTGGCGATCTCGTTGCCCCAGATAACATCGCGCGCAGAACCACCGGTGCCATTTTCGATAGTGGTGCCATAGGCAATCGAGAGATTGCTATATTCCGTTGCGACGACGCCGTTCACGCCGGTATCCGCAAGGATATTGGCGCGGGCGGCATTTAGCCGCGATGTTGTGACCGAATTATAGCTCGCGGCGGAGATTGAACTGACCGTAAAGCCAACTTCCAAGCCAAGAGCCACACGACCGGCATTAACCTCGGCCAAGGTTGGAAGCGCCTGGCCAACCGAACTGAACGATCCGGCATGAAGATCAAGGAAATTGCTCGAAGTGAAGCCAGACAGATCAATGGTATCGACACCGCCCGCATCGTAAATTGATGCATAAGGGTATGGGTTTTGCGAAAAATCAAATACCGCGCGACCAGCATTTGAATTGAAGCCATAGGTTGTGTTTCCGGTCCGCGTTGTCAAATCGGCACCATAGATGCTTTGTAAAGTCAGAATGTCATGCACCATGGGGGTTTGCGCGTTGCCAGCTGTGAACTGCGTCCAATTCACTTGCGATGCCCCCGTTTCCTCGCCCGACCAATAGGACATGATCGAATATTGCTCGCTGTCTTGGGCATATTCGGCGAGGCCCGAATAATTCTGCGGAACATTGGGATCGAAATTATACGCGCCGGGATGCGACAGGCCGATGGCATGGCCGATTTCATGGATCAATGTGGTGTTGCCATAGCCGCCAAAGCTGAACCAGTTATTCGTGCCGTTGATCGCTGGATCAGCAACAAAAACGTCACTTTGGAAACGCCAGCCCTGCTGTTGTGGATAATAAGCATAGGCCTGCGCCGGATCGGCCGAGTTGGCAAACTGGATATCTGCACCCAGGCCATTGGTTTCCCGGAATGTGACGGCGACAAGGTCGTCCCACAGTCCAATGCTGTTTCGCGCTGCGGTCCGCTGCGCTTGACTGAATGGTCCGACGCCCAGCCCGGCAGTGAAACCGATTGTGGGGTTATTGTATAGGCCGGTGAGATGGCTGTTTTCGAGGAATGTGTAAGTCACGACCCCGTTGGGCACATGCAGTCGCGTTCCGGAATCGATCTGGCCAATCACGCCATCGAGATCAAGGATAGGCTTGCCGCGGAAAGTAAAGCCCTGGCCACCGAAGGGATCAAGGCTGAATGAATTGGGTTCTACGCCTGCGAATGAGAAACCGGTTGCTTCGAGCAAGGGGGCGGGCCGATCAATATGATCGTCCGATGTTTCCCGGATACGTCTGTTGCGAACTGCCATAAAGATCCTCCTTAGGGATAAGTGCAAGTCGATGACTGTGCACGAAATTTTTGTAAAAAGTGAGACTCAATTCTTGATGCGTGGGAATAGACGGAACGGGCGACTGACTGTCAAGTGGTTGCAGTTGAAACCAGAAAATTTTGCAACTGCGATCTCAAATCGGGACGCAATGGCTTGGCCAGATCGTCCGTACGGCAGACGACAACGGTGTCGCTCGTTGCAATGCAGCGCTCGCCCTGAAACATGGCTTGCAAGATCGTCCAGCTCGAATTGCCAACCGCGCCGATACCCGACCAAATGATAACTGGTTCGGGGTAATGGCCTTCGCCGAGATAGTTGATTTCGATAGCGGCGACCATCGTGCGTTCACCATCGGCGCGATTTTCCTGCAATTTTGCTTCTTGGTGCAGATGCACCCGCGCATTTTCAAACAAGTGCGGCAAAGGCGACGTTGTTCAAATGACGGTTCAAGTCCAAATCTTGAAACCGCGTGTCGCAGCGCAGCGACACCGGGTAATGGGCGGGATCAAGCCGCCAGCCTTCCGGCTTTGCCATTATAGCTTGCGCCCGATCAATTCCTTCATGATCTCGTTG
This sequence comes from uncultured Alphaproteobacteria bacterium, assembly GCA_963732535.1. Lineage (GTDB taxonomy): Bacteria > Pseudomonadota > Alphaproteobacteria > Sphingomonadales > Sphingomonadaceae > Sphingorhabdus_B. The sequence continues at coordinate 474,032 of CAVSZW010000016.1, read as the reverse complement.
GTGCCGCCAAAAATGCGCGAAACGCGCGCGCTGCGCCATGCGCGGGCAATGGCATATTCGTTCATATAGCCCGCGCCGCCGTGGAGTTGCAGGCATTTGTCCATAATCTCCCACTGCAATTCGGTATGCCACAGCTTTGCCGCCGCACCTTCTTCGGGGGTCAGTTCCTTTTTCAGATGGCGCGCCAGTGCCCAATCGAGATGCGCCCAGCCTACCTGAAGCTTTGACTTAAGGTCTGCCAGCGTGAATCGGGTATTCTGAAAATCGAGGATCGGCTTGCCAAAGGCCTTGCGATCACGGCAGAATTCGACAGTGTCGTCAAACGCCTTTTGTGCGCTGGCCTGCGTTGACACCGCAATCGACAGGCGTTCCTGTGGCAGCTCGCTCATCAAATAGATAAAGCCTTTACCTTCCTCGCCCAAACAATTGGTCATCGGTACGCGGACATCCTCGAAGAATAATTCGGATGTGTCGGCCTCATCCTGCCCGATTTTATCGAGATTGCGCCCGCGTTTGAACCCATCGCGATCAGCCTCGACGAGCACAATCGACACACCCTTGTAGGCGGGCTGCACTTCGGTATCGGTCTTGACGCACACCAGTACCAGATCGGCATTCTGGCCGTTGGTGATATAGGTTTTGGAGCCATTGATCACATAATGATTGCCGTCTTTCTTTGCGGTGGTCCGGATCGCTTGCAAGTCAGATCCCGTTCCCGGTTCGGTCATGGCAATGGCTGTAATCACTTCGCCTGAAACCATTTTAGGCAGCCAATGCTTTTTCTGCTCTTCGGAACCATAAGTGATCAGATAATTGACGACGATGTCCGATTGCAGCGAAAAGCCCGTAGCGACGCGGCCATAATAAGCCGACTCTTCATCGACGATGGCGTTATAACCGAAATCGAGACCAAGCCCGCCATATTCCTCGGGCACTGTCGGGCACAAAAGGCCTAGCTCTCCTGCCTTGGGCCAGATGCTTTTGGGAACGATCTTGTCCGCCGCCCATTGCTCGGCATGGGGTGCGATTTCCTTTTGCAGGAACTGGCGAACGGTCTTCCGGAACGCCTCATGGTCTTCGGTATAGACGCTGCGGGGGACGAGATCGAGGGACATGGCTGCTCTCCAACGGTGAATGTCGCCAGCAATGGCAGCAGCGCTGCGCGCCGGTCAAGCCGTATTTTAATCGCCTGATTAAATTGCCTCGCCAGCCGCTCTGGCGCGGGCAACGGCATTGCATTCAGCCTCTGGCACTAACCGGTAAGCAAAGAACAAAAGCACTATGCCAAGTGGCACCACTACCAGCGTTGAAAGAACGCCCGTCGCCAAGTCGCCGGTTACCGTTGATACATGGCCCGCCAAATAGGGTCCAAGCGCCAAGCCAAAGAGAGTGGTAGCAATAAAGAAGGTTGCCGTTGCCGTGCCACGCATGCGGGGAAGGACAAGGTCTTGCGTCGTGGCCGCCGCCGCGCCCAGGGCGCTGGAGGACCCAATATTGGCGAGGAACAGCATGACATATAATAATTGCGGTGACGTTGTGGTAAAGGCGATCACAAAGGGGGTGATTGGCGCAAGCAGCCCAAAGGCGACCACCATTATTCGCCCGCCTGGATTGCGTGCCCGCAACCAGTCCGCCATCCGCCCGCCTAAGATTACGCCAAGAAATCCCGCCATTGCGCCGGGGCCGCCGATCAACCAGCCGATCTCGGTTTTTGAAATTGCAAACGTGCGTTCGGCATAGGGAGCAGCCCAATAGCTGGTCGCATAGGAGCCAAAGGCGACGCAGCCATAGCCCATGATAGTACACAGAAATGCCGGGTTACCCCAGATCAAAGCAAAAGCCGCCGGGTCTTTCTCGCGCAAATTAGTCGCCCAGCTGAAAATCGCGTAGCAGCCGATGCCGACGAACAGCCATTGCTGCCCCGTGCCGGTCAGCCGGTACAGGCCATAGCCAATGGCGGCGATCACCACCGCCGCCAACAGATTTTGCAGCAATGCGGCCCCACCGCGCCGGATCGCACCGTAAAGGGTGAAGGGCGGGATAATCGCGACGAGCTCTTCTAAAAAGCCTTTGAACGGCTGTGGATGCGGCGGTGTGACAATGCCGTCAATCGCGCCGCGTTGCGGTTCGCGCAAGGTTGCGACGATCAGCGCAAGGGCGATGCCCGGTAAACCAACGACCATAAATGCCGCTTGCCAGCCAACCAACCCAAGCGGCCCGCCTCCGGGATAAGCCGCATTCCAGCGCTCGACGACCATTGCCCCGATCAGCAGGCTGATCCCCGCGCCGATATAAAGCCCCGCCGAATAGATGGCGAGCGCGGTTGCGCGCATGCGTTTGGGAAACCAGTCGGATATCAGTGAATAGGCGCATGGGCTGGCGGTCGCTTCGCCCACGCCCACGCCGATCCGGGCACCCGTCATCATCGTGCCATTTTTGGCAAAACCCGATAGTGCCGTCATCACCGACCAAAGACCTAGGCCGATGCTCATCAGTTTTATCCGGCTCCAATTATCCGCCAGCCGCCCGAGCGGGATTCCGAACAGCGCATAGAAAACAGCGAAAGCCGTGCCGTATAGGAAACCCAATTCGGCATCGGTCAGCCCCAGATCAGCCTTGATGTCATTGGCGAGGATCGACAGGATATTCCGGTCGACGAAATTCAGGATGTAAACGAAAAACAGGACGCCGAGGCCATACCAAGCATAACCGCTGGCTTTGTCGTTGGTTTCGGCCGCAGTTGCTTCCTGCGGCAAATCTTGAATGGCCAAACCTGTTCTCCTCAATGGATGGTTGGTATGGCCTAATTCTCCCATTGCGCCAATGCAAAATGCACCGTCAGTCAAACGAAACCGGTTTCGAGAGCAAAAACGGTAGTTCGGGTGAGGCAATGCGCGATTCATGGCCGTTTGCGTGGATCAACGTAACCCTGCCAACCCCCGGCGAAGCGACCACGCCGACTACGCTGTCCACCCATTTGTGCAATTCTGACCGGGCCTGTTCAAGCGAATCGCCACCGGTCTTTGCCTCGGCAGAATTTTCCAGTTCGGCCTCTAGATCGATAACGCGCGCTGCGGCGGCTTCGACGGTGTTTTTTTCGTTCATTGCTCGCTGTCCCGTTTCACTTCGGGACATAACTAGGCCGAGGCGCGTCGCGTCGCAACAATCGCCTCGGCCTATCGCCACAGCGGGGCTATGTGCCCGGAACTGGATTAGTCGTGCTTTTGCCGACGGATGCTCCGGCTCGCTTTGTCTTGGCGGTTTTCAATGCGCGCGCGTTCCACCTTGGTGAGGCCGGGGCCATCGGCGCGGCTGCGCGCTTCATAGCGGGCAATCGAGGCTTGCTGCTTTTCGAGTGCAGCGGCTTCACGCGCCGTCAGATTTCCGCTGTTGATGCCTTGCGCGATGCGGTGCTGCTGGCGGTCTTGCCGTTGGTTGATCCGCGCTTCGGCGGGCATGGCAGCGGCGATGAAGCTGATACCCGTGAGGGCAATAGTGAGATATTTTTTCGTCATGTCATTCTCCTTGGCGGGACGGGAGTGTTTGGACGTCCCAACCTCTAAACGCGGCAGCGCGGCAAACCCTTCGCGCTTGGAGCAAAATTTTCTTGCCGGTGGCCGGATCAACCGCGACAAGGGGCTGAACACCCGAAACAGACAGAAATAATCTATGGCCATCCAAAGCATAAATGCCGCCTTTGATAGCGGCAACATCATTGTCGAAGCTATCGACGGCAACCGCGCCACGTTGCAAATCCGCAAAGACCGCGATTCCGAATTCAAGCAATGGTTTCATTTTCGCGTGGCATCACAGGCCGGCGCGGAAATCACGCTGCGGATTACCGGGCTAGAGGGCAGCGCCTATCCCGGCGGCTGGATCGATTACCGTGCTTGTGTGTCCGAAGACCGCGATTATTGGGGGCGAGCCGACACGACTTACGACAAGGCAGAGGACGGCGGCACGCTCACCATCCGCTACACCAGCGTTTCGGGCCTTTCATGGTTTGCCTATTTTGCACCGTATAGCATGGAGCGGCATCACGATCTGGTCTCCGAAATCGCCTGTTGCGAGGGTGTCGATTATCGCTGCCTTGGCACCAGCATCGAAGGCCAGCCGATTGATTGCCTCGAAATGGGCGAGGGCGATGTTCAAGTGTGGCTCTATGCGCGCCAGCATCCCGGCGAAAGCCAGGCCGAATATTGGATAGAAGGTGCGCTCGATATGCTCACCGACCCTAGCGACCCGCACGCGCGGGTTTTGCGTGAAAAATGCCGGTTGCACATCGTGCCGAACTGCAATCCCGACGGTTCCTGCCGGGGGCACCTTCGTACCAATGTGGCGGGCATAAACCTCAACCGCGAATGGGCGGAGCCGTCGTTGGAGAAAAGCCCCGAAGTGCTGTGCATCCGCAACGCCATGGACGAAAGCGGCGTCCATTGGGCAATGGACGTCCACGCCGACGAAGCGATCCCGGCGGCTTTCATGGCGGGCTTTGACGGAATACCTTCTTGGACTGAAGCACAGGGCGAACGCTATCGTTCGTACGTTGACCGGCTGGCCGCGCGAACACCGGATTTTCAGACGAAGCTTGGCTATCCGGTGTCGGGCAAAGGTAGGGCTAACCTGACGATGTCCACAAACCAACTGGCGGAGCGGTTTGGCGCGGTGAGCATGACGTTGGAAATGCCGTTTAAGGACACCATAGACAACAACGACCCAGACCAAGGTTGGTCACCGGAGCGGTGCAAGCTATTGGCGCGGGAATGCTTGGCGGTGTTGGCGGAGATGGTTTGAGGATGGCAAAAACCGTAAAAGAAATTGAATGGGAGCGGAGCCAACTTAAGCTGCATTACGCAGCAGATACGCGGAAATTTGAGATACAGCTGTTTTGGCAACGCTCACTGTACTTTTGGGGTTTAGTGGCCGCCTCATTGGTTGCTTACGCCTCACTTCATAAAGATGCGGAACCCTCAGAGGCACACTTTCTGTGTATTATTGTCATTTGCTTTGGATTTCTGACGAGTTTCGCTTGGTCGTTACAAAGCCGAGGAGGAAAATATTGGCATGAGGCCTGGGAACAAAAGATTCATAGAATTCGAGGAGGATGTTCTCAAAACGAGGTTGTTTTGGGACGAAGAACCCTCGTTACCGAAAGACGCTAAACTCCTAGACTATTGGCTTATGTCACGGCGATTTTCTGTGTCAAAGATAGCTATTGCGATGGCTGATTTCTCTGCAATTTTGTGGCTCAGCCTTGCGGTTGCGGAATCCAATCTAGGCCAGTCGGATCAGCCCGATTGGACGGCAGTTGTTTCCTACATTGTCACTCTCGTGCTCGGGGTCTCACTCTATCACTTCGCCAAAAGCAAACCTGCCGCCGAACATTGATAGCCTGCAATCCTGTGCCTCAAACCGCCACCGACAATTTAACCCCCAAAGCCCGCGTCACCGCCAGCAGCGTGTCGAGCGTCGGGTTTCCATCCTTGCCCAGCGCCTTGTAAAGCGCCTCGCGCGCGACGCCGGTTTCTTTGGACAGGCCGGTCATTCCCCGCGCCCGCGCCACGGCTTTGAGCGCGGCGCGGATATCATCGGCATCGCCTTCCTCGAACGCGACCTTCAGATAGGTGACAATCGCCGTCTCGCTATCGAGATAGTCGGCGCTGTCATAGAGTTTTGTTTGCACATCAAGTCCCATTCCCACCCCATACCCCATTTCGTCATTCCCGCGAAGGCGGGAATCCATCACCGGAACGTGAAGTTTCATCAAAGCCTTTTGCTTAAACCGAAATGTCAGGTGATGGATTCCCGCTTTCGCGGGAATGACGAGGTTGGTAGATAGCGATTTTTTTATGCACATCATCGAAGACCCGCTTGACGGCCCAGAAATCCGCGCGCTCCTCGAAACGCACTTCGCGGGGATGCTTGCTTCTTCGCCCAAGGACTCTTGCCATTTCCTCGATTTTGAGGGGTTGAAAGGGCCGGGCGTTTCGTTCTGGTCGGTGTGGACTTCCGATGGTGCGGATGCGGAATTGATGGGGTGCGGCGCGCTGCGCGAGATTGATCCTACCCACGGCGAAATCAAATCGATGCGGACGCATGAGAGCCAGCTTCGCAAAGGGGCGGCGGCGGCGATGGTGGAGCATATTATTGCTACGGCGCGGGCGCGGGGGTATCGGCGGTTGAGTTTGGAAACCGGTTCGACACCGGATTTCGATGCCGCGCATGGCCTCTATTTGCGGCATGGCTTTGAATATTGCCCGCCTTTTGGCGATTATGTCGAGGATCCGTTTAGCCGGTATATGACGTTGATGCTTTGACTTCGGCGGTGCGCTTTTTTGCGTTTCATGCGAAGGACACAAAGTTTTGAAGAGGGCAGATAAAATTGGCGCGCAGCGCGTCAATTTACAATTGCGTGCAATTTTGGATGCGCTTTGCGCGCGAACATAAAAGGCTGCCGCCCTCTTTCAAAATCTTTCCGTTCTTCGCTTGTAATGAAATTTTTGCAGCCCCGTTCGATGCCCGCACTAACGCCAATTGTGCCACGCCCCATCCCTCGCTAAAGGCTCCCGCAAACCTGCAATAAAAGGACGCTTCCATGCCCCAGCTAATCCTCATCCGCCACGGCCAGTCGCAATGGAATTTGGAAAACCGGTTCACCGGTTGGTGGGACGTTGACGTTACCGAAAAGGGTGCGGGCGAAGCGTGGGCGGCGGGTGAATTGATGAAGGCAAAGGGCATCGCGCCCGATACATGCTTCACCAGCGTACAATCCCGCGCGATCAAGACGCTTAATCTGGCGCTGGAGGCAATGGGGCGACTTGTGGTTGCCGGTGACCAAAGACTGGCGGTTGAATGAACGGCATTATGGCGGACTGACAGGGCTGGATAAGGCAGAAACGGCGGCAAAGCACGGCGACGAGCAAGTGCATATCTGGAGGCGCAGCTTTGACATACCGCCGCCGCCACTGGACGCGGACTCGCCCTATGACCTTTCGAAAGACCCGCGTTATGCGGGCATATCGATCCCCAATACCGAAAGCCTGAAAGACACCATCGCCCGCGTGCTGCCATATTATGAAAGCGCGATTGTGCCTGAATTAAAGGCGGACAAGACGGTGCTGATTTCCGCGCATGGCAATTCGCTCCGCGCGCTGGTCAAGCATCTGTCGGGGATTTCGGACGATGATATTACGGGCCTGGAAATCCCGACAGGTCAGCCGATCATCTATGAGCTGGACGACGCCTTGAACGCCACAGATCGCTATTATTTGTCGGAGCGCTGAGCCGATTTCTTATCGGCGTACATCGCTTTGTCCGCCGCGCGAAGCAAGGCCTCGGGCTTGTCGCCAGAACGAATCGGAACGGCCCCTGCCGAGACCGAGGGTAATAATTTTGTATCGCCCGCCGAGACCGATATTTTGCTGATCCGCTTTTTAATCGACGCAATTTTTTCTGGAAGGTTATCGGGATCAATATTTTCGAGCAGCACTACAAATTCATCGCCGCCCAGCCGCGCAACGATGTCAGATTTGCGGACGGCTACCATCAGCCCATTGGCAATCGCGATCAACAAAGCATCGCCCGCTTCGTGGCCATAGGTGTCGTTCACCTCTTTCATGTTATCGACGTCGATATAAAGCAGCCCCGCCCTGCCTCCATAACGCTGAGCACGCGCGCACCATCGTTCCAGCAGTTGCATGAAATGGCGGCGATTGAACAAGGGAGTCAGCGTATCGGTGCCAACTTGCCGTTCAAGCTCGGCAATCCGCGCCTTTAACTGCAATATCTCCTGATGGGCATTTTCGGGGTCGCTGGCGGTAGCACCGCATTCCGGCACATCGGAAACCAATGCCTGTGTGACGGATATTTTTTTTCGACTTAACATGTGCCCCTGACCTGTATGTTGCGAACTGGCTAATGCCATTTAGCCGCGTCATACAATGTAATTATCGACGAAAATGCAAGATTTTACGAAGATTGGCAGATCGTTAACTCGGCAATTGCGCTCTTAGCAGCGCGCCGCTATCACGAAAATCTGCCTTTCGTTATACAGGATTATTGCAGGGATGAGTGAAGATTTGCCGCTTGTTGGGATTATCATGGGCAGCCGCTCTGATTGGGAAACCATGCGCGAAGCCTCTGCAATCCTGGCCGAATTGCATGTGCCACATGAATGCAAGGTGGTGTCTGCACATCGCACACCTGAACGGCTGTATGATTATGCCAAGGGCGCGGCTGGACGTGGCTTGAAATGCATCATAGCCGGGGCCGGTGGCGCGGCACATCTGCCGGGTATGGCCGCATCGATGACAGTGCTGCCCGTGCTAGGCGTGCCGGTGCAGTCAAAAGCGCTGGACGGTATGGATAGCCTGCTCTCGATTGTACAAATGCCTGCTGGAATTCCTGTCGGCACGCTGGCGATTGGCCGGGCCGGGGCGATTAATGCCGCATTGCTGGCCGCAGCGATGCTAGCGACGCATGATGCCGCCTTATCCGAACGTCTTTCTGCATGGCGCGCGGCGCAGACCGCTGCTGTAAGCGAGTCACCCGAATGACGGCACTGCCGCCTGGCTCCACCATTGGCATTTTAGGCGGCGGGCAACTGGGCCGGATGCTAGCGATGGCGGCTGCACAGCTTGGTTATCGCTGCCATATCTTTGCCCCCGAAAAGCAATCGGTGGCTGCCGAGGTTTCGGCTGAATTCACCTGTGCTGATTATCAGGATTTCGAAGCGCTCAAGCAATTTGCCGATGCTTGCGATGTTGTTACCTATGAATTCGAGAATGTGCCGGTCACACCGTTGAACGCACTTGAAGGGCCGGTTGTGATATTGCCCCGGCCCAAAGCATTGGAAATTTCGCAAGACCGCGTCGAGGAAAAGTTGTTCGCCGTCCGGCTGGGTGGGCGGACCGCGCCGTTCGAGATTGCGGGAGACCGGCAAGAGGCGGTGACCGCTCTTGAAAAAATTGGCTTTCCCGCGATTTTGAAAACGATCCGTATGGGCTATGATGGCAAAGGGCAAGCGCGGATCAATTCGCCCGATGGGCTTTCCGATGCTTGGCATTTGCTGGGCAGGCACGCCGTTATCGTTGAAGGTTTGGTTTCGTTTGATGCGGAGTTTTCGGTGATATTGGTGCGTGCCGCCAATGGCGAAATCCGCTATTGGGAAAGTTCACGCAACCGGCATGAAAATGGCATATTGGCGATGTCCAGCCTGCCTGCGGGGCCGCTGATCGAAAGCCAGCAGGGCGAGGCAAGGGCGCTGGCGACCAAGATCGCCGAAGAGCTGGAATATGTCGGCGTGATGACCTGTGAATTTTTTGCAACCATCGATGGTCCGGTGTTCAACGAAATGGCCCCGCGTGTGCACAACAGCGGGCATTGGACAATCGAGGGTTCGGCGACCAGCCAGTTTGAAAACCATATCCGCGCGATTTGCAAATTGCCGTTGGGTGATACCCGGATTCTGGCTGACCGTGTCGAAATGTCCAATCTGATCGGAGACGATGTGTCGCGCTGGCAACAGCTGTTCGCCGACGATGATGCCAATGTGCATTTCTATGGCAAAGGTGCGCCAAGCCCGGGAAGAAAAATGGGGCATGTCACCCGCTTGTATCGTTAGACAGGATAGGGCATCGGAGCAGGCATGAATCATCCCGAAATCATCCTCTTCCTCGCGCGTGCCAAAAATGGCGTAATCGGCAACGGCGGCGAAATCCCGTGGCGCATCCCGACTGATCAGCGCCGCTTCAAACAATTGACCATGGGCAAGCCGATGATCATGGGGCGTAAAACCTTTGATAGCCTGCCCGGATTGCTCGAAGGGCGGAGGCATATTGTGCTGACCCGCGATACCGATTGGGAAGAAGAAGGCGCCGAAGTGGTTCGCAGCGTCGAAGAAGCGTTAAGGCACGCCAACGCCCCGCATGTCGCGGTGATTGGCGGGGCAGAGATATATGCATTGTTCCTCCCCCATGCTGACCGGATCGAGTTGACTGAAATTGATGAGAAGCCCGAAGGTGATACTGTGGTTTCATCCTTCGATGCCGATATCTGGCAAGAAACCGCCCGCGAAGCGCACCCGGCGGAGGGTGATCGCCCCGCATTCACCTTCATAACATTGGTGCGTAAGGACGCGGCATGAAACGCAGGCTCGGGTGGGGCTTAGTCGTCCTGCTCCTGATCGCTGGGATCGGGTTTTTCGGCTTTGCTCCCGCTTACGTTGAAAGCAGCATGAACCAGATCGATGGTAAGCCATTGCCTAAAGTAAACGCAAAAGCCGCTGCTCTCCACAAGACACTGACCATCGTTGATCTTCATTCGGACACGCTGATGTGGGATCGGGATATAAATGCCTTTGCTCGAAGAGGCCATCTGGACATGCCAAGGCTGCGGACGGGCAACGTTGCACTTCAAGTTTTCTCTTCGGTCACCAAAACGCCCAAGGGTCAGAATTATGACGGCAATGGCGCGGACACAGACAATATCACGCTATTGACCGTCGCGCAATTACAACCGGTACTGACGTGGAGGTCACTGGTTGAACGTTCGCTTTACCATGCACAGAAACTCCGAACAGCTGCGGCGAAACCTGGCGCTGAAATAGAGGTTGTCCAAGTTTCGGCCGAAATGTCTTTGCTGCTGTCGCATCGTACCCAAACCGTTGAACCTCAACCGGTTGGGGCATTGCTCTCCATCGAAGGCCTTCACAACCTCGAAGGCAAAGCCGAAAATCTGGACCGTCTCTATAACTCCGGGTTCCGCATGGCGGGGCTGACGCATTTTTTCGACAATGAACTTGGCGGATCGATGCATGGCATGAAAAAGGGAGGACTTACGCCCTTTGGCCGCGATATAGTTCGTCGCATGGAAAAAAAGGGCATGATCGTCGATATCGCGCATTTATCGCATCCGGGCGTGGCTGAATTGCTGGCGATGGTGCGCCGACCGGTCGTCTCCAGCCATGGCGGGGTGCAGGCGACGTGCAAGGTCAACCGCAATCTGACCGATGATGAAATCAAGGGTGTCGCCGCTACCGGTGGCGTTATTGGCATCGGCTATTGGGACGGCGCAGTGTGCGATACCGCGCCTGCATCGATTGCCAAGGCGATGAAACATGTCCGCGATCTTGTGGGCATACAGCATGTCGCACTCGGCAGCGATTATGACGGCGCGACCACCGTCCGCTTCGATACCTCGCAATTGGTGCAAGTGACGCAGGCGTTGCTGGACGCAGGCTTTAGCGAGCCGGAAATCCGCGCCGTGATGGGCGAAAATGCGGTGCGAGTGATCCGTGAAGGTTTAAAGCCCTTGGCGGAAGCAAATTGACTATCCCCCGCCTTTCTGCACGCGATGCGACGCCAAGCGCCCTTCGCGGGGGCATCGCGGCGCTTGGCAATTTTGATGGCTTTCATCTGGGCCATCAGGCGGTAGCGGGTGAAGCAATCGCCCAAGCAAAGGCGCGGGGTGTGCCCGCCATTATCGCTACCTTCGATCCGCATCCCGTACGCCACTTCGCACCCGATGCGCCGCCGTTTCGGCTGACTTCTCTGGACCAGCGGCAGCGGTTGTTTGAGGCCGCCGGGGCCGATGCGATGCTGGTGTTTGAATTCGGTGCCGAACTGGCGTCCACCAGCGCGCAGGACTTTATCGCAAAACTGTTGGTCGAACGCTTGGGCCTGTCTGGCGTGGTGACGGGCGAAGACTTTACCTTTGGCAAAGCGCGTGGCGGCAATATCGGCGTGTTGAAAACGGAGGGTGCCGCGCTTGGCCTTGATTGCACCGCAGTCGGCCCTGTCAGCGATGCCGATGGCGTGATTTCATCCAGCCGCATCCGCGACGCACTGATTACAGGCGATTGTGCGACCGCCGCCAAGCTTCTCACGCGCCCGTTTGCGGTTGAAGGGTTCGTCCAGCACGGCGATAAAAACGGACGGTTGCTGGGCTTTCCCACTGCTAATATCGACATGGGTAGTTATCTGCGTCCGGCTTATGGCGTTTATGCCGTGCGCGGAAGATTGGCGGATGGCCGGTTGCTCGATGGCGCGGCCAACATCGGCATACGCCCGCAATTCGATCCGCCCAAGGAATTACTCGAACCCCATTTCTTTGATTTCGATGGCGATCTTTATGGCGCAACCATCGAGGTGGAATTCCACGCCTTTTTGCGTGGTGAGGCGAAGTTTGAAGATATGGATGGTTTGATGATGCAAATTGCCGCCGATTGCGAACAGGCCCGTCGCCCTGATTGAACGGACATTAGCCTAGATGAACCGGAATAGATGGCTGTTAGCTCCATTGGCGCTGGTCGCGGTGGCGCTGTCCCTGATCAACGCCAGTTGGCTCGCGCCGACGCCCAAAGGCCAGCCAAAGCTGATCGCGCATCGCGGGGTGTATCATCTGTATGATAAAAAAGCTGCTGCGGGCCGCGACACCTGCACCGCGCGTTTCATCCATGAGCCGCAGCATGAAGTGTTTGAAAACACCGTCGCATCAATGCAAATTGCCGCAGGCGAGGGGGCCGATCTGGTCGAGATCGATGTCGCCCCGACCAAGGACGGCGCGATGGTGCTGTTTCACGATTGGACCGTCGACTGCCGTACCGATGGCAAAGGCGAAACGCGCGATCTGACGCTGGCTGAACTAAAGACGCTTGATATCGGCTATGGCTACACCGCTGATGGCGGAAAGACATTCCCGTTGCGCGGCAAAGGGGTCGGGCTAATTCCGACCGTAGAAGAGGCGATCAACGCGTTGCCCAACCATCCAATTCTTTTCAACTTCAAATCGAAAGATGCGGGCGAGGCGGACCAGTTGTTTGCCATCCTGAAAGCTTCGGGGCGCGATTATCAGAAACTGGGCGATGCCTTTTACGGGGCACAAAGGCCGGTTGATCGCATCCGTGAACTGGCTCCCAAGAATGGGCCTTCACGCTGAAGGGCGAAGCGACGCAATGCACCAAGGATTATGTCACCACCGGCTGGACCGGCATTGTCCCGAAAAGCTGCGAGGGGAGCGTGCTTGCGATCCCCGATCAACTATCAATGGCCGATTGTGGGGCTGGCCCAATCGCCTGATTGCACGGATGGAAAGTGTGGGCGCAAATAATCATTGTCTTTGGCCCCTATGAGTCGACGGCAAATCCAATCGAAGGGCTGACCGAGCCGTCGCAACTGGGCGAAATCGCCGGCAAGTTTAATGGCTATATCTGGGTGGACGATATCTGGCGATCGGACCCAGTCTGAAGCAATAGGCTCATCACCCAATCGGTTTGATCACCTGTTCTTCCAACGCATCTCCGTCGTCTTTCCGCAAAACAAGCTTCACGGATTTTGCCGCCCAATCGATGTCGATGGTGGAGAAATTGGGGATGGTCCAGAAACCGCCAACCCGCGCTGGATCGGGTTCACGCGTACGATCATCGCCTTTGCCAAAAGAGAAGTTGAGTGACGATGCGGTGACTTCCCACAATGGGTTGTTGGTTGAGGGAACGTGCCTTTATAGAGCGCCCCGGCATGGCGGTCGCCCGACAACAAGACCGCGTTGGTTACGCGCTTGGCAGCCAGCAGACCGAGAAATCGCTCCCGCTCGCGCGGAAAATTGGCCCAGCTTTCATAGCCATGCGCGGTGGTCAGTAGCTGGATCGAGGAAACGATGAAGCGCAGATCGGCGGGCTTGGCGAGTTCCGCTTCCAGCCAACGCCATTGCGCGTCTCCCAGGATTGTCGCTTTGGGATCGGTATTGGGGATATACCAGCCAAGCGCCGGAGCCGGATCGCGATAGGGCATACGGACCAGATCGGAGCGGAAAAAGCGCGTGTCGAGCAGGATGAACTGCACGCGTTTTCCGGCAGGGCCGACGAACCGGCTTTCATACACGCCGGGCCGCGATTGCACGTCGGCGGAGGATTGCCAGTAGTTTTCGTAAATCCGCTCGGCCTGTTCCTTAAAGGCATAGCTGCCGCCTGCATCATTCGCGCCATAATCATGATCGTCCCATGTGGTCATCATCGGAACGGAACGGCGGAAACGATCCCATTCCTGTCGGGCAGAAAGCTTGCGATAGCTCGCCGTTAACGTCGGAAGGTCGGCAGAAACGAGCGAACCCGTGTCGCCGTACACATTGTCACCGATCAGCAGAAAGGCTTGCGGCTTTTGCGCGGCAATCACATCCCATCCAGCCATGGAGCGGTTTTCACTCTGGCACGATCCAAAGGCAAAACGGGCGATGATTGTGTTGTCATCAAGTTCTGGATTGGGCGCGGCAACGGGAAGGGGGGCTTTCAGGCTCGCATAATAAGGGCGCAAGGCCTCTTGCGCGCTGGTGGGCAATTGCGAATCGGAGGCTGCGGGCGGCGGCAAGCTCGCACATCCGGCGAGCAATAAAATTGCGCCGACAGGTCCAAAGTACATAAAGTTCACGACCCGTCGCCACCCTTTCACCCTGTCCGCCCGCAACCTGCTGCCGAAGCTTGTCTTGGAGAAAATGGAAAATCCGAACATGCCGCCATGGTGTCAAATGCGGGGCATGTAGGAAAGTGAAAAATGGCTTCCGCTCGACAAGGCAATTGTAAGCGGCCTATTTGCCGGCCCGAAACAGGGAGAATCCGGATTATGCGAAAAATCGGACTGGTTGGCCTCATGGCTTTGTTATTGCCCGTTCCCGCTCATGCCGATGCAGGCGGCGACCTCAAAAAACTCGTCGAAGAATATTGGGCCTTTACGCTCAAAGAATTGCCGATGATGGCGAGTACTTTGGGCAATGATAGCTACGCAAACGAGGTGGGCGATTATAGCTTGGCCGGAATGGACCGGATCGCCCATGCCAGCGCCGATTATCTCAAACGATTGGAGGCGATCCCGCAAAGCGAACTCGATTCCGCGCAAAAAATCGAGCGCGGCATTCTCCACCGCACGCTTTCCGATACCATCGCCGAAAACCGTTTCGGGCAGCGCGCGATCAATTTCTCCACCTATTCCGGCTGGCATCAGAATTTCGCCTCGATGGCCGAACAAATGCCGTTTCGCCGCAAAGCCGATTATGAAAGCTATAACATCCGGCTGAAGCAATATGCGCGGGTGAATGATCAGGCGATGGCGGTCGCCAACGCGGCTATCAAAGGCAAATATACGCTGCCATGCGAAGTGCTGGGCGGATATGGAAAGGGCATTACCGGCCTGATTGCACAGGACGAGCGGCAATCGCGCTATTTTCAGCCCTATGCCGCTAAGCGCCCGGAGACGATCAGCGAGGGCGAATGGACGGGGCTGGCTTCCGAAGCCATTGCCATAATCAACGCGATCATCAATCCGGCGCTGCAAAAGCATCATGACTGGTTCGAGAAAAGCTATCGTCCGGCGTGTGCGAAAAAGCCCGGTGTCTCGGCACAGCCCGGCGGGCGGGCCTATTATGAGTTCAAAGTGCGGCAGCATACGACGACGGAGCTTAGCAGCGAACAGGTGCACCAACTGGGGCTGACCGAAGTGGCGCGCATCTTGAACGAAATGGATGCGGTGACGAAAAAGGCGGGCTTTGAAAATCGCGCAGCCTTTATCCACCACCTTCGCACCGATCCGCGCTATTATGCGAAGACCCCCGACGAACTGATGGAAAAAACGGCGCGGGTGAACAAGTTTATCGACGGCAAAATGCCTTCGTTGTTCCACCGCCTCCCGCGTCTGCCCTATGGTTTGAAACAGATCCCGGCAGAAATCGCCGAAGGGACGACAACGGCCTATTATTCGCCGGGGTCTCCTGCCGTGGGCGTGGCTGGCCATTATTATGTGAACACGTCAAAGCTGGACCAGCGCCCCTTTTGGGAAATTCCCGCCTTGTCCGCACACGAAGCCGTTCCGGGGCATCATCACCAGATTGCCTTGCAACAGGAATTGGAACTGTCCGAATTCCGCAAGAACGGCGTCTTCTTCACCGCCTTTGTCGAAGGCTGGGGGCTGTATGCGGAGCGGCTGGGGATCGAGATGGGGCTGTATGACACGCCCGACAAGGACATGGGGCGGCTTTCCTATCAGATGTGGCGGGCAATGCGGCTGGTGGTCGATACCGGCATTCACGCCAAGGGATGGAGCAAAGCCCAAGCCATTGCCTATATGAAGGCCAATAGCGCGATGACCGATGCCAATATCGAGGCCGAGGTGAACCGCTATATCAGCTGGCCGGGGCAGGCGCTGGCGTACAAGCTGGGCGAACTGAAGATTGCAGAGCTGCGCGCCCTTGCGGCGGGCGAACTGGGGGCGAAGTTCGATCTGGCGGCATTTCACGATACCGTGCTGGGGCAGGGGGCGATGCCGCTTGATCTGCTCGACGCGATGGTGCGTGATTGGATTAAGGAACAGAAGGCGAAATAACGATTGACAATGCTTTAATGTCGATATATTTATCCGATATTACAGACAAATATATGGACATTGATATGAAATATCCAGCCTCTTCTCCATCCGCCGGTGGCGGCACGGTACGCGAAATGCCGATGGTGTTTCAGGGGATGCCAGCATTTGATCCGTTGTCATCTGCTCCGGCAGGCGATGCGTTTCTGGCGCGCTATTTCACCAAGGCGGGCCATGGTGGATATCGCGGCGGTGGCGGATGCGTTTTGCATGTCCAAAGCGCAATTGGCCGAAACGGCGGGCCTTCCGGTTACCACGGTTACCAAAAATGATCGGATGATCGCCCCAAAAACGCAAAACAGGATGACGGAAATGTTGGAAATCATCACACGTATCAAAGATTGGGCTGGCTCTGAAACACAGGCGATGGCCTGGTACCGCGCCCAACCCATCCCCGCGCTCGATGGCCGCACGGCGGAATCGCTGGTGAAAACGGGCGATGCGGCGGCGGTGCGCGATTATCTGGATCATATGGCGCTTGGTGGCTTTGCTTGATTTCGTTCGCGTAATGAAATCGCACACCAAAGATCCAAAACCGTTAGTGCTGAGCGTGTCGAAGGACGCCCCAAGGTTTCAACGGTCGCTTTTGCCCGATAGACGTGCTTCGACAGGCTCAGCGCTAACGGTTTTATAAGATGATCTCGCTTTCGTCCTCCTTCCACCTGAAAACCCGTGCATATCGCGCGCATGATCCGCGTTGGTCGTTCGCACCGATATCGGGCAAGGGCGCGGCGATTACGGGCGGGCGATTTAATACCAAGGGGCAAGAGGCGCTGTACCTGTCGCTTTCTCCCATCACCGCACTCGCCGAATGTACCCAAGGGTTCGCAAACCGGATGCTACCGCTTACGCTGTGCGAATATGATGTCGATTGTGAGGGGATTATCGACCTGACCGATCGCAGCGGCGCGCGAGATGGAAGCTGTAGATTTGGCCGACATGGCCTGTGGCTGGCTGACATATCAGCGCGCGGGCAAAGTTGCTCCGTCACAAGCCGTGGCACGCAAGCTGGCAAAGAAAGGCTATGCCGGAGCCATCGTGCCGAGCTTTGTGCCGGGGGTGGACTCGGCGGCGCGCAATCTGGTGCTTTGGAAATGGGGCGCGGAATTGCCGTATAGGGTGATGGCGTATGATCCCGATGGGCGGTTGTAGGGAGTAAGCTTTTGCCTGAACTTATTGGAACTAAATTTGATGCACTACCGGAAACGCTCGACGAGGGTGACCTAAAATTCCTGGGCAATTTGCGAGAGCACGGATGGTTCCGAACCTCGGTTTCTGAGGACGGTGAGGGGCCGGGATTTTCCTACACCAGCGGTTTTTGGGTCAATATATCGTTTCCTGAGATCATCGTTTTCTCGTTGAAGTCCGAAATTGCCCATCGAGTTCTGTGGGATATTTTCAACGACTGCAAAAACGGTGTGCCGCCTCCTATAGGAAATGTCACCGATTTAATTTTTGCCAACCTGCCAGCAATTTTGTTGCCTGTTTCGATTGAGCATTATCAGGAACACCTTGGTTGGAACCAATGGTTCTATGGAGACAACTATTTTCCTTGCGTCCAACTCGTTTGGGCGGATCGGGAAGGCGTTTTTCCTTGGCAGCATGGCTTCTCCGAGGAATTTTCTGGCGATCAAGTCGACCTTTCTGACGGCGGTTGGCGGAAGCTCTCTCAATAAGGCGGCTTATGCAGCCCCTTGGGACTAGCCGTAAAAATCTCGCAGCCATCCTCGGTAATGCCGATGCTATGTTCAAACTGCGCGGACAGCGAACGATCCCGCGTTACCGCCGTCCAGCCGTCTTCCAGAATCTTGCCTTGCGGTTTGCCGATGTTGATCATCGGCTCGATGGTGAAGATCATGCCGGGCTTTAGCAGCGGCCCTGTTCCCGCTTTGCCCGCATGGACAATCTCGGGCGCATCGTGGAACAGACGGCCCAGACCATGACCGCAAAATTCGCGGACCACGCTGTAACGGTGTCCCTCGGCATGGCTTTGGATCGCGTGGGCAATGTCGCCGATGCGGTTTCCGGGTTTTGCCTGTTCGATGCCGAGCATCAGGCACTCGTAGGTCACCTCGACCAGCCGCTTTGCCTTCACTGGGACGTCGCCGACGAGGAACATGCGGCTGGTGTCGCCGTGCCAGCCATCGACAATCGGGGTCACGTCGATGTTCACGATGTCGCCGTCGCGCAACTTTTTGTCCGCCGGAATGCCGTGGCAGATCACATGGTTGATGCTGGTGCAGCAGCTGTGCGTATAGCCGCGATAGCCAAGCGTTGCCGGAATCCCGCCGCCACGCAGCGTCATTTCGCGGACGATATCGTCCAGCTCTTGGGTGGTAACCCCGGGCACAACATGCGGGACGAGCGCGTCGAGAATCTCTGCGGCAAGCTTGCCCGCCGCACGCATCCCGGCAAAGCCCTCTGCCCCATGCAGCTTGATCACGCCATCGCGGGACTGGAAGGCTTCGTCGGCGGTAACGGTGGCATATTGGTTCATGCGTGGGGATATAGGCTGTTTTTCGGTGCTTTGCCAGACGGCAGTTTATCGCTAAGCCCTATCGCATGACATCATCCCGCATCTATACCGCCGCGCTAATCATCATTGGCGACGAAATCCTGTCTGGCCGCACGCAGGACAAGAATATCAGCCAGATTGCGCTGTGGCTCAATGTGCAGGGGATCCGGCTGCGCGAGGTCCGCGTGGTTGCGGATGATGAACAGGCGATTGTCGAGGCGGTGAACACGCTGCGTGCCCGCAATGATTATTTGTTTACGACAGGCGGTATCGGGCCGACGCATGATGATATTACCGTCGATGCGATTGCCAAGGCGCTGGGGGTGGACGTGGTGCTGCACCCGATCGCGGCGGAAACGCTGACGCGCTATTATGAAAGCCGCGGCGGGATTACCGAGGCACGGCTGCGAATGGCGCGGGTTCCCGATGGCGCGGATTTGATCCCAAACCGCATGTCGGGTGCGCCGGGGATCAAGCATGGCAATATCTTCATCATGGCGGGGGTTCCGCATATTACGGCGGGGATGCTCGATGCGTTGACCGGCACATTGGAAGGCGGCGCGCCTTTGCTATCGCACCAGATCGGTTGCTGGGTGGCGGAGAGTGAGGTTTCCAAATTGCTGGGCGATACCGAAAAGGCGCATGAGGGTTGCCAGATCGGCAGCTATCCATTTTTCCGTGAAGGGCGGGTGGGGGCCAATTTCGTGGTGCGATCCACCGACGCGCATTTGCTGAACCAATGTTGTGCGGCGCTGGCTTCGGGGCTGGAAGGGCTTGGTTATCCGACCATTGATGGCGGGATTTGAATGGGCCGTTTCCCTCAAAAATACCGTAGCCCTGAGCCTGTCGAGCCGAAGGCGGCCCTCGCCCGTTAAGCCAATAGCAATGCATAAGGCAGCAATGAACATCGCAATGAAACGCATCTCCTATTTCATCCTCGCCAGCCTGCTGCTCGCGCCCGCTGCCCAAGCCGAACAGGCCAATGTCGCGCCGCTGATCAGCAGTGAAACTCCAGCCAAAACGCCTTGGTTATACGAAGGCAGCGACGTTCCGGTCGATACAAGCTGGACCTTTGGCGTCCTCCCCAATGGCGTGCGCTATGCGGTGAAGCATAATGATGTGCCTGCGGGCCAGGTTTCGGTACGCGCACGGATCGATGCAGGCGCGCTTTATGAAGAGGATGACGAGCAAGGCTATGCCCATCTGCTCGAACATCTGGCCTTTCGCGGTTCTGAATATGTGCCCGATGGCGAATCGAAACGGATATGGCAGCGGCTGGGGGTGAGTTTCGGTTCGGACAGCAACGCCCAGACCACGCCGACGCAGACGGTGTATAAACTCGATCTGCCCAACGCGAAGCCCGCCTCGCTCGATGAATTATTCCGGATGCTGTCGGGCATGTTGCGTGCGCCGAATATCACGCAAGCAGCACTGGACGCCGAACGCGCCATCGTTCTCGCCGAATTGCGCGAGGCCGATAGCGTGCAGTTGCGTTTGGACGACAAAACCCGCGCGCATTTTTTCCAAGGGCAGAAAATGGCGCGTCGTGCCACTATCGGTACGCCGGAAACGTTGGCGAAAGCAGACCTCGCCCGGCTGCGCGCCTTTCACAAGCGCTGGTATCGCCCTGAAAATGCGGTGATCGTGGTTTCAGGCGATGCCAAGCCCGCCGAGCTGGAGCAATATGTCCGCAAGCATTTCGGCAGCTGGCGCGGCGAAGGCCCGAAAGCGCCGCAGCCCGATTTCGGCAAGCCTGCGAGCGGCGGAGCAAAGGCGGTCACCGTTACCGATCCCGCCCTGCCGATGATGGCGACCATCGCCTATAACCGGCCATGGCGCCAAAAGAACGATACGATTGCCTATAACGAACAGCTGATGATCGATGGCATCGCGCAACGGATCATCAATCGGCGGCTGGAAAATCTGGCGCGCGACGGGGCCAGTTTCACGCTGGCGCAACTGGGACAACAGGATGTTTCGCGCACGGCGGACCTGACGATCATCAACGTGAAGCCGCTCGCCAATGATTGGGAGAAGGCGATTGTCGAGGTACGCGGCGTGATCGCCGATGCCCTGCAAAGCCCGCCACCCAAGGCGGATATCGAGCGAGAGCTGGCGATATTTTCCGATGAATTCCGCACTCGTGTGGAAAGCTATCGGTTTGAGGCGGGGGCGAAGCAAGCCGAAGATATTGTCCGCGCGGTCGATATCCGCGAAACGGTGGCCGCACCGCAGACGGTGGTGTCGGTGTTTGAAAATATGCGTGCCAAATTCACGCCTGAAAATATCTTTGCCGCCACCAAAAAACTGTTCGAGGGCGAGGCGAGCTATATCCTACTCTCCGGCCCCAATGCTCCGGCAGATGCGAACACACGGCTGGCAAGTGTATTGACCAGCCCCGTGCCCGCCAATGGCAAGGCGCGGCTGGCGGCGGGCAGCTTGGGCTTTGAAGCGCTTCCAGCGCTGGGCGCTCCGGGCAAAATCGTAACGGCGGAAAAGGACGGCAATTTCGGGATCGAACGGCTGATCTTCGCCAATGGCGCGCGCGCGATTCTGTCGCCCAACAAGGCGGAGGAAGGGCAAGTGCGCGTTCTCGTCCGTTTCGGCCGGGGCTATCAGGCGGTGACGTCTAAATCGGGCAATCTGCTCTGGTCCGGCCAAATGGTGTTGCCCGATAATGGCATTGGCAATTTGACGCGGAGCCAGATTGACCAGATGATCAACGGTCGCCGGATCGAACTGAGCTTCAATGTCGATAATGATGCTTTCGAGTTTTCATCGACCACGCGGCCCGCCGATCTGGCGGATCAACTGAAACTGATCGCGACCAAGCTGGAACATCCCGGCTGGCAGCCAACTGCGGTGGAGCGTGCCAAGGCCTTTGCCGTTTCGGAATATGATGGCTTTGCCCAATCGGCGCTGGCGGTGATGCAGCGCGATTTGCAATATCTGATGAGCGGGCGCGACACGCGCTGGAAAGTGCCGCAACCCGAAGCGGTGAAGACGCTGACCCCCGCACTGTTCCGCCAATATTGGGAACCATTGCTGGCAAGCGGGCCTGTCGAGATTTTGCTCTTTGGCGATTTTGATCGCGATGCGGCAGCGCGCGCGTTGGAAAACAGCTTTGGTGCGATCAAGCCGCGCCGCGCCTCCACTTTGGCGGCGGGGGCGGATCAACTGGTTTTCCCGCGCGCACTCGGGCGTGCCCGTGCGGCTCACCCATAAAGGGCCGAAAGATCAGGTTGCAGCCGTGCTTGCATGGCCCACCGGCGGCGGGCTTGCGGGGATCAGCGAAGGGCGCGAGCTGGAGATTTTGGCGGCGCTATTCCGGGATCGGCTTTTCGAGAAATTCCGCGCCGAACAAGCCGCCAGTTACAGCCCCGATATGATCGCCAACTGGCCCGATGAATTTGTCAATGGTGGCTTCCTGATGGCCTATAGTCAGGTTCAGCCCAAGGACCGGGAGCGATTTTACGCCTTTGCCCGGCAAGTGGCGGCGGACCTTGCGACCACGCCCGTTAGCGCCGATGAACTGCAACGTGCGGTGGAGCCGACCAAGCAATCGGTGGAGCGGGCGACATCTGGCAATATGTTCTGGCTCTCGCAAATGGAGGGCGCGTCGTATCAGCCACAGCGGCTGGCGGCGCTATCGCGGCTGTATAATGATTATGCGAAGGTGACCTCGGCGCGCATTTTGGAACTGGCCAAGCGCTATTTTGTGTCAGAGCGCGAATGGACGATGGTGGTGGAGCCGGAAGGGGTGAATTGAACGAACTCAAACCAGCAAATCGTTCAAACAAAATCCGTAGTGCTGAGCCTGTCGAAGCACGCTTCGCAGCATAGCGCTACACCCGAGAAGCGCCCTTCGACAGGCTCAGGGCTACGGTTAAATTTCAACTGTAATCTTTGTACTTTAAAGAAGCGCCGTTGGCCGCTGGCCGCCGTTGGCTCGACAAGCTCAGGGCTACGGTTAAATTTCAACTGTATATCTTTGTACTCTAACGGGAAATACCCAATCACTCAGGGATGGCAGCCTGCGCCGCTTGCCCGTCACCTTGCGGAGCGGCAATGATGTCGCGGGTTACGCTGCCTTTGTTGATCGTCAGCGTATCGGGATCGCCCACGGTGGACCGAATCGCAAGATCAGCATTGCCCGCCGCAGAGAGTACGGCCCGTTCGCTGGCCGAGCGCGGAGCGGCCCCGCCGAACAAGGCTTCGATCACCTGATCCTGTGTATTGCCCTCTGCGCGCGGCGCGTTGGTGACGACGGGGGCAAGCGCGAAATCGGGAGGAACGACCAAAGGAGCCGCGCGGCTAACGGGAACGGCATTGCCTTTGCCGCCGCCAAACAGCCCGGTCGAGCCACAGCCCGAAAGCGTGAGCAACAGCGCGGATGCGGACGTCGCCAGCAGGATTTTACGCGTCATCAGGTGCACCTTATGGTTTCTTTGCAGGCGTGCCGAACATGGCATCAAGCATCTGCTCTTTGGTATCGGTTTGCTGCGAAGCCGTGCCGGGTTGCGGCGCGGGCAGATCGAAACTGGCGGGAACTTTCAACGGGGCGTTGCGCGTCACGGCGAATTCATCGGGCCGTTCACGATCAAAAACACTGGTCGTGCCGCAACCTGCGAGCAGCGAGAGCGCCAAAAGGGGAAGCAATTTCTTGGTCATATTTTCTCCACTGGACCGGCTTCGCTTGCCGCTTCCTGAACGCCATAATCATTTTCGGGGGCCTTTTCGCGCATCAGAAAGGCGCGGGCAAGCAATATTACCACGCCGATGGTAATCGCGGCATCGGCAAGATTAAAAATGTAAAAGGGGCGGAATTCGCCGAAATGCAAATCGGCATAATCGACGACATAGCCATAGCGGACCCGATCAACGATATTGCCCAGCGCACCGCCCAATACCATCGACAGCGCCAGGATTTCGCCCTTGGTTTTTTCGCGCCACATCCACACGGCAACGACAGTGGCAATCACGGCGGTGAGGGCGACCAGCATCCAGCGCTGCGTCTCGCTCCCCGCCTCCAGCATCCCCATGGAGACACCGCGATTTTCGGCCCAGCGCAAATCAAATTGCGACATGATATGGATCACGCCTTTGCTTTGCAGCTGCAGCGGAACGATCATGGCGTATTTCACGGCTTGGTCGGCGATGAAGATCAGCGACGCGAGCATGAGGCCCTGAAGGCGGAATTTGGGGTTGGGTGTAGTGGTCATGATTGCGACTTAACCCCAAAATTCGTCATGCTGAACTTGTTTCAGCATAAAGGGCGACATTAGCCTGTTATCCTGAAACAAGTTCAGGATGACGACAGTAGGGGAGAATGGTTCACGCGGAGGCGCGGAGGCGCGGAGGGCTTTAGCCACCAAGCACATCCTCACACCGCCCACACAGCGCGCCGTCTTCGGTCACTTCGGGCAGGTGACGCCAGCAGCGGCCGCATTTTTGTGGTGGTTGGTTTTGGTGACAGCAGCGTGGTCACTCTGGGCAACCGCACGCCACGATGAACAAGTTCGGCAAGCTCGTCTGCGGTCTTGTCCTGTAGGCAAATTCAGGAAATGTTACCTTAGCCTTCAAGACTTGAACCGATAATTTTTTCTCGACGAAGGTGCTCAATTTCGCTTTTGAATGGCCTCGTTCGAACATTTCTGATCATACGCCATTCGTGATCTAGCCGCGCTTCTATCGGAATCGGCGAACGCTAAAAGACTGCAGATATCCGGTCGACAAAGCAATGCTCGGAACCTCCGGCCATTCGAGGAGGTGCACCGAACCCGCATCCGGGAACCTAGTCCCCCAAACTTCCTCAGCCGTAAACACCAACACCGGCGCGGCATAGCGCACCATCGCGTGGAACAGGATGTCGAGCACCGTCCGATACGCCTTGCCGCTTTCGAACTCGGTCGGCGCGTCGCAATACAGGCAATCTTTGCGGATATCGAAGAAGAAGGCCGACAGGTCTTCATTGGCGAAATCCGCCAAGAGCCGGACGTAGGTGTTGAAGTCGAAATCATCGACGGCAACCTTCAACTTCGCGTCCATGTCCGCCAACAGATGGAGCACATAACGCTCCAGCTCTGGCATGTCCTCGACAGCCACCTTCTCGGCATCTGAAAACCCATCCAAAGCGCCCAGCAAATACCGAAACGTGTTCCGCAACTTGCGATACTGATCGGCCACGCCTTTCAGGATTTCGTCGCCAATCCGGTGATCCTCGGTAAAGTCCACCGACAGCGCCCACAGCCGGATGATGTCCGCGCCGTTGGTTTCCATCACCTTTAACGGATCGACGGTGTTGCCTTCGGACTTGGACATTTTGCGGCCCTTGGCATCCATCGAGAAACCGTGGGTCAGCACGGCATTATAGGGCGCATGGCCGCGTGTGCCGCAGCTTTGCAGCAAGGACGATTGGAACCAGCCGCGATGCTGATCGCTGCCTTCTAGGTATAGATCGGCGGGCGGGCCGACATAGCCCGGTTCGCGGACAGTTCGGGCCATTTGCCCGATTCCAGCGTGAACACATGCGTGCAGCCGCTGTCGAACCAGACGTCGAGGATGTCGAAAATCTGTTCGTAATCATCGGCGTTATAGCTCGCCGCCCAGATATTCCTGCGCGCGCGCCGCTTCCCACGCATCGACGCCTTCGATCTTGATCGCGGCGACAATGCGGGCGTTGACTGCGCGTCGTTCAGATATTGGCCGGTTTTGCGATCCACAAACAAAGTGATCGGCACGCCCCATGCGCGTTGGCGGCTGAGCACCCAATCGGGGCGGCCCTCGACCATGCGCCGATGCGGTTGCGGCCCTTTTCGGGGACCCAGCGGGTTTCGGCGATGGCGGTGGTTGCCTTTTGCGCGAAGCGTCGTCCCCGCGAAGGCGGGGACCTCGGGCGTTGGTGCACTGCCCCTCCTGAGGCCCCCGCCTGCGCGGGGGCGACGGGCTCTATCCATCGGCACAAACCATTGCGGGGTGCAGCGATAGATGACTTTGGCTTTTGACCGCCAGCTGTGCGGATAGCTGTGTTTGTAATCGGCACTCGCGGCCAGCAACCCGCCCGCATCGCGCAGGTCCGAACAGATCGGGCCATCGGGCGCGTTGAATTTGGGGTTGATGACGCTGCCTTGCCCGCCAAGCCAGCCCCAATCGGCGCGATATTTGCCGTCGCCCTCAACCGCGAATTGCGGTTCGATGCCGTGGCCTTGCACAGATCAAAATCATCCTCGCCATGATCGGGCGCCATATGGACAAGGCCGGTGCCGGTTTCGGTGGTGACGAAGGATGAGCCGTCGAGGAAGGGGCGCGGCTTGGCAAAAAAGCCGCCGAGTGCGTGCATCGGGTGGCGGACGATTGTTCCGGCTAGGTCGGAGCCTTTGAAGATTCTCAGCGGCGCATCTGACACTACGCTTCGTGATAGGATAAAACCAATGGGTCAACTGAGCCTTGAAGTCCGCAGGCAGACGATCAGTTCGATGCTGAATGCATTCGCCAAGTCTTTGGCGACAAGAACCTTCATTTGCTGGGGATACTTAGAACACGATCAGTTCAAGCCCGTGTCATTCATCGAGCCTGTGACGAAAAGTTCAGACAAAGCATACTCAACATCCGCCCCATAAGCGATCGCCTGATTGACCGGGATCGTCCAAGGCGTCGTCGTCCAGATCACCGCATACGCACCGACCAGTTCGGCGATCGGCGACTTCAACAATCTCAAACGCCACATCGATCTGCGTCGAGATGATATCCTCATACTCCACCTCAGCCTCGGCCAGCGCGGTCTTTTCCACCGGCGACCACATCACCGGCTTTGCCCCGCGATACAGCTGGCCGCTATCGGCAAACTTCAACAGCTCCGAAACAATCGTCGCTTCGCTGTCGAAATCCATCGTCAGATAGGGCTTGTCCCAATTGCCGAGCACGCCCAGCCGCTTCACCTGCTCGCGCTGCACATCCACCCATTTTTGCGCATAGGCGCGGCATTCGGCGCGGAATTCCTTGACCGGAACTTCGTCCTTGTTCAGCTTTTTCTTGCGATATTGCTCCTCAACCTTCCACTCGATGGGCAGGCCGTGGCAATCCCAGCCGGGGACATAAGGCGCGTCTTTGCCGAGCAAGCTTTGCGTGCGGCAGACCATGTCTTTCAAGATATGGTTCAGCGCATGGCCGATATGCATGTCGCCATTGGCATAAGGCGGGCCATCGTGCAGGATGAACTTTTCGCGGCCAGCGCGGGCTTCACGCAGGCGTGATACATCCCGTCGGCTTCCCACTTGCGCCAGAATGCCCGGCTCCTTTTGCGGAAGGCCAGCCTTCATGGGGAAATCGGTCTTCGGCAGGAAGACGGTGTCTTTATAGTCTTTAGGTTCGGTCATGTTGGCGCGCTGCCTAGAGGATAAAGAGCGGCGGATAAAGCCCTATGTCCGGCGCAATTTTAAGCCTCCAGCTCAATGTCCCAATACAGCCAGTCGCGCCAGCTATCGTGCAGATGGTTGGGCGGGAAGCCGCGGCCTTTGTCTTGCAATTGCCAGCTGGTCGGGCGGATCGCCGCCATCCGCAGATGCATATGCGCCTGTTTGGGCGTGCGGCCACCCTTTTTCAGGTTGCAAGGAAGACAAGCCGTGGTCACATTTTCCCAGCTCGTCCGCCCGCCCAAACGACGCGGCACGATATGATCGAAGGTCAAATTATCGCCGCAGCCGCAATACTGACATTCAAATTTGTCACGCAGGAACAGGTTGAAACGCGTGAAGGCGGGATGCTCGCTGGGCTTCACATATTGGCGCAGCGCGATCACTGAGGGGATTTTCATGTCGCGGCTGGGGCTGTGCACCTCGCGATCATAGTTGGAAACAATGTCCACCTTATCCAGAAACACCGCCTTGATCGCGGTTTGCCATGGCCATAGGCTCAACGGATAATAGCTTAAAGGTGTGTAGTCCGCGTTCAAAACAAGCGCAGGGCAACTTTCCGGGTGTCGCGCCCGGCCAGCGGCTTGCAGAGATCCGGCGTGGTACATGCCTTTATACCCTCTTTCCCCCGTTTCGCTGTTTCTTCCAATCGCAAGACTGCGTTACAGCGCTATGACAATACACATTATGGCGGCAAAAAGCAGCGTCAAGGGGGCATCGTAAAACGGCGATGGGATTGTTGTGGTAAAAATTGGCGGCGTGGATTTTGGGACACAGCGGGTTTCAGCGACCCGATTTGCGCCCAGTCCCAATGGCCGGTTGCATATTGGCCATGCATTTTCCGCGCTGTGCGCCCATGATTTTGCCCGGCATTTTGGCGGAAAATTCCTGCTGCGGATCGAGGATATCGATGGCACGCGCAGTCGGGCTGAACATATCGAGTCGATTTTGGCGGATATGCAATGGCTGGGGCTGGACTGGGATGGCGAGGTGGTTTTTCAGTCGGCGCGGATTGAAAGCTATCGCGCCGCACTGGAGCGGTTGCAGGCCATGGGCCTGCTGTATCGCTGCTGGTGTTCGCGCAGTGACATTATGGCGGCGTTAAAGGAGCGACCCGTGCCGCATGGCCCCGATGGGCCGGTCTATCCCGGAACCTGCAAGGGCAAAAGCGACGGGGCAGGGGGCATTTAGTTGGCGGCTGGATATGGCGGCGGCGGTTGCGCGGGCAGGGGAGCTTGGCTGGACAGACCTTGCGGCAGGCCCGCAAACCGCCGATCCGATGCAATTCGGCGATGTCGTGCTGTGGCGCAAAGATGCCCCGGCGAGCTATCATCTGGCGGCGACTTTGGATGATGCGGTGGACGGGATCAGCCATGTGGTGCGCGGACAGGATTTATTCGCCTATACCAGCGTCCACCGGCTGTTGCAGAAATTGCTGGACCTGCCGGAGCCGCATTACTGGCATCACCCGTTATTGCTCGATTCGGGCGGCGAAAAGCTTGCAAAAAGTCGCTTGTCAGAGCCGCTGTCCAAATTGCGCGCGATGGGCATGGACGGGTCTGCTTTGATCGCCGAGTTGCGATGCGGAAAGCTTCCGCTTGGAATTTCCCGGTCTGAGGCCTAATGTGAATTTCAGAGCAAGATGGCACTACATTAAACCGTAGCCCTGAGCCTGTCGAGCCGAAGGCCACCGCAGGTGAACGGCGTCTATCAGTACCGAGAGGCGTACTTCGACAAGCTCAGCACTAACGGTTTGATTTCGTGGAATGTCATCATATTCTACGCAAGTAGTTTTATCCCAAGCCTCCCAAAGGAACCCATAATGTCGATCCTCCTCATCATTCTCTTAATCATCGCCATGGGCTTTGTTGTGTTCGCGGTGGTGCGCGGGCTTCATGCCTTTGCCAATATGCGGCCCGACGAGCTGGACGAAAACGGCATCCCCAAATCGCTCGCCACGCAAAACAAGATGATGTTCGCGCGGGTGAAGTGGCAGGCGATTGCCATTGGCCTTGTCGTCATATTGTTGCTCGGCAAGGCGGCTTCAAACTGATCGCCCGACGCAACCGATGGTAAAGCTCAACAAAATCTACACCCGCACCGGTGATGACGGGACCACCGGCCTTGTCGATGGATCGCGCCGGGCGAAATCCGATATCCGGATGCAGGCGATTGGCGATGTGGATGAGGCGAACAGCTTTATCGGCGTGGCCATTGTCGCGCTAGGTGGCGCAGAGCCAGCCGCACAATTGCTGCGAATCCAGAATGATCTGTTCGATCTGGGGGCGGATATTGCGACGCCCGGACAGGATTTCACGCCTTCTGAAATGGTGCTGCGGATTGTGCCTTTGCAGGTCGAATGGCTGGAGGCGGCCATTGACGGCCTGAATGAAACGCTTGCGCCGCTGACCAGTTTCATTCTGCCCGGTGGTTCGGATCAAGCCGCAAGCCTGCATGTCGCCCGCGCTGTTTCGCGCCGTGCCGAACGATCTTTGGTCGCGCTATCGGCGTTGGAGCCGGTCAACCCGCAAGCCTTGGCTTATCTCAACCGGCTGTCCGATTTCCTGTTTGTCGCTGCCCGCTGGGTAAACGCGCGCGGGACAAGCGACATATTGTGGGTGCCGGGCGGCTCGCGATAGTTACTTGCGGGTGCGATCACACCGCCCCAGCGACTGTAGCACAAAGGCATAGTCTGCGCGCGCGCGCGCCGCATTTTCCGCATCGCTTGATTCCAGTTGCTCATCGCTCAGCTTGGCGGGCAGGCCGCAGGCGAGGCGATACCATAGCATGGTCTGGCGTTTGGGTGCGCTTGCCCCTTCCTCGATCAATTCGCTGGTGGAGACTGACCACGCTTTGGGCTGACCCGAACGGCTGGCAACGCTGATCGAATAGGGTTGCCCTCCGGTCGGAGCTCAAAAATATCTGCGTATCGCCTTCACCGGGCACCGATCCGGCGCTGTGAAAGGCGTTGCTGATGCCGGTAATCGCCTGCGGTACATTAACCTGCACGGCTTCGCGGGTGATAGCGCGCACCAGCGAATCATTGTTTGTGCTCCATTCGGCAAGTGCATTGGGCTTCACCAGACGGATTGTACCCGGCATGTTCGCGACTTTTGTAGCGAACAGAAAATAGCGCTGCTTTTTCAGTTTTGGCAGTTTGCCCTTTGCATCCAAAGGCATGTCGAGAAGGAAGCGGATTTTCCCGCCGATACCATCTACGCCGCGTAGCAAGGCGCCCACATCCGCCTCGACCAGATGCCGTTGCAGATGGGCGGGGACACCCACGGCTTGTGCTGCGGGCACTTTCGTTAATTTGCGAATCGTCACATCAACGATCAACGGGGCCGAAACCACAAGATCGGCCATATCAGCGTAGCTGGTATTTGTGGCAGTTACGGCGAAATTGTTAATGGCAGGCGCAGTTGTAACGGCGGCTAAACGCGGCGATTGTGCCATGGCAGCTTGCGGCAAAGTGGTGACAGCGCAGGCCACGGAAACTGCAATTAATCTTTTGTTTATAAACATTATAATTCGTCCAATCTGCATCTGCGAACTTTCGATATCTTCCAATAGCTAGCGGGGAAAAAATGAACCTACAATGATGATGGAAATATGAATTGGCAGATTCCACAGAATCGGATTGCCTGTCCCAAAGCCCATCGCTAAGTACGGGGGGAATCAGCCAATAAGACAGTTTATAACTGCGTTGGGCTCGTTGGGGTTGCATTGTTTGCGTCATCCGGACGATCCTGTCGCTGTTATGGGGAAAGTTAGGAGAGTTGTTTCTGCATGGCCTATGCTGACCAACAAGGACTAAGCACCAATCGTATCGTCGCCATTGTTTTGGTGGCGCTGCTTCATGCTTTCATCGCCTACGCCCTCATCTCCGGTCTCGCTTACGAGGCGGTGAAGAAGGTGAAGGAAAAGATGGAAGTCGTCGATGTGAAGGAAGAAAAGCCGCCGGAAGAAGAACCGCCGCCACCTCCTCCCGAAGATCGTCCGATGGAGCCGCCGCCGGTAACCGCGCCGCCGCCGCCTTTCGCCGCGCCTACGAACAACACTTTACCGCCCAAGCCGCTTGATCCGACGCCTGCACCTTTTGTGCCGACGCCGCCAAAGGCAGAGCCTGCACCGCCACCACCGCCGCCTCCTGCTGCACCTTCGCAGAAAAAAGGCGCGGTCGCTAAGGGCAATCCGGGCAATTGGGCGAACACCAACGACTATCCTTCCCGCGCTCTGTCGCAGGAACGCGAAGGTACCACGGGTTTCCGAGTCACCGTTGGTCCCGATGGTCGTGTCGTCGATTGTCAGGTTACTTCGTCGAGCGGCCATGCCGATCTTGATGCGGCGACTTGCACCAACGTCAAAAGGCGGGCGCGTTTTTCGCCAGCGCTTGATGACGCTGGAAACCCAACCACGGGGAGCTATTCGAACCGCGTTCGCTGGCAGATTCCCAAGGAGTAATCTTCCGGACTTCGGGGGCAACTCCTGACCGGATTTCATTTTTGAATTTATATAATTTTTAGAATTTTTGAGAGGAAGTATCAGATGTCGATTGAATTTCTTTCCGCCGCAGGAGCCGCAAAGGTCGATGCAGCACGCCAGTTCGGCCTAGTCGAAGCGCTCAACCACGGTGGCGCTTTGAGCTGGGCGATTTTTGTGATCCTTGTGATCATGTCGGTTTTCTCTTTCTATATCCTGTTCACCAAGCTGATCGATCAGAACAAGGTTTTGAAACAGGCCGCGACCGTACGCGCCAATTTCTGGCGTGCGAGCACGCTCGAAGAAGGTGCTGGCAAGCTGGAAAAGAACAGCGCGTTCCGCCAGTTGGTTGACGATGGCATTTCTGCTCAAAAGCAGCACGGCCTTTTGACCGATCCGGTGGAAGCCCATGATTGGCTGCACGGCGCGATGACGCGTTCGGAAGAAGCGATCAATAACAAGCTGACCGGTGGTCTCTCCTTCCTCGCAACCGTGGGCGCTACCGCTCCCTTCATCGGTCTGCTCGGAACGGTTATCGGTATCTATCGCGCACTGATCGAAATCGGCATCGCTGGCCAAGCCGACATCGGCAAGATTGCCGGGCCGGTTGGTGAAGCCCTGATCATGACCGCCGTTGGTCTGATGGTCGCTGTACCTGCGGTGCTTGCCTACAACTGGCTGCAAGCGCGTAACAAGACGATTGCCCGTAGCCTTTCCGGCTTCACCAATGACGTGCTTGGCTACATCACTTCGAGTGGTCGCGTTAAGCCTGCTGTTGCTGCTGCATCGGCTGGCAAGCCTGCCGCTGCTCCGGCTGCTGCCGTCAAGAAGTAAGGCCTAAATAACGAGCATCGGGGCGCATCCATGCGCCCCGTGCGCGGCAAATAACCGCGATGGCTCGGGCAAGTTAGAGAGGTATAGCCAATGGCAATTAGTACAGGCGGAGGCGGAGAAGAGAAGCCGATGTCAGACATCAACACAACGCCCTTGGTGGACGTTATGCTGGTTCTGCTCATCGTATTCCTGATCGCCATTCCGGTCACCCTCCAGTCCGTGAAGATGACGTTGCCGGTCGTGGCTTACGAGCCCGTCAAGGCGAAGCGTGAAAATGTGCTGCTGTCTGTCACGACGACCGATGCCGCCGGCAACGAGCCGGGATCGGATGAGTTTCAGGGGGCCAATCCGGGCGGCGAATGTCGTGTGTATTGGAACACAACCCCGATCAGTTCGGATGAACTGGTTGACCGTTCGACGAAGCATATGAAGGATCAGATCGAGTTGCTGGGTGGCGAAGCTGCCATTTTGGCGGGCGATGTGAAACCCGAAGACCTTCCCGAAGCGCATATTCGCGGTGACGTTAACACACCCTATCGCTGCATTGGCGGTACGATCTTCAACATGCAGATGGCCGGTTTCAGCCGCGTCGGGTTTGTCTCGTCGCCGATGGAAATCACCAGCTCGTCACGTTGATCCGATCGACTGTTTAGGAGAATAAGACATGGCAATGAGTGGCGGCTCCGATGATGGCGCGCCGATGATGGAAATGAACACGACGCCGTTGATCGACGTCATGCTCGTTCTCCTCATCATGCTGATGATCACCATCCCCCCCGTAACCCATATGGTCGATATCGATCTACCGGTGCAAACCAATGATCCACCACCCGAAGTGATTATCGATCCGGTGGTCAACAAGATCGTGGTTATGGATACCAATGAAGTCATGTGGAACGGCACACCCGTATCGCTTGATCAAATTGCCCAGTATCTGGCGCAAACCAAATCGATGAACCCCGAACCCGAATTGCAATTTCAGCCTGCACCCAATGCGGGATATGAAATTGTCGATAATATCATGGCGGTCGTAAAAAAGAGCCGGATTAGTAAATTCGGCTTTGTCGGCAACGACCAGTATCGCACATTCGGAAAGTCCGCACGCCCCGGCGCATAGGCTTTCTTTTTAAAAATCGACATCAATCGGGCGGCCTGCGGGTCGCCCTTTTTTTGTTGGAAGAGGCTGTGTGCTCCTGCGGTTTTGATGATTGCAGCTGGGGCGTTCATACACAGCGGCCCTTTAACTTTGGGCGGCGATGCGCCATATCGGTGCGATGAATGATTGGCCCGACAGCATCCGCGCAGGCGAAACCGAATATCACGAGCCGCTGGTGCGCCGTGTGCTCGCGCCCAATCCGTCGCCCTATACCTTTACGGGCACGCAAACATGGCTGGTGGGGGCGGGGGACGATGTGGCGATCATTGATCCGGGTCCGGCGGGCAGCGGCCTGAGCATCGGCGATCCCGCGCTTTCGGGCGAAGGCCATGTCGAGGCGATCTTGCGTGCGGTGGAGGGGCAGCGCGTGGCGGCGATCCTGTGCACGCACACCCACCGCGATCATTCACCTGCAGCGGCTCCGCTTAAGGCCGCAACAGGTGCACCGATCATTGGCTGCGCGCCATTGGTGATCGATGACGACGGCCCACGCGGAGACACCGCCTTTGATCCCGACTATGCTCCAGATCGCATCCTGAAGGACGGCGAGCGCCTTTCGGGCGACGGCTGGACCATCGAGGCGGTGGCGACGCCGGGGCATACCAGCAACCACCTGTGCTATGCGCTGGTTGAAACGGGGGCGCTGTTCACGGGCGATCATGTGATGAAATGGTCCACCAGCGTGGTTTAGCCCTCCCGATGGCGATATGGCGGACTATATGGCTTCATTACAAAAACTCTATGAGCGCGAAGACCGCATCTATTATCCGGCGCACGGCCCTGCAGTGGAAAAGCCTCGGCAATTGGTGCGCGGCATGATCGGCCACCGGCGGCAGCGCGAGGCACAGATTTTGCGCGAACTTGCCAAGGGGCCGAAAGCGATCCCGGTGCTGGTCGAGGCAATGTACAAGGGGCTGGATGCGCGGCTAAAGGGTGCAGCGGGGCGCAGCGTATTGGCGCATCTGGTGGATCTCGAACGGCGTCGGCGGGTACATTCGACAGGGGAAATTTGGCAGCTTGTATTGGCCGCTTGACATGTTTGCTTGCCAGTGACCATATTTTGACCGGGTCGCGTTTTCCTTTTTGGAAAAAGGGATAGACATGGCCACACTTGCCGACACCCCCGAACGTGAAACAGCCGCCGTTGAGCACCGTGAGCGCCGTTTCTATCTAAACATGGCCGTTGCGATTGCCGGAATCGTGATCGCCGGTTTCGGCGGCTATATCCTTGTCGGAATATCCAGCTTCAATGCGCCGTGGTGGGTCCATGTTCACGCGGTGGCTTACATGGGCTGGATTTTCCTTTACCTCAACCAGAACTGGATGGTGGTGCAGGGCAAGCTCGATTCCCATCGCCGGATGGGAAAGATCATGGCTGGCTGGGCAATTGCAATGGTCCTGATCGGCACCGTGCTCCTTTTCGTCAGCGTTGCCGCCCATCGCTCTCCGCCACCAATTTTTTCCGCCGCGATGCTGTTCGTGATGGACGAACTCGGCGTGCTGGGCTTTGCGGGGCTGGTCGGGGCCGGATTGGCATTTCGCAAGCGCAGCGATTGGCATCGCAGATTGATGCTGGCCGCCACGGTCTGCATCATCGCCCCTGCCTTTGGACGCCTGACGGTGCTGACCATTGGTTTTTCCTGGACAGCAATCATTCTGGCGCAATTGGCCCTGATTGCCATTGCTTCGGCCTTCGATTGGTCTGTACGCGGACGAATTCATCCAGCCCACGCATGGGGAGCGGGCATCATTGCCGGGATCGGCGTTGCTTCGCCCCTGCTTGCCCAAATGCCTGCGATGATTTCCTTCGCTGACTCAGTTGCGGGTAGCCTTAGCCTTTCCCGCTTTCCCGTATGCGAATATCCGCTATTAGGCGCGCATGTTATGGGGCAAATATGATGTCTAGTCTGATGCAGCGCGTCCTGATCGGTTTCGGCGTTGCTGGCCTTTTGCTGCTGGCATTGTCTTGGATCATCACGCGCAGCCTGTCCCCCAATATCGAAACCGTCGCTACCTCCAGCCTAGAGGCGATGCGCGAGCAGAACCGGCTATCGGCCTTTGCCGCCAATTATTCCGCCGTCGTCACCAGCGAGCAAAGCCGCTTTGGCCTGTCGGCGCGCAAGACGCTGATCATGCAGGGGCTGGTGCGCTATGAGATCGATATGGCGAAACTGAACGCCGATGATGTCCGCTGGGATGCGGCGAACAAGACCTTGCAGGTCCGCCTGCCACCTATCGAGCTGGCGGGGCCGCAGATCGATTTGAAGTCCATACAGGAATATGGCGAGGGCGGGATATTGCGAACGCTCACCGATGTGGACCGCACGCTCGATGCCGCCAACCGCCGCAAAGGGGGAAGCCGAACTGTTACGACAAGCCAAATCGCCAGTGCCGATGGCATTGGCGCGCGATGCCTTTCGCCGGGCGGTGGCGCAGAATTTTGCGGCCCCATTGCGGGCAGCGGGGATCGAGGCAAAGGTGATTGCCTTTCACGCCGACGAACCGACCGAGAAACTGACAACGCGCTGGGATGTTTCAACGCCGATTAACGGAAATTGTGAAGCGCCGATAATTGGTTCACGCGGAGAGCGCGGAGACTTGGAGAGAAAAATGCCCGTGAAGATTCTCCGCGCCTAGCCGCGTCTCCGCGTGAATTATTTTAAAACTTCGCGCTAGCAAATTCTGCGGTCTATGATTGGTGGAACTACTCCAGATGGAGCAAATTGAAATCGATGAACGCCCCCGTCTCCCGCCAATCCTTGCAAGGTCTTGATCTGATCGCCGAAATCCAACGGCTGAAAAAAGAACGCAATGCCGTGATCCTGGGGCATTATTATCAAAGCGCCGACATTCAGGAGATTTCCGATTTTGTCGGGGACAGCCTGGAACTCAGCAAGCGCGCGGCGGAAACCGATGCCGATGTCATCGCCTTTTGCGGGGTGAAATTCATGGCGGAGACGGCGAAGATTTTGTCTCCGCAAAAGATCGTGATCCTGCCCGATATGGCGGCAGGTTGTTCGTTGGAGGACTCATGCCCTCCCGGTAAATTCAAGGCTTTTCGCGAGGCGCAACCCCGATCATATCGCGCTCACCTACATCAATTGTTCGGCAGAGGTGAAGGCGCTGTCCGACATCATCGTGACGAGCAGCAGCGCCGAGACCATCCTCGCGCAAATCCCGCCCGAACAGAAAATCATTTTTGGCCCTGACCGTCATCTGGGCGGCTATCTGTCGCGCAAATTCAACCGCGAAATGCTGCTGTGGCCCGGCGTGTGCATCGTGCACGAGGCGTTTAGCGAAACCGAATTGTTGAAGCTAAAGGCGCAATATCCCGGCGCGCCCGTCGCCGCGCACCCCGAATGTCCGCCGCATATCATCGACCATGCCGATTATGTCGGCAGCACCAGCGGCATCCTGAAATATGCCAAGGACATGCCCGGCGACACGCTGATCGTCGCCACCGAACCGCATATCATCCACCAGATGCAAAAGGCCGAGCCCACCAAGAATTTCATCGGCGCGCCGGGAGCAGACGGCAACTGCGCCTGCAACATCTGCCCCTATATGGCGCTGAACACGATGGAAAAGCTGTACTTGGCCCTGCGCGATTTGACCCCGCAGATTGAACTGGACGAGGGCGTGCGCTTGGCGGCGAAGAAGAGTTTGGACCGGATGCTGGAGATGGCAAGCGGGACCGTGGGCAAGGGGGATTTGGGGGGGCGGTGATGCGTGACTTAAACAATCTCGTGATATGCAGCAGTATTTTGGCATTCGCTTGACGCGCTAAATTAAACGAGATAAGATCACGTTTCAAAGTTGCATCGATGACATATCTGAGTCGCTACATCGCAATTCGATTGCTCGGTTGTGCATCTTGCTCGAGCGAGAATTTCTTTCAAGTAGTCGAATGTGATTTGATCGATGAGGAAACAATATGCTCACTGTTATCCAAGCTTTATCCGCAGTCGTTCGCAACGGCGAAATTGTTGTAAGCTCGTCAATGACCAGTTACCGCATGAACTAGTTTACAACATGGCCATGTTCGGGGTCGAGTTGGCGACAGTCTCTTTGAATGCGATCCGCATACTCGGAGCGCCAGCCAAAATTCGATGCCTTCGATTCAGATGCGAGCGCAATATATGGACTTTGATCCGCGACTCAGTTATAGGTCAAAGCGCTGAACATGCGATTCTATCTGACCTGCGCAATACTGTCGAAGACGAAAAGGGTCATCTTCAACCGATTTCCGTGGTTGCAATGAAGTGCATCGCCGTCGAACATCGGTCTCGGATAGCCTACTTTGACTGAAATGATTGATCGGTGCAGACTCGAAAATGTCTGCAGCTGAACTTTCAGAAGCAAGTTGGGAAGCGGACATGACGTCCGTTCGAAGCTCGATGAGTTGAAAGCACGGTTGACAGCTCGTTCCGAACATTCAAAGTGAGGTCACCACTCGTCGAGACAGATGTCACGTGGTGACATTCACCCCGCCAAAACCCGCTTAGTCATCTCCGGCTCCGCCTCAATCACCTTCAAATAAGCCCGTGTCGCGGGTGGCGGCATATAGCGGCCCATTTCATATTGGCGCAGGCTGTGCAGCGGGATGCCATAGCATAAGGCGAATTGCTCCTGCGTCAGCGCAAGCCGATGGCGCAATATGCGAAAACGGCGGCCCATATGGCCGCGTTTCAGCCCAGCGACACTTACGTCGCGATCCTCGGGATCATTCGGATCCGCTGGGATCGCTATCATAGTCTCTTCGTTCACGCGCATTGCTTCGCCTCACTGAAATCATTCGAATGACATCGCCGCGCCAGACATGGACAGCCGTAAACAGCTTTCCATCGACAAGCCCTACCGCCTTCCACCTTTCTTCCTCGTCGCCAATCCTGATTGTAGGCGAAAGCGTAAAGAACGGATCATCAAACACCCGCGCGCCAAAAGCCAGCGACAGCCGGTGCTTGAACCGGTTAGCTTCATCCTTATCGGCATCAAATTCGATGTCCATGCGGCTAATATATGTGAATCACACAGTATATGCAAGCTTCCGGTTGGCAATGCTCTGGAGTATGCGACCGGCATGATTTGCCTTATCGCCCTAACCCTCGCCCTCCTCGCCACCCCCGCCCACGCCAATCAGCCCGATGTCTCCATCGGCGACGATGGCAAGGCGGTGTATTATAGCGGCGAGGGCAGCCCGACGCCGTTGCTCGGCCCCAAAAAGGTGGTCCATGCCGCACTCGCGCCCGATGACCGCACGGTCGCGCTGATTGAGATGATTGTCCAAGGCACGCCCGCTTATGATGACACGCGCACCGCCTTGTGGATCGCGGACGGCATCACCGGCAAAGCGCGGCTATTATTCGCCCCGCGTCCGGCGGGCGAACCCCGCAAAATGATGGCGGCGCTGTGGAACCCG
The DNA here is from genome assembly GCA_963732535.1 of uncultured Alphaproteobacteria bacterium. GTDB lineage: Bacteria > Pseudomonadota > Alphaproteobacteria > Sphingomonadales > Sphingomonadaceae > Sphingorhabdus_B. Next base: position 434,812 of record CAVSZW010000016.1, on the reverse strand, counting down.
CATTTTTCGCTGAATGGCGGCTTTGTCTATGTCGAGGCAGAGGCGTGGGTGACGTCGGCGGCGATCCACCAGATCAATGTGAAAACCGGCGCGGAGAAATTCGTCATCGATGGCTCGATATTGGGTGTGATGCGAACCGGGCCACATCGCGGGGCTTTGCTGGTGCGGCGGCATCTCTATCCGAAAAATCCCGAAGACGGAGCCTATGACGAGGTCCATCTGGTGCGTCCCGATGGCAAGCAGATCCTGATCGTTCCGGACAGCCGCGAGGATGAAGGCGAGGGCTCGGTTGCGCGCTGGTTAAAGGCCAAGGGCTGGGCGGCGCATTAACGCCGCAACAAAAACACCGCATGTTCGGCGAGCAGATTGGCAAGGCCTTCGCCGCGCGCTTTATCGCCGGTCAGATACCATTCGCCGTCAATATGATAGCCGCGATCCTTCACCAGCCCCTTGAAATCATCGATGGTGACATGGTGGATATTGGGCGTGTCGTACCAGCGATCGGGAAGCTGCTTGGTCACTGGCATCCGCCCGCCAAACATATGCGCGAAACGGATGCGCCACTGCGCGAAATTGGGGAAGGAGACGAAAGCCTGCTCGCCGATCCGCAACAGATGATCGAGCACCAGATCGGGTCGCCGCGTGGTTTGCAGCGTCTGGCTGAGGATCGCATAATCAAAGCCGCCATCGGGATAATCGGCCAGATCGCTGTCGGCGTCACCCTGCACCACGGCAAGGCCGCGCGTGACGGCGGCAGACACATTGGCGGCCTCGATTTCCAGGCCGCGCGCATCGACCTGGCGTTGGTCGCGGAGCGCCGCCATTAATGCACCATCGCCGCAGCCGATATCCAGCACGCGGGAACCGGCGCGGACATTATCGGCGATGATCGCCAGATCAGGGCGGAGGGTGGTCATGCAGCAAACAGCCTTTTGGTCTATGATCATCATCCGCTCTGGCCATGGATATTGTCGTGAAACCAAATTGCTCATAAAGCGTTTGGGCATCCTTTGTGATAAAGCGCCCAGCGTCGATATTCTTGGAGCCGCGGGTGGTCGAGCAACACTGCAATTAGCATGCGCTTGCTCTAATCCTTTACCGCGATGCGGCTCAAGCACATAGACGTCGTTGAGATAGGCGAAGGTTGCATAATCGCTGATCACTCGGCCATCGCAACCTGTTGTATTTTCATAGCAAATCTGACAGTTGCATTGAGCCGGCGAAGGATCGCTCAACGGTATCGAGTGTGATATCCTTGGCCCAATAGACTATTCGTCAAAAAGGCATGGGCGGCACTTCGCATCTGCGCCCTCGCGCAGGGTATAGCCGGTCGGCAATGCGGTCACAGCCCACCCGCCTTCAAAAATCCGTCAACGATCCGGTTCATCTCGGGCGCATCGAGCAAGAAGCCGTCATGGCCATAAGGGGCGGAGAGTTCGACAAAGCTGGCGGCGGCCCCCGCTGCGTTCAGTGCATGGACGATCCGCCTGCGATTTCGGCGGTGGGGTATAGCCAGTCGGTATCGAAGCTGATCAGGCAAAAACGCGTTTTTGTGCCCTTGAATGCTGCGGCAGGGATGCCGCCATGTTCTTCGGCCAGATCATAATAATCCATGGCGCGGGTGATATAGAGATAGGAGTTGGCATCGAAGCGGTCGATAAAGCTCAAGTCCCTGATAGCGCAAATAGCTTTCGACCTGAAAATCGGCGTCGAAGCCGAATGTCTTGGCGTCACGATCCTGCAAACGCCGCCCGAATTTCTCGGTCAGGCCTTCTTCGGACATATAGGTGATATGCGCCGCCATCCGCGCGACCGCCAGCCCCGCCGTCGGTTGGTCGAGTGAGCCATAATAAGCCCCGCCCTGCCAATTGGGATCGGCCATGATCGCCTGCCGCCCGACTTCGTGAAAGGCGATATTCTGCGCGCTGTGCCGCGCGGTCGAGGCGATGATGATCGCGGATTGCACGCGTTCGGGATAGAGCGAGGCCCAGGTGAGCGCCAGCATTCCGCCCATCGATCCGCCGACGACACAGGCGAGCCGTTCGATCCCCAGATGTTCGAGCAACATCGCCTGCGCGCGCACCATATCGGCGATGGTGATGACGGGAAAATCCATCGCATAGGGCTCGTCCGTGCCCGGATCGAAGCTTGCAGGGCCAGACGAGCCCATGCAGCTGCCAAGGACATTGATGCAGATCACGCAATAGCGATCCGTATCGATCGGCTTGCCGCTGCCGACCATATTGAGCCACCAGCCGGGTTTGCCGGTGATCGGGTGGGGGGAGGCGACATATTGGTCCATCGTCAGCGCGTGGCAGATCAGGATCGCGTTGGACCTGTCTTCGTTTAATTGCCCATAGGTTTCATAGGCATATTCGACGGGCGCAAAGCTGGCCCCGCTATCGAGCTTCACCGGCCCCAGCAGCTTCGTCCGCCTGTCGAGGCCAAAACGTCCATCTTCACTCATCGCTTTGCGACATAACAGGGCGGTGGGGCGTGGCAACAATTTGTTGGGGGTACGACTGCTGTCACTGCATTGGCCGATAATAAGTGCCAATTTATTCATAGGAGGCGAAGAGATGAAGGAGGTGAAGAGGGCGAAGCCCTGGCCTGAAGAATGTAAATTTGATTTCCAGGTTCTTTCTGAAATTGGGCTCCGCCCACTCTTTCCCTCTTTGTCCTCTTTTTCTCTTTCGAAACAAATGGCCCCGTGTCTCGTTTCCAAACAACCCCTCGGTTGCACACCACCCCCCAGCCCGCTATGCCGCGCGGCATGAGTGAACCAACTGCAAAACCTTGGATCGAAGCGATCCATGCCTATACGCCGGGCAAGGCGAAGAGCGATGATGGCCGTGTGCTGATCAAATTGTCGGCGAATGAAAATCCGCTCGGGTGCAGCCCGCACGCTGCCGACGCGCTGGTCGCTGCGCGCGCCACCCTTTCGCGCTATCCCGATCCGGCGTCGAATGATTTGCGCGAGGCGCTGGGTGCGGCATTTTCGCTGGAGCCGGAACAGATTGTCTGCGGCACTGGGTCTGACGAATTGTTGAACCTGATCGCGCTCGGCTATGCAGGTGCGGGCGATGACGTGATTTACGTGCGCTACGGCTTTTCGGTTTATGATATCGCCGCGCGCAAATGCGCCGCCAATGTCGTCGAAGCGCCGGACAAGGATTATGGCACCGATGTCGATGCCCTGCTCGCACGGGTGACCGAAAAGACGCGCGTTGTGTTCGTCGCCAATCCGAATAACCCGACGGGAACCTTTACCAGCGACGCCGAAATTGCGCGGCTGCACGCCGGTTTACCCGCCGATTGCGTGCTGGTGCTCGATCAGGCCTATGGCGAATATCTGGAAGGAGATGGCCCCGCCGCGTTCGATCTGGCGCGCAAGCATCCCAATGTGCTGGTGACGCGCACCTTTTCCAAAATCTATGGCTTGGCCGCAGAACGGATCGGCTGGGCTTATGGGCAACCGGGATCTGATCGCGACGCTGAACCGTATTCGTGCGCCGTTTAACGTAACCGCCGCCGGACAGGCCGCTGCTATTGCGGCGCTCGCGGACAAGATTTTGTCGATGCCAGCCGGTCGCATAACCGGCAATGGCGCGGCTGGATGGCAGATGAAGTTGCCGCACTTTCGAACCACGGCCTGCGCGCGATCCCGAGCGAGGCAAATTTCCTGCTGGTGATGTTTGACGGCACGTGCAGCGCGGAAACGGCCTATAATGGGCTTGATGGACGCCGGTTATATCGTCCGCTGGTTGCCGGGGCAGGGGCTTGCCGACGGCCTTCGCATCACCATTGGCAGCGAGACGGAAAATCGCGGTCTGATGGATGCCCTTCGCGCAATTTTGGAAAAGCGCGGCTGATGCTACCCTTTCCCCGCATCGCTATCATTGGCCTTGGCCTGATCGGTTCCTCGGTCGCGCGTGCGGTGAAGGCCGCGATGCCTGGGGTGCAGATTTCGGGCTATGACGCCGATCCGGACGTGCGCGAACGGGCGCGTGCAATCGGGCTGTGTGATGATGTGAGCGACTTATCCGGCACGGCGGTGATCGACGCTGCCTTGGTGATATTGTGCGTCCCTGTGGGGGCCATGGGTGCTGTCGCCGCCGAATTCGCCGCAGACTTGCCCATGGACGCGATCATCAGCGATGTCGGCAGTTGCAAGGAAAGCGTCGCTAAAGCTTTGGCAAAGGCACTCCCCGGCGCAACGATCATTCCCGCGCATCCGGTGGCCGGGACGGAAAAGAGCGGGCCGGACGCGGGCTTTGCCACGCTGTTTCAAGGGCGCTGGTGCATTTTGACGCCCCCCGAAGGTGCGCCGGAAGCGGCTGTCGCGGCGCTGCGATCATTCTGGGAAAGGCTGGGCGCCGATGTCGAGATTATGGATGCGCGCCACCATGATCGGGTGCTCGCCATTACCAGCCATTTGCCGCATTTGATCGCCTATACCATCGTTGGAACTGCCGACGAACTGGGCGAAGTGACACAAAGCGAAGTGATCAAATACTCAGCCGGCGGTTTTCGTGATTTCACCCGCATTGCCGCGTCAGACCCGGTGATGTGGCGCGATGTGTTCCTCAACAACCGTGAAGCCGTTCTGGAAATGCTCCAGCGTTTTTCCGAAGACCTGACGGCGCTGCAACGTGCCATCCGCTATGGCAAGGGCGAGGAACTGGAAGACCTGTTCACCCGCACCCGCGCCATCCGCCGCTCAATCGTCGAGCAGGGCCAAGATGACGATGCCCCCGATTTCGGGCGCAAGCATTAATCCCGAGCTTTAGACTTTACCTTCGGTCAGCCGCTCTGCCTTGCCGTCGTTCGCCCCTTCGCTCGGCACAAAGCTGTCCGGCGTTACGCCCAGCCAGATCAGGATCGGTGCAGACTGGTAGATCGACGAGTAGCTGCCGACGAATATACCAAACGCCATCGCCACGCTGAATCCGAAGATCACGTCGGGGCCAAACAGCACCAATATCGCCAGCGGCGTCAGGATGGTCAGGCTGGTCATCACGGTACGGGACAGCGTTTCGTTGACCGAAAGATCGAGCAACGAGGATATTTCCATCTTTCGAAATTTCTTCAAATTCTCACGGATACGGTCATAAATAATGATCGTGTCGTTCAGCGAATAGCCGATAATCGTCAGCAACGCGGCGATGGTGTTGAGGTCAAATTCCATCTGCGTCATCGAAAACAGCCCGAAGGTGAGCGTCACGTCATGCACCAGCGCCCAGATTGCGCCGACGCCGAATTGCCATTCGAAACGGAACCATATGAACAGCGAGACGCCGATGGCCGCCGCCAATAGCGCGAAAAGTCCCTTGGAAAACAGCTCGCTCGAAACCTTGCCCGAAACCGAATCGACCCCGTCCACGCGGACCTTGGGATGTTCGGCCTTCACCTTGGCGATGATTTTTTCGGCCATCTGGTTGGAAAGCTCTGGCTTCTTGTCCGCCCCTGCAGGCAATTTCATGCGGATCGATACCTGATTTTCCGCGCCAAAACGCTGGATCACAGGATCGCCATAGCCAAGCGAGGCCACTTGTTCGCGCAATTCCTGTACCGGGGCCACGGTTTCGCCGACAAAGGTGGTGCGGATCATCTGGCCGCCAATGAAATCGACGCCATAGTTTAGCCCGCGCGTCGCCATCAGCGCAACCGAGGCGATCATCAACAGGATGCTGATCCCAAAGGCATAATTCCGCCATTTGAGAAAACTGATATTGGTATCGTCGGGAACAAGTTTCAAAAGTTTCATGGGCAAAGTCCCGATCAGATATGAAGTTCTTGCGGACGCGTGCGCTTTACCCAGCGCGACACCCACATGCGGGTTAGCGTAACAGCGGTGTACACCGATGTGACGATGCCGATCATCAACACGATGGCAAAACCACGGATCGGACCCGAACCGAAAATGAACAGCAGCACCGCGGCGATCACGTTGGTGATGTTGGCATCGAAAATCGCGCGGCTGGCTTCGCTATAGCCGTTTTCCAACGCTTGGATAACGCGCCGCCCTTTTCGCCGTTCTTCGCGGATGCGTTCATTGATCAGCACATTGGCATCCACCGCCGCACCGATGGTGAGAACGAAACCTGCGATCCCCGGAAGCGTGAGTGTGGCATTGAACATCGCCATCACTGCAAGAATGGCGACCACGTTGATCACCAACGCGCAGCTCGCGTAAAATCCGAAACGGCCATAAGCGAGCAGCATCCACATGAGCACGCCTGCGGTCCCGATCATCGCAGCGATCAACCCGCGCCGGATCGAATCCGCGCCAAGATCGGGGCCGACCGAGCGTTCCTCGACCACTTTCAGATCGACCGGCAACGCGCCCGAATTCAGCGCAATCGCCAGTTGGTTCGCCGATTCCACCGTGAAGCTTCCCGATATTTGAGAGGCCCCGCCCAAAATTGGCTCGTTGATGCGTGGCGCGGAAATCACCGTACCATCAAGGACGATCGCAAACAGTTTTCCGGTATTCTGCTGTGTCATCCGCGCAAAACGCTGTCCGCCTTCGCCGTCAAACTGGATATTGACCACCGGCTGATTGTCTTGCGGGTCAAAGCCCTGTTGCGCGCCGGTCAGCTTGTCGCCCGAAATGCCGCCCAGACGCCGCACCGCGACAAAACCGCCGCCTTCGGCATTGGGCAGTACTTGGCTGCCGACCCGGGCTTTACCTGTGGCGGTATCTTCGGGCATCGCCTCTTCATCGACCAGCTTGAATTCAAGCTTCGCGGTCTTGCCGATCAGGTCTTTCAACGCTTGGGGATCGTCCAGCCCTGGCACCTGCACCACGATGCGGTCGCTGCCTTGACGGATGATCGTCGGCTCCAGTGTGCCCAGCGCATTGATACGCCGTTCGATCACGTCCTTCGCCGAAGCCATCGCCTGATCGAGCGCCAATTCCTTGCCCGTTCCCGCCGGGGTCAGTGTGATCCGGTTGCCATCGGTAACGCTCAATGTCCAGTCGCGCCCGCCGCTGTTATTGGCGATCAGCGGCAAGCACGGCTTCGCGCGCCGCATCAATCTGTGCACTGTCGGTGACGGTGAAGCTCAATTTTCCGCCGGTGCGGTTCACGTCGTCAATCGCGACGCGCGGTTCGGTGCGGCGCATGGCATTGCGAACGGTATCTTCCAGCGTTTCCAACCGGTCTTTTTCCAGCTGCGCGACATCAGCCTCCAGCAGGATATGGCTGCCACCGGCCAGATCGAGGCCGAGATTGATCGTCGGCTGCGGGATTGAGGCCGGAATGGATTTGCGGATATTTTCCGGCAGGAAACTGGGCAGGGCGAGCAGGAATGCCGCCGCCACCAACAGGTTGAGCATCCAGACCCTCGGACGCGAAAAATCAAGCATGGAGCGACCCCATTCCCTTTAAATGCCCGTCTCCGGGTTCAGTCATTGGCCGGTTTGGCTTGTTTGCTTTGCACATCGGCCAGCGTCGATTTGATCGCACGAACGCGCACATTGGGCGCGATTTCAATCTCGACATGATCGTCGGCAACCTTGGTCACCTTGCCCATCAGCCCACCGCCGGTGACGACTTGATCATTTTTGGCAACGGCATTGATCTTTGCCTCATGCTCTTTCGCTCGCTTTTGTTGCGGACGGATCAACAGGAAATAGAAGATCACGAAGATCAACAGCAAAGGCGCAACCTGCATGAAAAAGCCGGCGGTGGCACCACCCGTTGCTCCGCCCGTTGCGGCTGCGCTCAACATGATCGAATTCATTCAATTTCCCCGACAAATTTGCTCGAAATTATGGACTGGGCGATAGATAGGATCGGCCCCAGCGAAAACAAGCCGCGCGGTTACCATCATGGGGAAGGGGGTGCAATGGCCAAAGCCGATTTCGCAATGCGAAACCCCACAAGCGCGCTTGCTTTTACAAAAGAGCCGCCATATAGGCCCGCTTCCAAGCTTGCTTTGCCAAGCTTACCGGTCGGGACGTAGCGCAGCCTGGTAGCGCATCACACTGGGGGTGTGGGGGTCGGAGGTTCGAATCCTCTCGTCCCGACCAATTATTTCAAGATTTCGGTGGCCAAGGGATAAAGCCCGATGTGCGCGCGACATAGGCGGCATAATCTGGGCGGCTTTTTTTCAAGCCCCGCTCCAGCATCGGTTTGCCCGACCATTTGGTGAGCGTAAACGTCAGGAACAGCGGCCCGACCACGCTCGCCCATCCCCACGGGCCGGTTTCCGCTGCGATCAGCCAGATGCCCCACCAGGTGCAGGCGTCACCGAAATAATTGGGGTGGCGGGTATAGCGCCATAGGCCGGTTTCCAGGACTTTTCCGTTGTTGGCGTGGTTGGCGCGGAACGCCTTCAGTTGCGCGTCTCCGACCGTTTCAAACAGGATGCCGATGAGGGCGATAACCGCGCCCGCCCAGCCAAGCGGCCCCAATATCGTGCGCCCGCCTTCGCTTGCCCAGATGCCGATCTGCGCGGGCAGGCAGGTGATGAACAGCAATGGGGCCTGTGTCAGGAACACGCCCAGCAGCGCCGTCTTTGACCAGCTCCAGCCTTTGGTTTCCATCAATCCGCCGATGATCTTTTTGTAGCGCGGGTCCTCGCCATGCGCGCGCCAGCGGATCAACAGATGCCAGGCCAGCCGTAATCCCCAGATGCTCGTGAGCGATAAGGATCACGTCGCCGCGCCGAGCCTGCCCATCAACTTGCAGCCAGCTGGCCCACGCCAGCAACACCATGCCAAAGGCCCAGAAGGCGTCGATGAAATGATACTTCGCCGATCCGCACGGCATAGCGCCACAGCAAAATGATCACGCCAGTCAGCACCGGCAAAGTTGATCGCCAGCATTTGAAATGTGCTGTTCATCCGGCATCCTTCCCGATTATGCTCGACATTGCCCTTTGCCGGATGTTTGGGGGTTGTCGCGGCATAGATCTCGGCAACTTTGGCCATATCGGCCTCATAATCCCCCGTCGGCCAGATCATGGGACCAAGCCCACCTGTTTTCGTGCCATAGTCCATCATGCCGACGACCAGCGGCACATTGGCGCCCACCGCAATATGGTAAAATCCTGTCTTCCATTGGCGCACCGAACCGCGCGTGCCTTCTGGGGCGATGGTCAGCATGAATTCGTCGCGCCTTGCAAATTCGTCGATCATCGCTTGCACATAATTGCCGCCCTTTTGACGGTCCACGGCTACCCCGCCCATGTCGAGCATGAAATTCCGCATCGGCCAGCGGAACAGAGACTTTTTCGCCATGAAATGCGGCGTGATGCCCAGGCTTGGGTGAGGCCGAGATAATAGATGAAATCCCAATTGGAGGTATGCGGCGCGGCGATGATGATGAAACGGCGCGGTTCCGGAACCTCGCCCTTGGCCACCCAGCCATGATGCCGGTAGAGCCACATCAGCAATTTGCGAACCAAGCGCGATGGCAGGCTGGGTTTGCGTGTTTCCACCGCCATGTTCAATGATCCTCCTGCTGTGCCGACCGCATTGGACGGGGAAAGGGGCAAAAGCAATTGGCTTGTTTCGATGAAGCCATGGCGTTAGGCGGTGGAGCAATTCAAAACAAAATCGGGAACGCAATATGCCAACAGGCGCAACGCCGGTCATTTCGGCGACCGGGCTTTTTACCCCCAAGCGATATCATCAACAATGAAGAACTGGTCGCCAGCTTCAACGCCTATGTCGAGCTATATAACGCCGCCAACCCCGGCGCAGAGCCGTTACAGCCCAGTTCGGTCGAATTTGTCGAGAAAGCGAGCGGGATCAAATCGCGCCATGTGATCGACAAGGCCGCAATCGTTGATCCGGCGATCATGGAGCCGCGCTATGCCGAACGACCAAATGAACAAATCTCGATCATGGCGGAAATCGGCGTTGCGGCCTGCCGCGATGCCTTGGCACCGGGCGGGTCGCGACATTGCCGATGTCGATGCCGTGATGTGCGCCGCGTCCAACATGCAGCGCGGCTATCCGGCGATGGCGGTGGAAATTCAGCATGAACTGGGCATGGAACGCGGCTTTGCCTTTGACATGAACGTCGCCTGTTCGTCGGCGACCTTTGGCATCCAGACCGCGGCGGATTACATCCGCGCGGCAATGCGCGCTCGGTGCTGGTGGTCAATCCGGAGATCACCTCGGGCCATTTGAACTGGCGGGATCGCGACAGCCATTTCATTTTCGGCGATGTGGCAACCGCGATCTTGGTCGAGGCGGTCGATATGGCTCCGGCAGCAGCATTGGGAGATTTTGGGAACAAGGTTGAAAACGCAGTTTTCCAACAATATCCGCAACAATTTCGGCTTTCTCAATCGTGCCGAAGGCAAAGGGCCGGTCGACCAAAGCGGCCCGCGCACCGACAAGCTATTCGTGCAAGAAGGGCGGAAGGTGTTCAAAGAGGTCGTGCCGATGGTCGCGCATATGATCGTCGAACATGCCGCCGATCTGGGGTTGAAAGGCGAGGAACTGCGGCGGCTATGGTTGCATCAGGCCAATACCGGCATGAACCGGCTGATCGCGCAGCGCGTGTTGGGACATGAGGCGAATGAAGATGAAAGCCCGACCGTGCTCGATACCTATGCCAATACCTCAAGCGCGGGTTCGATCATCGCTTTTCACAAACATTCCGAAGATTTGGTCGCAGGCGATACCGGGCTGATCTGCTCCTTTGGCGCGGGCTATTCGGCGGGGAATGTGTTTTTGCGTAAGGTGGGATGAAGCGAGACCGCGACAAAGCTCAAGTTCTTCAAACTGGCCCCCTTCCAATTCAGGCACATAGTCCCTAACAGGGCCGCCATGTGGCAGCTCCTGCAATTCCCGTTATGTCCTTTTTCGCGAAAGGTGCGCCTTCTTCTGGGCGAGAAGGGGATTGCTTACAGTCTGGTGCGTGAAAATCCGTGGGAGCATCGTGACGAATTTCTGCATCTGAATCCTGCTGCGCGGACGCCGGTGATGATCGACGAAGCACGCGGGCTGACGCTTTCGGATTCGGTGGCGATCTGCGAATATGTTGAAGAAATCACCGATAAATCGCCGATGATAAGCGGGTCTGCTGCCTATCGCGCGGAAATCCGGCGGCTGGTCGCTTGGTTTGACCAGCAGTTTTACGGCGATGTCACCGCACCGATGCTGCACGAGCGGATGAAGAAGCGGCTGGTGGACCGGCAACCTCCCGATAGCTCGGTGCTGCGCGAAGCGATGCGGCTGGCGAACGGGCATCTCGACTATATCGACTATCTGATCGATCACCGCGCCTGGATGGCCGGAGCGACGATGAGCATGGCCGATCTGGCGGCAGCGGCGCAGATTTCGGTGGCCGATTATCTGGGCGGGATCGATTGGACCGGGCACGAACAGGTCAAGGCATGGTATGCGATGTTCAAAAGCCGCCCCAGTTTCCGTCCGCTTTTGTCTGAACGGATGGAAAATATCACCCCGCCCAAATATTATGAGCTGGTGGATTTTTAATTCCTAAAAGGCGCAATCACGGTTCGTGCTTGCTCGCTTTCACCGGTTTCAACATACCGTCGGTCACAAAACCCATGCCTGCAGGCACCATCGCGGCCTGTTTCAGCTTTGATTCCATCGCCCGATATTCGGTTTCCATTTCAGGTGTCACGGTTGCCCGGCTGGCTTCCAATGCTTGGGCAAAATGGCGTTTATTTACTTCGTTGGTATCCTTGCCACCTTCGCGCAGCGCAAACAAACCAGCGCGACGGACGAGGTCTTCAAGATCGGCGCCGGTATAACGGTCTGTCTTCTCGGCAATTTCATCCAGATCGACATCTTTGCCCAAAGGCATTTTGCTGGTGTGGATACCCAATATCCGCCGTCGTCCTTTTGTGTCGGGAACGGTCACATAGACCAATTCGTCAAAGCGGCCGGGACGGAGCAGGGCAGGGTCCATCAAGGTGGGCCGGTTGGTCGCGCCGATCACCACCACCGATTGCAGCTCTTCCAGCCCGTCCATTTCGGCGAGCAACGTGTTCACGACGCGCTCGGTCGCTTGCGGTTCGCCCATCCCTTTGCCGCGCGCGGGGGCGAGGCTGTCGATTTCGTCGATGAAAATGATGGTCGGCGCGACTTGCCTTGCGCGCGCAAACAGCCGGGCAATCTGCTGTTCGCTTTCGCCATACCATTTGGACAGCAGATCCGACGATTTCGTCGCGATGAAATTGGCTTCGCTTTCGCGCGCCACGGCCTTTGCCAGCAGGGTTTTGCCCGTTCCCGGCGGGCCATAAAGCAGAAAGCCCTTGGCCGGGCGGATGCCCAGACGGCGGAAAGCATCGGGGTTTTTCAGGGGAAGCTCGATCCCCTCTTTCAGCTTGGCCTGCGCTTCATCGAGTCCACCGACATCTTCCCAGCGGACATCGGGGGCCTGCACCATCACTTCGCGCATGGCGGATGGCTGCACGCGTTTCAGCGCCTCGAGAAAATCGTTGCGAAGGACTTTCAGGTTTTCGAGCACTTCAGGCGGCACGGTCTGGCTCTCCAGATCAAGCTTGGGCATGATCCGGCGAACGGCCTCTATCGCGGCTTCGCGGGTGAGGGCCGCAAGGTCTGCGCCGACAAAACCATAGGTTGTGCGCGCCAATTCACGTAAGCTTACCTTGGTTTCAAGCGGCATCCCGCGCGTATGGATCAGCAATATCTCGCGCCGACCGGTTTCATCAGGCACACCGACGATGATTTCGCGATCAAAGCGACCGGGGCGGCGCAGCGCTTCGTCCATTGCCTCTGGCCGGTTGGTGGCGGCGATCACGACCAGATTGGTGCGCGGCTCCAGCCCATCCATCAGCGTGAGCAATTGCGCGACCAACCGCTTCTCCGCCTCGCCATGCACCTTGTCGCGCGATGGGGCGATGGAATCGATCTCGTCGATAAACAGGATCGAAGGCGCGGCTTTGGTTGCCTTTTCAAAAATCTCGCGCAGCTTCTTTTCGGATTCGCCATAGGCCGAACCCATGATTTCGGGGCCATTGATGACGAAGAATTCGGCTTCGCTTTCGTTGGCAACGGCGCGGGCGAGGCGGGTTTTGCCAGTCCCCGGCGGGCCATGCAGCAACACGCCGCGCGGCGGATCGACGCCCAGCCGCGTGAATAATTCGGGATAGCGCAACGGGAGTTCCACCATTTCGCGCAATTGCCGGATGGTGTCGCCCATGCCGCCAATATCGTCATAGGTGACGTCGCCGCGCGGACGATCCCCGGCCTGGGTATATTCGGAGCGCAGCTCGACCTCGGTTTCATTGTCGATATGGACAATGCCCTTGGGTGTCGTGGCGACCACGGTCAGGCGGATTTCGGTGAGTGCAAAGGCGGGCGCGGCCAGCATCTGTTGCAATTGCGGCGGCATATTTTCGGGCTGGACGCGCTGTTGCCCTTGGGTGGCGACGATATCGCCCGCCACAAATGCCCGTCCGATAAAGCTGCGTTTCAGGGCATCGCCGGGGCCTTCCAAGCGGATTTCGGGCTGGGCAGGGGCAAAGACCACGCGTTTGGCAGGGTGCGACTTCGCCTTTTTCACCTCGACATGTTCGCCCGCGCCAACGCCCGCATTCACGCGTTGCAGGCCATCGAGCCGGATAACTTCCAGCCCTTCGTCCTCGGGATAGGGATCGACCGCGCGCGCCGCTGTAATGCGCTTTCCCGCAATCTCGATAACGTCGCCCTGTTGCAAGCCGTGCGACGCCATATATTCGCGTGACAGACGGGCGAGGCCGCGTCCGGAATCCTCAGGTCGGGCGTTGGCCACTTGCACTTTGCCGTTTTTTGCCTTCGCCATCGCGACTGTTCCTCGATTCAACTTTTCAAGAAACTAGATAGGGTTGGAAGGCGCGCAGGACAACGGCGAAAAAAAAGGCCCGCGATGAAGCGGGCCTGTGTAAGTCTTTAGGAGAGGATGCCTGTTAGGCACTGTCTAAATGGGTGATTGTCAAAAATTGTGCAAGTGCGAAGAAAACAATTGCGATTGCATATTTTGCAATTAGATTGCGCGATGCTGGCACTCAACAAAGGATTTTCCCCATGCGCCGTTTGCCTCCGTTGCGATCATTGGAAGCCTTTGTCCGCGTTGCCAAACTGGGTTCGGCAAAGGCGGCGGCTTCGGAACTGTCGCTATCACCACCAGCGCTCAGCCGCCGGATCAAAGCGCTGGAAGATTTTATGGGTAAACCGGTGTTTGACCGGCGCGCACAGGCGATGGTGCTGAATGTTGATGGGCAGGCTTTATTGACGGCGATAGAACCTGCGCTGGATGCGATGGCGGAGGCGATTGACGAATTATCGGGGCAAAATGGCGAATATCGGCTGCGGCTGGGCGTGCTGCCCCTGTTCGGTTCGCAAAGGCTGATCCCAAGATTGCCCGAATTGCGAAAGCTGTTTCCCAAACTGCATATCGATGTCGATACCTCGGCCCATGCCGAGAATTTGCTGGGTGATGTTGTGGATGCCGCGATCATCATTGCCGATCAGGTTGATCCCCGGCTTCATGCCGTGCGGCTGGATCGAAACAATGTGTACGCCATCGCCTCGGCCGATTTTGCCCGCGAACAAAATTTGAATTCACCTGCCGATCTCAAAAACCAGACGGTTTTCGTGCATAGCGACATGCCGCTGATCTTTGACGCCTGGCGGGAGGCAGTCGGCTATCCGAAACTGAAACCGGCGGCGATTGACCATATCGATAACGGGCCGTTGATGCTGGAGGTGGCGGCAAATGGCCTGGGGGTCGCAATCATGCACGGCAGCCATTTTACCGATGCGAAGGATGAACGGCTAACCCGCTTGTTCGATGTAGAGGTCGAAAGCCCATACAGCTATTGGTTTGTCTGTCGTCCCCGCGCGCTGAAACAGCGGGCTGTGCGGATATTTCACGATTGGCTGGTGAAGGCGGGAATATAAGTCCTGACCCTCGACAGAAAAATGCCGGAGCACCGAATAAACGGAGCTCCGGCAAGTGACTGTCCGGGGAGAACCGGAACAGCGGGTCGCAAAGACATATTGCAGACTGTGTATGATTTGCACCGTGACGTAGGTCACACCGGACAAGTTTTTTGCTGAAAATTGCGGGAAAGTTGGCAGCGGCGAATATCGGCGGCGCTGTGGGGCCCGGCAGGTGTTCTAGGGGGCCGCCCGCAGTCCTTGGCCCAAACAGAAATGGGCGCTGGTATCGCTACCAGCGCCCACTGCGCCTGATCCGGGATGTCCTTTGCCACAAGGGCAATTCTTTCCTTTTTCCGGCGTCCGGCTCCCCGACGGTCCCGAAGGATCGCCGGTTTGCCTGACTGCTTTCGGTGTACGTCCGGCGTTGGTCTCTGCGGTGAGGCTTTGACCCGCACATGGCGCGTGTTTTCCGGCAGCAACCCTGCGTTTCGTGCTCCTCATGCAAGCATAAGCAACATTCCGACTGGGTATCTCGCGGTCTGTCTTTCCTGCATTTCTTCCCGTTGCCGTTCCGATTTGCGTTTCAGTCTTTCCGTCTGACAACCCGAAACTGTCACTCCAAAGTGAGTCGCGCAAAGTGATTTTTTCGATTTATCCACAGGCAGACCGTTAAATGGTGGACAAAATAGAGAAGAAGTTTTTTTGTGCACAATCCGTGCAGATTGATCGGGCAAGATGCACAAACGAAGACGGCCTCCACGCTGTGCATGAAGGCCGTTCGTCATAACCGGGGGCGGGGAGGAGAGGAGGAGAGTGCCCGCCGGTCAGATGTGTTTCGGTGTTGCTTCCGATGCCCCATAATTGGTCGATCCAGTTTCATTGTGCAATTGCGAAAAGAATTATCATGATTGCAAAATATGCAACTGACTAATGTGAAACGTAACCTCTTCTCTCTTGGCCGATAACCGCTGATGTCTCGCTTTAAGTGGTTCATCTTTCGCGCTATAGAGCTGTTCAACGAGGGGCGCTTGTATGAATGATATTCCCGAAAGCATGATCGCCATTGAGATAAGCGCGCCTGGCGGGCCGGAAGTGCTGAAGCCATGCACGCGGCCCGTTCCCGAGCCATCCGAAGGCGAAGTGCTGGTCCGCGTGGCGGCTGCGGGGGTCAACCGCCCCGATATTATTCAACGCATGGGGCTATATCCGCCGCCACCGGGGGCGAGCGATTTGCCTGGTCTGGAAATTTCGGGCGAAATCGTTGCGATTGGGACAGGCGTGCTTCCCGAAATGCTGGGCCAAAAAATCTGCGCGCTGGTCGCTGGCGGTGGCTATGCGGAATATTGCATCGCGCGCGCCGATTTATGCTGGCCCGTGCCCGAGTGCCTGTCGATGGCAGAAGCCGCCGCCATTCCCGAAACACTGATGACGGTATGGCATAATGTGTTTGAACGGGGTTTTGCGGCGGAAGGGGAGACGATCCTTGTCCATGGCGGCACAAGCGGCATTGGCAGCATGGCGATCAAATTGGGCAAATTATTCGGGCTCGAAGTGATCGTGACGTGCGGCAGTGATGCGAAATGCGCGGCGGCCCTTGAACTTGGTGCGACTTATGCGATTAACTACAAAGAAACCGATTTCGTCGAAGAGGTGCAACGGATAACGGGCGGGCAAGGCGTGCATTTGGTGCTCGACATGGTCGCGGGCAGCTATGTGCCGCGCAATTTGAAGGCCTTGCGCGATGACGGCCGTCACGTGACCATAGCCATTCAGGGCGGCGCGATGGCGGAAGTGCCGATGGTGCAGATCATGGCGCGGCGCTTAACACTTACCGGCTCCACGCTCCGCCCGCGTTCAAACGAATTCAAGGCGCTGTTGGCAGACGAAATTTACCGCAACGTTTGGCCCGATGTCGTTGGCGGTAATCTGCGCCCTGCCATGGCGCAAAGCTTTCCGCTAAACGAAGCCGCAGAGGCGCATCGCCTGATGGAAAGCGGCGATTTTGTCGGGAAAATTGTTCTGCTGGCCTGACCCTCTTGCCCGTCGCCCAAATATGGCCTAACACCCGTGATACATTATAGGCCGCTCCGGTAAGGGGCGGCCCTTTCTATTGGAGAAGACCTCATGGCCCAAAATGGCCTCGTCCCCTTGATGCAACATGCAACCGCTGCATGGCTCGTCGATAATACCGCGCTCAGCTTTCCACAGATTGCCGAATTTTGCGGGCTGCACATTTTGGAAGTGCAGGCGATGGCGGATGATATGACGGGTACCAAATATACCGGCCGCGATCCCGTGCGTGCAGGCGAGCTATCGCAAGAGGAAATCGAAAAGGGTCAGGCTGATCCCGATTATGCGCTGCAAATCAGCAAAGGTCCGGATCAGGTCCGCCGCACCAAAGGTCCGCGCTATACGCCGGTATCGAAGCGGCAGGACAAGCCCGATGGCATCGCATGGCTGCTCCGTAATCACACGGAAATTTCCGACGGGGCAATCTGCAAACTGATTGGCACAACGCGCAATACGATCACGGCAATCCGGGATCGCTCGCATTGGAACATCAACGAAATTCAGCCCAAAGACCCGGTAACGCTGGGCCTGTGTTCGCAACGCGAACTAGACGCCATCGTTGCCAGAGCTGCGAAAAAGGCCGGACTCACCGACAAGGCTGGCGACGACAGCCGTTTTGCGGGTGACCGCGATGCCCTGATCGAAGAGCTGCGCGCCGAACGTGAAGAGCATAAACGTCAGGCCGAAGAAGTGTTGACCGGCGAAGTCTCTGCACCGGTTGAACTGACGGCGGAAACGCTGTTCAAAAAAGCCGCCGAATAACCCCTCTCCAGTGGGAGAGGGTTGCGGAGAGTTAGCAGCTTGCTGCTTACTCGCAGCTGGGTGAGGGATTATGCCCTCACGTTAGCGCACAACCCCTCACCAACTTCGCCTAAGCCGAGCCTATGGCTAAGGCTCAGTATCCTCTCCCACTGGAGAGGATTTTTACCTTCCCTAACGTCACCATTGCGCTGTGCCGCCAGATGCGGCACGGCGGGTGAATGGCCAGCAAAACTCCCCCCGCCTATGACATGTCGCTCGCCGACCATGGCTTTGACGCGCTTGAACTAAAGGGCTTAAGCTATCCGTTGGGCGGACATGCGCCGGGCTATGGCGAGATATATCCGCTGGCCGCCGATCTGGGCTGGTCGCGGATGCCGCTGCCGGGCAGTCTTGGCCATATCAATGTCTGGTTGCTCGACGATCAGGATGCACAGGGCGAAGGCTTTGCCATTGCCGATACCGGACTGTTCATCCCCGAAGTAATCGAAACCTGGAAGAAAATGCTCACGGGCACGCTGGCTGACCGGCGGATGACGCGCGTATTTGTAACGCATTTTCATCCCGATCATGTGGGGTGCGCGGGCTGGCTGGCAAACCGTTGCAAGGTAAAGGTGTGGATGAACCGCACCGAATGGCTGATCACACGGCTGTTGATTGCCGATCCGCAGGATAATCCACCCGAAGATGTTGTGCGCCTGCGCCGCTTTGCGGGCTATGATGAAGCGCGGCTGGAAATATTCCGGCAGCAAGGGTGGGGAAATTTTGCCCGCGCCGTTTCCAAACTGCCATCGGGACATCACCGTCTGGAAGATGGCAAGAATGTCCGCGTGGGTAACCGGGTCTGGCAGGTCATAACCGGCGGCGGGCATACACCGGAACATGCATGCTTGGTCGATCATCATAACGGCGCGATCATCGCGGGGGATCAGATATTGCCGCGGATCACCTCAAACGTGTCTATGCGCGATAATGAACCCGAAGCCGATCCGATGGGCGAATGGCTAAGCTCCATTGCCAAATTCCGCGACGCATTGCCGCCTGACATGCTGGTTTTGCCCGCGCATGGCGAGCCGTTCCACGGCGTCCATGCCCGCCTCGATGCTTTGGCTTTGGGGCACCATCAACGGCTAGACCGGCTGGTAGAGGCCTTGCGCGAAAAGCCGATGCGCGGGGTTGATACCTTTGCATTGCTGTTTGATCGGGAAATTGGCGACGAAGTTTATGGCATGGCAACAGGTGAAGCGATGGCGCATCTGCGGCATCTGGAAGCGACAGGCAGGGCTACGGTTGCGCTGGAAGATGGCGTTGGCTGGTATCGTGCGGAATAGGACGGCAGCTCGTGATTGAAGCTATGCCCTGGACCCGAAACTATCTGCATCCCGCCAGTTGGGAACAAAATTTCGCGCCACTTTCGGTGCACGACATGTTTTTTGAATCCGCAGGCCGGATGCAAAATGCGCCGCTCGCCGATTTTATGGGGCGGAAATATAGCTATGCCGAAATGGCCGATGCTGTCCGCCGTTTTGCGCGTGGTTTGCAATTGCGCGGAATCGGAAAGGGCGATCATGTTGGCCTGTTCCTGCCCAATGTGCCGCATTATATAATTGCCTACTACGGGGCGATGGCGGCTGGAGCCACCGTGGTCAATTTTTCGCCGCTTTATACGGTCGACGAATTGTCGCAACAGGTGGCAGATAGCGGCACGTCTATTTTGGTAACGGTTTCTGCCGCTGCCCTGCTGCCAACTGCGGTGAAGGTGCTCGATCAATCGGCGCTGGGCCAATTGATTGTCGGCAGTGTTGCGGAAGCTTTGCCAAGCTTTAAAAGCTGGGCCTATCGCCTGCTAAAGGGCAAGGAAGTAGCCGAAATTCCGGACGACAAACGGATTATTCGCTACGCCGATTTTCTGTCGAACGATGGCAATTACGAGCCACAGACTTGCAATCCGGAAACCGACGTTGCCTTGCTGCAATATACCGGTGGTACAACAGGAACGCCCAAGGGCGCGATGTTGAGCCATCAGAATATCACTGCAAATGCCCGGCAAGTGAACCTGATCGATCCGCACAGCCGCGCGGTCGATCCCGAACAGGCTCTGCCAGACCGGATTTTGGGGGTTTTGCCGTTCTTCCACGTCTTTGCCAATTCCACCGTACTCAACCGGACGGTGGCCAATGGCGGCCAGATCATCATGTTGCCCCGGTTTGAGGCAAAGCAAGCCCTGCAAGCGATCACGCGCACGCAGATCACCTCGATGCCGGGCGTGCCAACCATGTATCAGGCCTTGCTCGACAATCCTGCGCTCGCAAATACCAATTTCGGCTCGCTCCGCGCCTGTATTTCAGGTGGCGCTCCGTTGGCGGCTGAACTGAAGTCTAAATTTGAAGCCAGCAGCCACTCAAAATTGATCGAAGGCTATGGCCTCACCGAAAGCTCGGGTGTGATTTCAAGCAATCCTTATGAAGGTTTGAACAAACCGGGCAGCATTGGTCAACCGATCCCGGGCACAATGGTGAAACTTGCGGACAAGGAAGACCCGACA
The DNA here is from genome assembly GCA_963732535.1 of uncultured Alphaproteobacteria bacterium. Taxonomy (GTDB): domain Bacteria; phylum Pseudomonadota; class Alphaproteobacteria; order Sphingomonadales; family Sphingomonadaceae; genus Sphingorhabdus_B. The sequence continues at coordinate 414,557 of CAVSZW010000016.1, read as the reverse complement.
AAGCCTGCTCCCGATGGACAACCGGGCGAGCTATTGTGCAAAGGGCCGCAGATGATGCTGGGCTATTGGAATCGGCCAGAGGCGACTGCGGACGTCTTTATCGACGGTTGGTTGCGGACGGGGGATGTGGCGGCAATCGATGCGGATGGTTTTATTTTTATAGTGGACCGGTTGAAAGACATGATCGCGGTTGGCGGATTCAAGGTTTTTCCGAGCCAAATCGAAGACATATTATACCACCATCCCGCCGTGAAAGAGGCGTTGGTGATCGGAATTGCCGATGTCTATGCAGGGGAACGGCCTAAGGCTTTCGTCACTTTAGAGGCTGGACAGGTGGCGGACGGCGGCGAATTGACCGAGTGGCTCAATCCGCAATTAGGAAAGCATGAACGCGTGGTCGGGATTGAAATCCGCGACGCGTTGCCCAAAACGATGATCGGTAAGCTGGATCGAAAGGCTTTGCGCGCGGAAATCGCGGCCTGAAACACCCGCAGATGATGTTCCGCGCCGATGATAATCCGGTGAAAATGTAAATAGCGTCGGTTCGACGATAACCATCTGGACCTGCTAGGCGAATCCGCTAGATAGAGCGCGATATGGAAGACAGTGCTCCTAACCAATGTCAGTTACAAGCTAACCCGCAGTGCGGGCGGGCTTTGGGAACGGCTGCAAGTCTATTGGCAGCGGCGCTGGTTCCGCTGGCTGTCCTACATGCTCGCCGCCGCCTTGCTGTTCTGGGCATTGATCTGGGCACTGGTGATTCGGAATTTGCCGGACGCCAACGCCTTGATCGAATATCAATCGCCTTTGCCGACGGTGGTTCGCGACATCAATGGCGCACCCTTTCACAGCTATGCCCGTGAACGTCGGGTGTCGCTTGAATATGCCGATTTTCCGCAAATGCTGATCCGCTCCTATCTCTCGGCGGAAGACAAGACTTTCTTTGAACATGGCGGAATTGATTATCTGGGGATTGTCTCAGCGGTTTTTGACAACCTGACCAGCAGTGGGCGTTCACGCGGCGCATCGACGATAACGCAGCAGGTGGCGAAAAATCTGCTGTTGACCAATGAATATAGCTATGCCCGCAAAGCCAAAGAAGCGCTGCTCGCTTATCGTATCGAAAATGCGCTTACCAAACGTCAGATCTTGTCGCTGTACCTGAACGAAATCCCGCTCGGGCGACAAAGCTTTGGCGTGGAAGCCGCTTCGCAAGCCTATTTCAACAAAAGTGTCGATGCACTGCAGCTGCATGAAATGGCCTTTCTGGCGACGCTGCCAAAGGCGCCTGAGAAATATGGTCGGGCAAAATTTGCCAACGAGGCGATGATACGGCGCAACTGGGTGCTGGGTGAAATGCGCTCGAACGACTGGATTACCGAAGCCCAACTTGCCGATGCCCGCGCTCAGCCGCTGGGTCTGGTCAATATCCAGGGGCCACAGTTTAAAAATGAAGGCGGTTATTTCGCCGAAGAAGTGCGGCGCGAGATTATCGACCGTTTTGGCGAAACCGCCGAAGACGGCCCCTACAGCGTTTATTCCGGCGGTCTTTGGGTCAGAACATCCATGGACCCCAAGATGCAAGAATATGCCGCCGAGGCATTGCGCGACGGTTTGTTGCGTTATCACGCCGGACAGGGTTTTCGCGGCCCGATTGCCACAATACCGATGAACGATGGCAAATGGAGGGACCGGCTGGCGGCCTCCAATATCGGGATCAGCTATTCCAATTGGCGGATCGCCGTAACCATTGCCCGGCGGGGCGGTGGTGCGACAATCGGCTTTGTTTCGGGCGAGACGGGTTCATTGGTTACTGCCCCGGAGAGCTTGAAAGCAGGCGATGTCATCGCGGTAGCACCTGTTGGCGGCAATAGCTGGAACTTGCGCGTGGTTCCCGAAATCGGCGGCGGCTTTGTGGCGCAAAATCCGGTCAATGGCCGGGTCTTGGCGATGCAGGGCGGATTTGATTCGAGCATCACATCGTTTAACCGTGCAACCCAGGCCGGGCGGCAACCTGGGCTCGACGATCAAGCCCTTTGTTTATTCTACAGCGCTCGATAACGGCATGACACCGGCGACCATGATTGTCGATGGCCCCTTCTGTGTGTGGCAATCAGCGAGCCTGGGGCGCAAATGTTTCAGCAATTTCGGCGGTTCGGGCGGGGCAGGGCCGCAAACGATGCGCTGGGGCCTGGAACAGTCACGCAACTTGATGACAGTGCGGGCCGCCAATGATGTCGGTATGAAGAATGTCGTCGATACTTTTAGGGCGGTGAACATCGGTGATTATCCGCCTTATCTGGCCTTTGCGCTGGGCGCAGGTGACACCACTGTGCTGAAAATGACCAATGCCTATTCGATGCTGGTCAATCACGGCAAGGAATTAAAGCCGACAATCATGGATTATGTGCAGACCCGCAATGGCCGCGTGATCTGGCCTGCAAAATGGAAACCTTGTGAGGGCTGCAACGGAAAAGACTGGGATGGCAAAGCCATGCCGCGGTTCACCCCGGGCGGCAAACAGATCATCGATCCGATAACCGCGTTTCAGGTTGTGCATATGCTGGAAGGCGTGATTCAGCGCGGCACGGCCACCGTGCTGAAGGATCTGGATCGGCCGTTGTTCGGCAAAACCGGGACCAGCACCGGGCCAAGCAACACCTGGTTTGTTGGCGGCACGCCCAATCTGGTTGCGGGGCTCTATATGGGCTATGACAAGCAGCAGAAATCGATGGCAAGCTATGTGCAGGGTGGCTCGGTTGCCGCGCCGATCTTTAAGCAGTTTGCCCGGAAGGCTTTCGTTGATCTACCGGTGCGGCAATTTACGGCTCCCAACGGTGTCCGGCTGGTTCGTGTGGATCGGAAATCCGGCAAGCGGGTTTATGGTGCTTGGCCAAGCGACGATCCCAAAGCGTCGGTGATATGGGAAGCGTTCAAAGCCGAAACCGAACCAAAACGGACAATCCGGCAGGATGAACTGGCGGCGCGCGGCGAAAAGACCGCAAAACGCAAGACTTCTGTCAAACAGCAACAATCGGGTTCACAACGGTCAGAGGGGAAATCGGCAACGCCGCAATCGGCCCAGCCATCACAGCGGGATCAGGAATTTGTGACAAATGAAGGCGGAATTTACTAAGGGAATTTCGCTAAGCTTCTGATTTGAAATTGAAACTGCTTCTAAGCACTTTGCCGCATTTCGCCCCGACTTTTACCCTTCATTAACCATTAAAACGTAAAATTTAGTCCGGATGAGCTGCCAAAGCTGGCGTTCAAAAAGTGGATCAAATTGTCATGAAGAAATTTCTGTCTTTCGATGCGATATATGGTGTGGCCTTGCTGGGCTCCGCCATTTTGGGATCATTGGTAGCGACAGGAGCGGCCCATGCTCAGACTGCAAGTTCGGTGGCGATCGTCAGCGAAGCTGCCATCGAGCGGACAGAAACCGGCAAAGATGGCAAAGAACACACCGTATTCAAAAATCCCAAAGACGTGATTGTCGTACCCGGTGACCGGGTGGTGTTCACGTTGAACTATGCCAACAATGGGGCCACGCCTGCTGCTGGTTTTCGGGCAACCAATCCCATGCCGGCACCGGTACAATTTCTGAACGCCATGGAAGATTGGGCAGAAGTTTCCGTTGATGGCGGTTTAAACTGGGGTGAATTATCGCGGCTTACCGTGGCCGTGAATAAAACCGATGCTATGGGTGAGGCCGTACGCCCGGCATCGCCAGAAGACGTAACCCATGTGCGCTGGGTTTTTAAATCGTCGATTGCGCCGGGGGCCAAGGGCAAAGTTTCCTATCGCGGGCTCATCAAATAGCGTTCAATTGGATTAACTTTGGTAACGGCTTGGTGGTCGGCTGTCCCACGATGAAACAGCCCTACATACTGCCCGTATCGCTTCTCCATGATTCCCGAATTGAGCCAGCTATTAACCCTGTTTTTGGCTGGATTTTGCCGTGATAGGCCTACAGCGTCGGCAGATGGAATTTGTGGAGCAACCATGATGCGTATGAAACGCCCTACATCGAAGGCGATGGCCATCGCGCTGGCTATGGGCCTGTCGACGCTTGCGCTATCCGCCTGTGGCGGAAGCGACGACAAAGCGAAGAATATCGACGCGCTTGACGAAAAGCTGGCGGGCAAGGGTTCGGACCCCGCGATGAACGCGGCACTCGAAGACAGGATCCTTGTCGATCCCGAACTTACCGAAAGCGCCAACAGCAATATGGTGCAGGCAACCGACAAGCCGCTCGAAGGCCGGGTTCCGCCTGACACCGGCTATGAAGGCGCTGATGCTTCGGGCGCGGCCATTCCGGCAAAATTGATGCGCGCGCCAAAGCCGCGTGCTGTGGCCGATGCCGGTTGCACCGATTGTTCGGCAAGCAAGGGGCAAACGCTTGAAGACATGGCAGCCATGCAGGGTGTGAAACGCGGCAAGGGCACCTGTGCGGCAAAGCTGGAATATGGCGCGGGCTGGTCAACCCGGATGCCCCCCGAATTTCCGATCTATCCCAAGGGCCGCGTGCAAGAAGCGGGCGGCGTTGAGGGCGGGATTTGCGATATTCGCGTCGTCAGCTTTTCTACATCGGCGGCAATGGATGCCGTTGCTGATTATTATTATACCCGCGCACGCCGCGCCGGTTTTTCTGCCGACTATGAAATTCGCAAAGGCGAGCATGTGATGGGCGGCACACGCGATCATGATGGCGGTGCGTTTGTCGCGTTTATGAACCCGCTTCCCGGCGGCGGCACGTCGGTCAGCTTGGTTGCCAACAACGGGCGATAAATTTTCTCACGCAGGTTTTTGAAACTACCGAAGCGACTTGGGGAGCAGCAATGCTCCCCTTTTCTTGTCCGGCGCTTGCGGGTGGGGGGCAATGACCGCTAAGGGGCCTTTATGCAATCCTATCTCCTTGTCATGGCAGGCGGCGCAGCGGGCGCCGCACTACGATTTTTCCTGTCGCGTAGCTTGCCTTCGGGCGGTGCTTGGCCATGGCCAACATTTGCCGCCAATCTGGCGGGCGGGGTGGCCATGGGTTTGCTAGCGGCTTGGCTGTTGAAATCAGGACAGGCCGGGGAAAATGCCCGTTTGCTGCTCGGTGTGGGGCTGCTGGGCGGCTTTACCACCTTCAGCGCCTTTAGCTTGGAGATGGTGCAGATGATCGAACGCGGACAGGCGATGCTGGCGGTGGGCTATGCTTTCGCCTCGGTATTGTTGGCCTTGGCCGCGGTATTTGCCGGGCTTGCGTTGGGACGGGGAGCATGGACATGAGCAAGGCCGCCCCAGCCATCCGTCATTTCAAAGTTGAACCCGATGACGACGGCATCCGGCTTGATCGCTGGTTCAAGCGCCATGTGCCCGATGCGAGTTTCAACCTGGTGTCCCGCTGGGCGCGAACCGGGCAACTGCGCGTCGATGGTAAACGGGCGACGCCGGGGGACCGTGTTTTGGCGGGGCAGGAAATCCGCGTCCCGCCCGAAGATACCACCGTCGCGGCAAAACCCACCCGCAAACGCCGCGAACTGACCGAAGACGAAGAGGATTTTGCGCGGGCTATGGTAATCCACCGCGACGATGCCGCGCTGGTGATTAACAAACCCCCCGGGCTTGCCACACAGGGCGGCACGAAAACCGAAACCCATGTTGATGGCCTTCTCGATGCGCTTTGCTATGGCCTCGATAACCGGCCGAAACTGGTGCACCGGCTTGATAAGGATACATCCGGCGTATTGCTGTTGGCGCGCACATCGCGATCGGCAGGGCATTTTGCCAAGGCATTTTCTTCGCGCACCGCGCGCAAAGTTTATTGGGCTTTGATTGTCGGCGTGCCCTCAATCGAAGACGGCTTCATCGATCTGCCCATCGGCAAACAGCCGGGCAGCGGCGGCGAAAAGATGCACGTCGATGAAAAAGAAGGCCAATCGGCGCGCACCCGATACCGCATTGTCGAACGCGCCGGCAATACCTGCGCTTGGGTCGAGCTACAGCCCTATACCGGACGTACCCACCAGCTGCGCGTCCATATGGCCGCGATTGGTCATCCGATTGTGGGGGACGGCAAATATGGCGGCAAGGATGCGTTTCTGACGGGTACGATCAGCCGCAAGATGCACCTTCACGCGCGGCGGCTCCGCATCGACCATCCCAAGGGACACCAGATCGACATCAGCGCCGATTTACCGCCACATATGCGCGACAGCTTTGCTGATCTGGGCTTTGAACTGGAACTGGGCGATGCTTTGGTGCTTGATGCGCCGAAATTTGCGGAGACAGCCGAGGGCAAAAAGCGCGTTGCCGCCAATATCGCGAAATCGGCGCGCAAGGAACGCAAGGGCGAGCGCCGTTCGCGTGGGGGCACGGCGGATGGCCCGAAAGACAAAAGGCGCGCGCCTGCAAAGGGCGGGCAGATCGCCACCGCCAAGAAAATCGCGGCGAAGAAACCGGTGATCAAAAAGGTCGCGCCCAAAAGGAAGCCTTGATGCATCCCAACGCGCTCTTCCGCTTGGCTGGCAGCGAGCCTGAGCAGCGCACCTTGATGGAGGCATTGGTGCAGGAAATCGGCTTTGGCATGGTTTTCGGCCAAACCCCCGATGGCCCGCGTGTGGCGCAATCGGCGCTCTATGCAACCGGCGACGGCGCGGTGCAATTCCATCTGGCGCGCGGCAACGGCCTGACAAAATATCTGGACGGATTGGAAGCCTTGATCGTGGTCAACGGGCCAGACGGCTATATCAGCCCTGATTGGTATGATGGGGCGGATCAGGTTCCGACTTGGAATTATGTCAGCCTTGAACTCGAAGGCCCGGTGCGCGCGATGGACGAGGAGGGCTTGGTCGCACTTTTGGATGATTTGAGCGCGGTGAACGAGGCGCGTCTTGCCCCAAAAACGCCGTGGACGCGCGATAAAATGGACGGCGCCAAATTTGACAAAATGCTGGGTGGGATCACCGGCTTTGAAATGGAAGTGAAGGCATGGCGGCCCACCTTCAAGCTTTCGCAAAACAAAAGCGATGCCGAGCGACTGCGCGTGGCCGATGAACTGGATCGGCTGGGCAAGAAGGCCCTCGCGCATTTTGTGCGGGAGTGGGTGAAATGAACGCCTGTAGTCCAACCGTCGCCCCCGCGCAGGCGGGGGTCTCAGGCAGCTTGGGTATTCTAACAAGTAATAAACCTCCTGAGGTCCCCGCCTGCGCGGGGACGACGATCATCGCATGACTCTCCGCCTTGCCCTGTTCGATTGTGACGGCACGTTGGTCGATAGCCAGGCCAATATCTGTCTTGCCATGGAACATGCCTTTGGCGAGGCCGGGATGGCGCCGCCTCCGCGCAGCGCCACGCGGCGGATTGTGGGGCTGAGCTTGGTTGAAGCGATGCGGCAATTATTGCCACAAGAAAAGGATGCGCTGCACCGCGACATGGCCGAGCGCTACAAAGCCGCGTTCTTCACGCTGCGGGGCAACGGGCTGATCGATGAGCCGCTATATGATGGCATTGCCGGATTGCTGAGCGAACTTGATGAAAGCGGCTGGTTGCTGGGGGTGGCGACGGGGAAATCGGATCGCGGGCTTGACAATTGCCTTACCCATCACGCGATCAAGGGGCTGTTTGTCACGCTGCAAACCGCAGATCGCCACCCCTCAAAGCCGCACCCCTCGATGGTATATCAGGCGTTGGCGGATAGCGGAGTGGAGGCCAGCGCCGCCATTGTCATCGGCGATACGGTTTACGATATCCACATGGGCCGCGCCGCCGGATGCCGGACGATAGGCGTTGGTTGGGGCTATCACCCGATGACTGAACTGCGCGAGGCAGGCGCGGATTTTGTGGTGGAAACCGTTTCAGAACTGAAAGAGAAATTGGAGAGCTTATGTTGAGCGAGAAGGAAAAATTGGCGCAGAAACGCTTTACGGCGCTTAACATCACCCGTTTCATCGGCGTTGCCTCGGCCATGGCTGGGGCTGCCAATATCGGGGGCAAGCTATTGCCCGATTTAGCGCCATGGTTGGGCTATCTGTTGCTGGTTAACGGCGCGGCCGATGTGCTGTTGTTGCCCGCCTTGCTCAAAAAGGGCTGGGCAAAGGCCGATAGCAAAACCGGCTGACATGCGGCGATTTTGGAAAGACGTGAGCGCTGAACAAAGCGCATGGGGTTTTGGCATCCGGCTAGACGGTCGTGTGCTGAAAACGCCGATGAAGAATGAACTGTTATTGCCGACCACCGCGCTTCGCGATGCCGTGATTGCCGAATGGCAGACGGTGGGGGAAAAAATCGATCCGGCAGCCATGCCGATGACGGGTTTTGCCAACGCCGCCATCGATCATGTCGCACCAGATCGCGCCGCCTTTGCCGCGCGAATTGCCGCCTATGCCGAAAGCGATGCCTTTTGTTACCGCGCAGACGAAGGCGACGCATTGGCGGAGAAACAGGCGGAAGTTTGGGGGCCATGGCTCGATTGGGCGCAGGGGCGCTATGATGTGTCGTTCACCCTCGTTCATGGGGTGATGCACCAGCCGCAACCTGAGGCGACGTTGGAAAAGCTGCAAACCGTTGTCGCCGCGCGCGGGACGTTTGAATTGGCCGCGATGGCCAAACTCGCGCATCTGGCCGGCTCGCTGGTCGCGGTGCTGGCTGTTGTCGAGCGGGCAGGGGACGCCGCCACATTATGGGAGGCCGTTTGCCTCGAAGAATTGTGGCAGGAGGAATTATGGGGCCACGATCATTGGGCGGAGAAAAACCGCAATGATCGCTGGAAGGGAATTTCTCGAAGCAGCGAAGTTTTTGGAGCTGGTTCAAATGATATCGTCGCCCCCGCGCAGGCGGGGGCCGCAGGAGGCCTAACTCAACCGTTGATAGTGAGATAGAGATCATTCCAATTCGGATTATGCTCCGAAACCAGCCGCAATTTCCACAAACGAAGCCATTTCTTCATAGCTTTTTCACGCGCAATTGCTTCGACGATATCTTCATATCGTTCCGTGTAAACGAGACTGTGAAGGTTATATTTTTTGCAATGAATGGAGCCGCGTCCCTCTTTGTGCGCGGCGACGCGCTCAGCTAGATTGGCGGTTACCCCGACATAAACTCTGCCCATGGGCTTGTTTGCCATGATGTAAATATAGCCGCCTTTTTCAAACATCGCCGTAGGTCCTGCCTCCTGCGGTCCCCGCCTTCGCGGGGACGACGTTTGTCAATCCGCCACCAGATCCCGCACAAAGCCGATCAGCCCCTTTTGCCGCCGCCGCTTTAGTCGCTCTGCGGTCAAAATCTGCTGCACCTGCGCGAAACAGCGGTCCACATCGTCGTTGATCAACACATAATCATAGCCGTCCCAATGCCCGATTTCGGATTTGGCCCGCGCCATGCGGTCGGCGATGACGTCATCGCTGTCTTGCGCCCGGGTATGCAGGCGGCGTTCGAGTTCGTCGATGGAAGGTGGCAGGATGAAGACCCGCACAACATCGGGACCAGCTTCTTGATACAATTGTTGCGCGCCCTGCCAGTCTATATCGAACAGCACGTCGCGTCCCGTGGCCAATGCTTCCTCAACCGGCGCTTTAGGCGTACCATAGCGATGATCGAAAACATGCGCCCATTCGAGGAATTTGCCCTCTTTCGCCATGGTTTTAAAGGTTGGCTCATCGACAAATAAATAATCGGTGCCGTCCACTTCGCCGGGGCGTGGCGGACGGGTGGTGCACGACACCGAAAGCGCGATTTCGGGTTCCGCCGCTAGCAACATGCGCGAAAGCGTCGATTTTCCTGCGCCCGAAGGCGAGGATAGCACGAACAGCAATCCCCTGCGGTCCAGTTTATGTGCGCTCAGCTTGTCGGTATCGGCCATAGCCGCTACTGCGCGAAACGCAGCTTGCGCGTCAAGCCTTTTGGGGGAAACCGAAAATGAATTGGCCACTTAGGATCAGCAAATTCAGCGCGTTGATCGCCTTTCTGCTGTTCCTTGCCTTTGCCGCGATCCTGTGGACCATGGGCCGCCCGCCCATTTGCGCCTGCGGCACGGTCAAACTGTTCCACTTTGTCGTGCAATCATCGGAAAACAGCCAGCATATCACCGATTGGTACACGCCCAGCCACATCACCCATGGCTTTTTATTTTACGGATTGGGGCATTTGCTGCGGAAAAAATGGCCTGCGCTTTTCCCGCTGGCGGTCTCGGTGGCGATGGCGGTGTTGATCGAGGGCGCATGGGAAGTGCTGGAAAATTCTTCGATCATCATTGATCGTTATCGCGAAGTGACGATTTCGCTTCGGCTATGCGGGCGACAGCATCGTCAATTCGATGGCCGATATGATGTGGATGATATTGGCTTTTTCATCGCATCGCGCCTGCCGTGGAAGGTGACATTGGTGATCGCCCTGTTCTTTGAAATTTTCACCGCATGGATGATCCGCGACAATCTAACGCTCAATATCCTGATGCTCGCCGCGCCGATGGAAAGCGTGAAGGAATGGCAGGCGGGAGCTAGCGGCTATTGGGTGAACGGCAAATGATGTTTGGGGTTATTCATTTTGACCAGCTTGGGCTGTCGCCCGAGTTGTTCCGCATCGGCAATTTTGCGCTGCGCTTTTATGGTCTCGCCTATCTGTTTGGCATTTTCATCGGCTGGTGGTTGCTAAAACGCATGTTGCAGCGAAGCTTGCCGCCATTCACGGCTGAGCAAGTGGATGAGTTCATCATCTGGGCAACGCTGGGCATCGTGCTTGGCGGGCGGTTGGGCTTTGTGCTGTTTTATTCGCCTGATGGGTATCTTTCCAATCCGTTGAACGCCTTTGCGGTGTGGAAGGGCGGCATGGCCTTTCATGGCGGGGTCGCAGGGGTGGCGATTGCTGCGCTGCTGTTTGCTTGGCGGCAAAAGCTGAATTGGCGGCGGCTTTGCGATTATGTGGTATGTGTTTATCCGATAGGGCATTTGTTCGGAAGGCTGGCGAATTTCGTGAATGGCGAATTATGGGGCCGACCGACCGATGGCAGCTGGGGGATCATCTTTCCCGATGCCGGCCCCGAACCGCGCCACCCCAGCCAGCTTTACGAAGCGGGGCTGGAGGCGATCCTGCCGCTGCTGATTCTGTCATGGCTGTTCTGGCGCACCGATGCGCGGTTGTTTCCGGGGCGATTGGCGGGGGCGTTTTGCCTCGCCATGGGGCTGGGGCGCTTTATCGCCGAATTTTACCGCGAGCCGGATCGCGATCTGGGCTTTCTGTCAACCGGGCTTACCATGGGGCAGACGTTGACGCTGCCGATGTTTGTGATCGGGCTGGTTTTGATTTGGTGGAGCGGGCGGCAGCGCGCATCGCAAGCCTAAACCATATCCTCTGCCCGCACATGGGCGTCAAAGGTTGCGGCATCGACCATTCCTGAAGCAAGCGCCGCCTCGCGCAAAGTCAGCCCCTCGACATGCGCGGTCTTGGCGATTTTGGCGGCATTGTCATAGCCGATGACGGGCGCGAGCGCGGTGACGAGCATCAGCGAGCGATCCACCAATTCGGCAATGCGCGCGCGGTTCGGTTCGATCCCCTCAACGCAGTTTTTGGCGAAACTTTCCATGCCGATGCTGAGCAATTCGATAGAGCGCAGAACATTGGCCCCGATCAGCGGCTTGAACACATTGAGTTGCAAATGCCCCTGCATCCCGCCCACCGTAACCGCTGTATGATTGCCGATGACTTGCGCCGCGACCATCGTCAGCATTTCGCACTGGGTGGGGTTGACCTTGCCGGGCATGATCGAACTGCCGGGTTCGTTTTCGGGCAGGAGAGTTCGCCAAGGCCAGAACGCGGGCCGCTGCCGAGCAGGCGGATGTCGTTGGCGATTTTGGTGAGGGAAACGGCGAGGGTGTTGAGCGTGCCGGACAAATCGACCAGAGCATCGTTCGATGCAAGCGCTTCAAACTTTTTCGGCCGGCATCAAATTCGATCACCGGTAATTTGCTATTGAAGCGCGACACAGAATCGTCGGCAAAACCCTCTGGTGCGTTCAATCCGGTGCCTACAGCGGTGCCGCCTTGCGCCAACTGGTTGATACCCTGTCCGACAGCAGCATCATATGACATTCAGCGCCAATCAGATTTGGCTAGCATAGCCGCGAAAATTCCTGGCCTAGCGTGATCGGTGTTGCATCCTGCAGATGGGTGCGACCGATTTTTACAATGCCGGTCCATGCTTCGCTTTGCGGTCAAGCGCATCCTCAAGCCGTTGCATCGCTGGACAATAGCCGTCATTGACCGCATCGCTTGCGGCAATATGCATCGCAGTCGGAAAACTATCGTTCGACGACTGGCCCATATTCACATGATCGTTGGGATGCACCGGCGTCTTGCCGCCACGCGTTCCCGTCAGCATTTCATTGGCGCGACCAGCGATCACCTCGTTGACGTTCATGTTCGATTGTGTGCCGCTGCCAGTTTGCCAGATGGTCAGCGGGAATTGATCGTCATGCTGGCCCGAAACGACCTCTGCCGCCGCAGCCTAATCGCATCGGCCATCTTCGCATCCAGCCCGTGCCTGGGTTCACCCGCGCCGCCGCTTGCTTTACGAGTGCCAGTGCATGGATAATCCCCAACGGCATCCGCTCGTGCGGCGGGAAGGGGAAATTCATTATGCTCCGCTGCGTCTGTGCGCCCCAATAGGCATGGCGGGAACTTCGATAGGGCCAAAGCTGTCGCTTTCGGTGCGGGTGTTGGTCATCCAAGGTTTTCCTCTGCAATAAGCCATTTCAACTAAAATCGTCATCCTGAACTTGTTTCAGGATAACAAACTGCCGACGCCTGTAATACTAAAATCGAGTTCAGGATGACCAAACGGTTTCTGGCGTGCCGACCTGAAATGTCATTCACTAAATCCCAATTCCGGTGCCAAATCTCGCCAGCCGGGATTATCGCTTTCGATAAGATTGAATTTCCATTCTCTGTGCCAGTTTTTCAATTGCTTTTCCCGTGCAATCGCCAGTTCCATAGTTTCAAATTGTTCGTAACGCACCAAAAACGAAGTGTTTCTCCGCTTCGAATAGCCTTCAATCAAACGATTTTTGTGCTGATAAACCCGCTGTGCGATGTTGGAAGTGACGCCGATATAATCGTATCCGCGCTTCCCACTGGCCATGATGTAGACGCAAGGTTGAAATTCTCGCATTGAACCGTTGCGCGTTATCCTGAAACAAGTTCAGGATGACGAAATTTCAAGTTCGCGCAGGCAAGCCGGCAGCCCGCAACGCTTCATGCGCTTCGGCGATGCTGTGCTGGCCAAAATGGAAGATCGAAGCAGCCAGTACGGCGCTCGCATGGCCCTTTGTCACACCCTCGACCAGATGATCGAGAATACCCACACCGCCGCTGGCGATCACCGGTATGGTGACCGCATCGGCGATGGTGCGGGTCAGCTCCAGATCGAAGCCCACTTTGGTTCCGTCACGGTCCATGCTGGTGACAAGCAACTCACCAGCACCCAATTCTGCCAACTTGACCGCGTGTTCGAGCGCGTCGATGCCGGTCGGATTACGCCCGCCATGCGTGAAGATTTCCCAATGGTCACCGCTCCAGCGCGCATCGACCGAGGCAACCACACACTGGCCGCCAAAACGCTCGGCGATGTCCGCCACAACCTCTGGCCGCGCCACTGCCGCGCTGTTCACCGCAACCTTGTCCGCCCCTGCCAGTAACAACGCGCGCGCATCCTCGGCACTACGCACCCCGCCGCCCACGGTCAGCGGCATGTAACACACCTCCGCCGTGCGCCGCACCACGTCGAGTATCGTCCCGCGTCCTTCATGAGACGCGCCGATGTCGAGAAAACAAAGCTCGTCCGCCCCCGCCGCATCATAAGCCTGCGCCTGTTCGACCGGGTCACCCGCATCGCGCAGGTCGACAAAGTTCACGCCCTTGACCACACGGCCATTGGATACGTCGAGGCAAGGAATAACTCGAATGCGGACGGTCATTCAAAACAATCGCTTAAACGAGCAATTTCAGTAGCGGCAATTTTTTCAATTGAAGCACTGTAGGCTAGCTTTGTCTGCTCGGCCTGTTTGGCTGAAAGTTTAGGCGTTTCGAGCATCATCGCATCAACATAGTAATCACCAAAAGGCTCGCACAGTTTTACCAACCGCGCTTGAAGCGCAGCATTGGAAAGTCCACTTTTTGAAATCAGGTTAGCGTTTTGTGCGATACACGCGTCCCATTGCGATTGTACTTGTAGCGATCCATTTCCCTGCAAAATCAGTGGACTGCCCACCGCACACTGAGTGTCCGCTTGGTTGCAACTGACGAGAGTTAAGCTGCTCGCAAAAACAGCAAGACTTTTGAAAATTGCCACCATCAGCTCCTTTGCGCCATCGCAATCGCTGTCGCCAGATCGAGCCGCCCGTCATAAATCGCACGGCCAGTGATCACACCTTCAATCCCGTCCTTGGCATAAAGGCTCAACATGCGGATGTCATCCAGGCCCTTCACGCCGCCGCTGGCGATTACAGGGATAGCCACCCGGCGTGCCAGATCAACCGTCGCCTCGATATTGCATCCCGTCAACATCCCGTCACGCCCCACGTCAGTAAACAGGATCGACGCGACGCCGACATCCTCAAATCGCCGCGCCAGATCGACCACGGCCATGTCCGATTTTTCCGCCCAGCCTTCGGTCGCGACAAAGCCGTCGCGCGCATCGACCGCGACGACAATGCCGTTTTCAAACTCGCGCGCCATATCCTTGACGAATTCGGGGTCTTTCAATGCGGCGGTTCCGATTACCAGCCGGGCAACGCCCAGATCGAACCAGCGCTCGACGGTTTGCCGATTACGGATGCCGCCGCCCAATTGCACATAGCCGGGGAAATTTTCCAAAATGCCTTCGACGGCCTCGGCATTTTCGGGCTTGCCCGCGAACGCGCCATCGAGATCGACGACATGCAGGAATTCCGCGCCTTGCTCTGCAAACAGCAAGGCCTGCGCCGCCGGATCATCGGCATAGACCGTCGCCCGGTCCATATCACCCTCTGCCAGCCGGACGACCTCGCCGCCCTTTAGATCGATGGCTGGAAAGACGATCATAATATTTGCCCCGAAATAATGTTCCTCCGCGCCTCCACGCCTCCGCGTGAACCATCATCACAGAATTTTTGTTCACGCGGAGACGCGGAGACGCGGAGAATCAGTCCGGTCATGGCCACCACCTCAAAAAGCGCTGCAATGTGGCGATGCCATAGTCTTGGCTTTTTTCGGGATGAAATTGGACACCCAAGATATTGTCCCTGCCAACCGCCGCTGTCAGCATATTGCCGTGGTGGTTTTCGCCAAAACATGCGCCATGTCGCTCGCTTCGAAATGATAGCCGTGGAGAAAATAGGCTTCCCCTGCTTCAACAACAGGATGCGCCGCGCCGACTAAAACATCATTCCAGCCCATATGCGGAATTTTGATCTCCGGCGAAGGCGCAATCGCGCGCACTGTGCCTCCGATCCAGCCCAGCCCCTTGCGTGGTACCATGTTCAACGCCTGCGTCGGCCAGCAACTGCATCCCAACGCAAATCCCCAGAAACGGAACGCCCCGCCCAAAACGCGGCGCCTCCAGCGCTTCAACCATTCCGTCGATAGCGGAAAGCGAACCCATGCAATGCGCAAAGGCCCCCACACCGGGGAGCACGATCCGTTCCGCACGCGCCACCATATCGGGATCACCGGTGACGACAACATCGGCCGCTCCCGCTGCCTTTAGCGCATTTTTAACCGATTGGAGGTTGCCTGCGCCGTAATCGATTCAGGGCTAACGGAACGGTGTTCACAATGTCCCCTTAGTCGAAGGAATCGCGTCGGCCTTGCGCGAATTAATCTCCACCGCCTGACGCAACGCCCGCGCCAAAGCTTTGTAGCAGCTTTCGACGATATGGTGGTTGTTGCTGCCGTAAAGATTTTCAATATGAAGCGTGATCCCGGCGGCGGTTGCAAAGCTGTGGAACCAATGCTCGATCAGCTCGGTGTCCCATTCGCCAAGGCGCGGCAAGGCCAGATCGACCTTCCACACAAAATAGGGCCGCCCCGAAATATCGAGCGCACAGCGGGTCAAGGTTTCATCCATCGGCGCATAGGCACTGCCATAGCGCGTGATCCCGCGCTTATCGCCCAGCGCCTGCAACAATGCCTCGCCAATCGCGATGCCGGTATCTTCGGTGGTGTGGTGCTGATCAATGTGAAGATCGCCAACGGCCTTCACTTTCAGATCGATCAACGAATGGCGTGACAATTGTTCGAGCATGTGATCGAGAAAACCAATGCCCGTTTCAACGGCATAAATGCCCGTTCCATCGAGGTTCAGTTCGACGTCGATAGACGTCTCGCTGGTCTTTCGGCTGATGCTTCCGCTACGCATGGCGAGCGCTATAGGGCGATATCGGCATATGGCAAGCCTGACGCTAGGGAAATGCGCGCGGGGGAAATTCGCAAGTGGCTCTTGATTTCATTTTATGGAGCGTTCACCAAGGCCGCGATGAACGACGAAAACCCAGATAGCCTGATTCCCTACGATGATGTGGTGCAAGAGGCGCTGCGTGCGGTGGTGGGCCGTGTGCTGGGCGAAGTTGCGCGGAACGGCCTTCCCGGCGACCATCATTTCTACATCACCTTCAAAACCCGCGCCCCAGGCGTTGCCATTCCGGTACATTTGATGGAGCGCTTCCCCGACGAGATGACCATCGTCGTCCAGCATAAATATTGGGACCTGAAGGTGGAGGCCGAACATTTCGAGATTGGCCTGTCCTTCAGCCAGGTTCCGGCGCATCTATTCATCCCCTTCTCCGCGATCACCGCCTTTGTCGATCCGGCGGTGGATTTTGCGCTGCAATTCCATGTGGAGGCCGAAGGCGGACCAGAACCCCATGAAGCAGCGGGCAATGATGAGCCTTCGATTACGCAGGAAGATGGCTCGAATGTTGTGACGGTGGATTTCGGGCGGAAGAAGTGAAATTCAGGTGGAATCCTGTTATCCTTAAACAGGCTCAGGAAATCGATTTTTCTAAGTCTCGTCATCCTGAACTTGTTTCAGGATAACGCACCGCAGTCGCTTGTTATCCTGAAACAAGTTCAGGATGACGAAGAGTTGTTCGGTTAAGTTGAATCACCACCTAATCAAACTCGGCACCACCAACCGCCCGACAATCGCACAAATCCCCACTGCCAGCGAATACCACAGCCCGATATAGACCACATCGTTGAACGGGCAGTGCAGACCATAAGCAAAGGCCCCCAAGCCTCCCGATGCGACACCGGTCAGCCAACCGGCCCTTTCCGGGGACGTCGGCGCTCCGCCGCGCAGCCACAGCACCATCGGCACGGCGGTTGCCAGCGCGCCCAAGGCGCTGAACGTCATGCAATCCATGCCGTAACGCGCATTGGCCATCGCCATTTCGCTATGTCCGGTAAAGGCCACAACCATCGCGGCCAAGGGCAACAAGCCTGCTGCCGCCAATGCCATTTTCCAGCTATGCCCTTGCTTGCCCACCGCCGGACTCGCCATATTGAGTACCGCCCAGCCGCAGCCGACGCCGAGCAAAAGCAAAAGCCCGCCGCGCAGCAGGAACATCGGGTTTGGATCACCCGCCATCACATCGGCACGCACGCCTTTGGTCAGTGCGATAGTGGCGAGCGCCGCTGCCATAAGTGCGCCCACAAACCCAATTCCGCGTGACAGCCGGAACGGCTTTACCGGCTCCAATTCCTCGACCAGCGCGGCCATATCAAATCCCTGTTTCATCTTATTCACTCTCAACTAATGCGGACAACCTTTTCAATCCGCGATGTATATTAACTTTGACCAGCGATTTAGACTGCCCGGTCCGATCGCAAGCCTCGGCGATGCTATGTCCCTCGATTTTGACATAGCGAATGACATCTGCCTGAGTTTGAGGGATCAGATCGAGCAGGCGATCCAGGCTGATCCGGGCGCCGACAACCTCTTCATGGCTTTCTTCGGCGGCATCATAATCGCCCAGTGCATCGGCATCATGGCGGTATGTTTGCCGCAGCCGATCCACCCAACGATAGCGGGCAATGGCGGCGAGCCATGGCAGGAAAGGGCGCGCGGGATCATAACTGGCGCGTTTGCGGTGTAACGAAATCAACGTGTCCTGCACCAGATCATCGATAGCATCGGGCGTGATCTTTTGCCGGAAATAGCGGGCGAGCCATTTACCCGACTGTTCGAGCAGCACGGCATAGGCTTGCTTGTCTCCCGTTTGCGATAATCGCATCAGGCGGCGCAGGCCGTCTTCGCCCGCGATCATGTGCGGCGGCCCGAAAGCCGGGAGTCAACCGACAGGCCGCCGCCCCCGCGCATAATGAGCACCAGCGCCAAGGCGACCCAAAGACTATGCACCGGCCACCATGCATCGGGGAAGATGAAAATCTGGATGACCAAGGTCATGCCAAGCAGCGCCAGCGCCGACAGACGCGTAAACAGGCCAAGGACCACAGGATGGGCAAGGCATGTTCGGCATAGGTCGTCAGATAGGCGGCAAATTCCGATGGCAGCAAAGGCAGTTTATTGAAGGGATCGTCGGCAAATTGGTAAAGCGTGGTTCTCGCTCACCGATAGCAAGCTGCCTTCCTCCACCTTGGTCCGGCCCGAACGCCAAAAAACACCCGCGAGCGCAATCCGCACGAACAACAGCATCACCGCTTCCGCCCATTTGGCGGAAAGCAGCATCACTGCCTGATCATATCCGCGAAGGATCGCTGTCATCTTTTTCCTCCACCAGCGCGCCTGCGCCGAGCAATGTCATCAACGGTTGCGAAGCATCGGTTACGCCCGGTTGTTCGGCGGAAAGGGCAAGAAGGTTACCCAGCGTCGTGATATTTGTGGCAGCGACAAAGATTTTCGCGGTTGCGGCATCGAGCGGCATGAGCCGCACTTCGGCCTCGGGCCTGACGGTAAGGATCGCGGCTGGATCGGGCATGATCGCCGCCACGTCCGCCAATTGCTCCGACAGGGGAGCCGATAAAGCGGTAATGCGCGCCGCCGGATGGGCGACAACTTGCAAGGCAACCAGGCGTTGCTCGTCAAGCCCCGCAATATCGGCCAGCCCAAGCGCCTTTGCATCGGTGGCGTGATAGCTTTCCAGCCAAGTCCATTCGATGGCGGCCAGATCGCAATGCGCCGTATCTTCCCCGGATATCTGAAGGAATTCGGCAAACGACCGTCCGATGGCATTGCTGTCACAAGCCCGCGCAGTCGCCGTTTCGACATATGCGCGCGATTTCCGGTTGAACGCTTCGTTACCCATTGCCTTGCGGGTTAACGGGAAGCTCTCTTCGAGCGCCACCAGACGCGCATGGCTGATCGTGTTGGCATGGGCCTTTAGCCCCAGCAAAACGCGCTCAAGCGGGCCGGCAAACATTGTGTGGTCCAGCGCCTCCGGTCCCTGATTGATCGTAGCGATAAAATTCGCCTGCGCGGCCTCAAGCGAAAACATGGCTCGCCTCCGTCAGGATCGCACTGGCTTTGTCCGCCTCTGCCATCAGCACGCTATAATCGGGCACATCGGTGTCCCATTCGATCAATGTCGGTTTGGGGCCAGCGCGTTCGATAAAGGCGGCATAGAGTTGTCATACCCGCTCACTCACCGCGCTGCCATGGTCGTCAATGTACAATGGCCCGCTGTCATGCTGTTCGGTGGCATGGCCTGCCAGATGGATTTCACCCACCCAATCGGGATCGATGGCAAAGAGAAATCCTCGGATGCTCCGCCTAGATTGCCGGTGGTCACGACGATATTGTTGATATCGAGCAACAGCCCGCATCCGGTGCGCTCAATCAGTTCGAAAAGAAATTCCGGCTCGCCCATCTCGTTATCCCGAAAGGCGAGATAGCAAGAGGGGTTTTCGATCAACAACTGCCGCCCCAGCCTGTGTTGTACGCGATTTACCTGGTCGGCAAAATGATCGAGCATGGTTTGGTTATAGGGAATGGGCAGCAAATCGGCGACGCGATCATGCGCGTTGCCCGAAAAGCTTAAGTGATCGGAGACCATCGCTGGCCGGTATCGCGCGCACAATGCTGCGAGTTTTTCAAGATCGGGTTCGCTCAATCCCTGTGCGCTGCCCAAAGAGAGGCCTACAGAATGAAAGCTGACTGGTAAAATCTCGGAAGATGGCGGACAACCAGCGGTGCGGCGGTCCACCATCTCCAAAATAATTCTGCGGATGAACCTCGACCCAATATGGGGCGACCCGCTGCATGATCGGGATCGAGGATCGCGCCATAATGTTGCGGCTTCAGGCCAATCCCCGCCAGAGGGGGGAGCGAAGATTGGCCCGATGCCATGGAAGCGATCCTGTCCATCCGCAAAGCCTAGCACGACTTCATTGTGAGTGAAGTCGAACTGGCGTACGAACTTTGGCTTTATTTCTTCATCATCGGTTTGGGGGCCATGTTGCCCGCCTTGGCGCTCAGCGAACCGCCCATGTCGGTGCAAGTGCCCTTGGCAACATATTTCCAGGCGTTGCCCTGATAATCGACGGTCGATGAACCGGCGCAGCTTGTGCCGGGGCCACCGGCGCAATCATTCTTGCCAGCCATAGCGACGCCATAGCATTTTTCCTTGGCTTTCATGCCGCCATGATGGTCGGCAAATACGGGCGATGTGGCGATGGAAGCGGCGGCAGACAGGGCGGCGGCAGCGGCGGCGATTTTTAAAATGGGTGCAGTCATTGAAATTCTCCAGAAAAATTTGGAGACGGGTGGGGCGGCATTGCCTTGTCCGTCACTGTGTCAATTCGGGAAGCAGATCGTCGGGGGTTACAACAAGGGCAAATTTTTTAGGCCTCTGCCCTTGACCCGCGCCCGATAATCCCTATCTCGCCTCCGTTAGCACTCGTGAACAATGAGTGCTAATAGACATTCAGGCAAGGGGAGGGCGTTTTGCCAAATCCCGTTGCATCCAACCAACAACAGAAAGGCAAGTCATGAAATTTCGTCCGTTGCATGACCGTGTTCTCGTCCGCCGTGTCGAGGCCGAAGAAAAAACCGCTGGCGGGATCATCATCCCCGATAGCGCCAAAGAAAAGCCCCAAGAAGGCGAAGTCGTTTCTGTGGGCGAAGGCGCCTATAATGAAGACGGTGATCGCATCAAGCCCGACGTCAAAGCAGGCGACAAAATCCTGTTCGGCAAATGGTCGGGCACCGAAGTCAAGGTTGATGGCGAAGAGCTGTTGATCATGAAGGAATCGGACATTCTTGGGAATCCTTGGATAACCCCATTTCAGTGTGAACTTTCGCAGTTTTCTGCGACTTTTTAAGGAATAACATCATGGCTGCAAAAGAAGTAAGATTTAGCCGCGACGCGCGTGAACGCATCCTGCGCGGCGTTGATATCCTCGCCGACGCGGTGAAGGTAACGCTTGGTCCCAAGGGCCGTAACGTCGTGATCGACAAAAGCTTCGGCGCTCCCCGTATCACCAAGGACGGCGTCACCGTCGCCAAGGAAATCGAACTGAAAGACAAGTTCGAAAATATGGGCGCACAGATGCTGCGCGAAGTCGCGTCGAAAACCAACGACATGGCTGGCGACGGCACCACCACTGCAACCGTTCTTGCTCAAGCTATCGTTCGCGAAGGCATGAAGTCGGTTGCCGCTGGCATGAACCCGATGGACCTGAAGCGCGGCATCGATCTGGCCGTGACCGCTGTCGTTGCTGATCTTGTGAAGCGTTCGAAGCCGGTTTCGGGTTCGGAAGAAATCGCACAAGTGGGCATCATCTCTGCCAATGGCGACACCGAAGTGGGCAGCAAGATTGCTGAAGCCATGGAAAAGGTCGGCAAAGAAGGCGTGATCACCGTTGAAGAAGCCAAGGGCCTCGAATTTGAACTCGATGTCGTTGAAGGTATGCAGTTTGATCGCGGCTACCTGTCGCCATACTTCATCACCAACACCGAAAAGATGCAGGTCGAACTCGACAACCCCTATATCCTGATCCACGAAAAGAAGCTTTCCAACCTGCAAGCCATGCTGCCGGTTTTGGAAGCTGTGGTGCAGGCGGGTCGTCCGCTCCTCATCATCGCCGAAGACGTCGAAGGCGAAGCGCTTGCTACGCTCGTGGTCAACAAGCTGCGTGGCGGCCTGAAGATTGCGGCGGTTAAGGCTCCCGGTTTCGGCGATCGTCGCAAAGCGATGCTCGAAGATATCGCGATCCTGACCAAGGGCGAAATGATCAGCGAAGATCTGGGCATCAAGCTTGAAATGGTTACGCTGGGCATGCTCGGCCAAGCCAAGCGCGTCACCATCGACAAGGATAACACAATCATTGTTGACGGTTCGGGCGAAAGCGATGCGATCAAGGGCCGCGTTGAAGCGATCCGTTCGCAGATCGAAAACACGACGAGCGATTATGACCGTGAGAAGCTGCAAGAACGTCTGGCGAAGCTCGCTGGCGGTGTTGCCGTGATCAAGGTTGGCGGCGCTTCGGAAGTCGAAGTGAAAGAACGCAAGGACCGCGTCGATGATGCGCTGCACGCAACCCGCGCAGCCGTTGAAGAAGGCATCGTCCCCGGCGGCGGTACGGCTCTGCTGTATGCCACCAAGGCTCTCGAAGGCCTGAAGGGCATCAACGACGATCAAACCCGCGGTATCGACATCGTCCGCAAGGCGATCATCGCTCCGCTGCGTCAGATCGCCGAAAATGCTGGCCATGATGGCGCGGTGGTTTCGGGCAATCTGTTGCGCGAAGGCGACGAATCGCAGGGCTTTAACGCCGCGACCGACGTTTACGAAAACCTCGTCAAAGCGGGCGTGATCGATCCGACCAAGGTTGTGCGTACTGCATTGCAGGATGCTGCATCGGTTGCTGGTCTTTTGATCACCACCGAAGCGACCATTGCGGATGCTCCGGAAGACAAGGCTCCGGCCATGGGCGGAATGCCCGGTGGCATGGGCGGCATGGGCGGTATGGACTTTTAAGTCCGCCGTTCAGCTATGGCTGAAAACAATATGAGGGCCGGTGTGGAAACGCACCGGCCCTTTTTTATTGCACTTTGGTGATAGGAAAGCGGCTATAGTCCGGACTATGAGCCACGAATTTCAAAAATACCGCCTACTGTTAGGTCGCGGTTCGCCACGTTTACGCGACAATGGAACATCTGGTTGATGCCAAGGCCGAATTAGTCGATGGCACGATCCTCACGATGGCAGGTGGATCACCCAAATATGCGGCGATCGCAGCGAACATTATAATTGCACTCGGATGCCGTTGGTGGTCCGGATGTCGACATTGATGGCTTGATACGCCGCTTATGCGGACTGCGATGTATCCTATCGCGTTGTCCATGATGGCACTGTCCGATTGCAATGAACCTGCCTCGCCGGAGATGACGCGAAGCGCCTTCTCGATCGCGCAAAGGTTGTGTTTGAAGTGCTCTCACCCTCGACAGCGTCCAACGATCTAATTGTCAAGCTCGCTGAATATAAGGAAATCGAGAGCATCAAGACCGTTGGGTTCGTCGATTCCGATGGTAAGCGGGTTCATGCGGTCAGCAAGGACGGCAAGCGGACGCATTGGGCGCAGACCGTGGCGCGATTTGGCACATTTCCTGAAGCTCGATGTACTTTGGCCGCATTCGACGATATTTGCTCGTCCGATTGAAGTCGGCACGATCGCACCCGATGCCCCGCTTGATCCTATTCAACAAACCCTATGGCGTGCTGCCGCAATTTACCGACAAAGGAACGGCAGGTTCGCCGCGCCCGACGCTTTCGGACTATATTGATGTGCCGGGGGTCTATCCGGCAGGGCGGCTTGATATGGATAGCGAGGGGCTGATGCTGCTCACCGATGATGGCCGGTTGCAGGCACGGATATCCGATCCGAAATACAAGATGGCGAAGACCTATTGGGTGCAGGTGGAGGGTGCGGTGAGCGATGAAGCGCTGGCGAATTTGGCTAGCGGCGTGCAGTTGAAAGACGGAATGACCTTGCCAGCCGAGGCCGAGGCCATGGCCGATCCCGAGATTTGGCCGCGCGATCCGCCCGTTCGTTTTCGCAAGACCGTGCCCGATAGCTGGCTCAAACTCACTATCCGCGAAGGCCGCAACCGGCAGGTGCGGCGGATGACGGCGGCGGTTGGCTTCCCCACGTTGCGGCTGGTGCGCTGGTCGGTTGGGGAATGGAGCCTTGACGGGATTGCGCCGGGGGAATGGCGGGAATTGGCGGTTTAGCGAACGGCCTCAGCCACACGCTTGCCCTTCGTGCGGCTTGTCAGATGATATTGGCGGCAACGATCACAGCGATAATGACGCAGCGTTATCGTCGCATTGGCAGCAGCGGTCACCGCATCGGCCTCAATCGCATAGCGCGCTTTCTTGAGGCAGATATTCAGCCTTGTCCGCATTTAGATTCGCAACCCAATTCCCGTGAAAGCCCGGCGGGATGCGGTGCGGGATGTGCACTGTCGCTTGCGCTGCGCCTTCAAAATTCGCCGCATCGAGGATTATGAAATCGGTCGTTTCTCGCCTCCACATTGACAACATAGCCCATCAGCCAGCCATCATCCTCCGCCGTCGCGCCCGATTTTGGCACGAAGACAAATTCGCCGGGAATATGGCCCGAACCAAAATCATGGACTTCACGCGTTCCCGTCTCCAGATCATGCTTGTACAGCTTTGACTGATTGGGCGATGCCGCATCAAAGCCATCGGGCAGGGACATGGTATAGGCATAGCGATAGGGTTTGCCGAGTAGCGCTTCATTGAGCCGGGGAAATTCCTGTGAGTCCCCATCGATCACACGGCGTTCCGTGCTGCGCGCCACTGGATCGATGGTCCAACGCTCAAAAGGAACCCGCGCCGAATCCGGCCCGATCTTGCTCTCGGCAAACATGCTGTCATGCGCGCAAACGTCCATGATCACTTTGCCGTCGCCGGTTTCATAGGCGTTGCAGGGGTGGAAAACATAACAGGGCGCAACATCGCACCAGATAACGTCGTCGCTGTTGCCTTCCTTGGGTAGCAACCCGACGCGCGCCTTGTGGGCCGGGTTCCACGCATAGGGGAAGGGATGCCCCGACAGCAGCGTCTTCATCGAAAACGTAACGGGCAGATCGAGAATGATCACAAAATGCTCTGTGATCATGCAGTCGTGGATTGAGGGGCCGTCTTGCACCGTGATAGCCTGACGGCGGCGGACTTTGCCGCCCTTGTCCACAACCACATGCCAGATGGTGTCGGCAATGTCACCTTGATAGCAAATGGCATGCATCTCGCCGGTTTCCGGATCAAGATGCGGATGTGCACTAAAGCTGCCGCCGAGCGTGCCGCCAAAGGGATCGTGGGCGATTGTGTTCAACTCTTCGTCAATCCGCACCGGATGCCCACCGGCCTCAACCAGTGCCCATGTCGCTCCGGCATGGCCAAGGACATTGGTGTTGACCATATCGCGCAGCGCTCGTGGACCCGGCGCACGAGGTTCGCCCAGTGCATCGGACACGGCGTTTGATCGGATCCAGCGGTTGCGATACCAAAGCGCCTTGCCATCCTTCAGCCGCACCCCGTGCACCATGCCGTCTCCGGTGAACCAATGGTAGGCAGCGTGGTTTGCAGGGCCCACCGGATTGGGGCCAATGCGGATATAGCGACCGTCGAGTTCCGCCGGAATGGTGCCGCTAACGTGCAGCGCGTCCAGCGACAATTCCGTCGTCATCGGGGTGTGGATGCCGGAAAGATAGGGATTGGCTTCGCTCGATTTCAATCGATCCCGGTTGAAATCGGCAATGGCGGTGACGCCTTTGGTCACCACTCCCCGGATCATCGTTTCAACGGAACTGGCCATGTCTCGCTCCTTATTGCAACCTGTATGCACAGAGTAACGAAGCGACGGCGGATTGGCAATTCGCGGCTTTTTAAACGTCGAGCGAATAGCCTGCGGACCTGACGGTGCGAACCAGATCGGATTTTCCGTCCAGATTTATGGCTTTGCGTAAACGCCGGATATGCACATCAACGGTGCGTTCGTCGATTTCCGCATCATGGCTCCATACACCATCAATCAATTGTGCGCGGCTCAGCACCCGGCCCGGACGATCCAGAAAATAACGGAGCAGGCGAAATTCGGTCGGCCCCAGATGCAACTCCGCACCATCGCGGCGGACCCGATGCTCCACCGGATCAAGCTCGAGTCCGGCAAAGTTTAGCAGCTTTCCCGTCGCCGACGGTTTGCTGCGGCGCAAAACGGCAGTTGCGCGTGCCACCAGTTCGCGCGGGGAAAAGGGTTTGGTGATATAATCGTCGGCCCCGGTCTCCAATCCCCGGATCCGGTCTTCTTCTTCGCCGCGCGCGGTGAGCATGATGATCGGGATGGAGGCGGTCGATTCCTTGCGGCGCAGGCGGCGGCAAACCTCGATACCGGGCAGGTTTTCGATCATCCAGTCCAGCAGGATCAGATCGGGTGTTTCTTCGTCAGCCAGCAACAAGGCTTCTTCGCCATCCGCCGTCAAAGTTACCTGATAGCCCTGCGCTTCGAAATTCCAGACGAGCAATTCCGCGAGCGCCGCATCATCTTCGACGATTAGCAATTTGGCTTTCAACGTTCACCTGTCTTGTCAGTCAGATAGGAACCCGTGGCAGCATAGTGCACCATTTCTGCAACATTGGTCGCATGATCGCCAATCCGTTCCAGATTGCGGGCAACAAACAGAAGCTGTGCGGCACTGCTGATGGTTGTGGGGTTTTCCATCATATGCGCCACGAGATTGCGGAAGATAGAATTATAGAGATTGTCGAGCTTTTCGTCCCGCTCGATCACATTGATCGCCAAATGCTGATCGCGTGCGGCATAGGCATTGAGCACGTCGCGCACCATGGATTGTGCGATTTCGGCCATGACCGGGATCAACGTCAACGGCTCCAATTGCTTGTGGCTTTCCACTTTCTCGACGCGTTTGGCGATGTTTTTGGCATAATCGCCGATGCGTTCCACCACGCCGCCAATTTTGAGCGCGGCAACCACGTCGCGCAAATCATTTGCCATGGGGGAACGCAGGGCGATGATGCGGATTGCCAGTTCATCCACTTCGGCTTCAAGCGCGTCGATTTGGGCATCGCCTGCAACGACTTGCAAAGCCAAATCCTGGTTCTGGTTGATAAGCGCGTCAATGGCTTTGGTGATTGCC
This sequence comes from uncultured Alphaproteobacteria bacterium, assembly GCA_963732535.1. Lineage (GTDB taxonomy): Bacteria > Pseudomonadota > Alphaproteobacteria > Sphingomonadales > Sphingomonadaceae > Sphingorhabdus_B. The sequence continues at coordinate 387,401 of CAVSZW010000016.1, read as the reverse complement.
ACTTCGGCAAGACCGCCCATCTCCGAGATAAGGCCACGTAAGCGGCTGATTTCGGTGTCAAAAGCTTTAACGGTATGTTGTTCTGCCATGGGGTCAGCTCCTAGCCGTATCGGCCTGTGATATAATCTTTGGTGCGTTCTTCGCGTGGATTGGTGAAGATATCCGATGTTGTGCCATATTCCACCATCGTACCGAGGTGAAAAAATGCCGTGCGCTGGGAAACGCGGGCTGCCTGTTGCATCGAATGGGTAACGATGACGATGGCATAGCGGCCTTTCAATTCGTCGATCAACTCTTCAATCCGCGCGGTGGCAATGGGGTCCAGTGCCGAGCAAGGCTCATCCATCAAGATCACTTCAGGGCTGACCGCGATGGCGCGGGCAATGCACAGCCGTTGCTGCTGGCCACCGGACAAAGCGGTGCCGGCGTCTGATAGCCTGTCCTTTACTTCATCCCACAACCCTGCACGGCCAAGCGATTTTTCAACGATGGCATCCATCTCTGCCTTGTTGGCTGCCAAACCGTGGATGCGCGGGCCATAGGCCACATTTTCGTAGATCGTTTTGGGGAAGGGGTTTGGTTTTTGAAATACCATGCCGACACGGGCGCGCAACTGGACAACATCCATCGTGTTGCCATAAATATCTTCACCGTCGAGCTCGATTTTTCCTTCGACACGGCACGACGGAATTGTGTCATTCATACGGTTCAGGGCGCGCAGGAAGGTCGATTTTCCGCAACCAGACGGGCCGATAAAGGCTGTTACATGCTCGGTCGCAACATCAATGGACACATTGTCGATTGCCTTTTTCGCCCCGTAATAAATGGAGACGTCACGAGCGCATATTTTCAAAGTTTCAGACATAAGGGGCAGGGCCTACCAGCGCGTTTCAAAGCGGTTACGGAGATAGATCGCGAAGCCGTTCATCATCAACAGGACGACAAGCAGCACAATGATCGCAGCGGAAGTGTTTTGGACAAAGCCCTGGTCCACTTCGTCTGACCATAGGAATATCTGCATCGGCAGCACTGAAGATGGATCGGAAAAGCCACCGGGCGGTGTCGAAACAAAGGCGCGCATACCAATCATCAGGAGCGGCGCGGTTTCGCCAAGGGCCCTTGCCATACCAATAATGGTTCCGGTCAATATGCCCGGCAGGGCAAGCGGCAAGACGTGGTGAAACACGGTTTGTACCGGACTTGCGCCAACGGCCAAGGCGGCATTCCGGATCGAAGGTGGCACGGCCTGGATTGCATTGCGTCCGGCGATAACGATCACGGGCATGGTCATCAGCGCCAATGTCATCCCGCCAACCAATGGCGATGATCGCGGTAAATGCATCACCTGAATAAACACAGCGAGGCCAAGCAAACCGAAGATGATCGAGGGGACGGCGGCCAGATTGTTGATCGAGACCTCGACCCAATCGACCCAGCGTTTCTTGGGGGCGAATTCTTCAAGATAGATGGCCGCCAATACGCCCATCGGGAAAGCAAGCGCGAGCGTGACCGCCATGGTCAGCAGCGAACCTTTGACCGAGCTCCAGACGCCGGCGGTATCAGGGTTGGTGGAATCCGATGCCGTCAGGAACGTGAAGTCCAGCCCAGCAACGCCGTTTTTCAGCATTGTGTACAGCAAGACCGCAAGGAACAGCAGCGAGATGATGATCGCCGCCAGCCCCATCGCTTTGAACCGGCGTTCGGCAGCATAGCGCTTTTTCAAACGCGCCTCGGCTTCGGGAGATTGGACTTTACTCATAAGCCTCCCGGAAGCGTTTAACGACCTGTAACGCGATGATATTCAGGATGAGCGTGATGATGAACAGCATCAGGCCAAGAGCAAAGGCTGCAAGTGTTGTTGGGTGGTCAAAGCTACCCTCGCCGGTCAACAGCGCAGCAATTTGGTAAGTCACCGTCGTCATCCGGTCAAACGGATTGGCGGAGAGATTGGCGGACGCCCCGGCGGCCATATAGACGATCATGGTTTCGCCGATTGCCCGGCTGATCGCGAGCATTACCCCGGCGACAATGCCGGGAAGTGCAGCGGGTATCAGCACGCGTTTGATCGTTTCCGAAGTGGTCGCCCCCATCGCGAGCGATCCATCGCGCATCGCTTGTGGCACGGCAGCAATACTGTCGTCGGCCATTGACGAGACAAAGGGGATAATCATCACCCCCATCACCAGTCCGGCGGCCAATGCGCTTTCGGTCGACGGGTTGCTGATGCCGATGGCCAGCGCGAAATCGCGAATTATCGGGGCCGCGGTCAATGCGGCGAAATAGCCGTAAACGACGGTGGGAATACCGGCCAAAATTTCCAAAATCGGCTTCACCCATTGGCGGGTTTTGGCGCTGGCATATTGCGTGAGGTAAATGGCACTCATCAGGCCAAAAGGAATGGCAACGACCATCGCAATGATGGCGCCGATGAAAAACGTTCCCCAGAACAGCGGTACAGCGCCCAAATCTTTGCCCATGTCGCTGGTTTCGGCGGCCATGGTATCGGGCGTCCAATTGGTCCCAAACAGGAAATCAACCGGGCTGACCATCGAGAAAAACCGCCCGGTTTCAAAAATCAGCGAAGCAATAATCCGACGGTCGTGATGATCGCTACAAAGGACGCGATCAACAATGCGGCCATTACCAACCGTTCAACCCGCGCACGCGCCGGAAAAGTCGATTTGATCCGCGTATAGGCCCATGCGCCGCCGGCAAAGGCAAAGAGCAGAGCGATGATTGCGCGCCGATCCAGCCATATTGCGACTGTGCAGACCGGATCGCCGGGGCCAGTCGCGGGCAATCGCATCGGTCGCAAAGGCGTTGGGGTTGGAAGCCAGATTATAGGCCTCCTTAAAATTGCATCGCGCTGCATGTCAAAATCCGGCAGCTGTGCGGCATAGGGATCAGCCATCACCGCACCTGGACCAGACCGGGGATACCGCCGCCCAAATCCACAAGCGCAATCAAAGCAGGCAGCACGGTCCAGATCGTTACATACAGGCCGTGATGCTGCGGCAACGCCAGTTTCAACTTGCCCACCGTGGGGGCAAATTGCGCCGCCTTCATACGCGAAATGGCCCAGGCAATAATGCCCAGGCCAATCACGGCAATAAGGGTGAATGTAAGTGGCATTTGCCCCCTTGCAATCTGTTATTTCAACGAACTAGCATCCATCAACGTCATCGTCTTTACCGTTTCTGCATTTTTTGTCCGCACGTCTTCTGGCGCGACAACCATGCCCTTGGCTTTCAATGCGCCGTCCGGCCCCCAGGATTTGGCGAATTCGGCGAGGTACGAGTCGATACCCTTGATCGCCTTCACATGCGCCGCCTTTACATAGAGATACAGCGGACGCGCGCCGGGATAGGAGAAATCAGCAACGGTTGCGAATGTCGGCATCACGCCGACATCGGAATGGCTTTCACCTTGTCGCATTTTCTTCAAGGAACGAGAAACCGAAGATGCCGATGGCTTTCGGATTGGCGGCGATTTTCTGGACGATCAAATTGTCATTTTCGCCCTGATCAACATAGGCGCCATCGGTGCGGATCTTGGTGCACAGGTCTTTATGCTTGTCCTTGTCGCTGTCTTTCAACGCCTTCATTTCGGCATTGGTTTCACAGCCCTTTGTCAGGATCAGCTCGGCGAGCGCATCGCGTGTTCCCGAGGTGGAAGGCGGGCCATAGACGGCAATCGGAATCGCGGGGAAAGCGGGGTTCACTTCGTTCCAGTTTTTGGCGGCCTGCGGCTTGCCAAACGGATTGGCGGCCAGCGCCTTGTAAACATCTTCGGGGGTCAGCTTCATGGCGGGGCCGTTGGTGGCTTCGGCAAAGGCGATGCCATCAAGGCCGATCTGAACTTCGATAATGTCCTTCACGCCATTTTTGGCGCAATCTTCATTTTCGGATTTCTTCATCCGGCGCGAAGCCATTTCGATATCGGGGTGCTGCGAGCCAACGCCTGCACAGAACAGCTTCATGCCCGCACCGTGCCGGTCGATTCGATGACGGGCGATTTCATGCCGCCATTGGCCTTTACTGCGGCTTCGGAAATGGCGGTGGCAAAGGGATAGACGGTGGACGAGCCAACGACGCGGATAAAATCACGCGCAGATTCGCTACCGCCGCCGCCACCACCACAGGCTGCGAGGGCGAAAGTTGAAATTGCTGCTCCAAATAGGGCGTTACGAAGTTTCATGCGAAGTTCCTTAGTGACGGTTTGATGAGTCGCACGCTTCAATGTTACGAAGGTGTGACAGTTTAATGACAATGGCTTCATGAAGACCGGATGGCGGGCAGCATGATCGATGCCGTTGCGCCTTCGCCCGGCCTGCTGCGGATATCAAAACGACCGCGGTGGCGCTCGACAATATGCTTGACGATCGACAGGCCAAGCCCGGTTCCGCCCACTTTTCGGCTGCGGCCAGCGTCAACGCGATAAATCGCTCGGTCAGCCGGGGGATGTGTTCGGGGGCTATGCCGTCGCCGGAGTTGACCACCTCGATGGTTACCCAGCCTGTGTCGGCCGTTTCCACTTTGACGATTACTTTTTCGCCAGCCGCTCCGTATTTTATGGCGTTATCGATCAAATTACGCACGACTTGCGCCATCTGGCTCTTGTCGCCCAGAATGAAGGCCTGCTCGCTTGCCGCTTCGACAACGGCCTTGCCGCTTACTTCGCCGGCGACTTCACGGCATGTCTGGATGATGTCCACTTTCTCGGTCGGAACTTCATGTTTGAGAGCTTCTATGCGCGACAGCGACATGAGATCATCGACAAGCGAATGCATCCGTTCGGCTTCATGCTTGATGATATCCAGAAAACGGTTCCGCGTTTCAGGATCGTTTCCCGCTTTCGGGTCTTTCAACGTTTCAACATAGCCCAGAACCGATGCAAGCGGGGTTCGCAATTCATGGCTGGCATTGGCGACGAAATCCGCATGGGCGCGGGCGATGCTTGCCTGCACCGACATATCTTCCATCGTTACCAGCCGGTTGCCGTCATCCAGATGATGGCAGGAAACCTCCCACAGGCTGCCCTTTGTGGTCAGCCCGGATATTTTCGCGACACCGGGTTTGCCGCCCACGCTGCCCATGATGAGCGCGACAACGTCTGGTTGGCGCAGGGCCAATCGGACATCTTCGTTTACGATGTGTGTGCCCAGCAATTGAAACGCCGATGGATTGGCGTGCACGATCCGGCCATCTTTTACGAGCAACGCGGGGCGCGCCATCAGGTCTAGCAACTTATGATCGGAGTTTGGTGTCATCAAGCGACTCGCATTCTTTAACTTCTTGAAGGGCTGGCCATCAAGTATGACAGTTTTATGACAGTCGGGCGAGCATTCACCGCGCAAACCACGGCAAAAGTCCGTCTTAACCGCGCAGCACAGCCAGTATTTCGCCCATTTTCTGATGCAGTATGTTCACCGCCTTTAACGGGCGGACCATCACCTTGAAATGGGTGATCAGGCCGTCGTCGTCGCAAGCGATCATGTCGATGCCGTTGATCGCAATTCCGTCTATCTCGGCTGTGAATTCCAGCACGCTGCTGTTCTCCGCCTGCCATTCGCCGACATAGCGAAAGCTTTCATTGCCCAGCGTATGTCCGGCTGCGGCCAGATAGTGTGCGGTGATCGCCTTGCCGCGTTGCGGTGTATGAACCACCGGGCTTTCAAACACGCAATCGTCATGCAGGATCGCCGAGATCGCGACCGGGTCTTTCGACATGGCAACTGTGTGCCAGATTTCGGCGGGGTTGTGTTTCAAGTTCATCTCCTTCCAAAACCGCAGCGCTGAGCCTGTCGAAGGGCGCTTCACAGCATAGCGCTACAACTGAGAAGCGCCCTTCGACAGGCTCAGGGCTACGGTCAGCACTCAATATCCTTGTTGGTAATCGACTTGCGGGAAAATCGGCTCGCCCTTGTGATACCGCTCCAGATTGCCGATGAAGCGCATCGCCGCGCGCTGGAACATCACGGCCTGTGACGGGCCGGACATGTGCATACTGATCTGCACATTGTCCATTCCCCAAAGCGGATGATCGGCGGGCAGGGGTTCGGGATCGGTGACGTCCAAATAAGCCCCCGCGATTTTACCCGATTGGAGCGCCGCGATCAGCGCATCGGTATCGATCAGCGTGCCGCGCGCGATATTGGCAATGCGCGCACCCTGTTTCATCGCGGCAAATTCGCTTGGTCCGATCAGTCCTTTGGTTTCGGGCGTTGCGGGTGCTGCAACCACAATCCAGTCATAGTCGCCAAGCTGCCCGCGCCATGCATCGGGGCCAAGCTCACCGGGGCCTGTGGGATTGCGGCGCACTTTTGTGACCTCGGCGTCAAACGCCAGCAAGCGCTTTTCGATCTCGCGCCCGATCGCGCCATAGCCCACGATCATCACCTTTGCACCGACCAGCGTCCCGGTCGCAGGCGGCGATTTCAGCCATTCGCGGCGGCTTGCGGCGGCCAGCACTTTGTCATAGCCCTTGGCGACGCTCAACATCCCCATCACCGCATATTCGGCCATGGTATCGGAAAGTAGCCCCGCGCCATTGGTGCAAATCGTGCCGCGTTCGCGCAGCAGATCGAGCGGAAGCCGCTCGACCCCTGCATAGATGCTCGACAGCCATTTCAGTTTCTCCGCCCGCCGCACGGCTTCCACCATGTCGGCGGGGTTGAACAGATCGAACCAGCCAATCTCGGCTTCGGGCGCGAGCGCGTTTAGCTCTTCGGTCGAACTGAAATAGCGGATTTCCAGCCAGTCGGGGCAATGCGGTTCGACGATAGCCCGCGCCATGGCGTTAATGACGGCGATGGTTTTGGTCATGCAATGCTCCTAAATCTCGCTTCAAACCGGCTGATTGCCGAAATGCAATAAAATCAAACCGTAGCCCTGAGCCTGTCGAAGGGCGTCTCAAGGTTCGCGCTAACCTTCGAAGCGCCCTTCGACAGGCTCAGGGCTACGGTTTTGTTGAAAGGAAGTGCTAGCCTGCATTTCAAACATCAATCCGCCAATCCCAACCCAGCGGATCGCCGTCCATCACCTCCACCCCGCGCGCGATCAGGTCGTCGCGGATGCGGTCTGATGTGGCGAAGTCTTTCGCTGCGCGGGCGGCCTTGCGCTCTTCGAGCGCGGCTTCGATTTCGGCTTCGGTGATGGTGGCGGTGACGGGGCGGATGCGGAGGTCTTGGCGGGTGAGGGTGAGCAAGGTTGAGGCCAAGAACTGCATCCATATTGCTGTAACTTGCTTCCAAAGCCTTAACGCGATGATAGCAAGACTTGCCTGATGACAATGCGTCTTCGAATACCGTCAAACGCATCGGATGTGTTCAGATCATCGTCAGATAGCCGTCTTCAAACTGTACCGAAGTATGATTCGGGTCAATGTCGTGCTCACCGCCGTTGGCGCTTGCTCTGACAGTTCGCATCGTCTAGCTGTTCAACATGCCGAATCACCATCCGCTTCAACCGCACAAAAGCCGCCAGCAATCCCTCCCAGCTAAACTCCAGCTCGCTGCGATAATGCGCCTGCAAGCATAACAGCCGATAGGCGAGGGGGTGGAAGCCGCGATCAACCAGCGTTTGCAAACGCAGGAACTCGCCCGTCGATTTGCTCATCTTCCCGCGCCGGTCGATCAGGAAATTATTGTGCATCCAGATGCCAGCACCGCTATCCGCACAATCCCCATGCGCCTGGTTCTGCGCGATCTCGTTCGGGTGGTGGATTTCGCGGTGGTCGATGCCGCCGGTGTGGATGTCGAACGGATGGCCGAGCAATTGCTGGCTCATCACCGAACATTCCAGATGCCAGCCGGGAGCACCGCGCCCCCACGGGCTATCCCACTCCATTTGCCGGCTTTCGCCCGCCGGGGTCTTGCGCCAGATGGCAAAGTCCGCCGCGTGGCGTTTGCCCTCTACCGTTTCGATCCGGCCTTCTCCGTCTTCGGTGCTTGCGCGCGCCAAACGCCCATAGTCGGGCACGGTCGAGGTGTCGAAATACAGGCCGCTTTCCAGTTCATAGCAATGCTTGTCCGCAATTCCTTTGCCCCATTCAATCATCGCCTCGACATAGTCGGTCGCCTTGGGGTGCGCGGGTTTGCGGATGTTGAGCCGCGCCAGATCGGCCTCGAAATCGGCCTGATAGAAAGCGGCAATATCCCACGCGGTTTTGCCCGCCGCCGCGGCGGCCTTTTCCATCTTGTCATCGCCCGCATCGGCGTCGCTCGTCAAATGGCCGACATCGGTGATGTTGATCACATGGGTGAGTTTATAGCCCTTATAGCTCAGCACCCGGCCCAGAGTGTCGGCAAACACATAGGCGCGCATGTTGCCGATATGCTGGTAATTATAGACCGTGGGGCCGCAGCTATAAACGCGGGCTTCGTCCGTTCCGGGATGGATCGGCTTAAAAGTTTCCAGTTGCCGGGTCAGGCTGTTGAAGAGTTTGAGGTCGGTCATGGGGTGGGCGATGCGCGAACTAGGCGTGAAGGTCAACGGTCTATCCCTCTCCCACGGGGAGAGGCGGTGTTCCCTCTCCAGTGGGAGAGGGCAACGAGACTTGGCGACTTGTCGCCTAGTCGCAGTGGGTGAGGGGTTGTGCGTGATCGGGAGGGCAGAGCCCCTCACCAACTTCGCCTAAGCCTGCGGCTAAGGCTACGTATCCTCTCCCAATGGAGAGGAAAATTAAACAAACCCCTCAAACCGGATCGCGTGTTCCAAACCCACCCTCGGCACATCAAAACCATTCACCGCCGCATCGGGATCGCGATAGCCAATCGCCAACCCGCAAAAGAAGATATGGTCATCGGGGATTGCCAGAGCCTCTCGCACCGGCGCGGCATAGGCGGACCAGGCCTCTTGCGCGCAGCTATCCAGCCCTGCCTCGCGCAGCAACAGCATCACGGTTTGCAGCCACATCCCCATGTCGCTCCATTGCGGTGGCCCCATATAGCGCGGGGTGTGGATGAACATCACGACCGGCGCGTCAAAACCGCGAAAATTGGCGACGAACTGGTTCAGGCGGGCGGCCTTGTTCTCGCGCGGGATGTCCAGCGCTGCATACATCGCCTCACCGACGCCTGCCCGTGATTCCTCGTAGCGGCCTTCCAGCCCCGGCGGATAGACGGCATATTCGACGCTCATCCCCGCACGGCCTTGCATCACAAAAGGCGTGACAGCGGCGATCAGAGATTGGAGCGGCTCCCCCGTCAGCACCACCGCATTCCATGGCTGTGTATTCCCACCCGAAGGCGCGCGTTGGGCGGTTTGCAGCACAGTTTCGAGCGTGTTTCGATCAACGGTTTTGTCTAGGAACTCGCGGATCGAACGGCGGGAATTTACAGCTTCGGTAACGGTCGTACTGCCCTCACTCATCATCAAATAACCCCGCCAGTTGCTCGATCATCGCGCCGCCCAGTTGCTCGGCATCCATGATGGTGACGGCGCGGCGGTAGTAGCGCGTCACGTCATGGCCGATGCCGATGGCGATCAGCTGCACTGGACTGCGGCTCTCGATCATTTCGATCACGCGGCGCAGATGTTGCTCCAGATAGCCGCCGTGGTTGACCGACAATGTGCTATCATCCACCGGCGCGCCGTCTGAAATCACCATCAGGATGCGGCGGTCTTCGGAGCGGCCGATCAGGCGGTTGTGCGCCCAAAGCAGCGCCTCGCCATCGATATTCTCCTTGAGCAGCCCTTCGCGCATCATCAGGCCCAGATTGCGCCGCGCGTGCCGCCACGGTTCATCTGCTTTCTTGTAAACAATGTGCCGCAAATCATTGAGGCGACCGGGCATTTGTGGCCGTCCGGCGGCGAGCCAATCCTCACGCGCTTGCCCGCCTTTCCATGCGCGGGTGGTGAAGCCCAATATCTCGGTCTTCACCCCGCAGCGTTCCAACGTGCGTGCCATAATGTCCGCGCTGATTGCTGCGATGCTGATCGGGCGACCGCGCATCGAACCTGAATTATCGATCAGAAGCGTGACGACGGTGTCGCGGAATTTGGTCTCGCGTTCAATTTTATACGACAGCGAATGTCCGGGCGAGACCACGACGCGCGCCAATCGCGCGGCATCGAGCATTCCTTCTTCCTGATCGAAATCCCAGCTGCGGTTCTGCTGTGCCATCAACCGGCGTTGCAACCGGTTGGCGAGCCGCGTTACCGCGCCTTGCAGCCCCGACAATTGCTGATCGAGATAGGCGCGCAGACGATTAAGCTCATCCTCGTCGGCAAGGTCGGTTGCGCCCACCACCTCGTCATATTTTTCGGTCCAGCATTTATAATCGGATTGCGGCAGATGGTCCCAATTGCGGCGTTGCGGGGCCACGGGCTGCATCCCGTCTTCGCCCATTTCGCCGTCGCCATCGGCCATGTCGTCGGTTTCGGATTTATCGGCTTCGGATTGCGAATCATCGCCTTCGCCATCCTGAGGCTCGGCGCGCGCTTCGGCTTGGCCTGCTTCGCCTTCGGTATCGGCATCGTCGTCGCCGTCTTGCTCTTGTTCGTCCTCGGCGTTTTCGCCTGAATCTTCGCTTTCGTTCGGTTCGATTTCGCCTTCGGTCAGGTTCAGATGTTCGAGCATCGTCTGTGTCAGAGAGGCGAACGCGCGTTGATCGTCGAGCGCCAGCCCCAGCGCATCAAGATCGCCGCCCGCTTTCTCCTCGATCCAGCCGCGCAACATATCGACGCCTGCCGCAGCATTGGCAGGCACGGGCTGCCCCGTCAGCCGTTCGCGAACGATCAGCGAGAGCGCGGTCGATACCGGCACTTCCTCTGCCGCTTGCGCCCGCGTGATCGGATCGGTGCGGAGCCGCATTTCGAGCGCATGATCGAGATTGGCGGCCACCCCCGCCATGGCACGCGCGCCCAATGCCTCGACCCGCGCATTTTCAACCGCATCGAATGCGGCTGAGGCAATGGCTTCGCCGGGCCGGTGCTTGGCATGGGCAGCGGCATCATGATGTTTCAGTTTCAGCGCGAAACTATCGGCAAAGCCGCGCGCTTCGGCGACTTGTTCGGGTGGCAGCAAACGGCCCGGCATCGGCACGCGAAAATTCTTTCCGGCCTGTGTTGGCATGTCAGCAGTAAAGGCCAGTTCCACCTCTGGTTCATGCGCCAGCGCGCGCGCTGCTCCGGTTAAAACCTGTTTGAATGCTTCGAGGGGATTGGGATCGGCCATGCTGCGTAAGGCCTTAGCCGCCAGTGCATTTAAACTGCAACATCTCGTTCGCTTGTTCAGGCAGCAATTCGCGCACTGCGCCGTTCATCTGCGCGATATTATCCAGCTTGTCCTTATCCGCCACACAGCCCTTCACGTCATAGCGGTTGCGGGCCGCGCGCGCCTTGCCCATCGCTTCGCTGCCAAGCAGATGCCGTTCGATGCGATAGCTTCCGGTGTCGGGGGCAAAGCTGACGATGGAGACTTGTTCTTCATTATTGGGCACAAAAGTCCGCACCCATCCGCTGCCATCTTCGACATATTGGGTACGATTATTGATGCAGCCGCCAATGGCCCAATCAAATTTTACGTCCTGCGTATCGGAGACGGTGATCCGGCTGCGTTCGCGATCAATGACGCAGATTTTCTTGCCCGCTTTGGCCACCACTGCGCGCGCTGCGGGCGCCGGATCATCCTTGAGCGCCGCTTTGATCCGGGCATCAACCTCGTCAAAGCCGGGACGGGTGAGATAGGTCATCATGGCTGCGATCAACAATGCGGCAACGCCCCCTCCGGCCAATTTGGCATAGTCCAGCTTGCCGCGTTCGTGCCATTGCCAGCAGGCCCCGCCTGCACCCAGCGCCAGAAACAGCAGGATCACCGTTGCCATCATCCGGTTTTCACGTTCGCCGATGATTGCGTATTCGGCTGACCGCCGCGCCTCGCCGAGCGTTGAGGATTTCGCCGATTCCTGATCGCGGTTTTCCGCCTCGATCTTTGCGCGCGCCGCCGCTTCGCGTTTGGATTCGGCTTGCGATACTTCGGCAGCAGAAAGGCATGGCCCGCTCACGGTGCGTGCAGTTATGCCATTGTCGCGCAGGAAAGCCGTCACTTCGCGTACCGCCACGGCAAAGAAAAACTCCGCGTCGCTGCCGTCGGAGATCGTTCCGAAACTGTTGATCCCCAATATCCGTCCGCATCCATCGACCAGCGGCCCGCCGCTATTCCCGCCGCCGATGGGCGCGGTGTGCAGCAGGGTTTCAAACTCTTTGGCCGAACGCCCTGCAGACAGGCTGCCGCGGGTCTTAACCGGGGTAGCCGGGCGGATCAGGTCTTCCGAGCTCAGCCCCTGCGCCACATCCACCCCGCCGGGATAGCCAATGGCAAAAACGTCCAGCCCGTCCGCCACCGGTCCTGTAAAAAAGCCGGCAGCGGCCATGCGCGCCGTGTCGCGGGTTTTGAGCAGCGCCAAATCATTGCGCGGAGAACGGTCAATGATGTCCGCGGGATAGGTTGCGCTGCCCTCGGCGGGGACGATGACATAGCGGACCGGCTGATCGAACTCATCTTCGTTGATCACATGATTGTTCGTCAAAATTACACCCGGCGCAACCACCACGCCGGTGCCGTGGCTGATCGGAACGGTTTCGCTTTCATCGACCGGAAAAATCAGCACGCGAACCACGCTGCGGCTGGCGGCGGTGATGTCATTGGGATCGGCGCGGGCGGGCAAGTTGATAAGTTGCACGATTAAAATCAGCAAAAAGACTCTAAAGGCCTTCAGACTTTTGCTCATTCATGGTGCTCCCGACTATGCTGCTGCTGAGACATAGTCGGCTTGGCCGAGCAAATGCAATTTCCTTGTTGGCTTTGACGTTGACGATACCTAGCTTAAGACTGAAATGTGGTTTTAACAAACAACGTCGCTCCAGCATAGGCTGGAGCCCATCTCGACTATCGGTTTAAGCGGAGAGACGTGATAGGCCCCAGCCTTCGCTAGGACGACGCAAGTTCATAGAGGCACACCTAAGAATGTCATTTAAAACAATTTTTACCGCACTCTGCCTTTTCACAGCTTCGCCCGCCTTTGCCGAAGATCCGAGTCCCGCGCGTCTGAAAGCCGATGTCGAAAAGCTCGTCAGCTTTGGCACCCGGCACACGCTTTCGTCGGCGACCGACCCGAAACGCGGCATTGGCGCAGCGCGGGCTTGGGCCAAATCTGAATTCGAGAAAATGTCAAAAGCCTGCAAGGGGTGCTTGAAGGTCGAGACGCTTGAGCGGCAGATGACTGGCCCGCGCGCTCCAAATGGCGTCAACATCGTTGATGTGCTGGCGATCAAGCCCGGCGAGATGGGCTGGGATCATGTTGTCTTGATCACCGCGCATATCGACAGCAGGGTGACCGACGTGATGGATTCGACCAGCGACGCGCCGGGTGCGAACGATGATGGGTCGGGCAGTGCTCTGGTCATTGAAGCGGCACGGCTGATGTCGAAAATGTCGCAAACACAAGCGACCATCGTTTTTGCGTTGTTATCGGGCGAAGAACAGGGGCTGATGGGCGGGCGCTTGCTTGCCGAAACCGCAAAAGAACGCGGTTGGAAAGTCAGCGCATTACTCAACAATGATATTGTCGGCGGCACAATTGGTACCGATGGTCGCAAAGTCGATAATATTGTTCGCGTTTTCAGCGAGGGCGTTCGCGCATCGGAAGATGCGTCCGCCCAACTTGCGCGACGCAACAGTGGAGGCGAAGATGACGGGCCGAGCCGTGCATTGATGCGCTATGCTAAGAACGTCGCTTCGCCTTCAGGTGCGCTGGAGGTTTTCGGCGTCCGCCGTCCCGACAGGTTCGGCCGGGGCGGCGATCATCTGCCTGCGCTGGAATTGGGCTTTCCCGCCATTCGCTTTACGGTGGGTGTCGAAAATTACCGACACCAGCATCAGGATTTGCGCGCCGAAAACGGCATCGTATTTGGCGACACCGTAGATAATATGGACTTCGATTATCTGGCAAAGGTGACGCGGCTGAACATAGCGACGGCGGCACATCTGGCCCTTGCCCCTCCAGCGCCCGAAAGCGCAATTCTTGGCGGAGCGGTGTCATCCGACACCAAAGTCACATGGACACCGGTCAAAGGGGGAAACGTCACCGGTTATCGCATTTATGTGCGCCGCGCTGACGAACAGGAATGGAAACGCGCCGCCACTGTCGAGGGCGGGGAGGTGAGCGAAAACATTCTCAAGGGCGTCATTGTTGATGATCATTTTATCGGGATCGCTGCCATGAACAAGGACAGCGAAAGCATCATCACATTTGCGGGCTTGCCACCAAAATCATAATGGGTGCCTCCGCAACAGGTCTTGAACCGCAAGTGACACGAACCCGATTTGAACGGCGCGAAGCCAAATAGATTTTCATCCCCCGCTCGACACCCGTCCAAATTCGGTTATTCCTGTTTTATGACCATCGCCCTTGATTCCCTGTTTGCCCATCATGCCACCACCGATGGCATAACCGTGCATGTGTCGCCTAATTTTCTGGAGGATCAATCGGTACCCGCGCAGGCGCGCTGGTTTTGGTCCTATCATATCCGCATCGAAAACCACCGCAGTGATCCGGTGCAATTGTTAACGCGGCATTGGCGGATTACCGACGGGCGCGGGATGGTCAACCATGTCGATGGCGATGGCGTGGTGGGCGAACAACCGGTGCTGCAACCCGGCGGCAGCCATGATTATGTGTCCGGCTGTCCGCTGTCGACGCCCACTGGCATGATGGAGGGGCACTATCGTTTCATCTGCACCGACGGCTCTACTTTCCTGGTTGAAATCCCGCTGTTCAAGCTGATGGTCCCCGCGACCGCCCCATGAAGCGCACCCATTTACCCTTAAACGGTCTGCGCGTGCTGGATGCCGCCGCCCGGCATTTGAGCTTCACCAAAGCTGCGGACGAACTGGCGGTTACACCGGCAGCTGTGGGGCAGCAGATCCGCGCGTTGGAAGATATGTTGGGTGTCGTCCTGTTTCGCCGCACGCCCAAAGGGCTTGAGCTCACTCCCGAAGCGGGAAAAGGTCTCGATGCCCTGCGCGCGGGCTTTTTGCAGTTCGAGGAATTGGTGCGGGCGATGCAATCGGGGCAGACGTCGAATTATCTGACCATCGCTGCCCCCCGCGATTTCACCGCAAAATGGCTGACGCCGAAACTTGCCCGTTATGGTGCGGCCAATCCCGATCTGCAGTTCACTTTGGTGTCAGCGGACGGAGACGTCGATTTTACCGAAGCCAATCTCGATCTGGCGGTGCGTTTGGCCGATGGACCCGGAGAACATGAAGGGGTGAAGCTGTCTCCCGGCGCTTTCGTCCGCGTCGGTGCCCCCGAAGGCGGCGCGAAAACACCGATCAGCTGGCCGGGATGTCCGGTGGCGGATGGTGAAGCAACGCTGCGATTGGGTGATGCGGGCCTCGCAATCGATGCCGCCGCAATAGGGCTGGGCGAAGCGGTCGTCCCATTGCTCCTCGCCAGTGCCGATTTGGACAGTGGCCGCGTCCGCGCCATCGATAACAGCCGCGAACACCCGCTCGCCTATTGGCTGATCGCCCCCTTGCCGCAATGGCGGCAGAAAAAGGTGAAGGCCTTGGTTGAGGCTTTGACGGTTTAGGGCCTTTCCCTATTTCGCGATGGTCGCGATCAATCGCTCCATCAGGCCTCTGAATTTATCTTGATGCCACTTCATTCAGGGTGTCATTCCAGCTTCCTGTTGCCACATACCATTTTCCATCGGGCGAATTGAGCAAATAGCTCATCGAGATTACTCCAGGTTCCGACCCGCCTTTATAGCCGATATAACGCCATTTTTTGGCCGCCTCACCTTTCAGGCCGCTATTTATACCCATGATTGCCATCATCTGGTCGTCGCGTTGCATGCGAAGGCTACGCATCAGCGTGACGATATCGGCGGGTGAGGCGAACCATTCGACCGTATCGATGGAGGCGGGAGCACCGCCGATCGTGCTGCCATTGACTCTTCTCAAGCGTAAGTAAGGCCTGTTCCCGTTCGATCAGGTCGCGTTGTTGCGCTTCGCTGGCATTCAGAAAGCGCTTCCGTAACTCTGGATTGGCCTTCAGTGCAAAGGCTTCTACTGTTGAAAGGAACGGCAGGGTCTTATCCGGTGCGCCGTGGCCGATAGTCGCCAGTTTCCGTTCAACTGCTTCACGGCCAAGCAGATGGAGCAATGTGTCGGTTGCGCCATTGTCGCTGACCGAAATCATCCATCCTGCCAGCGTATGGAGTGTAACCGGGCTATTCTTTGGCCAGCCCTGCGTAGCGACCGAGGAAAAGCTGTGATGGGACAAAGGCACTACGTCGGTCCATTTTCGCTCGCCAGCTTTGATCTGGCTGGCAAGTTCAGCAAGGATATAGAGTTTGAATGTCGAACCGATGGCGAATTGCGTTTCGGAATTTTGCGCTGCGATAGTCTTGACGTTGCCGTCGTCCTTGATCTCCGCTAACAGAAAACCGCTGTTCCCGGGCAGTGCCCTGAATGCCGCGCCAATGGCTTCGACACTATCGCCAACGATTTCGGCACCCGTAAATGCAAGACCGATCACCCGTCCGGGCGCGGCGGCGTCAACGTCCAGCTCGACCGTAATGATCGCTTTTTCATAGGCCAGTTTAATCGTTGCGCCATTGGGTCGGCTTTTGACAAATGATGCTATTTTTACCGGCTCGCCATATTGAGCGTGGAGACTGTTTCTCACTTCATTGAATTTTTCGGGCGGAATGGCGTTTAGGAACGTCGGTGAAAAAAATTCATATAGCGCGATCTGGTGCTGCAGCAGGGACACCAGTTGTTCGATCCGCAGGTCAAGTCCCTGAGCGCCAATCGGTGTAGCGTATTGAGGCACAGACTTTGGCTTTTTAGGCGCAGAGTTTGCCTGAGTAGGTAATGGGAGCAATGCCAGAACGGTAACCATCCAAATCGTGCGCATATCCACTCTCCCAAAATCAAGCGTCAATCGTGTCCTCATCCACTGTGGTCGCATGTTCCTGAATGAAGCGGAAGCGGGCTTCGGGGCTTTTGCCCATCAATTGCTCGACGCGTTCCTTTACCGCCTGTTGCCGCTGATATTCATGGGGCAGGGTGATGCGGATCAGGGATCGGCTTTTCGGGTCCATCGTAGTTTCGCGCAGTTGCGACGGGTTCATTTCGCCCAGCCCCTTGAACCGCCCGACCTCGACCTTTTTGCCCTTGAAAATGGTCGCTTCCAGCTCGGCCCGCTCGGCTTCGTCCTGAGCATAGGCGCTTTGGCTGCCGCTCGTCAGCCGGTATAGCGGAGGGCGGGCGAGATACAGATGCCCGCGTTCCACGATGGGCCCCATTTCCTGAAAGAAAAAGGTCATCAGCAAGGTGGCGATATGCGCGCCATCGACATCGGCGTCGGTCATGATGATCACGCGGTCGTACCGCAGATTATCGGGATCGCAATCCTTGCGCGTGCCACAGCCCAGTGCGAGGCCAAGATCGGCAATTTCCGCGTTGGCGCGGATTTTTTCGTTGGTGGCGCTCGCGACATTCAGGATTTTACCGCGAATGGGCAGGATCGCCTGCGTCTTGCGGTCACGCGCTTGCTTGGCACTGCCACCGGCGCTGTCGCCTTCGACGATGAACAGCTCGGTTCCTGCCGGATCATCCGACGAGCAATCGGTGAGCTTGCCGGGCAGGCGGACTTTTTTGCCGCTGGTCGCGGTTTTGCGTTTGACCTCGCGTTCGGCTTTGCGTTTCAGCCGGTCTTCCACCTTTTCGAGGATGAAGCCGAGCATCGCCTTGCCGCGCTCCATATTGTCGGCGAGGAAATGGTCGAAATGATCGCGAACCGCATTTTCCACAAGCCGCGCGGCTTCGGGGCTGGTCAGCCGGTCCTTGGTCTGGCTTTGAAATTGCGGGTTGCGGATGAAGACGCTGAGCATCAGCTCGGCTTCGTTGAAGATATCCTCTGCGGTGATCTGCGCGGCTTTTTTGTTGCCGATAATTTCGCCGAACGCACGCAAACCCTTCGTGAGCGCGGCGCGCACGCCTGCTTCATGCGTGCCGCCATCGGGCGTCGGGATGGTGTTGCAATACCAGCTATAGGCGCCGTCGGAATAGAGCGGCCAAGCAACCGCCCATTCGACGCGGCCCTGGCTTTCTCCGGCTTCATTGGCGGGGAAAGCCTGATTGCCGAAGAAGAAATCGGTGGTCACGCAATTGCGGCCATTTAATTGCTCGCGCAGATGATCGGCAAGCCCGCCGGGAAACTGGAACACCGCCTCGGCAGGGACATCGTCGCTGGCAAGTTCGGGATCGCATTTCCAGCGGATTTCGACACCGGCAAACAGATAGGCTTTCGACCGGGCCAGTTTAAAAAGCCGCGCTGGTTTGAACTTTGCGTCCGCCCCAAAAATCTCGGGATCGGGTGTAAAGGCAATTGTCGTGCCGCGCCGGTTGGGGGTGGGACCCAGCTCTTCAAGGCCGCCTTGGGCCAGCCCTCGCGAAAAGCGTTGCCGGTAAAGCAGCTTGTTGCGCGCCACCTCGACCACGGTGTCGTTCGACAGCGCATTGACCACCGAAACGCCCACACCGTGCAAACCGCCGCTAGTCGCATAGGCCTTGCCTTCAAACTTGCCCCCCGAATGGAGCGTCGTCATGATCACTTCGAGCGCCGATTTTCCGGGAAATTTGGGGTGCGGATCAACCGGGATGCCGCGGCCATTGTCGCTGACGGTCAGCCGGTTATCCATCCCCAGCGTGATTTCGATCCGGTTGGCATGGCCCGCCACCGCCTCGTCCATCGAGTTATCGAGGACTTCGGCGGCCAGATGGTGCAACGCGCGTTCGTCAATCCCGCCGATATACATGCCGGGGCGACGGCGCACAGGCTCAAGCCCCTCCAGCACTTCGATGGCGGAGGCGTCGTAATTGCCAATTTCAGAACCAGCGGGAAGCTCTCCGCCAAACAGGTCTTCACTCATAGCGGGCGGTATAGGCGCGGGCGAGTCAGCGGTGCAAGCGGCATACTGTGTTACGTAAAATTGTTTGTGGATATCCTCCACATTCGTTCAAATGATACCGAAGCCCTGAGCCTGTCGATGGGCGCTTCTCCGGCAAGCGCCCTTCGACAGGCTCAGGGCTTCGGTTTTAAATTAGCCGAATAGCGGCTTATCTAACCCTTGGCCCACCAAAAGGCATGGGCGGGGGCGGGCGACGAACGCCGCGTGGCAATTGCGCCTGATAGGCACGCCCGCAATGCTCGACGCAATAGGGGAAGCCGGGGTTCACCGCCGTTCCGCAGAAATGGAAATCGGGTTCGCCCGGATGCCCCATCGGCCAACGACAGACTTTTTCGTTGAGATCGAGCAGGGTCGTCTTATCGGCAATTTCCGCGCTGGGCTTGGCAGGAACCAGACGGCGCGGCGGTGCTGGAGGAATCGGGGCCTGCTGATCCCCTGGGCCTTGGCGCATAAAGCCGCCGGGGCCGATCGAGACGATCTTGGGCATATCCGAGCGTGGCTGCACCTGCGGAATTGTGATTGGTGGCCCGGGCATGGTCGAGCGGATGGGCGTATCGATAACGGGGGCCGGGCGCGGCGCTGTCGACCGTTCGATGGGTCTGGCTTTGGGCTTTGGCGCTGCCTTAGCCTCGCCGTCATTGGCTTTCACCGGCGATGGGCGCGATTTCAGGCCTAGGCGGTGGGCCTTGCCGATCACGGCATTGCGGCTTACTCCGCCCAGATCGTCGGCAATCTGGCTCGCGGTTAATCCGCTTTCCCACATGGTTTTCAGGCGGTCGATCCGCTCGTCGGTCCAGGACATGATTGACTCCAAAAATATTTTATTGCGGCACAGGCAACGCCGTCCGCAAAAGCGGCTTGCCGCAGCGAAGGCAAGGCCGTAGTCGAATGTGCGATGAGTAGCCAGAACAAATCTAATGTCACCCCCGCCATTTCGCAAGGGCGGCCTCAAGAACGGATGATCCGCAACGTCAACTGGATTGGCCTGAAAACGCTGTATCTGAAAGAGGTGCGGCGATTTATGAAGGTGCAATTGCAAACGGTGTGGGCGCCCGCGATCACGACATTGCTGTTTCTGGTAATTTTCACCGTCGCTTTGGGACGTGATGGCGTGAAGGTTTTGGGTGTCCCCTTTGCTGACTTCATCGCACCCGGATTGATTATCATGGGCATGATGCAAAATGCCTTTGCCAATTCCAGCTTCGCCCTGTTGGCCGGGAAAATTCAGGGGACAATCGTCGATTATCTGATGCCGCCGCTATCGAGTGCCGAACTTTTGGTGGCGATGGTCGGTGGCGCGGTGACGCGGGCATTTTTTGTCGGTGTGGTGATCTGGCTGGCCATGTTGCTTTGGCCGGGCGTGCATATCATGCCATCGCACCTGCTGGTGGTCCTGTGGTTCGGATTGTTGGGATCGATCGATGCTGGCCAGCTTGGGCGTGCTCACGTCGATCTGGGCGGAAAAATTCGATCATAATGCCGCCGTCACCAATTTTGTCATCGCCCCGCTGTCGCTTCTATCCGGCACATTTTATTCCATAGACCGGCTTGCCCCGACTTTTCAGGCGATCAGCCATGCCAATCCGTTTTTCTATGTAATTTCGGGCTTCCGCTACTGGCTTTATCGGTAAAGCCGATTCGGACATCATGCTGGGCAGTATAGTTTTGGTAATACTCAACATTACCCTGGGCCTGATTGCTTATTTCCTGCTCCGTTCCGGATGGAAATTGAAGAATTAAGCTACATTGAAGGCTGAATCAGGGGCATCGCCATCGAATTCTGATTGTCCGTTTCGGAGAGAGTCGCAGCTGCGCCTTTCGGGAAAAAGTGTAGCCTCACCCCTCGTGCAATGTGGCAGAGCGAGGGGGATTTTTTGGCCGATCCGGTTTCGTCAAAGCTCTATGTCTATGCCTGTGTGCTGCGCGATAAATTGCGGCACGGCAATGATGCAGACATTCGCGCCGCGCGGGATCAATTGCGAAGTGCGATGGCAGCACAGTATTTGGCCGGGTTATTGGAAAGGGAAATCCGAAAAATTGCGCGATTATACGGCGCTGCTCCATCGTTGCGACGCATTACTGGTTGGATTTGCTCCAGTTTTGCCCCTGACAGATCGGCCCAAAGCAACCCTTGACCTTTAACGAGCCATTTTTGGTAAGAAACACGACCGAGCGATAACTGCGCCCCGATTTGGGATCGTAGATCGTGCCTTTCCATTGATTGCCATCCGGTTTTAGCCCGAACACCACCGCCATTCCCAGCAGGCGGCGATTGCGGAGTTTGGGATCAGGATTTTTCGTGTCCTTCTGATCATTGCCCTGCGGAGGCCGCACCAGAAATTTGGCGACGCGCCCGCATATCGTTTCGCCGCAGGGGCCAACTTCGACAATGGCATCGCGATCCTGCGTCAGCCAGCGACCATTGATCGAGGCGGCTGTGGCTAAGGCTGGGGCGGCGAAGGCAGAAGTTGCGGCGGTGGCAATCGTGATTCCGGCAAGTAGCCGCAAAACCGGGTGGTCATTTCTGAAAAATCCTTTTGCCTGTTGTTCGAGACATAACGGCGGAGCGTTACAAAGCAAGGCCTTCAACCAGAGCGATGACCATGCTAGGGGCGCGCCATGAGGGAAATCCTGTTGTTTGATTTCTGGCGTTCGTCGGCCAGCTACCGGGTGCGTATCGCACTTAACCTGAAGGGCGTGGCCTATCGCAGCGTGCCCGTCAGCCTGCCCGATGGCGCGCAGCGGGACCCCGAATTTTTGGCCCGCAATCCACAAGGGTTCGTGCCGATGCTGCATATTGACGGGCTAGATCTGACGCAAAGCCTGGCGATCATAGATTATCTCGATGCGAAATATCGCGAACCCAGAATGGTTTCGTCCAATCCGGCTGCCCGCACGAAAACACTGGCGCAGGCTTTGTTGATCGCGGCTGATATACATCCATTGAATAATTTGCGTGTTTTGAATTATTTAAAAGATGAACTTCAACAGGATGCTGAGGTGATAAATTGCTGGTATCGCCACTGGATAGCCGAGGGCTTTAGTGCACTAGAGGCGATGGCACCGGATGACGGGCTGTTTGGCGGGGAAACGCCCAACATCGCCGATGTCTGCCTCGTTCCGCAAATGTACAATGCACGGCGGTATGACGCGCCGTTGGATGGCTATCCGAAACTGGTGCGGATTGATGCCGAATTGCGCGCGATGGACGCGTTTGCAAGGGCAACGCCAGAGGCGGTAAAAGCGCAGTGAAAATTCTGTCGACATTGTTGGTGCTGGGCCTCGGCACAGCGCCACTCGCAGCGCAGGATAATGGCGAGGTTCAACCTAGCCAGAAGTCCGACGAAATCGTCTTGATCGAACCCGGCCCGAAAGACTGGATCGTGGTTTCGGGCGGCAATCTGTCAAAGCCATTGTCCGAAGGGGTGATTCCGGTCACCTATATTGACGGCCCCGAACAGAATATCGGCCAACGTGTGGAATCAATAATCCGTGCGATTCCCGGCTGGCAACAGTTCCGGCGCAGCGATGCGCGCACCGCCAATCCCACCAGTCAGGGACTCACCAGTCGCGGCCTTGGCGGCAATGCATCGAGCCGGGCGTTGCTCACGCTGGACGGTATTCCGCAAACCGATCCTTTTGGCGGCTGGGTGAACTGGACGGCGTTTGATGCCGTTGCCTTGCGCGGGATACGCATCGAAAACGGCGGCGGAAGCGGGGCCGAAGGGGCAGGGGCGCTGGCCGGGACGATCCAGCTTTCGTCGGTGCGCTGGCCCGAACATTTCGGCTCGATTGCCTATGGGTCGCGCGGCAGCGTCGATATTGATGCAGCAACGGGGGCGAATCTCGGCGAAGGCCATCTGATGCTGTCGGGCAATTACACCCGTGGCGACGGCTATATTCCGATCATTGCGTCGCAACGCGGTGTCGTGGATGGCAAAGCGGCGTATGAAAGCTTTGGCGGAGGACTGAGGATGGTCGTGCCGTTGACCTCTTGGGGAACCAATGGCCCCACGGTTGAAGCCAATATTCGGGCCTTTGATGATCGCCGGTCGCGCGGTTTGCCTTTTTCCGATAACCGCAATTCGGGCGTCGATGCCAGTATCCGCGTTTTGAAAAATGACGGCGGTGTGGATGTTCTGGCGCTGGCCTATGTGCAAATCCGCGATTTTTCGGCGCAGTTTAATTCTGTTGCCGCTGGTCGGGCGAGTGCATCACCGACACTCGATCAATTTTCCGTTCCCTCCACGGGCATGGGCGCGCGGCTTGAGATTCGGCCTGATATCGGGACAAGTTCCAACTATAGCATCGACAATGATCGCCAACTGCGGCTGGGAATTGATTGGCGACGGACCGTAGGGCGGACGCGCGAGAACAGCAATTTTATCGCCGGATTGCCGACCCGCTATCGTGAAGCGGGGGGCAGTACTGATATTCTGGGTGCCTATGCCGAATGGACGGCCTTGCTAGATCGCCTTAGCCTCACTGCCTCGGGGCGGTTGGATCACTGGGTGCTGGCACAGGGCAGGCGCTATGAAGCCAATATCGGTGGCAGTGTGCGATCCGACGATCATTTTTCCAAGCGCGATGGTTGGGAAACCACCGGGCGCATTGGCGCAAGCTGGTGGTTTGTTGACGCTCTGACTTTGAAAGCGGCGGCCTATACCGGATGGCGTTTGCCGACATTGAACGAACTTTACCGCCCCTTTCGCGTCGGCGCCGATGCAACGGCGGCAAATGAGGCATTGAAGCCCGAAAGACTGAAGGGTGCAGAGATTGCCTTGGAGAGCAATCTTGAAAATATCGACTTTTCGTTGACGGCTTTCGCCAACCAGCTCGATGGTGCCATCGCCAATGTCACATTGGGGCAGGGACCGGGGGTTTTTCCCGGGGTTGGCTTTGTCGCGGGTGGCGGAACCTATCGGCAGCGGCAAAATCTGGATGCGATCCGTTCCAAAGGCGTTGAGGCTGATTTTTCCTATGATTTGGACGACGCTCTGAAATTGCAATTGGCCTATAGCTATGTCGATGCGCGGGTTCGCGGCGTTGCGGCGCTGAATGGAAAGCGGCCCGCGCAAGTCCCCAAGCACAACGCCAGCGCTGGTTTTCGTTTTGACGGGCAGGGCGGCCTGGGCGGATCGGCAGCATTGCGCTATACCAGTTCGGCCTTTGAAGATGATGCCAATCTGCTGCGTTTGGACGATGCGCTGACGATCGATGCGGGATTGCGTTACGGCTTCGCGGACAATTGGCAGGTTGATTTGCGCGCCGAAAATTTGTTGGGTGCCCGCGTAGAGGCGGCGATCTCTTCGGCGGGGATTATCGAACGCGCCGCGCCGCGCACCCTTTGGCTTGGCCTTAGCTTCAAAATTGACTAGGCTTTACATCATGGCCCAGAGCAAAATCATCCTGTCCAAATTCCTGCCGTACCAGCTTTCGATCACTTCGAACGCGGTCAGCGATCTGATTGCGCGCAGTTATCATGGTCGCTTTGGGCTGAAAATTCCCGAATGGCGGGTGCTCGCGGTGTTGGCGGAGCAGGGCTCGGTGACGCAGCGCGATATGGTGAGCGCGACCCATATGGACAAGGTAACGATCAACCGCGCCTGCACCGCCATGGTTGCACGCGGGCTTGTAACGCGGGCGCCCAATGCGGCGGATGGCCGCTCGCACCATCTGGCGATGACCGCGCTTGGCGAAGACCTGTACGAACAGATCGTGCCGCTGGCTCTGGCTGTCGAAGCGGACATCGAGAGCATTTTGGGGCGCGAGGAGGCGGCGACACTGTTCACGCTGCTCGCCAAATTGCAAAGCCGGGTGGCGGATATGGAAGGCGGCAAATAGGCTCTTGGCAAAACTGGTTTCATTTGATACTAAATACGGTGAATCCCCGTTCCGCCAAACCTTCCATATTTTCCTAACCTTCGAAAGCCTCTCATGCCCGATCTCTTCGAAAACCCGCTGGGTCTCGACGGTTTTGAATTCATCGAATTCTGCGCTCCGGAAAAAGGCCAGTTGGAACCGGTGTTCCAGCATATGGGCTTCACCCACATCGCCCATCACCGTTCCAAAAATGTCGATCTATGGCGACAGGGCGAAATTAACCTGATCGCCAATTACGAACCACGCAGCCATGCCGCCTATTTCGCCACCGAACATGGTTCCTCGGCCTGCGGCATGGCCTTTCGCGTCAAAGATGCAGCCAAGGCTTATAAGGAGGCGATAGAACGCGGGGCGGAGCCGGTGGAAGCGCGCACCGGGGTGATGGAACTCCGCATCCCTGCTATCCGGGGAATTGGCGGCGCGCTGATCTATCTGGTGGATCGCTATGAAGGCGATGATGTTCCCGGAGCGCTTTCGATTTATGATATTGATTTCGTCTATTTGCCAGGGGTCGATCGCCACCCAATCGGCGCAGGATTTCGGCGGATCGACCATTTGACGCACAATGTTTACGCCGGTCGCATGGCCTATTGGGCGGGCTTTTACGAACGCATCTTCAACTTCCGCGAAATCCGTTATTTCGATATCAAGGGCGAATATACGGGCCTCACCAGCAAGGCGATGACCGCACCTGACGGAAAAATCCGCATCCCGCTGAATGAGGAAGGCAAAGCGGGCGGCGGGCAGATCGAAGAATTTTTGCGCGCCTATAATGGCGAAGGAATCCAGCATATCGCCTTTATCTGCGATGACATATTGGATGGCTGGGATCGGCTGAAAGCACTGGGCACGCCCTTCATGTCGCCGCCACCTGAAAGCTATTACGACATGCTCGGCGAGCGCTTGCCAGACCATGGCGAACCGGTGGCGGAATTGCAGAAGCGCGGCATTTTGCTGGATGGCTCGACGGCTGACGGCGATCCTAGGCTATTGCTCCAGATATTCTCCGAAACGCAGATCGGTCCGGTTTTCTTTGAGTTCATCCAGCGCAAAAAAGACGAAGGTTTCGGCGAGGGCAATTTCAAGGCACTGTTCGAAAGTATCGAACGCGATCAGATCGCACGCGGCGTATTGGAAACGGCACCATGACCGCGCCGTTTGAAACCAAACGCATCCACCATGTCGCCTATCGCTGCAAAGACGCGAAGGCGACGGTCGAATGGTATGAACGGGTGCTGGGCTTCACTTACACCACTGCCTTTGCCGAGGATCATGTGCCGTCAACGGGCGAATATGATCCTTATATGCACGTCTTCCTCGATTGTGGTGGCGGCAATGTGGTGGCGTTTTTTGAATTGCCGCAACAGCCCGAAATGGGGCGCGATGAACATACTCCTGCCTGGGTGCAACATCTGGCTTTCGAGGTTGCCGATGTAGAAGCCCTGCAGGCCGCCAAGGCGCATTTAGAGGGGCAAGGGATCGATGTTTTGGGGCCGACCTATCATGGCATATTCCGCTCGATCTATTTCTTCGATCCCAACGGCCACCGGCTGGAGTTGGCCTGCAATATCGGGACGGACGCGCAATATGCCGAATTAAAGCGGGTTGCGCCGATGATGCTGGAGGAATGGAGCCAAACCAAAACCGCGCCGCGCCATGCGGATTGGCTTCACAGCGAACCGCTTTCGGCATCCGAATAGATAAGACTAACGGCTCCCAACCTCACTTTTGGAAACCGAGGCGATTGCCGGTTGCCCAACCAATGCCGATGCCGTGCGCGGCATTTTTGCTTCGAGCGGATCGAGCCAAGCGGCGGCATTGTCGCCGATGAATACCTGCGGGTTCGACTGGTCAAGTCTGTTCTGCGTTTCCCATCCGGCGATCAAGGCAACCGCTTCGTCGGCGGCCTTTGCAAAAGGTTGCGGCTTGCGTAGCGCGTTGTTGATCAGGGCATCACCGAAAAAGGTCCAGTCATTGCCGGGCGCGCAGCCAAACGATGTACGCCTTGACGAGGCAGCGGTCACGATCACGGTATCAGCGCTAGTCAACAGCGGAACGAAAACGCCCGAGAAACAGGCAGAGATCATCACGATCCGCCGCTTAAACCGTTTCTCATCCAGCATCGCCGCCATTCGCGCAGGGGCGATCATGCCCATCCCCTTTGCTCCATCGCGGTAGGCAAGCCCGGTTTGTGCGT
Source organism: uncultured Alphaproteobacteria bacterium (assembly GCA_963732535.1). Classification (GTDB taxonomy): domain Bacteria; phylum Pseudomonadota; class Alphaproteobacteria; order Sphingomonadales; family Sphingomonadaceae; genus Sphingorhabdus_B. Next base: position 360,332 of record CAVSZW010000016.1, on the reverse strand, counting down.
CTCCGTGGCTGGTGGTGAACAACACCAGCACGTCCTCCTCCGGGTCCATGCGGGCGGCGACGGCGGCCAATGCCAAGGCCAGATTATCGGGCGATCCTTGCGGAGCGCCACTGCTGCTGTCGTCGGAACCAGCAGTGAGCAAAATCGTGCGGCCAGCGGCATTGTATCGACGGGCCAGTACCTTTGCGGCTTCACCTGCCTCTCGCCGGAATACCGGATCAGAATCGAGCGCAATGGCCACGACAAAGGCATCAACCACGCCCTTTTTTTGCGGCTGCAACGCAGCAATGGCTCGATTGAGCTTTCCATTTTGCGCGAGGAACCATTCAGGGCTGCGATCTTGTTCAGAAGACCATCCGTTCCGTGCGGCTTCCACCGGGTTGAACGACGATTGGGCGAGCAAAGGGCAGGTGAAGGCCAACAAGCCCAATGAGATAAATAGCGTCCGCATCATATTGCCCTTGCCCCCCGCGACAGGATGCCGCAGCTTAGGCGAAAGTGGCTCCGGGTTGAAAGAGGAGAATTTGCGTATGAAGCTTGCGTCATTGAAATCGGGGCGGGATGGTCGGCTGGTGGTTGTGTCCGACGATCTGGCGTGGTTTGCCGACGCACGGCATATTTGTGCAACGATGCAAGAGGCGCTGGATAAATGGGATTGGACGGCACCGAGGCTGGAAGCATTGGCCACCGATTTGGAACACGGCGCAATACCGCGCGAACGGTTTCACGAACATGATGCTGCATCGCCTTTGCCTAGGGCGTATCAGTGGGCCGATGGATCCGCATATGTGAACCATGTCGCGCTCGTCCGGCAGGCAAGGGGAGCGGAAATGCCCGATAGCTTCTGGCACGATCCGCTGATGTATCAGGGCGGGTCAGACGGTTTTCTGGGGCCGCGCGATCCAATTCCGTTGGGCGATGCTGCGTGGGGCTGCGATATGGAAGCCGAAGTGATCGTGGTGACGGGCGATGTACCAATGGGCGTGAGCGCAGACGAGGCGAAAGGCTATATCCGATTGGTGGGCCTTACCAACGACGTGTCGTTACGTGGATTGATCCCGGATGAATTGGCCAAGGGCTTTGGCTTTTTTCAATCCAAACCGGCAAGTGCCTTTTCCCCTGTATTTGTGACACCCGCGGTTTTGGGAAACCGATGGGACGGAGCAAAGCTGAACGGGGCGCTATGTGTTGATCTAAACGGTAAACCACTTGGCCGTGCCGATGCAGGTGTGGATATGACTTTCGATTTTGGTCAGCTGATCGCCCATGCCGCCAAAACGCGCAATTTGGGTGCGGGGACGATCATCGGATCGGGCACGGTTTCCAATCGCGATGCCGATGGCGGGCCGGGTAAACCGATTGCAGATGGTGGCTTGGGCTACAGCTGTTTAGCCGAGGTCCGCACCGTTGAAACAATTCAAAGCGGCGCTGCCAAAACTCCGTTTATGCAAGCAGGCGATACCGTCCGCATCTGGATGGAAGACGATAAACACCGCCCGATCTTTGGTGTGATCGAGCAAGAAGTAGTGGCCGCCTGAATTGATCGCCCCTGCATTTTGTTTCAGAGTTTGAGAAGGCGTCGCTTATCGAGCAAGCTGCTGGGCCCAAAATCACGATGAACAACGTCGGCAGAATGAACAGGATCAACGGAACCGTCATAATCGCGGGCAGACGGGCAGCTTTTTCCTCGGCGCGCATCATGCGCTCATTCCGAAATTCTGCCGAAAGAACGCGCAGAGCAGATGCCAATGGCGTACCGTATTTTTCGGTCTGGATCATGGTGGTGACCACGCCTTTGATATTGTCCAGATTGACTCGATAGGCGAGGTTTTCAAAAGCCATGCGCCGCTCGGTTAAAAATCCGAGTTCGATGGCCGTCAATGCGAATTCGTCCCCCAGTTCGGGAAAGCCCCGGCCCAATTCCTTGGCCACGCGATTGAAAGCGGTATCCACCGTCAAACCAGCTTCGGCGCAGATAACCAAAAGGTCGAGCGCATCGGGAAGACCCTTGCGGATCAGGTCGGTGCGCTTGGTGATCAGATTGGAGATATAGATATCCGCAGCTTTGTAGCCCAAAATTGTGGCGGCAGCGAATAACATGAACTTTTTGAACGCAGACCAGTCTGCCAGTCCGCCCAGTCCATAAATCCAAACGCCGACCAGACCGCCAAGGACAATTGGACCTATCATACGGCTGAAAATTACGACGACGGCCAGTTCTTTGCGACGAATGCCCGCCTGTGCCAGTTTTTGCTGGACGGTTTTAATCTGGTCTTCCTGCAACACCTTCATCGACGAGAGGAAGGTTCGCATTTTATCGGTGGTTTCAGTATTGCGGACCAGCTTGGCACGCTTTTTTGCCGTTGAAGCCGTGATCCCGGCCTTTCAGTTGCTCGCGCCGTCTCGGTCAGCGCTTTTACCCGCTTGGCCATCGGATCGCGCACGGTGACTGCGGCGTAGATCGCGACAAACACTGCGATACATGCCACCGCCGCGAGTGCAGTCGCTACCATGAACACGTCGATGCCCATCAATTGCGGTCCGGTTTGTGAAGGAGTCATCATCGGTTCCCGATCAAATCTCGAAGCTGACCATCTTGGCCATGATAAAGGCCCCGATGCTCATCCAGACGGCACCTATGATGCCCGCGACAATCAGCCGTGGTTCGTAGAAAAAGCCACCCAAATATTCCGGGTTGATCCACCAAACCATGCCAAAAACGAAGAATGGCAGCGATCCCACGATATAGGCAGACGCTTTTGATTCCGACGACATCGCGCGAATTTTGAGCTTCATCTGGGCGCGCTTCCGCAACACATCGGTCAAATTGGAGAGGGTTTCCGACAAGTTACCGCCGGTTTCGCGCTGGATCGCCAGCGTGATGACGAAGAACTGGAATTCGGGCGTCCCAAGACGGTCAGCCGTATCTTGCAGCGCGTCTTCCATCGTTTTACCGATTTTGATCTTCTCCGTAACCAGTTTGAACTCTTCGCCCACTGGACCGGGAATTTCACGGGCGACGACGCCAAGGGTTTCCGTCACGGGCAGACCTGAACGCAATCCGCGGACTAGCAAATCAATGGCATCCGGAAAATTGGCGGTGAATCGTTTTATGCGCTTTTTGATCAAATAGCCGACGACGAAATGCGGCAAGCCAGCTCCCGCTACTATACCGACGAGCAGCCCAAACGTCATGGGCATTCCGCGTACGATCAACAGCCCGGATACAACAACGGCAATACCGGCACTCACCGAAAAATATTGCTTAATTCTCCAGCTTTTGCCTGTCTTTTGCAGCCGCAAACGCAGACGATCAGTCCGCGACATCTGGTTCTGCGCGTTGAAGATAAGAGGACGGCGCGCAGCAACGGCTTTCCGCATTTGCTGTTCGACCTTGAGGTCGGTGCTATCCGAATGGCGCACCTTTACCGCGCCAAGCCGGCGTGTAGAAGCGCGCGCCGAACTTGGACCCGCAAATGCGACGCCCAGCAGCCCCAAAGCGAGCAGCATTCCCAAAGACAGGATCGCTATCTGCATTGTCAATCGAACCCTTCAACAAACATCGAAATTTCCTTTAATGTGGGTTTCGATTATTTCTTTTTCTTGGACAAAAGCGAAGTGAAGTTGGTCATCAACGATTTTTTCTTCGCCTCAGACTTTTCCTCTTTGCCAGCAGGCTCTTCCGCAACAACGAAATTTTTGGTCAATTCTGCCAAAGCCGCTATTGATACTGACAATTTGCTGGAACGAGTTGCTTCTGCAACGGGTTTTCCCAGTTTCGCCGATTGACCGGTCGCTTTGATGTCGAAAGGCATGATCAGATCGATCTTGCGTTCGATCGAGCCTTCAAAATCCTTACGCGAGATTTCCATTGCTCCTGTTTGCACTTTATTCGCGACAACAATTGTCTGGCATTGTGGGGCGTTGGATTTCATCCAGGCCAGGACGCGAATGGCGTCTCGAGCCGAGGCGAGCGTGAATTCGCAAACGACCACGACCACATTCACGGCCTGAAGCAAATGCGGATAGGCTATGAGCATACTCCGCGGCAGATCAATGACGCTGTTTTCAAAAGCAGCAGAAAACTCTTCCTGCAGCTGGAAAAAGGCGGAGCCATCGGTCAATATCGGGCTGCTGATCGGGGCTTCTGCCGAAAGGATCGACAGACGCTCGTTGGCCTTAATCATGGCGCGTTCGATAAACAGTCCGTCAATACGGCTAGGATTATCGATGGCGTCGGTCAGGCCACGGCCCGGTTCCAGGTCAAGCGCCAGTGCACCAGTACCAAAATGAACATCAAGGTCCAGAAAGCCAGTAGGATGGCCCATGCGTTCGGAATATAGCCAGGCAAGCGAAGTTGCGATCGTCGAAGCGCCGACTCCGCCCCGCGTGCCGATCACGGCCACCGACAGATGCGGACGATCTTTCGACCCTTCGTCGCTTTTTGGTGTATTCAGGATCATGTGCGCGTGCGAAATGGCATCGCGTAACGCATCAGGACTAACCGGCTTAAGCAGATAATCCTGCAAACCAGACATCATCAGATCGCGGTAAAGTCGAACGTCGTTTACCTGTCCGACGGCGATAACAACGGTACCGGGTTCACAAACTTCGGCAAGGCCATTGATGTCGTTGATCGGATCGCCCGATTCCGACAGATCGACCAACAACACTTGCGGGCTGGCTGAAACGGAAAGCGACTGGACGGCATTACGCAGTCCTCCTTTGAAGGCCTTTTCCTGCTGCCAACCCATCTCCTCGCATACACTGCGAACGACATCGAGAGTCAGATCATCGCACACATAGGCTGTGAACGGATCGCGAGTGCCGGCGGCATTAGTTTTCCATGGCGCGTTCATTTTATGCTCCTGAAATCCGAATTACTTTTTAGGACGACCTGCGCCCCAGTCTTTTTTCAACGAAGATTCCCGTCCACGAACAAGATCTTCGGGGTCGGCAACCATGGCAGCAAGATTGCTGTTGATCGCGCAACCATAGTTCGGATCGTTGCCAGAATTGTAATTGGACTCTGTATGTTTGGACCAATTGGGACAATTGGGCACCGACGCGTCCGATCTCGTCACGACGATACGGGCTGTTCCCAGAGCCACGTTTCCGGGCGTAACCGGGGCGGCATCGGCCATGACCATGCCATGCTCCGCCGCAAGCCTAGTAACTTCCTGTTTGACAAGTCCGCTGCCGCCAGCTTCGCCGAAATCGACCGCAATGCGATCCCCAAATCCTAGGTTTAAGGCTTCAAACCATTCTGAAACGCGGTTGGATTCAGTCGGTGACAAGCCGTTAAAGCTATCGATGTTAACATCGATGACATAGTTGGATCGCGATACAACCGGTTGGTTTGATGAATAGAGGCTGCTGTTTGGCAACACACCGCCCGCTGTGCCACATCCAGAAAGGATGCCGGCAAACGATGCGATAAGGATGATCTTGGTTTTCATGCTCATTCTCCTGAACCGGCGATTAGTCAAAGCTGAAACCGGGCGCATTTGCGACGGCCTTGGCTCGTTTGGTGGGCTTCGCGATGGGCGGTGCAGCCTGACTTACAGAGCCCATATCAGGCCCCTTGGGGACGTCGGGAGCGACTGTCGGAATTGGCCGTTCATCGAAACCTTTTGAGGTGGATTGCTTGTTCAGAAAAGTTCGTTCCAGGTCATGGGGTGCGTTGAAGCCGTCGGTTGGCAGCTTGATCTCGCTTTCTGAAACCGGCTTGACCAGATAGGGCGTCACTATAATGACCAGTTCAGTCTGGCTTTTCCGCCAGCCATTGGATTTGAAAAGCGCTCCAAGTACGGGAACGTCACCTAGGCCAGGATATTTGTCTACCGACGAGTTGGCGCTGTTAGAGAGCAGACCCGCTATCATGAAGCTCTGTCCCGAACCCAATTCCACCGTTGTTTGGGCACGACGGGTCAGCAATGCTGGAATTTCGGTTCCGTTGATCCGGACTGCGCCATTGGATGTGATGTCGGACACTTCCGGAGAAACTTGCAGCCTGATGCGACCATCCGACAAAACCGTGGGCGTATAAGATAATTGGATACCATAGGCTTGCTGTTGGACCGAAATGCTGCCGAAATTGTCAGAGACAGGAATTGGAAACGATCCGCCAGCTTGGAATTGGGCTGATTTCTCCAGACATTGTTGTCAGATTTGGCTGTGCCAGTGTTGTCGCCAAACCGGCCCGTTCGGCAACATCGAATGCCGCTGCAACATCAAGTCCAAAAAGCCGTCCGGCTAGGTTCAAAATGTTGTTGCCGGCAGGAGGAAAGCCCACCTGTGTCGTTACACCGGTGACAAATTGGCCCGTTTCCGGGTTGAAGGGAAGCTGCAGGCCGCAGTCTGTCGGCAGGGCATATCGGGTGCAAGCATTGGCGATCGGCAATCCGGCACCGTTTGGCGCATCAAATATGCTCGATTGCTTGCCTCGACCCACGCCGAACAGGAATCCGTTGTTGTCGCTGTCGCGTGTGGTGAAGTTGCTCGCAATTTCTTTTGCAAGTGACCGGCTGACTTCGGCAATGCGAACTTGCAAATTTACCTGATACGGGGTTGCCGTCTTCAGCAGGTTCAACACCTTCACTTCGCCACCGCTGGTGCCGTTCAGTGCAAGATTGTTTACATAAAAAGACGCGAGTTCCTGAGCGGTCGAAATGTCCTGCGCGTTAGCCACCGAACCTGTCAGCATATAGCCGCTCGCCATGGGCGTGATAATCACGTCCGAATCGGGCAAGGCCAGTTTGAAGACCTCTTCGATTGAATTGACATTCGGAGCAACGCGAATAGTTCTCTGGAAAATCACCCGACCCGAAGCATCAGTCGCAGACACTGTGGTATCGCCAGGCTTTTTGCCGAAAATCCAAATTTGCTTTGGTGAGCGTACTTGGACATCGGCAATTGCCGGATCGCCGACGATCACGTCCGAAATCGAACTGCTGAGATCAACCTTAATAGATTTGCCGGTCGAAATCAGCTGCGTGGATTTTTCGCTTGCCGGGTTTTGCACCAATCTGGGTGCAGCAAACGCGTTACTGGGTAGTGCGACGGCCATTACGGCTGCAACGCCAGCGAATAATATGTTTTTGCAGGTCATCACGATTACCTCTGGTTGAGCTTGTTGATTTCGACCTCTTCGGCCGCGCGGTCTGCACGGAAGACGCGAACGATCGGTCCACGTGCATCCTTGGAGGCGCGTTCAACTTGTTGTTGCACCTTCACACCTTCGACTGCGACTTGCACTGGCGTGATTGCCGGCACAGACGTGCGTTGGAAGCGTGAAACCTGACCACCGGTTGAATATGTGCTGGGGCCCATGGTTGGCTTTTTGGCGATGCGGGCTATGACGCGCGCTTCATCCTCGGCCGATGCTCCCTTGGGCATGTTGACATCGCCGGTCGCCAGAGCTTGCTCCAGTTCATGGGCATTATCTGCCAAAGCGCGCAGCGAAAGGCTCAACGTGCCAATGGTTTGTGCAACAGAGATTTTTTCGGCGATTGAAGGGGTTACTTCAATTGTTACCATTTTGAATGTGGAAACGATGGTGTTACCCGCCGGATCGACATTTTGGCGCGGCTGCTGATCGGTGGCCAATACCCGCAGATTGCGAATGATGGTTTCGGTCACTTTAAGTGACTGCCCAACTTGCGAACCAATCTGCTGCGTCAGCATCAGATCAACACGATCCCCAGGGAAAACGAAGCCCGCAACGCCAGTGAGGTCTGAAACCGGGATTGTAACGGCACGCATACCAGGGCTAAGCGCCGCAGCAAGAAATCCGCGATCACCCGGGAATACCAACGAACCGCGTGTGAGGGGCTGGCCAGCTGTAATAGGTACCCGGACCACAGCACCCAACAGCTCTGGGGCTTCTGCTGGAGCCGCGTTAGGAGCGGGTGCTGCAGTACCGTCAGGCGCAGGTGCGGCTGGGGGAGCGACCGGAGCGGGTGCTGGCGGAGCGGGCGTTTCGGCGTTGCCGCCGCCACCATTTTCGCTGCCTTGCACAAAATAGGCTGTCTCGACCAATTCTTCGGGCCAAGGTTGATAACGTACAGCATCAGCCGTTAAAATTGTTCCGACCGGCAGTGCCCGTGTTGCCACAAGCACTCTTGGTCCCACGGGTTCGGCTGGCGCCGCCGCCGCAGACGGTGCGGGCGCGGCATTGTCCGAAAACATGCTGCGTGCCATAAATGCTGTAAGGCCTGCGATAACTAGCGCAGCCACGAGCAATATGAGTTTTTTCCTATCCATGACGAACTCGGCTCCTGATTGGTCCCCTGAATTGAGACCGTGTATTCACTCAAAATGGTTAAAAATCGGTTCACTGATGATAATTAGACCAGCCAACGAAATGGCTATTCCATAAGGAATGCGCGCTCTTCCGGGCTTTCCCTTGAATCTGTGCGAAAGGTAAAAGATTATCGTTACCAAAAGCCCCAGCAGCGAAGCGTAGAGCAAAAGGCGCATTGTCGTGTTCCAAGGGAACCAGAGCGCGAGGGCAGTGAACAATTTCACATCGCCGCCTCCCATCGCTCCCAAAGCGAAAAACAATGTAAACAGCCCTAAAACGCAAACCGCCGTTAAAAGCTGAAAGCCAATTGCTGGCCAACCAAAGCTTCCGGATGCATACCAGTAAAGCGGGGCAGCAAGCGCAATTGGCGCTGTTACCGCGTTAAGAATCAGGCGATGGCGCAGGTCTGAATAGATCGAAACCAGCAGGCCAATTGCCAATGCGCCAAGCAGCAGGTAAGCGAAGATTTGCTGTTCCATGGATAGCGCATTAACCATCAGACATTACCAAAAGGTAACTATGCCTGCCGCCCATCCGGACTTTAATCGCCGCTCCATCCCGCCCCAAGCTACCGAATCCGTCTGGCATGCAGCAGATGGCTGGCAAATCCGTCGAATTGATTGGAAAGGTGTTTCGCCGCCGCGCGGATCGCTACTTTTCTTGCCGGGGCGAGGCGATCACTATGAGAAATATCTGGAAACGCTGGATTATTTTGCCGGACAGGGATGGCACGTCACGTCTATCGACTGGCGCGGGCAGGGCTGCTCCGGTCGCCTGCTGGCAGATCCTCATATCGGGCATATCGATGATTTCTCGACTTGGATCGCCGATTTGCGCCATTTTTGGACGATCTGGAAAGCTTCCACATCTGGACCACATGTGCTTGTCGCGCATAGCATGGGCGGGCATCTGGCAATGCGCGCGCTAGTCGAAAGGGCTGTCGATCCAGTCGCTGTGGCACTCTCGGCACCGATGCTGGGCATATCCAGCATGGGCCTTCCGCAAAGCTGGTATCATGCGCTGACAAATTTTCTGGTTTCGCTGGGCAACCCTAATCGGGCGGCCTGGAAAGAGGGGGAAAAGCCGGGATCGCCATTGAGCATGCGCCGGAAAATCTTGACCCACGACAAAGATCGTTATGCTGACGAACTCTATTGGTGGGATGCCAGACCGGACGTCAAGCTTGGCCCTCCTAGCTGGCATTGGGTGGAGCGCGCGATAGCTTCGACGCGCTTGCTTGCGGCCCCGGGGCAGCTTGAAAATATGAGCGTCCCCGGTGCTTTTGATGGCGACGACAGCGGACAAGCTGGTCGATACCAAGCGGATTATCCGCGATGCCGAGCGATTGCCTGAAAGCGAGCTGTTGCTGTTTGGTGTTGAGGCCGCCCATGAATTGCTGCGCGAAGCCGATCCCGTGCGAGATCGCTGCCTTACAGCAATAGACCATTTTTTTGAAAAACATGCGCCCCAGTCATGACGGTGCGCGATGTGGTCATCATCGGGGCCGGAATTGCAGGGTCCAGCCTAGCGCATGAGCTAGCCGGTAGGTGTGATGTGCTGCTGCTCGAAAGCGAGGATCAGCCGGGCTATCATTCAACGGGGCGTTCGGCTGCTTTCTGGAGTGAGACCTATGGCGGGCCGCTGATCCAGCCTTTGACGAGTGCGTCAGGCCCTTTTTTGCACGCACCGCCCATTGATTTCAGCGAACACTCGTTCCTTAAGTCCAGAGGTGCCTTGCATATCGGCACAGAGGCGGAACGCGATATCGCCAACAATATGCGCGGCGAATTCAACGGAAGCGCCGTCAAGCTGGAACAGCTGTCGACAATAGAAATGGCGCAGAAACTCCCCGGTTTGCGCGCGAACTGGACAACCGGGCTTTGGGAGCCGGAATGCAGCGACATCGATGTTGCTGCACTTCACGCAGCCTATCTTCGCTCGGCGAAACGCGGCGGTGTTGAGTTGCAATGTTCGGCGCGACTGGCATCAGCCCATTTTCGGGCAGGCGCTTGGGATGTGCAAACTTCCGCGGGGTTCTTCCGAACAAAGTTGCTGGTAAATGCGGCAGGGGCATGGGCAGACGATGTTGCGACGCGCAGTTCGATCAAACCCATTGGCATACAGCCTTACCGCCGGACCATTGCCCAATTGGCGGTTTCGCCCAATGCTCCGCTCGATTTGCCTTTGGTGATCGGATTAGACGAAAGTTTTTATTTCAAACCAGAAGCGGGCGGAAAGCTGTGGCTTAGCCCGCATGATGAAACGCCAAGTGCGCCGTGCGACGCCGCAGCAGAGGAACTCGATATTGCCAAGGCCATCGACCGGCTCGAAGCGGTGGTGGATTGGAAGATCGAGCGGGTAGAGCAAAAATGGGCAGGTTTACGCAGCTTTGCGCCGGATCGCCTGCCGGTGATTGGCCCTGATGTTGCTGTTCCCGAATTTTTCTGGCTGGCAGGGCAGGGCGGCTTTGGCATCCAGACAGCTCCTGCCATTGCCCGGCTTGCTGCTTCGCAGATCTTAGGCAACATCAAAACGCCGGATAATATTGACGGCAGAATCTGACAGCCCGTCTCGTTTTAGCATCTAGACCCTTATTCGATCACATTTGCACGGCGTGACGGAGCCGATTTTGTCCGATTGCAAGGAGTGAGTAGTGAGCCACTTGCTGCTGCATAGTGACTCGACTAATGACGCCGCACTCGGCCAAAAGCGGCCCGTCACGCTGTGCAAATGTGATCGAATAAGGGGCTAGCCCTTGTTGATGGCGTCGGCAGCGTCGCTGGCCAAACGGTCGGCGCGTTCGTTTTCTATATGGCCATTATGTGCCTTTACCCAGTTCCAGCCAATCTGGTGACGGGCGCTCGCTTCGATCAGATCATGCCATAGATCGGCGTTACGAACAGGCTGTTTTGATGCATTTTTCCAACCGTTGCGTTGCCAGCCTGCCACCCAGCGGGTGATGCCATCACACAGATATTTGCTATCGGTGTAGAGCTGAACTTCGCACGGCTCGATCAACAGGTTGAGTGCGCGGATCGCCGCAGTTAATTCCATACGGTTGTTTGTGGTATCAGGTTCGCCGCCCGCTATTTCTTTTTCATGGGTGCCATAACGGACAAGTGCGCCCCAGCCGCCAGGACCGGGGTTGCCTTTACACGCACCGTCGGTAAAAATTTCAACCTGTTTCATGCCCGTTACCCGGTCTCAATCCCTGCCGCCCAGAGTTCAGGGCCCGTTTCACGATAAAACTCCAACCGCCGCAGGAAAGCCAATGGATCCTTCCGCGTGACGACGGCATTTGCATCGGTGTTTATCCAGTCAAACAGACGCGTTAGCAAGAAGCGCGTGCATGCCCCACGTGCCAAAATGGGAAGTGCCAGTAATTCGGCATCGTTGATTGGGTGTTCGGAAGTATAGCCCCTGACCAGAGCCGCGCCGATTTCAGGACGATATTGCGCGCCGTCCGAGGAAAACGACCATGCGGCATGGGTCACCGCAAGATCATAAGCGCGGATTTCGGAACAGGCGAAATAGAAGTCGATCAGCCCGCTAACCTGTCCATTGAGCAGCAGTACATTGTCCGGGAACAGATCGGCATGGATTGCAGATACCGGCAAATGACCGGGCCAATTTGCGCGCAGAAATCCAAATTCTTCGGACAGTCGTTCAGAAAGCCCTGGCATCAACGCCTCGGATTGCGTGCGATCACAGCGCTCAAACAGGCTCTGCCACTCGGCAAGCCCCAAGGGATTGGGTCGCACCGGTTTAAAATCGGCCAAAGCAGCGTGCAATTGCCCCAGACTACGCCCCACCGCTTCTGCCTGTTGCGGCTCCGGATGGCTGACCGAAACGCCCGATAGAAATTCGATCAGACAACCATTGCGACCGGCAATATGTTGTAACCAATTTCCTTCGCGATCCTCGATAAAACGCGGAACTTTGCACCCGGCGCGGTGGACATGCGCCAGCATATCGTGGAAATAGGGGAGGTCCGCCGGATCGGTCCGCTTTTCGTAAAGTGTCAGGAAATATTTCCCGCGATCCGTTTCCAGCATGTAATTGCTGTTTTCAACGCCCTCGGCGATGCCTTTCAGGGCTACCAGTTCGCCAGCATCGTAGCGCAGTAATAAGGTTTGGACTTCTTCAGCGCTGACATGGGTATAGACGGCCATTGGGATTTATCCGGCTGCGGCCATACCATCGTGCAAGGCACGGGGCAGTTTGAATACGATATTTTCTTCGGCCACAACGACTTGCTCTTCGTGTATAGAAAACCGTGTCGCGAGGTGATCGATAAACTGCCGTATCAAGATTTCCGGGGCCGAGGCTCCCGCTGTCAGGCCCAGGGTTTTGACGTCATCGAACCACAAGAAATCAATATCATGCGCGCGCTGCACCAATCGCGCGGGCTTTCCAAAGCGTTCCGCCACTTCGACAAGCCGTAAAGAATTGGAACTGTTCGGCGCGCCAATCACCAGCACCAGATCGCATTCGGCGCAATCGCCTTTACAGCCGCTTGCCGGTTTGAGGTTGCATAACAAATATCCTCACCTTTGGGGCCAGTGATCTGCGGAAATCGCGCCAGCAAAATTCCTACAATTTCTGCTGTATCATCCACAGAAAGAGTGGTTTGCGTAAGAAATGCCAACTCGGTCGTGCCGTTGCACTTAAAGCCTCGGGCATCGTCAGCCGTTTCGATCAAGGTCATTTTTCCATCGGGAACCTGCCCGAAAGTGCCGATCACTTCGGGGTGTCCGGCATGGCCGATGAACAAGATATGCCGTCCGGCATCCACCTGCCGTTCGGCCTGGCGGTGCACTTTGGAAACCAGTGGGCAAGTCGCGTCGAGATAAGAAAGCCCGCGTTCTTCGGCATTGGCGGGAACCGATTTGGGCACGCCATGCGCCGAGAAAACCACATGCGCCCCTGCCGGAACCTCGTCCAGCTCCTCGACAAAAACGGCACCTTTGGCTTTCAGGCTATCGACGACAAAACGGTTGTGGACGATTTCATGGCGCACATAGACGGGCGCACCATATTGTTCGAGTGCCAGTTCGACGATCTGGATCGCACGGTCCACCCCGGCACAAAACCCGCGCGGAGCAGCCAGCAGGATTTTTAGTTCGGGCTTTGAAGAAGTTTGTTCATCCATTTGTCAGGGCATTTAGGCAATGGCGGGCAAATGGCCAAGTGCTTTCCTGCAATCTTCTGTCCGATAGCCGGTTGCAGTGGCCGGAACAGCCCGATAAAGAGGCGCTCACAAGCCGGAGCCGGACTTTGCCTGCATGGCCGCCGTACCAAGGAAAAATAGAATGAAATTTGCCCCAATCCTGTGTCTTTCCGCTGCTTCGCTGTTGGCTGGCTGTGCCGCTGATGGTGATCTGGATGTGACTTCGGGAGTGGGCGTTACGGCAACGCGATCCGGCTGCCCAACGGTCGCGGTTGTGGATGGAACGGGCGATATCACCACCTTCAATCCGATTGATAGTCAGGATTCCCATGCGGTCGATGTTGTTGCTTCGATCACAAAGCTTCGCCCGGCCTGCAATGATGCGGGCGCCAAAATCTATTCGGTTGCCGAATTTGAGGTACAGGCTTCGCGCACCGATGCCCGTGGAGCGCGGACGGTGGCACTCCCCTATTTCTCCACCGTCGTTCAAGGCGGCAGTGCGGTTGTTGCTAAGCGTGTCGGGCAGGTGATGATCAATTTTGAAGACGGCCAATATCGTGCCTCGGCCCCAGCAAAGGCAGCGGGTTATATCGATCCTGCGTCGGCGCGCTTGCCCGATGATATCATTGCGAAAATCACAAAGAAGCGCAAACCCGGCGATGCCGATGCTGCGCTTGATCCAATGGCCGATCCCGAAGTGAAAGCCGCGATCCAGCGATCCAGCTTTGAATTGCTTGTTGGCTTTCAGCTGACCGAGAACCAGCTCAAATATAATATGACCCGTTGAACTCAGGCTTCGGCTTCGGTTCGACAATTGGATAAACCAGTGACAATTTTTGTGAATTTCTCCGCCCATGTCGATGCGGCGCTTGATGCTTTGGCGGCTGCGGGCAAAATTCCCGATGGCCTTGATCGGGGCAATGTAACGGTCGAGCCGCCGCGTGATCCCGCCCATGGTGATCTGGCGACCAATGCAGCGATGGTGCTGGCCAAAGGCGGCGGGCTTAAACCCGCGCGCATTGGCAGAAATGCTGGATGTCGAACTGGGCAAAATTGCCGGTGTGTCTGCCGTTGAGATTGCCGGGCCGGGCTTTTTGAACCTGCGGCTTGATCCCGCAGTCTGGATAGATGAACTGCGCGCTATTGCTGCATCGGGCGATGATTATGGACAATCATCGCAAGGCTTGGGCCGCACCGTTAATGTCGAATATGTTTCAGCCAACCCAACCGGGCCGATGCATATGGGGCATTGCCGGGGCGCGGTGGTGGGCGATGCATTGGCCAATTTGCTGGGTTTTGCCGGATATAAAGTGGTTCGCGAATATTATGTGAATGATGCAGGCGGTCAAGTTGATGTCCTCGCCCGTTCGGTGCATTTGCGTTATCGGGAAGCGTTGGGTCAGGATATCGGCGATATCCCTGAAGGTCTTTATCCCGGCGATTATCTGGTTTCCGTGGGTAAACGGCTGGCCGATGAATTTGGTGATCGCTATGTGTCTGCCCCAGAAACTGACTGGCTGGCGCTGTTCCGTAAGGCCGCTGTTGCCGACATGATGGCTATGATCCGTGACGATCTGGCGTTGCTTGGTATCCATCACGATATCTTTGCCTCCGAAGCCGAGGTGCAGGCAGCGAAAAAGCCCGAGGCCGCCGAGGCATTTTTGCGCGAGCGCGGTCTCGTTTATGATGGCGAACTTGAAGCGCCCAAGGGTGAGCCCGATCCCGATTGGGAACCCGTCACGCTACCATTGTTCCGCTCCACGCAATTTGGCGATGATCAGGATCGCCCGATCAAGAAATCTGACGGCAGCTGGACCTATTTTGGTGCCGACATGGCCTATCATTTCCAAAAGGCCCAGGGTGCGGATCGGCTGATCGATATCTGGGGTGCCGATCATGCGGGCACGGTGAAGCGGATAAAGGCGGCGGTTGCGGCGCTTACCGAAGGCAATGCCGATTTTGACGTAAAGCTGGTGCAAATGGTGCGGCTGCTGCGCGGCGGCGAACCGGTGAAGATGTCAAAGCGTTCGGGCAATTTCGTTACCTTGGCTGACGTTGTTGGCGAAGTGGGCAAAGATGTTGTGCGATTCACCATGTTGACCCGCAAAGCCGACGCACAAATGGACTTTGATTTCGCCAAGGTGGTGGAGGCATCGAAAGACAATCCGGTATTTCTATGTGCAATATGCCCATGCCCGGATATGTTCAACGCTCCGCAAAGCTGCAGACGAGGGGCTTGCCCCGGCAGGATCGCACCTCGATCTCTTGGAAGCGGAAGAAATCGCCTTGATCCGCGAGGCGGCCAATTTCCCGCGCATTGTTGAAGCTGCGGCAAAGGCGGGTGAGCCTCACCGTATTGCTTTCTTCCTTGCAGATTTAGCGGCAGCCTTCCATGCCCATTGGAATATCGGTAATGACCGCCCAGACAAACGCTTCATATTGGCACAATCACAAGAGCTTAGCGCAGCAAGGCTTTTCTTGGTTGAAAATATAGGGCAAGTTCTCCGTAACGGGCTTCGTCTCATGGGGGTAGAGGCCGCGACGCAGATGTGACAATGCACCGGGGGCAAAAGCGGTGCATGGTTTCGAAAGGGATTGAAATGACCGACGCTGATGGTGATGCAGGCTTGAATCTGGACGATCCGGATCGCCTGCCCTGGCTGGAAACAGCCGATGGCTATGAATATGAAGAAAGCGCCTCGCCGCTGAAGGTGGCAGGCATGGTGCTGGCTGGCCTCGCTTTGCTGGCAGCGATTGTCGGCGGCATTTACTGGATGCAACGCAACCAATCTGGCGGCGATGGCAATGGCGAGTTGATCGCGGCTGCCGAGGGTGAATATAAAGTCCCGCCTGCCGACGGCGAAGCAAAAGGTAAAAGCTTTGAAGGCGAAGGCGATGCCGCTTTTGCCGCAAGTGAGGGCAAGAAGGCCGGGGCGACCATCGATCCGGCAAAAGCAAAGGCCGATGCCGCCAAAAATGCTGCTCCGGGGGGTGCCGTAGCAGCCACAGGACCGGTTCCGGCAGGCGCAGGCCTTGTCCAAGTGGGTGCATTCAGCAACGGCACTGAGGCAGAATTGACATGGGCAGACATGGCCAAACGCTTCGGCTTTTTGTCGGGTCTCAACCACAAAACTATCGAGGGCACTGGCGAAGGCGGACGTAAGGTGTTCCGCCTGAATGCCGTCACTGCCAACGCCGCTGCCGCGCAACAATTGTGCGCGAAGATCAAAGCTGCGGGTGAAAACTGCCTCGTCAAGTAACCGTCCTTGGGGGAGAGACGGTGGGCCGTGGCGACTTTGGTTGCCACGGCCTTCTTTATGCACAATTTTGGCCGGTTTGCGCCTTGTGTAGTCCAGCGATCAGACTTAATCGTGATGGCAACTTTGAACAATCACCGTAGCCCTGAGGTCCTGAGCTTGTCGAAGGGCGAAGGGCGCTTTACAGGTCAGCGCAAACCTTGAGACGCCCTTCGCCCTTCGACAAGCTCAGGACCTCAGGGCTACGGTCTATATTAACGCCGAAGTGCAAATGAGACTGAAGCGCCCATGAAGCCTGTAATTTTCGGATTGTCAGCTACGGCTTTAACCGCAGACGAGCGGCGGTTTTTCCGCGATGCCGAACCGGCAGGCTATATCCTGTTCAAACGCAATGTAGAAAACCGTGCCCAATTGCGCGCGTTGACCGATGCCTTGCGCGAACTGCATGGCCGCAGCGATGTGCCGATCCTGATCGATCAGGAAGGCGGCCGGGTCAGCCGTTTGCCTGCCCCAGAATGGCAGCAATTCCCGGCAGGCGCTGCCTTTGATGCGCTCTACGATGTCTCGGCGATGACTGCGATCGAGGCGGCACGGGTCAATGCAGAGGCCATTGCGCTGACGCTTGCTGAAGTCGGCGTCAATGTGAATTGCCTGCCTTTGCTCGATGTCCGTGTACCCGAAACCACACCTGCCATTGGTGACCGCGCTTTGGGTAGCGACCCCATGCGGGTGGCGGCGATGGGGCGGGCGATTTTGGATGGCTTGCATTCGGGAGGAGTGGTCGGCGTTGTCAAGCATATGCCAGGCCACGGGCGCGCGATTATCGACAGCCACCACGAACTGCCGACGGTGAGTGCGTCAAAGGCTGAACTCGAACAGGATTTCGCGCCATTCCGCGCACTCAATGCCGCACCAATGGGGATGACCAGCCATATCGTTTACGAAGCGTATGACGAGGAACGCTGCGCCACCATGTCGCCGATCATCATTGACGATGTGATCCGCGGCGACATCGGTTTTGACGGACTTTTGATGAGCGATGATCTCGACATGAAGGCGTTGAAAGGCGATGTGCCGGCACGGGCGCTGAAATGCGTGGAGGCAGGCTGCGATCTGGCACTCAATTGCTGGGGCCGGATGGACGAAATGATCGCCATTGCCGATATGTTACCCGAAATTGGTCTGCGGGCCGCTGAGCGGCTTGCTACCGCCATGGCCACCTTGATCCACGTCGATGCGATCCCCGAACGCATCGCCAGCCTTGTCGCCAAGCGCGATCAATTGCTCTCCCATGCCGTGCATCTGGCCGAGAACAAGCATACCCGTGCGGCGACAGGGGCGGCATGAACGAGATAGACGACATGCTGTTTGACGAAGCCAATGTGGCTCCGCCTGTGGCGGATGAAGGACGGCTGACCATCGACATCGATGGCTGGGAAGGCCCGCTTGATCTGTTGCTCACACTGGCGCGGACGCAAAAGGTGGATTTGCGGCAGATTTCGATCCTGCAACTTGTGGAGCAATATCTGGGTTTCATCGAAAATGCCCGGGCATTGAAGCTTGAACTGGCCGCCGATTATCTGGTGATGGCGGCGTGGCTCGCTTATCTGAAATCGGCACTTTTGTTGCCCAAAGACCCCGATATCGATCCCTCGCCCGAGGAACTGGCGCTTCGGCTGCAATTGAGGCTGGAGCGGCTGAACGCGATGCGCGAGAGCGGAGCGCGCTTAATGGCGCGTGACCGGATCGGGCGGGATATTTTTCTGCGCGGCGAGCCAGAGGGATTGCGTGTGGTGCGGACCACAGCATGGGATGTCAGCTATTTTGATCTGATCTCCGCCTATGGCCAAATGCAGGCGCGCACCGCGCCCGTGCTCCATGTTGTCAAACGGCGCGCGGTGATGACACTTGAGGAGGCGCTGGAGCGCGTTTCGGCGATGATCGGGGCAACGCTCGACTGGACTTCGCTGGAAGCATTTCTGCCGCGCGATGCCAGCCCGCAATTGCGGCGTTCGGCATTGGCCTCCAGCTTTCTGGCGATGCTGGAGCTGGCCAAACGCGGTGCGATTGATCTGATGCAGGAAGAGAGTTTTTCGCCGTTGCTGGTGAAGGCCAAGAAAAAGGAAATGCAGCCATGCTGATCGAGCATGATCCGGCGACGCGCGCGGTGGAGGCGACTTTGTTTGCTTCCGATACGCCGATGACGATCGAACAAATCCGCGCTTATGTGGGCGATGCCATCGACGTATCGGCGGTGTTGGTGAAGCTGGAAGAGCATTATCAGGGGCGCGGCATTGAATTGGTCAAGCGCGGCAAGGCGTGGCATTTTCAAACGGCATCCGATCTCGCGCATATCCTTCGCCGCGAGCGTGAGGAAAGCCGTAAACTCTCTCGTGCCGCCGTCGAGACACTTGCGATCATCGCCTATCACGAACCTGTCAGCCGCGCCGAGATTGAGGCGATCCGGGGCGTGCAAATTTCAAAGGGCACGCTCGATGTGCTGATGGAGGCGGGCTGGGTGCGACCGGCGGGGCGGCGCGAAGTTCCAGGACGACCCTTGATTTATGCAACGACGCAGGAATTCTTGGCACATTTCGGCCTTACCAACCGCCGTGATCTGCCGGGACTTGCCGATTTAAAGGCCGCCGGCTTGCTCGATCCGGTTGATCTGGCGATGGAAGGCATGATGGAAAGCCGCATTGAGCGACGATGAAAATGACAGCGAACTGGAAATCGCGGAATGAAGCGCCTACATTAGGCGGATAATGAACAAACGAATTTGCCGCACTGGCAGGCAGGAGAGGGGCTGCATCCCCTCGCAAGGAGTGACGTGATGGGCAGTTTCAGCATCTGGCATTGGCTGGTTGTCGGCATTTTGGTGCTTCTGCTTTTTGGCAAGGGCCGGTTTTCAGATATGATGGGCGATGTCGCCAAGGGCATAAAAAGCTTCAAAAAAGGCATGTCCGAGGATGACGAAGCGACGACCCCCGCTTCGCGGATCGAAGGTCCGCAGCCGACGGTGATCGACGCCGAGAAGCAAGCTGACAAGCAAAGCTGATTTTTGTTTTCAAGTTACCAATTCTCAACTCCCGACTTCCCGCTCATCCCGAGCGAAGTCGAGGGACTTTTTCGAGCGAAGTCGAGAATTGCAAGCGTGAAGCCTCGGCTTCGCTCGGCATAGTTCCTCGACTTCGCTTGGAATAAGCAGATTTTGTTTGGCATGAAAAAAGATCAGGAAGCCGAAATTGTTTGATATCGCATCTGGCGAATTGTTGCTTGTTGCTCTGGTCGCCTTGTTGGTGATCGGGCCCAAAGATTTGCCCAAAGTATTGCGCTTTGTTGGCAATTGGGTGGGCAAGGCGCGCAATGTCGCCAGCCAGTTTCGTTCGGGCTTTGACGAAATGGTTCGTCAAGCCGAACTCGACGAACTGGAAAAGAAATGGAAAGCAGAAAACGAGCGGATCATGGCAGAGCATCCGCCGACGCGCGAATATGATTTATTGCCCCCGCCTGTTGATGATGTCACCCCCACTCCGGCAGACCCCCTCATGCCAAAGGCAGAGCCGCTGCCATGAGCGATATTGACGATACCAAAATGCCGTTAATCGCCCATCTGGTCGAGCTTCGGAACCGGCTGCTATGGTGCGTGGCCGCGTTGGCGGTTTCCTTTGGCGTCTGTTTTTATTTTGCCGAACCGATTTACGCCGTGCTGGTGCAGCCGCTGAAAAATGTCGGGCAAAACAAGCTGATCTACACCGACGTGTTCGAAGCTTTTTTTGTGCAGGTGAAGGTTGGGCTGTTTGCTGCAATGATGATCAGCTTTCCGGTGATCGCCACGCAATTATGGCGCTTTGTTGCACCTGGGCTGTATCGCAACGAGAAAAATGCTTTCTTGCCCTTTCTGATGATGACACCGGTGCTGTTTGCGCTTGGTGCGTCGTTGGCTTATTTCGGGGCAATGCCGGTCGCGCTTAAATTTCTATTGAGTTATCAAGGTGATATTGGCGGAATAACGCAGGAAGCCTTGCCCGGAGTTGGCAATTATCTAAGCTTTTCGACCAAGTTCATTTTTGGATTTGGTGTGGCCTTTCAATTGCCGGTATTGATGATGCTGCTCGAACGCGCCGGCATTGTGACGCATAAACAACTGAAAGCAGGGCGCCGTTATGCGATAGTCGGAGCCTTCGCAATTGCCGCCGTACTCACCCCGCCTGACGTGATATCACAGCTGCTGCTCGCGATACCGCTTTGCCTTCTCTACGAATTTGCCTTGATCGCGATCTGGTTCACCCAGCGGCGCAGAAAAGGGCAAGAGCAAGCGGTCGACGACGAAAAGTCGCCTGAGGTCGCTGGCGGCTAGAGCACGATGACATTAGTTTGAACCAAACCGTAGCCCTGAGCCTGTCGAAGGGCGCTTTACGGATAAGCGCCCTTCGACAGGCTCAGGGCTACGGTTATCATTCAGGCGATTCTATCAAAAGTCATCATGCTCTAGTGAGCCACGGCCTCTCCGCCACCAGCGGAAAGAGGTGTGGATTAATATCGTCAGCTCTAATTGAAAGTCCGGCGTTCGGGGTGGCGTTCGATGGACATGATGATACCGATACAGATCATGATCGTCAGCATTGATGATCCGCCATGGCTTATAAAGGGCAGGGGGATGCCGACCACCGGGGCCAACCCCATAACCATCAGCAAGTTTATCATGATGTAGAAGAAAATCGTTGCCGTCAGCCCGATAGCGACCAGCTTTCCATAGCGCGAACGGCTGTACAACCCCACGTTCAGGCCCCAACGGATCAACAGGTAGAACAGGAACAGGATGAACAATCCGCCCACCATTCCCCATTCTTCTGCCATGGTCGCAAAAACGAAATCGGTATGGCCTTCGGGCAGATAATCGAGGTGGCTTTGGGTGCCGTTCATAAAGCCTTTGCCGAAAAATCCGCCGGAACCGATGGCGATTTTCGATTGGCTGATATGATAGCCGGTGCCCAGCGGATCCTCTTCGGGATTGAGGAAAACGAGTACGCGGTTCCGCTGATATTCGCGCAGGCCAAAGAAGAAGCCCAAAGGTGCGATCACCATCATGGCTGCTCCTGCACCCACAAACCAACGCATCGGCAAACCTGCGACAAAGACGACAACGATGCCGCCGAACAATACAGCGATAGAGGTTCCCAAATCGGGCTGCGCCGCGACAAAAAACCACGGCAGCCCCATGATGAGTATTGCAGGCCACAAAGCACGATAATTGCTGATTTGTGACGGAGGCAGTTGATCATAATACCAAGCCATCGCCAGAACCACGGCGGGCTTCATCAACTCGGATGGTTGTAAGGTCATAAAGCCCAAATTGATCCACCGCTGGCTGCCACCACCAACAAAGCCGACCATCTCGACGATGAGTAACAGTGCAAACAGGATGCCATAAACCGGAAAAGTTACGGTTTTCCAGAATGTAAGCGGCATTCGCGACATGATGATTGCCATTGCTAGAAAGACCATGAAGCGCAAAATATGTTTGCCCGCCCATGGATCAAAGCCGCCGCCTGCAGAAAAAAGCACGGTTGCGCCAAAGCCAACCAGGCCCATCAGGATGAAAATCACCCGCCAAGGAAGCGCCGCAATAGGGGCAGGGATGATCTGGTTCATCCGGTCGCCCCGTCGCTGGGCGGTTTCGGCGCAGACTGGATGCCACCGGCCCGCTCACCCTGAAAAGCATTAAAGGCCCGCTCCATACGCGCGTCTATACTGCCGCCCCAGCCTGCTTCGAGTGCTTCCAGCGATGCCATCGCTTTTTCACGATCATACAGGAAGGTGAGCACATCCTTTGCCACCGGGGCCGCAGCCCTCGCGCCACCCAGGCCATGCTCGATCACCACCGCCGCCGCATAGCGGGGCTGTTCAACCGGAGCGAAACAGACGAACAGGCCGTGATCGCGATATTTCCACGCGCCGCTTTGTCCGCGGAAACTCCCCTTGATGCCGCGCACCTGGGCGGTGCCGGTTTTTCCGGCCATTGCGACGCCTTCGAGATCAAGTTTGCTCCGCGCTCCCGTCCCGCCCGCGTTCACCACCATGTCCATGCCCTCGCGGGCAATGGCCAGATGTTCTTCCGGGATTGGCAGGCGCGCAGGGGGCTTGCGTTTGCCAGCCAGAATCGACGGTTGAATGTTCAGACCCGACGCGATCCTGCCCGACATCAAGGCGAGTTGGAACGGGCTGACCAAGACATAGCCTTGGCCGATGGTGGCGGTCAGCGTGTCTGACTGCGTCCATTCCTTACCATATTTCTTCATCTTCCACGCGTTGTCGGGCACGGTGCCATAGCGTTGCGAGGGGAAGGGCAGCTCAAATTCCTGCCCCAGCCCCAATAGCCGCGCCATGGGGGCAATATTATCATAGCCAATCCGCCGACCCATTGAATAGAAATAGGTGTTGCAGCTTTTCATGATCGCATTTCGCATGTTCATCGGACCATGGCGCCCGAGGCATTTGAAGGTGCGATCACCAAGACGATAACCGCCGCCACAGGAAACGGTTTCATCGGGCTCCACACCATGTTGCAACAGGGCAAGTGCCGCCATCGGTTTCAACGTCGATCCTGGCGGATACAGCCCTTGCACGGTTTTGTTTACCAACGGCAAATGATCGTCTTCGCGCAGCCACTGCCATTCGAGCCGCCCGATCCCTTGCGAGAAACTGTTTGGATCGAAACAAGGCATCGATACCATGGCGAGGATGTCGCCCGTCTGGCAATCAAACACCACAACCGATCCCGATTCCTGTCCAAGCCTCCGTGCGGCAAAATTGTGCAAGTCGATATCAATGGTCAGCTGTACGGGCTTGCCCGGAATATCGGGCTGTGTTTCCAGATCGCGGACAATCTTTCCGCGCGCGGTGACTTCGGATCGGCGGGCTCCCGCTTTTCCCTGCAATTTCTGTTCGAGGGTTTTTTCCAGCCCGCCTTTACCGATTTTATAACCCGGCGTAATCAGCAACGGATCGCGGTTTGCCCGGTAGTCTTCGGCAGACGCAGCACCGACATAGCCGAGCAAATGGCCAACGGCAGCACCGCTAGGGTAATAGCGGGAATAGCCCTGACGCGGGCTGACCCCCGGCATATCAGGCAGCCGCACGCTGACCCGGGCGAAGCTTTCATAATCGAGCCCTTCGGCCACTTGCACCGGCTGAAACCCGTTCGCTTCGCCAATTTCACGCTCAATCCGTTCGACGTCATCGACAGTAAGCGCCAGTAAATTGGCCAGAGTTTGAACTGTGCCTTTGTGGTCTACCAGCCTGTCCGGAATGATATCGACGCGGAAATCGGCCCGGTTGGTGGCGATGGGTTTGCCATAACGGTCGATGAACCAGCCCCGCCGGGGTGGGATCAACGTCATGTTTACGCGGTTGCTTTCGGCGAGCAATTTATACCGCTCGTTCTCGGCAAGCGCGATATAGCCCATACGTGTGGCCAAAAGCGCGCCGATCCCGCCCATCACCCCGCCGATAAACATCGTCCGGCGACTAAAGCTGAGTTCGATTTGTCCTGACGTAGGCGCGCGCGTGTCCATCAGGTCGCCAATCGCCAACTATCCAACCGCGCACACACGCGCATGACCAGAGGAAACAACAGGATCGACAGGACAAGTTGCGGCAGGATGATGGTCAAATCCGGCATCCGGTGTGCCAGCCCTGAAAAAAGAAATCCCAGCAATGTGATCGCGGAAATGGCGACCGCCGCGATAAGCCAATCGCGCACGGCATCGCGCCAAAAAATCCGCGCGTCGATGGCTTCCATTGCCAACATGGTAAGCGACCAGGTGAATGCTGCGCTGCCAAAAGGTTGGCCGCTGAACAGATCGTCGAACAACCCAAAGGGCAGTCCTGCCCAGACGGGCCACAATCCCGGCCGCAACAACCGCCATCCGAGGAAAAGCATGAAACCGAAAGGCGGCAATATGGGGCCTTCTGGGAAAAAGGGCATTATCGTCAACATCGAACCCAGAAGCACTGATATTACCGGGACCAGCAACGCACGTAGCGGAGATTGCTCCCGGTCGATCCGCGATTTATAGCTCCGCTCGCCCAAGATGCGTTTACTGGCAGCGACGATTTGCTTCATTTTTTGGCGCTAGTTTTTGGGGGTGCCATCGGCGTTTCCGGGGGTGTTTCCAGCGTGGCTTTTGCCTCCGCCTCAAATGGACGCATCACGAGTATGAAGGGGCTGTTGCCGGGGCTGGCCAGCGGAGCGGCCAAGGCACCATCATCTGCCTTTCGCAGGACGACGGCATAGGGCACATTGGGCGGATATAGCCCGCCATTGCCCGACGTCGCGATGATGTCTCCTCGCTTGAATGGGTTCATGCCCAAATCGAGCGGGCGAATGTTGATCAGGCCGTTGCCAGCGCCGCTTGCAAGGGCCGGCAAACCATCGGTGGTCCGCATCACGGGGATCACATTATCGGCATCGGAAATAAGCAATACGCGCGCCGTCGTGGGGCCTGTTTCGATAATCCGGCCGATCAGTCCCTCGGGCGAACGCACCGGCTGCCCGGCTTCGACCCCGCTGATGCTGCCAATCGACAGGGTCGCAATCCGGCGGCTACTTGAGGCGGTGCTGCTGATCAGGCGACCGACGGCGATCTGTTGCAGCGGATTTTCCTGGCTTAATTGCAGCAAGGCACGCAACCGGCGGTTTTCGCTTTTGATCGCGGCGGCCTCTATTACTTTCGGGCGCTGTGCCTTTAGCTTTTTCTCCAACGCCACATTTTTGGAAGCCGCGTCGAGATAGGCCGCAGTGTTGCGGCCGATATCCGTCGTGCTTCGCCGGACGCTATCGAAAAAGCGGGAAACAGGGGCTGTCACCTCGCGGCCCAATGTCCTCAGCGCGTTAAACCCCTTGGGATCGGCCACCGAAATCAACAGCAAAAGCGCAGCAACCACAGCCCCCGCAATCGCAATCACATAGGTTGCGAACAGGCTATATTGCGCTTTGCGGGAGTAACCCGGGCGCCGGTATTGTGGCGGCGCCATCTTCTTGACCTAACTTAGGCGGTCAAGAGGACGCCGCGGAACACGGGGTCTTCCATGGCCCGGCCGGTGCCGATGGCGACACAGGTCAGCGGGTCTTCGGCAACGGTCACGGGCAGTCCCGTTTCGTCGCGCAGATGCTCGTCCAGCCCGGCCATCAACGCACCGCCGCCGGTCAAGACAATGCCCTGATCGACGATATCGGCGGCAAGTTCGGGCGCGGTATTTTCCAGCGCAATCCGCACACCTTCGACAATTGTGCCGATGGGTTCGCTCAATGCTTCGGCAATCTGGCCCTGATTGATCGAGATTTCCTTGGGAACGCCGTTCACCAGATCGCGGCCCTTGATGTGAATCGTGTGGCCTATGCCGTCGGCGGGCGCGCGCGCCGTTCCGAAATCCTTCTTGATCCGCTCGGCGGTGGCTTCACCGATCAACAGGTTATGGTGTCTGCGGACATAGGAGACGATGGCTTCGTCCATTTTGTCGCCGCCGGTACGAACCGACGTGGTGTAGGCAAGACCGCGCAGCGAAAGCACTGCAACTTCGGTTGTGCCGCCGCCAATATCAACCACCATCGATCCGATTGGTTCGGTGACGGGCATGTCAGCCCCAATCGCCGCCGCCATCGGTTCTTCGATCAGATAAACTGCGCTTGCCCCAGCGTTGGAGGCCGCATCGCGGATCGCGCGGCGCTCGACCGAGGTGGAACCCGAAGGCACGCAGATCACGATTTCAGGATGCCGGAACATGCTCGGTTTGCCGTGCACTTTTTCGATGAAATATTTGATCATCTGTTCGGCGACATCGATGTCGGCAATCACCCCGTCGCGAAGCGGACGGATGGCTTCGATGCTGTCAGGCGTCTTGCCCATCATCAATTTGGCATCGTCGCCCACGGCTTTCACACGCTTAATGCCATTGATCGTTTCAATTGCGACCACCGACGGTTCGTTCAGGACGATCCCCTGTCCGCGAACATAAACAACGGTATTTGCAGTACCCAGATCGATTGCCATGTCTTGAGAGGCAAATCGGAAAAACGGTATTTTGAACATCTGAAAAAATTCCACCCGGAAAAGCAGTTAAGAGGTTGGGGCCATGGTCCGAATATTGGTGCCAATGACAATCGCGTCGCCCTACAGGAAATCACTGTTTTTAAAAACAGCAAATTGCAGGGAAAAGCGGATTATCCACCATTAAAGGATTCGCTTGGGGCGGGCGCTTGGGCTAGGCGCGGCTTTATGTCAATAAGAAGGCTTCCCGACACGCTGATCAACCGCATTGCCGCCGGTGAAGTGGTGGAAAGACCGGCCAGTGCGTTGAAGGAATTGGTGGAAAACGCAATTGATGCAGGCGCGAGCCAGATTGCCGTCCGGTTGACTAGTGGCGGTCTCGATCTGGTCGAGGTGACCGACAATGGCTGCGGCATGGGGCGGGAGGATATCGCGCTGGCGCTTGAACGGCATGCGACATCGAAGCTACCCGATGACAATATCGATCAAGTGACGACCATGGGCTTTCGTGGAGAGGCTTTGCCGTCCATCGCCAGTGTATCGCGCTTTACCATCCAGAGTCGGTTGCAGGGGAAGGGCGATGGTTGGGAGCGCGTCGTCGATCATGGTGCACTCGTCAGCGAAAGTCCCACTGCCGTGCCGCCGGGAACGCGGGTGCGCGTGGAAAGCCTGTTTGCCAATATCCCTGCCAGACGGAAATTCTTGCGAAGCGCGCGTGCCGAATATGCGGCGGCCCTCGATGCCGTCCGGCGGCTGGCGATGGCGCGGCCCGATATTGGCTTCACGTTGGAGCATGACGGGCGGCGAACACTGGCGGTGCAGCCGGGGATGACGCGGCCCGAACGCGTGGCGGCGCTGACCAGTGGCGAGCTGATCGATAACAGCGTGGGGCTGGATTTTCAGCGGGAGGGAATTACGCTTGGCGGGATTGCCAGCGTGCCCACCTTCAATCGCGGTGTGGCCGATCACCAATATCTGTTCGTCAATGGCCGTTCGGTGAAGGATCGGCTGTTGGTGGGTGCAGTGCGCGGGGCCTATGCCGAGATGCTGGCGCGTGATCGCCATGCGGTGGTCGCGCTGTTCCTTGAACTGCCGCCCAGCGAAGTTGACGTGAATGTGCATCCGGCAAAAACCGAAGTGCGCTTCCGCGATCCGGCGCTGGTGCGCGGGATGATCGTGTCGGGGCTGCGTCATGCGCTCGATGGTTCGGGCTTCAGGAGCGTGCAACGTCCGGCTGAAGCGGCGCTGGCCAATTGGCAGACGGAGCCGATCCAGACGGCACAGGGCGATATTTTTGCCCGCTGCGCCGATGGCGTATCAGGGCGACTATAGCCGCCGCGCTTCGTTTTCCGGCCCGGCTTTCTCGGGATTGGCCGAATCCCGATCCAGCTTTGCCAGTCTGGGCGCGATTTCAGAGGTGAAGACCTCGCCCCGCTCATGGGCCGCGCCGAGGCTGCCACGCAGGCCGTCCCCGAAAGTGCCCGCCATCCTTTGGGCATTGCGCGCGGGCAGGTGGCCAACACCTATATCATCGCCGAGGCTGAGGATGGCCTGGTGATTGTCGATCAACACGCCGCGCACGAGCGGCTGGTGCTCGAAAGGATGCGCGCGGCGGCGAGTGCAAGGCGCTATGGCGGCGCAAGGGCTTGCTGGTGCCCGAAGTGGTCGAGCTTGACGAACCCGCCTGCGACCGGCTGGAGGCGCGGGCAGGGGAGTTGGCTGAATTCGGGCTTGAGCTGGAGCGTTTCGGCCCCGCCGCCATGCTGGTCCGCACCATGCCCGCGATGCTGGGGGATGGCGACATTCGCGGGCTGGTCACCGACTTGGCCGACGATCTCGCCGCCTATGGCGACGCGCTCTCGCTAAAAGAACGCATAGACCATGTCGCCGCCACCATGGCCTGCCACGGCTCGGTGAGGGCAGGGCGGGTGCTGAACGTGGCAGAAATGAACGCGTTGCTGCGAGAGATGGAAGTGACCCCGCATTCGGGCAGTGCAACCATGGACGGCCGACTTGGGTGAAGCTGGCGTTGGGGGATGTGGAGAAGTTGTTTGGGCGGAAGTGAACTGGCAAAATTTTTGAAAATTCGCTATAAAAGCTGACGGTTGTTCAACCGATATTGTTCGACTAGCCTGCGCCTTCGTTGTGCAAAGGGTGGTATAAGGAACCGAATATGCAGATGTTACGCGGTTTGCCGTCATGCCTCAGCTTTTACCTGTTATTGTTCTGCATCAATGGCCCCACATTGGCTCAGACCGTAAAGCCCGAGAAACATTTCGACGCTGGGCAGATCGCCTATCAAGCGAACAATTACGGCGAGGCGGGCTCTGCCTTTGGCAAAGCATGCGACGGCGGGTTTGCAGCGGGCTGTTTCAAACTTGGCCTCATGCATCAAAACGGCACCATTACGATTACTCTTAGACAACCTGAAGGTGCTGCGGATCTTCAAAGGGCGCGTTTTTTCTATGGTAAGGCATGCGACGGTCGGTTCGCAGAGGGGTGTCACAGCCTGGGTCGCTTAAATCATTCAGGAGAAGGTGGCATTTCTGATCTCCCGCTGGCCCGTTCCCTTTATGGCAAGGCCTGCGACGGTGGTTTTTTTGACGGCTGTCACGACCTTGCCCGCATGTTCATCAGAGCGGAAGGCGGCGCTACTGACCCTCCATTGGCGCGCACTTACTATCGCAAAGCATGCGATGGCGGGGTTGCCTATAGCTGTAACGCTCTCGGCTACATGTATCAGGTTGGAAATGGCGGCGCTGCTGATCCCGAAGCGGCTCTTGTGGCGTTAAAAAAGGCCTGCACTTTGGGGCTTAAGCAGGGCCTGTGAATAATGATCGCTGCACTAAATCGGTGACACACAAATGCAGCGTCACAATATTAATATTGGCGGCCGGGGTATCGTTTTAGCAGTCTCGATGCGTAACGGCCATGGGCTTGGGAAAACAACTTTCCCTAAGATACAGATCATTGTCGGCGCAGGCGTCGAAGGGGATGCTCATTGCGGCGTCACCGTTAAACACCGCAGCCGAGTGCCAAAGACCCAAGCCAACCGAATTTACGCCAAGTGCACCTGATTCATGCCGAGTTGTTCAAGGAACTGGCCGACAAAGGCTTTTCGGATGCCGCCGGTGACCTCGGTGAAAATGTCGTTACGAGCGGATTAGACGTGTTGGCGCTCCCCACAAATACGCGGTTGCAATTTCCTTCAGGTGCGATCCTTGAAATCACCGGGCTTCGTAACCCGTGCCATCAAATCAACGGTCACACAGCCGTATTGATGCAGGCCGTTTTAGATACGGCAGCAGATGGCAGCCTGATTCGCAAATGCGGTGTGATGGCTATCGTAATTATGGGTGGAGTGGTCGCAGTTGGCGATGCAATTGATGTGCTGTTGCCGACCAAGCCTTGGCAACAATTGCTTCCGGTTTAGATTCTCTTTTCATCCCCCCGCACCCTAATCAACCCAATCGACACCAGTGTCATCACCACCTCATCATGCTGGTTGAACACGGTGTTTCGCCCCTGAAAGCTGCCCATCTCGGGCTTTGATTGCGATTGCCGTTTGGACAATATCTCGCTCTCCACGCGCAGAGTGTCGCCGGGATAAACGGGTTTCAGCCAGCGGATTTCGTCCACTCCGGGCGATCCCAATCCTGCCTGCTGGTTCACCTTCATATTCTCGACCAGCATCCGCATCGTCATCGCGCATGTGTGCCAGCCGCTGGCGGACAAGCGCCCGAAATGGGTTTGGGCGGCGGCTTCGTCGTCGAGGTGAAAGGGTTGCGGATCATATTTTTGCGCGAATTCCAGCACTTCTTCGCGGGTGACCTCGTAATGGCCGAAGCTGGATTTTTTGCCGACCTCGATATCTTCAAAATAATGCATATTGGTCCTTAGCGCGAATTTAATTAGGGACAGAATTTAATTAGGGACAGGAATTTAATTAGGGACAGTTTATAATTAAATTCAGCCAACGCGGTTGGCGATACCTAATCGTAAATTTAATTAAATTCTGTCCCTAATTAAATTCCGCTCACTCCCAGATCACTTCAGGCGGCAGGCTCATCAGGATCGCGTCGATATTGCCGCCGGTTTTCAGGCCAAACATCGTGCCGCGATCATAGACAAGGTTGAACTCGGCATAGCGGCCGCGCCACACGAGCTGCGCGCGCTTTTGTTCGGGCGTAAAGTCCATCCCCATCCGCCGCCTTACGATCTTTGGAAAACTATCGAGGAACGCGTCGCCCACATCGCGGGTCAAGGCGAAATTGCGTTCAAACATTGTATCGCTTTCACATTCCAGATGGTCATAGAAAATCCCGCCAACGCCGCGGTGCACTTGCCGGTGGGGAATCCAGAAATAATCCTCGGCCCATTTTCTATAGCGTTCATAAACATCGGGGCCATAAGGCGCACAGGCGGCGCGCAGTCGGGCGTGGAATTCGTCGGTGTCGTCGTCATAGGCAATTGGCGGGTTCAAATCCGCGCCGCCGCCAAACCAGCGCTTTGAGGTGTCCAGAAAGCGGGTGTTCATATGGACGGCGGGCACATGCGGATTGGCCATATGCGCGACCAAGCTGATGCCCGTTGCGAAGAATGCAGTGTCATCGCCCGCACCGTGGATGGTCTTTGCGAAATCGGCATTGAACGCGCCGCCGACGGTAGAGACGTTCACGCCGACTTTTTCAAAAACCTTGCCCTTCATCACCCCGCGCACCCCGCCACCGCCGGGCGAGCCGTCCGGCTCGGTGCGATCCCAGCCGAGAAATTCAAAGCGCGCGTCCGAACCGGCCTCTTGCTCTATGGCCTCGAATTCGGCGCAGATGCGGGTGCGCAACTCTTCAAACCAGTCGCGCGCTGCTTGTTGGTCCTTGTCGAGGGAAAGGGTCATAATATTTGCTCCATTGGAAACTGCCCTGTCTGTCGCAGCGCTTCGGCCAAAGCGATGCCAGCGGCGACGGCAACATTCAAGGATCGAAATCCCGGCTGCATCGGAATCCGGATTCGCAGATCGGCGCGGTCGTGCACCGATGCAGGAACACCAGCGCTTTCCGATCCCATTAAGATGATGTCGTCTGGAGTGAATATGACATGGGGTAGGGGGATCGACGCCGAACTGCTCATTAACAATATCCGCTGTCCGTTTGCGACCGCCCTTTGCTCGAAATCTCTCCCAGTCCGCATGCCTTTGCATTTTCGCCTGCGCCGCATAATCCATCCCCGCCCGTTTCAGCGCTTTGTCTGAAAAGGGAAAGCCGCAGGGCTCGATGATATGGCAAGGCACTCCAAAGCACGCGGCGAGCCGCAAAATGGTGCCGATATTTCCGGCAATATCGGGCTGGTAAAGGGCGATTTCCACAGCTAATTCCATTTTTTGCAAGTGTGTTGCGATGATATGTCGCATATTGGCCAAATTCCCTGTTGGCAAATCGGGGGTGACGCGTCTATCAGGCCGCTGAATCGCGTGAGGCAGCTATGTCTCGCGTAAAAAACATAAGCAAGTTTGGGGCTGGCCTTCCATATTAAATCGGAGGTTGCCGCACGAATCTGAGGGCAATACATGGCTACGGTCGAACAGGTGGAAAGCATGACAGAATCGGCAGAAACCGATGGCGTTCGCCGTCGCGATTTCATCCATATTGCAGCAACAAGCTTTGCTGGCATGGGCGCTGTTGCGGTTGCGTTGCCGCTGGTCAACCAGATGAGCCCAAGCGCCGATGTGCTGGCGCTGGCTTCGATCGAGGTTGATATTGCCGCGATCGAACCGGGGCAGGCGATCAAAACCATGTGGCGCAAACAGCCGGTGTTCATCCGCAATCTGACCGCCGCCGAAGTCGCCGAAGCCAACAAGGTTGCCATTGGCAGCTTGCGCGATCCGCAAACTCTCGCCGAACGCACCAAGCCGGGCAAAGAAAATTGGCTGATCACGATGGGCGTATGCACGCACTTTGGCTGCGTGCCGCTGGGTGCAACAGCAGGCGAAGTGAAGGGCGAGTTTGGCGGCTATTTCTGCCCCTGCCATGGTTCGCATTATGATACCGCTGGCCGCATCCGCAAAGGCCCTGCGCCATCTGAACCTGCAAGTTCCCGAATTTGCATTCATTTCCGACACTGTCGTGAAAATTGGTTGAGGAGCGACAAAACCATGAGTTCCCCCTTCGCCAACGAATATAAGCCCGAACATCCGCTTCATGCAGTGGATGGACGAACGGCTGCCGCTTCCGCGCTTGATGTATAATGCCATTGGCGGTGGCTATGCCGTGCCGCGCAATTTCAACTGGCTGTATAATTTCGGTGTGCTCGCCGGCGTTGCCTTGATGATCCAGATCATCACCGGCATCGTGCTTGCCATGCATTATTTCGCCAGCGTCGATGGCGCGTTCAACAGCGTTGAACATATCATGCGCGATGTGAATGGCGGCTGGTTCCTGCGCTATGCGCATATGAACGGCGCGAGCTTCTTTTTCATCGTCGTCTATATCCACATTTTCCGTGGCCTTTTTTACGGATCGTATAAAGCGCCGCGCGAAATGGTGTGGCTGCTGGGTGTGGTTATCTTCCTGCTGATGATGGCAACCGCGTTTCATGGGCTATGTGCTTCCGTGGGGGCAGATGAGCTTTTGGGGCGCGCAGGTTATTACCGGCTTCTTCTCGGCCATTCCGGTGGTGGGTGAGCCTTTGCGGCAATGGCTGCTCGGCGGATTTGCGCCCGATCAGGCCGCGCTGAACCGCTTCTTCTCGCTGCACTATCTGCTGCCGTTTGTGATTTTGGGTGTGATTATCCTGCACGTCTGGGCGCTGCATATTCCGGGTTCGGGCAATCCCACTGGTGTGCCGGTGAAGACGAAGGAAGATACCGTTCCGTTCCATCCCTATTACACCGCGAAAGACGGCGTCGGTCTTGGCGTGTTCCTGATCTTTTTGTGATCCTGACATTCTTCGCGCCGAATTTTCTGGGCCATCCGGATAATTATATCCCGGCCAACCCGCTGTCGACGCCCGCGCATATCGTGCCTGAATGGTATTTCTGGCCCTTCTACGCGATCCTGCGCGCGTTCACGGTGGACTTCCTGTTCATTCCGGCAAAGCTGCTGGGTGTGCTGGCGATGTTCGGATCGATTGCGCTGCTGTTCTTCCTGCCTTGGCTTGATACCTCGCCGGTGCGTTCGGGCAACTATCGCCCGCTGTTCAAGAAGTTCTTCTGGTTTGGCCTGATCCCGTGCATCGTCATCCTCGGCTATTGCGGTGTGATGCCTGCTGAGGGCAAATATATCCTGCTTGGCCAGATTGCGGGTGCTTATTATTTCGCGCATTTCCTGATCATTTTGCCGATCATCTCGCGCATTGAAAAACCGCTTCCGTTGCCAAACAGCATCACCGAAGCCGTCACCGGCCAACCGGCTACAGCCTGATCAAGGGAAAGATCAAAACATGGTTCGTCTTCTCGCTTTTCTCGTTGGGCTGTTTTTCAGCGGCTGGCTGCTCGTCTCGGCTGGTTTCACGACTTATGAAATGATCACTGATCCTGCTGCGGAAACCGCAGAGGCCAAATTCCACAAGCATCCCAAGCATGTGTCGTTTGCCCATGACGGCGCGCTTGGCAAATATGACAAAGGTCAATTGCAACGTGGTCTAAAGGTTTATCAGGAAGTTTGCGCCGCCTGCCACAGCCTTGGTCTGGTGTCGTTCCGCGATTTTGCAGCATTCGGCTATGACGAAGGTCAGTTGAAGACGCTAGCCAAAGGCTGGGCCAATCCGCAAAAGACGTTCGATCCGAAAACCGGAGATCGCGGTGAACGCCCGAACTTGATTTCCGATAAATTGCCAACCGTGTTTTATGCAGGGGAAGGCACTCCGCCTGACCTGTCTTTGATGGCCAAGGCGCGGCATAATGGCCCCGCTTATATCTATTCGTTGCTCAACGGCTATGCCGATGCGGCGACTTATAAGAATGAACATGGCGAAGCGCTGCCCAAGGAAAACCGTCCGGGCAACGGGCTATATTTCAATCCTTATTTTGCCAACTTGAACCTGTCGATGGCCCCGCCACTGACTGCCGATGGTCAGGTGAGTTTTGATGACGGCACAAAATCGACCAAAGACCAGATGGCAAAAGATGTCTCTGCATTTTTGGCGTGGACTGCCGAGCCCAAGATGGAAGCGCGCAAGACCGCAGGCTGGGCTGCACTCATCTTCTTGCTGATTTTCACTGTGCTGACATGGTTTTCGTACAAGGCGATCTGGGCAGACAAGAAGCATTGAGTGCGCCGATGTTGACGCTGCCTTCGCGCAGTGGCAAAAGCGCGGCCAACAAGCGGGTATAGCATAGTGGTAATGCACTAGCCTTCCAAGCTAGCTAGAGGGGTTCGATTCCCCTTACCCGCTCCAGTTTGTGTTGATACAAAATGCGACAATAAGCCTCTTGTCGCGGTATCAGTTTGCGACAACTATCCTGTAGTCAGCCATTAATCCGGAATTGCCGGACGACTTGACTTCAAAGGATGTCCTTTATGAAAAAATCTTTCCTTATCGCAGGCGGTGCGTTGGCTTTGATCGTCGGAGCGGCCGCGATTGCCGTTCCTGCCATGACGGATAAGCCCAAAGCCGATGCTGATGGCAATGGCGTGATCAGCAAGGCCGAAGCCATTGCACAAGCCGAAACGCGCTTCAAGGCGATGGATACCAATGCCGATGGCAAGATCAGCCCCGAAGACCGCGAAGCCCGCTCCAAAAAGCGCTTTGCCGAAATGGATGCCGATAAAAATGGCACAATCAACGAG
The DNA here is from genome assembly GCA_963732535.1 of uncultured Alphaproteobacteria bacterium. Lineage (GTDB taxonomy): Bacteria > Pseudomonadota > Alphaproteobacteria > Sphingomonadales > Sphingomonadaceae > Sphingorhabdus_B. Next base: position 324,765 of record CAVSZW010000016.1, on the reverse strand, counting down.
GCCGAATTCGCCGCTCACCATGCCGCGCGCATGGAAATGCGTGGGCAAAAAGGCGAAGGCCGGATGGGGCGTCGTCATGGTGGGCATCGTGGACACGGCGGAATGGAGGGAGGCCATGGCATGGCTTTGCTTTCCAAGGCCGACAGCAATGGCGACAAAATTCTGACCCAGACGGAATATCGGGCCGCCGCTGAAACGCGCTTTATCGCCGCTGACACCGACAAGAACGGTAGTCTTTCCGGCTGCGGAACGCCAAGCGGCCAAAGCGAAAGCGCGGCCAGCCGCTACGACGCCCGCAAACTGATTTCACCCGTTAAACGATGCCCGGCTTCCTCCCTCCCCCTTTGCCGGGTACGTTCCGGTCCGGTGCTTTGGCATCGGGCCGGTATTTTTTTGGGTTCAAAGTCGATAGTTGCTTATTTTATGCATAAAACACGCCCCCATTTGCTGTTGGTTGACGATGAAGTGTCGATCCGCGATCCGCTCGCCCGCTACCTCGAACGGCAAGGGTATCGGGTGACCGAAGCCGAGCAGGCCGCCGCCGCCCGCACCGCTTTGTCCAGCTATGATATCGACGTTGTCGTGCTCGATATTATGATGCCCGGTGAAGATGGCCTTAGCCTGACGCGGCATATCGCCGAAAGCGGCGGGCCGCCGGTGATTTTGCTCACCGCAAAGACCGAAGAGACGGACCGTATTGTTGGCCTTGAAATCGGTGCAGATGATTATGTCGTGAAGCCATTCTCTCCGCGCGAACTGGTCGCGCGGATCAAGGTTGCGCTGCGTCGGGGAACTGCTCCGGCGCGCAAAATAAATGGTGAAAGTGCGGGCTATCGATTTGGCGGATGGCAATTGCGGACCGCCGAGCAGCAATTATTTGATCCAACAGGCGTGATGATCCCGCTTTCGTCTGGCGAATACCGGTTGCTGGAAGCGTTGGTCGAACGGGCAGGGCAGGTGCTGAACCGCGATCAATTGCTCGATCTGACGCGCGGCCGCCTTGCCGGACCGTTTGACCGGGCGGTCGATAACCAGATCAGCCGTCTGCGCCGAAAGCTGGAGCCTGATCCCAAAGACCCCGCCTTTATCAAAACGATCTGGGGAGGCGGCTATCGCTTTTCGGTGGATGTGGAGCGGTTGTAGTGGCGTGGCTTCGCAAATTTTGGCCATCGAGCCTCTACGGGCAGCTGCTCGCTGTGGTAGCGCTTGCCTTGTTGCTCGCGCAGGCCGCAAATACGCGCTTTGCTGGTGTCCAGTGCAAAGCAAGGGCAGTAATCGAGGCATCTTCTATGCTCGTTGCGCGCGTTTCGAACCAGATCGAACGACAAAGCGTCGACGGGATCAGCATGTTCCGCATTTTAAGCATGGTGGCAGGCGTCGTGCGCCAATTTTTGTTGTGAACGAGCAAAGCGCCGCTGCGCGCGGAACATTTCACATGGCCTATGGCGAAATGAGCCAACATGCGCGCGAATATCTGCTTGCCGCCGATCCCAACATCCGGTCGGTGGAGCTTGGCTTTGGGGCCATTAGAAAACCTGCCGATAGAATTGAACGTCTCCGTGTTGGAACGGAGCTAGAAAATTCGCATTGGCAAGCCGAACCGGCGTGAAGCAAAGCGAAGCGGTTTTGCTGACAATGCAAAACGGCAAAGGCCAATGGGTCAGTGCCGCTGCCTATGTTCAGGCCATTTAGCGGACAGCCATTTTTCATGCTGTTTATCCAGACGGCGGTGCTTTATCTCGCAGTGTTAATCCCATTGGCACTGATCGCACGGCGGATTGCCCGCCCGCTCCGCCTTTTAACTCGCCGGGTGCAAAGCGCGGGCCTTGCCGGCGGAGTCGCCCCGCTTCAGCCGCAAGGGCCGCTCCGATGTTCGAGATCTGATCCATGCCTTTAATGGTGCACAGGATCGGCTGGGGGCGTTGCTTACCGAAAAAGATGTGATGCTGGGGGCGATTGGCCATGATCTGAAAACCCCGTTGGCTTCGTTGCGGGTGCGGATCGAATTGGTTGAAGACGATATTGAACGCGAAAAAATGGCTGCAACCGTCACCGAAATGACCGCGATATTGGACGATATCCTGACGTTTGCGCGGCTCGGAAAGGGTAGTGAAGCTCCAATACAAACCGATATGCAATCGCTGCTCGAAACGGTGATTGATGAATTTCCAAGTGACGCTGCGATCTCATTTCTGCCGAATGAAACGCGCGCAATCGCAACTGTACGCCCGGTTTTGCTGAAGCGCGCCATTCGTAACCTGATTGATAACGCCCTGCATTATGGTGACACCGCCAGCATCGGACTTACCGGCGGCCCGCAGTCTGTGGAGATCATAGTTGACGACAATGGCCCCGGCATCCCTCCAGACCAGATTGCCAAAATGTTTGAGCCCTTTGCCCGCGCCGAAACATCGCGCAGCCGTCAAAGCGGGGGGACTGGTTTGGGCCTCACCATTGCCCGTGCCATTGCTCAGGCCCATGGAGGTTCATTGTCGCTGGAAAACCGGCCTGAGGGTGGTTTAAGATGTCGGTTGAAGCTTCCCGCTTAATTCGCCTCAATTCCATGTTTTTGCATTTTTTCGCGGAAAACCTTGACGTCTACACCGGCGAGCTTGGCGGCCTGCTGCACTAGCCCGCCTCCACGTTCGAGTGCCGCCATCAAGATCATGGCCTCTTCGCGCGCGAGATGCGCGTTCAGATCAAGCGGAGTCTTGCTTTCACTAAAAGATGATTTGCCTGCTTTTTGTTCATTGTAGCGGTTGGCGCACGATGCGAGCAGCCGCTTTACTTGGTCGGCATTCATCCTTTTGCCACCATGCGCTAAGGCCATAATTTGTGCGACCTGCTGAAGTTCGCTAAAATTGCCAATCCAACTATGCTCTTCGAGCATTTGCCAGGCCGCTCGGTTCAGGCTTGGTGGCAAGGAGATGTGATTATTGGTCCAGATTGCCATGATCAATGCCGGTATATCTTGGCGTCTGCGTATCAACGGCTGGGTAGGTATGATTAATCTCTCCAGCTTGGCGAAAAGCATCGGCTCAAATCGGCCATTGGCTGACAGCTTATCGGACAGGTACTGGCTTGCAGCGATCAGGCGGATCGGGCGTTCTTGCAATGCGTTTCTATCGATCCACGCACACATCGCTGATTGCAGGTCAGTGGACAGCGCGCCGATTTCTTGAAGGTAGATTGATCCTTGGAAATTCTCCTTTGGCCAATCCAGCCCTATCGCTAAAATCTTGTTTCGATCTGTCTCGCTAATGTCAGCGCAATCGAACGACAGAAAGGGCTGATCAGATAATTGCGACATCATATGGATGGCATGGGCAATAGCTGCTTTGCCGCTGTTTTCGGGGCCGAGTATGATCAGTGGATCTATGACACTCGCCGCCAGCTGCACCATTTGCTTGGTTGCATGGGCAACGATGCTACTTCCCGCCAGAACCGGAAAATGCATCCGCTCGGGCGTGACATCAAGCGTAAAAAGAGATTTGATGGAATGCATAAAACGGACTCCGGCCAAAAAAGGCGCTTTTTCCGTTTTTCTAGGTTTTAAGCAGTGTTAGATGGCTAACCCATAACCGCTTAACAATGTGGTAATGTGCGCGCACCGGCATCGGCAACCGGGTCCAATGCGGAGCAATCTGCAATCAGCCTGTGGGCATTGATTTCCAGCTTCCGCTTGTCTGAAACTCAGGTTTCACATTGCCATTGGTGGGCAGGTTGCCGCTACCATAGGCCGCTTCGCCCCCGCGTGATTGCGCTTCGCGAGAATATTGGGGCGGAGCATATTGCGGGGCAACGCGGGCACGACCGGGCTGTATATCTGCGTAAGGATGCACAGTTGCCGTGGACTGCATACCACTTCGCGCTTCGGCCTCGGCTTTCAGTCGCGCGGCTGCATATTCCCGCTCATACTGCTTTTGCAGTTGGATCGGATCGAGCATCGGGGTGGCGCGTGGCGACCATGCCCTGGGCTTCGGTCCGGGGAAGGGTTCACCATTGTGGCGAGCAAAGAATGCGGAGGGGCGTCCTGCGCTTCCCTTCCAGCTATAAAAACGGTGCGCGCCAATTGTGCCGATGAAATTCAGGCTAGGTGCCCAATAGGGATAGACATAGGTCGCATGATAATGTGTCGCCATGCCAACAGGTGTGAAAACATAACCGGCAAGCGCCTGCATCGCCACACGCTGTCCACGCAGCCAAGCGGCGCGTGCCGGAATACGGGCCATGGATCCATCGCAGCTATAACTGAACTGGCATCCGGTCTGCCGCTCCGAACCCTGATAGATCACACCGCAAATGCTGTTGGGATAGGTCGGGTGGCGCATGCGATTGATGATCACCTGAGCGACAGCGCGTTGACCGGCATCGGGCTCGTTCGCCGCTTCATAATAAATCGCATCGGTGAGGCATTTGAGCGCGCGCGAATAATCTTCACCGCCTGCGCGCAATACAAATGGTTGGGCACCAGGCCCGCCATTGGCCGAGGGCAAAGGCAGATTTGCGCCAATGGCAGCGTTCAATCCCGTGTCGCCAACATGCGTTGCCGGATCTGTCGCGCTTGCAAAGGACGCATCTGGAGAGAAGACCGATGAATCATAGGAGGGCGGTGGCGTCGTATCGGCGATGGATGATTGATCCATGAAATAAAAGGCGGATCCCGCAAAATTTTCCGAAGGCTTTTCTGCAGAACCAAAGGCGTCGGTTGGCCGCACTTCTACATTTCTGCCAAATTGTGCCGTTGTTGGCAGCAAAGCCAGCATGGCAAAGGCAATGGCGAGGACCACAAATTCGCGCAGGCCAAACAGACGGCGCTTGGGTGCCGGGGCTGGCCGAGACGGCTTTTTCGCCGAAATCTGGTCAATCTGATGGTGAATCATTGCCCTGTTTGCTGCCTGAACCCCGGAAATCGTGAGTCGCATATAGGGGCAATCACCACCCCAATGTTGGGCGAATTTCGGCATGTTCCAGCTTGGGACGGTCTATGGATAAACGTTAAAATAGCAGAATTTACAATCACATCACTGGTGTTGCTGCGGTGCAACAAAATCCGCAGAATCCAGCGGGTTTAGCCGTCTGGCTTGCGTCACCATGGGAAGCAGGCCTAGAGAGACGCCCCAATCGAATCGTTCGGAGTATAGTTAACATGGCGGCGAAATGGACGCCCGACAGCTGGCGCAGCCAACAGGCATTGCAAATGCCGACCTATCGCGATGCTAAAGCCTTGGCAGAAACCGAAGCAGTACTTCGCAATTATCCGCCACTGGTTTTTGCCGGTGAAGCGCGCAATCTGACCAGTGAACTGGCGCAAGTAGCGGACGGGAAGGCTTTCCTTCTGCAAGGCGGCGATTGCGCCGAAAGCTTTGCCGAATTTCATCCCGATAATATCCGCGACACATTTCGCGTCATTTTGCAAATGGCTGTGGTGCTGACCTTTGCCAGCAAGATGCCGGTGGTAAAGGTCGGGCGGATGGCGGGGCAGTTTGCCAAACCGCGTTCAGCCGATACCGAGACCATCGATGGCGTCGAATTGCCCAGCTATCGCGGTGACATCATCAACGACATTGCTTTTGAGGCCGCCGCGCGCGAACCGGACCCGCAACGCATGGTTCGCGCCTATAGCCAGGCTGCTTCCACGCTGAACCTGCTGCGTGCTTTCAGCAACGGCGGCTATGCCAATCTGCATCAGGTGCACGCTTGGACCCATGATTTCATGGCGCGCTCGCCATGGTCGAAAAAGTTTAAAGATGTGGCCGACAGGATCGGCGAAGCCCTCGCTTTCATGGAAGCCTGTGGAATCACGCCAGAAACGGTGCCGCAGATTAAGGGAACCAGTTTCTACACCAGCCATGAAGCACTGCTGCTGCCCTATGAACAGGCAATGACACGGCAGGATTCGCTCACGGGGGGCTGGTACAGCACGTCGGCGCATATGCTCTGGATTGGTGATCGCACGCGTTTTGACGGTTCGGCCCATGTCGAGTTTTTGCGCGGGATCGGCAATCCCATCGGCATTAAATGCGGGCCCAGCCTTGAGCCGGATGCGCTTTTGCATATGCTCGATACGCTTAACCCGGACCGAATTTCCGGTCGAATGACGCTGATCGCGCGCTATGGGCACGACAAGGTTGAGGCAGGATTGCCCAAGCTGATCCGTGCGGTGCAGCGTGAAGGGCATCCGGTGATCTGGTCTTGCGATCCCATGCACGGCAATGTGATCAAGGCAGCGAGCGGCTATAAGACGCGGCCTTTTGAACGCATCCTTGCCGAAGTGCGGGGCTTTTTTGCCGTTCACCGCGCCGAAGGCAGCTTTGCCGGTGGCATCCACGCGGAAATGACCGGACAGAATGTTACGGAGTGCACCGGTGGCGGCATTGCCATCACCGACGCGGCACTGGCGGATCGCTATCACACGCATTGCGACCCGCGGCTTAATGCGGCGCAATCGCTTGAACTGGCATTCCTGCTTGCCGAAATGCTCAATCAGGAAATTTCCGAGCGGGAAAAGAAGGCCGCATGAACGGTCGGGGATTTATGATTTCAGCGTGATGTCGTGAAAAGCGGCATTGGCTTCGGCAGCGCGCTGGCCATTGCGATCAGCTTTACAACGCATAAATCGGTGCTGTGGGCAATCATTCACGGATTTTTCAGCTGGCTGTATGTGATCTATTATTTATTCACCCGATAACGGCTAAACGCAGGCTTACTTGCAACCACACCATCAGTGGCATATGCCTGTGATCGCAATGAAATATGCTGGTGTCTTTATTTTGGCTATTTTGGCAACGGGCTGCACCAGCCCGATTGAAACCCGTGTCTCTAGTATTGGTGAAAATACTCCAGCCAGTTCGCGCTATTTCTGGGGCAACCGGATTAGCTTCGGTGAAGCGAACGAAGTGACCCAGCTCATCGAGAGCCGGTTATTGGCCAAAGGACTGGCCATTGGTGAAACCGCGCCAATGCGGCTCGATGCCACCTTTTCGGCATTGCCCGCTGCGCTAAAATTACGCATTGGCAATGGTGCTGCCGAGACTACGCAGATCAAGCCACCCCGAAAATCGGGTAAATGTGAACCCGTTGAATATCGGTTCGGCCTGTCGCTTTCGCGTTTGGAAGACGGTGCGATTTATTACAGGTCGAATGCCGCAGAATATCATTGCAAGGGCAACGAAGCGGCTATCCTTCCGATGCTGATCGACGCAGCCTTGGTCGATATCGGCAGCCCAAAGGGCAACTATAGCATACTCCGCAAAAAGGGGCGTTAGGCGCGGTTTTGGATATCAGCTATGTTCGCCATCGGCAGGCTCAGGGGCCTCGGGCAATGACAATACAAAGCGTGCGCCGCCTTCGCTTCGGTTTTCTGCAAACACTTGGCCTTGATGTTTTTCCGCCACGGCGCGAACAAAAGCCAATCCCAATCCAATACCCTTTACGCGCGCGCTATCCGAACGGTTAGAGGCAAATCGTTCAAACAGGCGGGACGCAATTCCAGTTTCTATCCCTTCGCCTTCATCTTCAATACATACGGAAATCGATGCCACACCATTGGCTTGCAGCCGCTTTACAATGGCGTGAATCGTTCCGCCATTCGGGCTATATTTGATCGCATTGTCGAACAGGTTTGATAATGCGCGAGACAGACTATCGGGTTCGGCAAAGACAAATGCTTGACCACTTTCATCGGCCACCTGGATATTGACGTCCTTTTCCCGGGCAAGCGGCCACATGTTATCGGCCACATCGCGAACCAAATCCGCCAACAAAATATCGACGCCTTCAAATGCGCTTTCGCCCATACGAGCGATATCGACAAAATCCTGCGCGAGCTGCATTGTTCGCCGGGCGTGACGTTCGATCCGCTCACCAGCGGGCTTGTTGGCTATGTCGGGCAGTAGCGCGATGATTGCGGATTGCGGTGCGCGCATGTCATGCGACAAAAGTTGGAGTGCAATTTCCCGATCGGTTTCGGCACGGGCGAGATCGGTGATGTCGGCGAAATAATGGATATGCCCCCGCAATTCGTCCGCATCGGTGCGGATGGCCGCTGTCCGCAAAACGAAGGTTCGATCCCGCGCAGAATCAAAACGGACGAAATGCGAACCGGTATCAGTTTCCGCAGCCCTATCGTCTCGGGTTGCAGTCTTGAGATAAGCGTCAACTTGCCGCCGGAATTGCGGGTGAACAATTTCATTGAGAACGTCGTTAAAATTCGCGCCGGTGACGTCATGACCCAAACTTTCGTCGAGAAGCTCGTTGGTCAGGGTAATGCCGCCATCCAAATCGGTCACCATCAGCGGGTCGGGCATATGTTCAAGCGTATCGGCAACAAATCGCCGCAAATCCCGCATATGATCGATAGCCCCGGCCAGTCGTTCACTCTGTCGCCCGACAAGGTCATCGGCAACCGGACGCTGTTGCAGAACCGGGATGACTTCACCTTCGCTTTCCAGCTCGCCCAGTTCAGTTCCCATGAAATCGCTCATCGCCTGTAATCGACGCCAGCCCCAAAGCGGATAGACCAGGAATATGCCAATCAGCGCAGCGCCCGGCGGAAACCAGTATCGCACAGATAACGCGGCGCTGCTGGCCAGCAATATGGCGGCGACTGCTCCCAATGAAACGAGCAAGGCATTGCGCGGACGCAATCTCAGGAAACCGAGCAGCAATACAAGCGAAGGGATGATCGACAGCAGGATCACAATCCAGTCGGCAACCGGCACGGATGAAATTATCGCGTTTTAGCGCGGCCAGCACGTTCGCCATGATTTCCGCACCCGAAAGCAGCCCTCCGTCGCTAAAGGGAGCCGGATAGGAATCGCCCGATCCCGCCGCCGTTGCGCCAACGATGACGTCGCGGCCCTTGATTAGTCCGCCCGGTATCCCGCCTTTCAGCGCATCGGTATAGGATATTTCGGCAAAGCTTCCGCGCTTCGCATAGGGGATAAGCAATGTCTGGCCGCAATTAACTGACCGCGCAAATGCACGCGTCGGTTTGCCACCCGACCTTGCGACCATTTCAACAATATGCGGCCACTTTTTTTCACCGGTTTCGGGCTGGAAGCACAGCGCAATCCGCCGCACCCGGCCATCGCTATCAAACTCGACATTGACATGCCCTAGTCCCTTCGCACCACCGGCTAGCTGTGCAGTTGGCAATTCGGTGTCATAGGCGCGGCCATCATTGCCGGGCGTTACGAAATGCACAGGCAGATATACCGGTACACTCCCGGAAATCGCCTTAGCCAGGGCCTCGTCGTCGACCGCTTCGCCCGGCTCACTCAGCAATATGTCGAGGAGGATCGAACGGGGTTGCGCCGGTTTAAGCTTTTCGATCAATTCGGCGTGGGTGCGGCGCGGCCAGGGCCATTTGCCGATCTCGGACAGGCTTGGATCGTCGATGGATACCAGCAAGATATCATCATCAGCGCTCGGTCGCCAAATGCTGCTCAATTGATCATAGACCAAATTGTCAAACGCCGCCGTTCCACGCCATTGCAGTGCCAACAGGATTGTAAGGCTTGAAAACAGTGCGACCACCGCCCATTCGACAAGCAGCCGTAACCGGATATTCACCGGACAAAATTTCTATCAAGGCGCTGAAACAGCAAGTTTTTCAAATTCCGTCCAGCTTTCAGATACTTCACCGTCGACAAATTGGATCGACGCAACCCGCCAATAATAATCGCCCGGTAAAAGGTCGGATAGGTTTATTTGGCTTTCGGTCAAGCCCGCTTCATCGACAATGGGAAGCGATTGGGTGCTGTCGCGATGCAGCTGGAAATGGTAACGGATCGTTCCCTTGTCCTTCACCCAACCATTTGAAGGCATAGCCGACATCGCCTTTTCCCGCACTTCCCGAAACCGAATTTAACCGCCGTTTGAAGGCATAGGTTTGTGGCAGGCCTTCAAAGCCATTGGGCGAAATCGAGCGAAAACGTGCGAAATAATTGCCGTCTTCGAGCTGATCGAATTCGACCATGCCATCTGCGCTCGTCATGTCCGCAATGCGTGTTGACAAACCCAGCATCATTGGCGAGCAAAACGCGCATCGCCTGCGAAGATGCCATTGCCGAAATCGAAGCGGACTTTGGGACGCATCTGCATCTTGCCCGCATTTGCGATTTCGGGTGCAGGAAGCAGTGTTTCAGTAGTTACCGACCCGTTTTGCGAAACCGAAAGTCCGGTTTCGGCTGCCACCGCTACATTTTTACCTGCGGCAAGGCCGACTTCCAGCTCACCTTCAACCACCTCGGCAAAATCGCTGCCGCTGCTGTCGTTGATCCGAGATTGAAATTCGGTTCCACGCACCGCTGAAACGGCTTTTGGCGTGCGGACTTGATAGCGATCATCGGCAGATTTCGTTTTGGCGACTTTCGAATTCAATCCGCCGCGCGATACATCGAAATCATAATCAATGCTCGATCCCAAAACATATTTCCGCAAACGGGCAATCTTCACTTCGCTGTTGGACGGCAGCGATATCCGGGAGCCGTCGTCAAGCAAAATTGTGGCAAAGGATGAACCGGCGGTCCGCAGAGTAGCCCCTTCGCCTACAGACAGCCCGTTGGTTGCCATGGTTGTGTTTCCGGCCCGAACGATATCAACATTGCCCCTGACCGAGACGATACGCGCTGTGGCGGGCTGAAATTTCAACAAGTCGCGATTGATCCGCAATTTTTGGCCGACTGCGAGCAATTGCGGATTGCCGACCCGATTTGTTTTTTGAACAATCCGGTAATCCGAGGCCCGGATCAGAAATTTTTCCGACAGCTCTATCAACGTGTCTCCGCGCCTGAACTTCGTAAATCACGGAATTTCCGTTATTGCTTTCCGCGCCCGTCACCACAACGGGAACTGCCGTGACCAGCAAGGCGGCAATTGCAAAGCGTCTCATTATCGGACCTCCCTTATTTGGGATCCATGGATTCCAGACGGTAACCATATCCGAAAACGGTGAAAATCCGAAACCCATTTTCCGGCTTCAGATCAAGCTTGGAGCGAACCCGCGAGATATGCATGTCGAGCGTACGCGTGGCGAGGGCCGCATTGGTGCGCCAGATGGTTTCCATGATGTAATTGCGCGACAAGGTGCGATCGCGGTTGCGGAAAAACAGATCGGCGAGTTCAAATTCCTTGGCGGTCATGCGCAATTGTTTCGGCGTCAAAGGAAACGGTTTGTTCGATCCGGTCCAAATGCATATTTGCCATAGGTCGCTTTGGTATCGAAAGCGCCGCTGCCCGCATTGCGGCGTAGCATGGCGTTGATCCGCGCCATGATCACACTGCGATCTTCGGGCTTGGTGATATAATCATCGGCGCCGGCGTTCAGGGCGTCGCTGATATCCTTTTTCGCGGTGCGGTTGGTCATCATGATAACGGGCGGACGCTCTTGCAGTGCGCCTTGCATCCATTTCAACGTTTCCAGACCATCTTTTTTGGGCATCGACCAATCGAGGATGAGCAAATCATAAGTTTCGCGCATCAACGATTGCGAAATTGCCGCGCCGTCGGAAAAGGTTACCGCAACTATGGCCCATTTCTTCGATAATCGATTTCAGATAAGATGACGACATCTTGCTTCGTCGTCAGCAATTGCGATCCGCATTTTGCAAACCCACCCAGCTTTACATTTGTTTATAGGGAAAAAGCTCCCGTTTCAATTGCAAGCAAATAATTGCCGAATGTAAAAAATCCAGAAAATGCGTAAATCCGGTTACAGCTATTTACAACGCTGACCTTTCGTTAATCGCAAAGGACGCAATTCCGTCCACTTGTCAAAATCTAGCCGAAAGTTTTCAAATGAATTCAGTTCTATGCCGAATATATCGAAAGATAAAATGGCTGGGGTGGCAGGATTCGAACCTGCGAATGCCGGCATCAAAAGCCGGTGCCTTACCACTTGGCGACACCCCAGCAGCCCCCGCTACTCAGCGCAGGCGAGCGGCCTTATAGCGAGAGAAAGCGGGAACGCAATCTGCCAATCGGACAAAATTAAACGATCTTTTGCACCCAGCCATATTTGTCTTCGGCAACGCCGCGTTGGATATCGATCAATCGCGCTTTCAGTTTCTGGGTCAATTGCCCGGGGCCGCCACTGCCGACGGTAAAGCTGAATTCCGGCGCACTGACTTTACCGATCGGCGTCACTACGGCAGCTGTACCGCAGGCAAAGGATTCGATCAGTCGTCCCGATTCGGCATCTGCCCGCCATTGATCGATTGCGTAGGGTTCTTCGCGCACGACAAGACCCTCTTCGCGGGCCAAAGCGATCAGGCAATCGCGCGTTACGCCGTGCAAGATCGTGTCGGAAATTGGCGGCGTTTGCAGGCTGCCGTCTTCAAACACAAAAAACACGTTCATCCCGCCCAGTTCCTCGATCCAGCGATGTTCTCTGGCATCAAGGAATATGACCTGATCGTGTCCGGCATTCATGGCCTCGGCGATGGGGACAAGGCTGGCCGCATAATTGCCGCCGCATTTCGCCGCTCCCGTTCCGCCGGGGCCTGCGCGATTATAATGCTCGCTCACCCATAGCGAAACGGCGGGTGCGCCGCTTTTAAAATAATTGCCGGTGGAGGCCGCGATCACCATGAACAGATATTCGTTGGCCGGACGCACTCCCAGAAACGCCTCGGTCGCGATCATAAACGGACGCAGATACAGCGAGCCGCCTTCGACTGTTGGGAACCAGTTTTTGTCAATCTCGACCAACGCTTTGCACGCATCGATGAACAGTTGTTCGGGCAGTTCGGGCATCGCCATCCGCCGCGCCGATGCATTGAAACGCCGTGCATTGGCATCGGGGCGGAACAGCGCCATGCTATCGTCCGAAAGCTTATAGCCTTTCAGACCCTCGAAAATCTCCTGTGCATAATGCAATACCGCCGCCGAAGGATCGAGTGTCAAAGGGCCGCGCGGTCCCAACACGGCATCGTGCCAGCCTTTTTCGCTGGTCCAGCGGATCGTGACCATATGATCGGTGAAAGTTTTGCCAAAACCGGGGTCGGCGATCAACTTTGCCCGATCCGCGTCGGACGCAGGTGAAGGATGGGCAATGTGCGTTAGAACAGGGCAGGGGGCATTGGTCATCATGATGTCCGCTCAAGGAAATGCTTGTATGTTGATATGAGCCGCGCCAAGATACGTCAATATGGCTGTCCCATCTTGTCGCCACTAATTTTTCCGCCCCGCCGCAATTTCAAAGCGAGGATGAGGTTCGGCGCGGAGTTGAGCTGCTATATTTCGGCTATACCCGCTTGACCCGGGCGATTGACGAAGGCTTGGCTAAACAGGGCTTGGGCCGCGCGCACCACCGCGCGCTTTATTTTATCGCGCGCCAGCCCGATTTGACGGTGACCGAATTGCTGAGATTGCTGGCGATCACCAAACAATCATTGGGTCGCGTGCTGAATGATTTGTCGGGGCGCGGGCTGATCGAAATCGAAAGCGGGAGCGAACGACCGGCGGCAAAAACTGCTGCGGCTGACCGACGCCGGCGCGGAGTTTGAAGCGCAATTGTTTGAATCGCTGCGTTCGGGGGTGGCTTCGGCCTATGCAGAGGCAGGGCAGGATTCGATCTCCGGTTTCTGGCGCGTTCTCGAAGGGCTGATCCCGCAGGAAGACCGGGCCATGGTGCAAAAACTGCAAGGGGTGGGCGGATGAGGGAAGAAACACGTCTGGCGCGGCTGGAAGCTGTCATCCGCGCGCGGCGCGATGCAGGCGGAACGGAAAGTTATGTCGCTTCACTGTTCGCCAAGGGGACGCGCCAAAATCGCGCAGAAAGTGGGCGAGGAGGCGACCGAAACGGTGATCGCGGCGCTATCGGGCGATCCCGCAAAATTGACTGCCGAAGCTGCTGATCTGCTATTCCATCTGGTGGTCCTGCTTGCCGATGCCGGGTTGGATTTCGATGCCGTGCTGGCCGAACTAGAACGGCGTGAAGGTGTGTCGGGCATGCCGAAAAAGCTGCGCGCGAAAGTTGATAAAGGAGTAACCATGTCCGTTGATGCAACCCAGCCTTATGACGACCAGAATATCTTCGCCAAAATCCTGCGAGGGGAAATCCCGAACAAGACGGTCTATGAGGATGAATGGGCGCTGGCGTTTCATGATATTGTTCCGCAAGCGCCCACGCACATTCTGGTGATCCCCAAGGGGCCTTATGTGAGTTGGGATGATTTCAGCGAACATGGCAGCGATGCGGAGATTGCTGGCTTTGTTCGCGCCGTGGGCAAAGTGGCGCGGGATTTGGGGCTGGTGGAGCCGGGATACCGTTTGCTTGCCAACACCGGCCTCGACAGCCATCAAGAGGTTCCGCACCTGCATGTCCATATTTTCGGTGGAAAAAAGCTGGGGCCGATGCTGGTACGCTGAAATTAAGTTGCGCGGATGGGATTAGCGGTTAGGTTCGCCCGACAGCCATATTCTTGGGGAGAAACACTATGATTTTCGGGCGGGTAAAGTCGCTTGATGCGATATTGGCGACAGCGGAGAAGAAATCGCTGCACCGGTCGCTAGGCGCATTCCAGCTTACAATGCTGGGGATCGGGGCCATTATCGGCACCGGTATTTTCGTTTTGACGGCTGAGGCCGCGCAAAAAGCTGGGCCGGGCATGATGGTGAGCTTCATCATTGCTGGGGCCGTCTGCGCGGTCGCGGCGCTTTGTTATGCCGAACTGGCATCGATGGTGCCGGTATCGGGTTCGGCTTATACCTATACCTATGCGGTGATGGGCGAATTGCTCGCCTGGATGGTTGGCTGGGCGCTGGTGCTCGAATATGCCATTGCGGCAGGGGCGGTGGCCGTTGGCTGGTCGGGCTATTTTGTCGGGCTAGTCGAGAATCTGGCGGGAATAAATATCCCCGATGCCTTGTCTGCGGGGCCGACCGCTGGAGGGTTGGTCAATCTGCCTGCCGCCATCATCGCTTTGCTGGTGACGTGGCTGCTTGTGATCGGAACCACCGAAAGTGCTTACGTAAACGCCATTTTGGTTGCCGTGAAAATAGCTGCGCTCACCCTGTTCGTGGCACTCGCCGTACCGGTGATGAATATGGAGAATTTTGAACCCTTCACGCCGTTGGGTTTTGGCGGGGTATCGGCTGCTGCCGCCTCGATCTTCTTTGCTTATGTGGGCTTTGATGCGGTCTCGACCGCTGCCGAAGAAACCAAAAACCCGCAACGCAATATGCCCATCGGTCTGATCGGATCGCTCGCCATCTGCACCATTTTCTATCTGCTGGTGGCAGCAGGGGTGATCGGTTCGGTTGGCGCACAACCGATGCTGGCTGCTGACGGAACGGGGATTGCAACGGGCAGCTCGGAATTGACCGCCGCTTGCTCGGCCATCGCCAACGAAGCCGTCGTCTGTTCAAAGGAGGCACTTGCCTGGACATTGCGCGAAATTGGCTGGAAGCAAGTAGGCAACCTTGTCGGGCTTGCCGCTGGATTGGCCTTGCCGTCTGTTGTGCTGATGATGATGTACGGCCAGACGCGCATCTTCTTTGTGATGAGCCGCGACGGATTGTTGCCCGAAGCCTTCTCGCGCATCCACCCGCGCTTTAAAACCCCGCATGTGATCACGATCATCACCGGGATTTTTGTCGCACTGTTTGCGGCTTTCTTCCCCGTAGGCGCGCTGGCGGACATCTCGAATTCCGGGACATTGTTCGCCTTTGCCATGGTGGCGATTGCGGTGATGGTTTTGCGGAGAACTGATGCAAGCCGCGTGCGCCCGTTCCGGACACCGGCGGTGAATATTGTCGCACCGCTGGCGATCCTGGGCTGCCTCTATCTGTTCTTCAACCTGTCATGGTACACGCTGGGGCTCTTTGTGGGCTGGGCAGTGCTGGGGCTGATCATCTATTTTGCCTACAGCCGCAACACGCAGCCATGTCGGCAAAGGCATTATTGAAGTGCATGAGGATGATCCCGACGCGCCGCCGACATCGGTGCCGCCCATCCTTTAAGGGTGTGGATAAAATCTGAAAAGAAAAGGGAGGCTCCGGCCTCCCTTTTTTTGCGCCGCATCTAAAGCGGCATGTGCCGGGTCGTGCCGGGGCGGGTGAATAACTTGCCATGCTCGCCCCACCAAACGAACAGCAGCGAGGCCACCCCGCACAGGAAAAAGCCCGCGATGATCGGGGCAACGCTGCCTTGAAAACTCTGCCCGATCAATCCACCGATCCCGACTGAAATCACCGAACGGACGAAGTTCTGGAATGACGATGCTGTCCCCGCATTTGCGCCAAAAGGCTGCATGGCAATCGAACCGAAATTGGAACCGATAAAGCCGATGAAAGCCATGTTGCCGGTAAGCAGGATCAGGAATAACGGCAGTGATGCCGGAAACAAAAGTGCGGCCCCGAACTGGATTGCCGCCAGCAGAATGAACATGATATTGGCAGTTTGCGAAACGCGCCGCGCGCCAAAGCGCTCGACGATGCGTGAATTGGTGAAATTGGCAACCGCTATGCCAATCGCGATAAAGGCAAAGCAAAAGGCGAAAATATCGGCGGCCTTGAAGACATGATCAAATATCTGCTGCGCGCTGCTTAAAAAGCCAATCATCGCCCCTTGCGCCACACCGCCCGCCAGCATATATGCGCCAGCGGTGCGATGCGTGGCCACCTCGCGCCAGCCTTTGAGCATGGCGGGGCCGTGTAGCGGCGTGATATTTTCCGGAGCAAGCGTTTCGGGCAATCGCCGATATACCCATGCCAATACGGCTAGAGCGGCAACGGCAAACAGATAATATATCGCCCGCCAACCAGCGAACCACAGGATCAGTTGTCCGATCGTGGGGGCAATTACCGGCACGACCATGAAGATCAGGAAGATCATCGACATCCGTTTCGCCATAGCATCGCCTGAGTAGCGATCCCGGACGACGGCGGTAGCAACGACGCCAAGCCCCGCGCCGCACAGGCCATGGGCAAAGCGCATGAGCGTGAACACTTCAAAACTCGAGGTTTTACCGCAAACCAGCGCGAAGACCACATAGCCCAAAAGCGAAACGAAAAGCACCGGGCGCCGTCCAAACCTGTCAGACAATGGGCCGTGCAGCAACGAACCGACCCCCATGCCCAGCATATAGACGGTGACCACATATTGGATCGCATTGCTGCCCGCCACGCCAAGCCCCGCCGCCATTGCCGGAAAGGCAGGCAGCATGGTGTCTATGGCCAGCGCATTGAGCGCCATCAATACCGCCATCATGGCGATAAATTCTTTGTCACCAAGGGTATTTTTCGGAAGAGAAGCGGGAGATTGCATCGGCGCGCTATGGAAGGCCAGAAACGCGATTGCCAGCTTTGATTTGTGCTAGGCAGGGATTAAAAGCCCTTATGGCCTCCGATCCTTTGCCACCGACCGCGACTCCCAGAAAGATCATCCATGTCGATATGGATGCCTTTTATGCAAGCGTGGAACAGCGTGACAATCCCGATTTACGCGGCAAACCCGTGGCGGTTGGCGGATCGTCAAAACGGGGTGTGGTGGCGGCAGCATCCTATGAAGCACGCGCTTTCGGCGTCCGTTCCGCTATGCCCTCTATTACCGCCCAGCGCCAATGCCCCGATCTGATATTCACCAAGCCTCGTTTCGAGGTGTACCGCCTCGTTTCCCGCCAAATCCGCGAAATTTTTGCCCGCCATACCGATCTGATCGAGCCATTGTCGCTCGACGAAGCCTACCTCGATGTGACCGATGACAAGCAAGGCATCGGCTCCGCCGTCAAAATCGCCAAATCGATCCGCGCCGATATCAAAGCCGAAACTGGTCTGACCGCGAGCGCGGGTGTCAGCTATAATAAATTCATCGCCAAATTGGCGAGCGACCAGAACAAGCCTGATGGCCTATGCGTGATCCTGCCCGAACAAGGAGCAGATTTTGTTGCTGGTCTGCCGGTACGCCGTTTCCACGGTGTGGGCCCGCGCACGGCAGAAAAAATGGCTGGGCTGGGAATCGAGACCGGCGCCGATTTGGCCGCGCGCAGCGAGGCATGGCTGGCACAGCATTTCGGCAGCTTCGCGCACTATCTGTATAAAGCAGCGCGCGGGATCGATGATCGCCGGGTCAATCCGTCGCGCGAACGCAAATCTTTGGGGGCGGAGCTCACCTATTTTGAAGACAAACGTAGCGATGAAGAATTGCGCGAGGCGTTGGGCGGCATCATCGATATCGTTTGGGAACGGATCGAGCGATCCAACACACACGGCAAAACTTTGGTGCTAAAGGCGCGCTATGCCGACTTCCGCACGATTACCCGCTCCCATTCGCCCGGCCATGTTATTGCGGGTAAGGCCGAGGTGGCGGCCATCGGCCATGAATTGCTCGCCACATTGTTGCCTGCCCCCATGGGGATCAGGCTTCTGGGGCTGACGCTCACCAACTTGATTGAGGACGATGCCATGACAGCCGTGCATGGGGAGCGAATTGCGCCGAAGCAAAGCGAATTTGCGTTTAACGCAATTGAATCCTGAATAAATTTACACTATATCACAAAACTGTTATAGCTGCATAATACAGGAGCCACCGATGGCCCGTCCACATACCGATATCGAGGCCGGTCGCCAGGACCTTGCTGAACGCTGTGGACGATCTCGTCCGGCAACGCGGGGCTGTTGATATTTCTTTGGTTGAATTGGCAGGCGTAACGGGCATGTCGCCGTCCAACATCTATCGCTTTTTCGAAAACAAAGAAGCTTTGCTAGAGGCGGTTGCCGAAAACTGGTTTGCCGACAAAGTTGCGATTATGGAGGAGGTTGTCGGCTCCAGTCTGCCGATGCGCGACAAAATGTATGCCTATTTCGCCCGTCGCTTCACTCTCAACCGTGAACGTTTTGAAGCCGAGCCGGAGCTTTTCAAAAGCTATTGCGAATTGGGCCAGCAATATTTTGAAGTGGTGCGCGGTTACGTCGATCTCGGTGACCATTATCTCGCGGTGTTGGTCGTCGAGGCACAGGATCAGGGCTATTTTGAACGGCTTTCCATCGATCAGGCGGTGTCGCTGATCAACCAAATGGTGCACGTATATTGCAATCCAGACATGCTGATTTACATGGCACCCAAATTATCCGAGGAAAAATTGGCCATCATCATCGATGCCATGTTCACCGGTTTGGGCGGCAACCCACAAACGCGCGAAGGGCCGCAACTTCAGGTCATAAGCTGAACGTTTGCGCTTGCGCGGCCACCAAAGCTCTGCCAAAGGCGCGCTCCTGAAATGGTCGGCGGGCGATTAGCTCAGCGGTAGAGCACACCCTTCACACGGGTGGGGTCACAAGTTCAATCCTTGTATCGCCCACCATTTCAGGTTTTCCCCTAATAGAATTTGGTTCGCTTGTCGGTTCCATTCGGCTAGCCCGCGCTTATGGCTCAGCAAACCGCCACCGCTATCATCTGCGCTGTCCGTCCGCACGGAGAGGCGGGAGCGATTGTCCGGGCTTTGACGGCGGAGCATGGCTTGCTTGGCGGCTATGTGCAGGGCGCAAAAGGCCGCGCGAACCGCCCCGTGCTGATCCCCGGCAATATCGTGAAAGGCGAATGGCGCGCGCGGATTCCCGGGCAATTGGCCTCGCTTACGGTTGAGATGGAGCATAGCCGGGGGCATTTGCTGGGCGAACCGCTGGCGGCCGCCGGGATTGATTGGGCCTGTGCCCTGACTGCCGCGACCCTGCCAGAGGCGCATCCCTATCCGCGATTGCACAGCGTGCTGGACGGCTTGTTGCAGGCAATTGAGCTGGCCCCAGCCGCGCGCGGGTGGGCGCCAACGTTGGCCCGCTTTGAGGCATTGTTGCTGGCGGAATTGGGTTACGGCGGCGGCGACATCGAAAACACTGTCGGAACCGCAGCGGCGCTGAAAGCGATGGCGGCCAATCGAGAGGCTTTGATCGTCCATATTTTGGGCGAACATCGCGCGGATGTGATTGCTGCACGCGAGCGTTTGGTCGATAGGCTGAAAAGGGCGGTTGCTTAATTTGAAGTCGGACGGCAAAGGAGCGCCAAATTTAACACCGTAGCCCTGAGCCTGTCGAAGGGCGGCTCAAGGTTCAGCGAAACAGCTGAGAAGCGCCCTTCGACAGGCTCAGGGCTACGGATATCCTAAAAAGGTATTTCATGCTAATCGCCCTGTTGCCCGGAGACGGGATCGGACCCGAAGTGATCGCGCAAGCCCGCCGTGTGCTGGATGTGCTGGCGCTTCCCGGACTGGTGTTTGAAGAGGCGCTGGTTGGCGGCGCGGCCTATAAGGCCAGCGGCCATCCGTTGCCGCCCGAAACATTGGCACTGGCCAAGCGCGCCGATGCGATCCTGTTTGGCGCGGTCGGCGATCCCGATTGCGATAATCTGGAACGGCATTTGCGGCCCGAACAGGCGATCCTTGGGCTTCGCAAGGAATTGAGCCTATTCGCCAATTTGCGCCCCGCCACGCTTTTCCCTGAACTCGCCGATGCCTCGGCACTCCGCCCCGAAATTGCCAAGGCCATTGATCTGGTGATCATCCGCGAATTGAACGGTGATGTTTATTTCGGCGAAAAGGGGATGCGGAAGACGGCGGACGGCAAGCGCGAAGGCTATGACATCATGTCGTATAACGAGGACGAAGTCCGCCGGATTGCGCGGGTTGGCTTTGAAACGGCGATGGCGCGGGGTAAAAAACTGTGCTCGGTTGATAAAGCCAATGTGCTGGAAACCAGCCAATTGTGGCGCGATGTGGTGATCGAAACCCATGCCGAATATCGCCGAAGTCGAATTGAGCCACATGTATGTCGATAATGCCGCGATGCAGCTTGTCCGCAATCCGGGGCAGTTTGATGTGATCGTGACAGGCAATTTGTTCGGCGATATTTTGTCGGATCAAGCGAGCATGTGTGCCGGCTCCATCGGTATGCTCCCCTCCGCCTCGCTCGATGCCAATCAAAAGGGGCTTTACGAACCAATCCACGGCAGCGCGCCCGATATCGCAGGGCAGGGCAAAGCCAACCCGCTGGCAACGATATTGTCGGCGGCGATGATGCTGCGTTATTCGCTGGGGCAGGCTGCGGTGGCTGACAGGATTGAGGCAGCTGTGGCAAAGGCTCTTGCGAATGGCGCCCGTTCTCCTGATTTGGGCGGCAGCATGACGACCAGCGAGATGGGCGATGCTGTGATTGCTGCATTGACCTGAACGCCTCTCTATCCGAAAAGCGCTTCCCATGAAAAAGACCACAGGCCTAGACCGCTCCATCACCCAGAAATGGCGCCCAGCGACGCAAGCCGTGCGCGGTGGAACTTGGCGGAGCGAGCATGGCGAAACGTCAGAGGCGCTCTTCCTGAACTCTGGCTTCACCTATGACGATGCCGAAACCGTCGCCGCGCGCTTTGCAGGTGAAGCAGAGGGGATGACCTATAGTCGCCTGCAAAACCCGACATTGGCAATGGTCGAGGAACGCATTGCGCTGATGGAGGGGGCCGAAGCCTGTCGGATGCAGGCGACCGGAATGGCGGCGATGACGGCGGCGTTGCTGTGCCAGCTTTCTATGGGCGATCATGTGGTGGCGGCGCGCGCGGCCTTTGGCTCGTGCCGCTGGCTGACCGATACGTTGCTCCCGCGTTGGGGGATCACGACGACCACCATCGATGCGCGCGATAACGATGCGTGGAAAGACGCGATCCAGCCCAATACCAAGGTTTTCTTCTTTGAAACCCCAGCCAACCCGACGATGGATATTGTCGATATGGGCTATGTTTGCGGCCTCGCCAAAGCGCACGGCATCACCACCGTCGTCGATAACGCGTTCGCCACCGCCGTGCTGCAACGTCCGATGGAATATGGCGCAGACGTTGTAGCCTATAGCGCGACCAAATTGATGGACGGGCAGGGCAGGGTGCTCGCTGGCGCAGTCTGCGGTTCGGAAAAATGGATCAACGATGTGCTTCTGCCGTTTCAGCGCAATACCGGACCCAATTGCTCCCCCTTTAATGCCTGGGTGGTGCACAAAGGATTGGAAACGCTTGAATTACGCGCAATGAAACAATCGGAAAATGCGCTTGCTGTCGGGCGCTTTCTGGAAGGCCGCGTGCCGCAAATGTTGCATCCGGGCCTTGCCAGCCACCCGCAGCATAATCTGGCGATGAGCCAGATGAAAGCCTGTGGGCCGATCTTCAGTTTCGTACTCGATGGTGGGCGTCCGCAGGCGATGGGTCTGCTCAACGCGCTGGAATTGATCGATATTTCTAACAATATCGGCGATAGTCGCAGTCTGTGTTGCCACCCTGCGTCGACCACACATCATAATATGGGTGCAGAAGGCCGCGATGCGATGGGCGTGGTCGAAGGAATGTTGCGTATCAACATTGGTCTTGAAGATCCGCAAGACCTGATTGACGATCTGGATCAGGCATTGGGGAAAATCGGGCTGTAAGGTTGCTTGCAGCTTTGCACGACAAACGGTGCCATGCCGATCTAATCATCAGACCCTAAAGCAAAAAGGGCGGCGCATTGCTGCACCGCCCCTTTATAACTCTCGGGTGAAAGTAGTGTCAGATTACGCGACCTGCTGATGATCGGCTTCGTCGTCCATGTCGCGCAGCACATAGCCACGGCCCCACACGGTTTCGATGTAATTTTCGCCACCACAGGCCAGCGCCAGTTTCTTGCGAAGCTTGCAGATGAACACGTCGATGATCTTGAGTTCGGGTTCGTCCATGCCGCCATAAAGGTGGTTCAGGAACATTTCCTTGGTGAGCGTGGTGCCCTTACGAAGCGAGAGCAATTCCAGCATCGCATATTCTTTGCCGGTCAGGTGAACGCGGCTGCCATCGACTTCGACGGTTTTGGCATCCAGATTGACCGCGAGTTTGCCGGTACGGATCACCGACTGGCTATGACCTTTCGAACGGCGGACAACCGCATGGATGCGGGCGACCAGTTCTTCGCGGTGAAAGGGCTTGGTGACATAATCGTCGGCGCCAAAGCCGAACGATCGCACCTTCTGAATCCATTTCCGAATATCCCGGAAAGGATCAGCACCGGCGTCTGCACCTTGGCGACGCGCAGTTTTTTCAGCACATCATAGCCATGCATATCGGGCAGGTTGAGATCGAGCAGGATGATGTCGTAATCATACAGCTTACCCAGATCGAGGCCTTCTTCGCCCAGATCGGTGGTGTAAACATTGAAACCTTCGGTCGCGAGCATCATTTCGATGGCCTTCGCAGTTGTCGGTTCGTCTTCAATTAGCAGCACGCGCATCTGGCGACCCCTTTAAGCTAAACATTCCCCCAACCACCATGCTGTGTAACGACGCAGCGAAGCGGTTGGCTTTCATTAACCATATTGGAAATGAACTTAAAAGGTTAATTTCATCTTAACGCGCAGGAATCCACGAGTTGCAAGGGGGGTGAAGAGTCAAAAGTGACTCATTTCTGCGGTTTTTTCGACTTTGCGAGGGGAGTGAAATTTTTTTTGCAAAGTGAGACATATTTGTCCCGAATTTCGTCAAATTGCGTTTGCCAATGCAAAAATGCCGTGCTAGCCTTTACATCATGACCATGCTTTGCGGCCCAAAATCAAAATGTTCGGGCCCAGGTCAGCAACAGCAGGGAGTTTATCCATGAAAATCTGTTAAAACTGGCTCTCATTCTCTCGACCACTTGTTTTGTCGCCTATCCCGCCTTTGCGCAGGATGCATCGATTGCGACGATCGAGACAGGTTGAAGAGGATAGTTCTGCAAAGGCGATCATCGTCACGGGATCGCGGATCAAGCGCGACCCAGTCGAACAGCGCGTTGCCGTTGACGATCATCACGCACCGATGATCTTTCGCGCGAAGGGATTAGCAATCCCGAACAATTGATTTCGTTTCTGTCGTCCAACGGCAACGGGGCGGACAATCTTGCATCGAACTCCGACGTTGTACACTCGGCGCACAGCGCGGGCACCAACGGGCTGTCGGCTGCAAACCTGCGCGGACAGGGGGCGTCGTCGACTTTGGTGCTGCTTAACGGACGCCGTGTCGCAGCGCACGGGCTGTCGGGTTCGGCGGTTGACGTGAACCAGATTCCTTTTGCCGCGATCGAGCGGATCGAAGTGCTGAAAGACGGCGCGTCGGCGATTTACGGGACCGATGCGATCGGCGGCGTGATCAACTTTATCACCAAGAAGAGATTTCAAGGGGATTTCGCTCTCAGGCTTCATCGATATCACCGAAGCGGGCGACAGCCCGATTTACCGCCTGTCCGGAACCGCCGGCTATGGCGATCTGGACGAGCAGGGTTTCAACATCATGGCTGCGGTCAGCAAAAGCTGGAACAGCGGCTTAAGGTCGGAAGCCGTTCGAGTTTCGTCAATGGCAACCAGCCCATTCGCGGGCCTTTCGATTGACACGCGCGGCACGCCGATTGCGACGGCCTTTCCGTTAACATGCGTCCGCAGCCGGTGTTGGTATCGCCCAAGGTGGCACTTTGCTGGGTGGCACGACAGGGACGCTGACCAACCTTGACTTTGGCACAACGCGCGCATGAGTGGCGGGATCAATCCTTCTTGATTTGCCGGGCGGCGCGGGATGTGATTCGGTCGACGGCGGCATGGCCTATGACGAAGCACTTTGGGCTACGCCCAGCGCCGCCTTTGCCTGTGCATGGGATACTGGGCGCGCCGCGACGCTCCAGCAGCCGCTGGAAACACTGACCTATTATGGCCGGGCCACTGCGAAACTGGGCGATCATGAACTCTATGCAGAAGTCACCGGGTCAGATGCGACATCGGCAAAACGTTTTTCGAATAACCAATATTCCGGCAAACGCTACGACATTGCCGATAGCCTATCCGCTGAACGCATTGACGGCAGCGACCTATAATGACGTTTACAACCGGATATTGCGCGACATTTCCGGGCATTGCGTCGCCAATTATGGCCGCCCGATTGCTTTCCGCTATCGTTGCATTGCCTGCGGCGTCGCGTGAATATGTGACCGACACCAAAACGTTGCGCGGTGCCTTGGGCATCGAAGGGCCGATTGCTGATGGCTGGGATTATCGCGCAGGTGCTTCTTATGCGAAAAGCGAATCTTCTTCGCGTTCTGGGTACTGGCTATCATTATCGCGGGGTATTTACATCAACGGCGCAGGCAACAGCTTCTGGCGTGGCGGGGGCTGCAACCGGACGCGCCGATCCGCGCGCACCGACCGCTCCGGGAGCCTCGGCTCCGGGGATCGTTGGACTTTTCAACAGTGGAATTTTGAATCCGTTCTCGACAGCTCAAACACCTGAGGCGCTTGCCGCGCTAGAGGCTGTTTCTGCCGAAGGGGCGATCCTTTACGGCGGCCAATATGAAGTGAAGCAATTCGATGCGTCGATTTCTGGCGAACTTTTTGAATTGCCGGGCGGGATGGTGCAAATTGCAGTGGGTGCCGATTATCGGAAGGAAACTTATGAATTCAATGGATCGCCCGATGCAGCGCTCAACACGCCGGATATTTTCAATGCAGCTTTTGATCAGGCCAACGCACTGACCCCGAAAAAACGCAATGTGAAGGCGGTTTATGGCGAAATCCATGTGCCGGTGTTTGACATGCTGGAATTGACGGCAGCGGGTCGTGTTGATGATTATACCGGCTTTGGCAGCACCTTTAATCCGAAAGTTCTCGGCAAAATTCCGCCCATTTGATTGGCTGATGTTCCGGGGTTCCTATAATACCGGTTTCCGCGTTCCGGGATTTAATCAGATATTCAATGGCGTCACCATCTCACCCAATCCGGGCAACACGTTGGTTGACCCATCGCGCTGCCCGGCGGGAGCCGTTCAATCCTGCCATTCCGGGTTGCGATGCGATCACGCCGGAAACTTTGAGTGGCGGCAATCTGAATCTGGGGCCGGAAACGTCGAAACAAGCTAGTGTCGGCGTTGTCTTTCGGCCAACGTCGCGGATCAGTGCATCGGTTCG
This sequence comes from uncultured Alphaproteobacteria bacterium, assembly GCA_963732535.1. Classification (GTDB taxonomy): domain Bacteria; phylum Pseudomonadota; class Alphaproteobacteria; order Sphingomonadales; family Sphingomonadaceae; genus Sphingorhabdus_B. The sequence goes on along the minus strand of CAVSZW010000016.1, from coordinate 298,837 downwards.
ATTGGTGGAGCATTTCGGTGGATGATACCATTGGAACGCTGACCATTCCGCAATTGTTGGCGAACATGACCTTCTTTCCTGACCGGATTATCCGTAACGGAGCGGGATCATCACGCAGCTTGATCTGCGTGCTGACAATTTCGGTTCGCGGCGGACGAAGGGGCTTGAAGTGTCGCTGCGTGCTGACACCGATATCTTTGGCGGCGATCTTTGTCTGGGTCACTCGACGGAACTTATCTGCTCAAGAAAAAGGAAAAGCTCCTTCCGGCCGCTCCCTATGGCACCAAGCCTGATCGGCGTTTTCACCTTTGCGGGCGATCTTGGCCTGAAATGGAAGCATAACGCCAATATCAGCTGGACCAATGATGATTGGGGCGTCTCGCTTCTCGCAAATTTTCCGCAAGGGCTATAAGAACTTCAGAAATTGCCAGGCATCTGCCAATGGCACGGTGATCCGGCCCGATTTCAATGAGAATGTTAAGCACTATATCATCTATAACTTTGCTGGTCACGGCAAAGGCATGGGAGAAGTTCAAGATGACCGGCGGCATCAAGAATATCTGTTCGACACCGATCCGCCCTTTGCCATCACCTATGACAGCAACACTGGTGCTGGCAGCAGCTGGGAGCCGCGCGTTGCCGATCCCCGTGGGCGTTCGTTCACGCTGGCGGCAGAGGTGAAGTTCTGATCCCCGTTCAACGCAATCCGGATCGCCGATCCATCATGGCAGGGCTGGCGGCGCTGATGGCGTCTCCGGCCCTTCCGGCTGTTACAGATCGCCCTGTTTCGATCCCGCAATCGAAGCGGGCAAAGCCGCCGCGGTTGCGGCCGGGCGATACCATTGGCCTGATCGAGCCTGCCTCGAACAGCGATGAAGATGAATCGCTAACCATCGTTGAAGAAACGATCATTGCCATGGGGCTAAAGCCCAAACGGGCACCCAATTTGCTCGCCAAATATGGCTATCTGGCGGGGGAAGACCGGGCGCGGGCCTCGGATGTGAATGCGATGTTTGCCGATCCATCGGTGCGCGCGATATTCGCGGTAAGGGGCGGCTGGGGCTGTGCGCGGATTTTGCCCTATCTCGATTTCGGGCTGATCCGGCGAAATCCCAAATTGTTGCTGGGTTATAGCGATATTACCGCACTGCATCTGGCAATAGCGGCCAACGGCGGGGCGTTGACGTTGCATGGCCCCAATGGCGGCAGCCGCTGGGGCAAGCTTTCGGTGGCCAATTTGCAGAGCATTGCGTTTGAAGCGCAATCGCCGCTGCTCGAAAATCCAGTTGCGACCGAAGACCGGCTGGTTCAACGCAACGGTCGGACACGGACCCTGACTGGCGGCAAAGCGCGCGGGCCTTTGCTCGGCGGCAATCTGACCATTGTCGCCTCGCTGGTTGGCACGCCCTATATGCCCGATTTTTCTGGCGCGATCCTGTTTCTGGAAGATGTGGACGAGGCCGAATACCGGATAGACCGGATGCTGACGCAAATGGCGGCGGCGGGGATATTGGGCAAACTAGCGGGCGTGGTTTTTGGCCAATGCACCGATTGCCACGCCAAAGATGGCAGCAGCCTTTTCGGGCTTTACGCTTGAGCCAGGTGCTCGACCAGCATTTGAAGCCCTTGGGAATCCCTGTCTATCAAGGCGCATTTTTCGGACATATCGCCGATCAGATGATCCTGCCCGTCGGAGGCATGGCGGAAATTGATGCCGATGCCGGGAACGCTCCGGTTGCTGGAACCGGCGGTTGTCTAGAGCGGTTTTGCGCGTTTTGCTGGCGGCATTTTATGCCTTTGCTGGGTACATGCACATTGTCTCGCCCCAAGGCTTCGTGGCGATTACGCCGGGTGGGTACCTTTCCCCGAGACAGTGGTGCGCTTGACCGGCATTGCCGAAATCGCCGGGGCCATTGGCTTGCTGGTCCCCAAAAACTGGATCGGTTGGGCAAGGCCCGCCGCAGGAATTGGCCTGGCGCTCTATGCGCTGTGCGTATGGCCCGCCAATTTCAACCATGCAATATATGATATTCCGATGGGCGGTAAACACGCCAGCTGGTGGTATCATGGGCCAAGGCTGATGTTCCAACCGGTGTTTATCTGGTTGGCGCTCTGGGTGGCGGAGGTGATCGATTGGCCTTTCCGGCGCAGGTCTTGAAAGCAGGAAATCGGACCCCATCTATCGTTCATTCCGGCGGACAATCTTTCCCCGCCGATGCGGAAAAATTCCATGGCAGATGTTGAAACCCATTCCGGGCTGGTGATTGAACGCCGGCCTTTTGCTTCGCTTGGCAAGGCCGATCATGGCTGGCTAAACGCCAATCACCATTTCTCCTTTGCCGGCTATCACGACCCGGAACGGATGCACTGGGGCGATATCCGGGTGTGGAACGATGACGAAATTGGCGCGCAAAGCGGCTTTCCGCCGCACCCACACGACAATATGGAAATCATCACCTATGTCCGCGAAGGCGCGATCACGCACCGGGATAGCATGGGCAATGTGGGCCGCACCGAAGCGGGCGATGTGCAGGTGATGAGTGCGGGCACAGGTGTGCAGCACAGCGAATATAATCTGGAAGACGGCCTTTGCCGCATTGTTCCAGATCTGGATCATTCCGCGCGAACGCGGTGTCGCTCCGGGTTGGGATCAGCGGCAATTCCCAAAGGCAGATCGGTCGGGGCGCTTTACCGTGCTGGCAAGTGGCTATGGCGAGGATGGGCGCTTTGATGATCAACGCCGATGCCCGCGTTCTGGGGGCATCGCTCAAGCTGGCGAAGCTGGTGCATCATCCGATCGAGCCTGGCCGCCATGTTTATCTGGTGTCGGCAAAGGGCCGGATCAGCGTGAATGATGTGGTGGTCGAACCCCGCGATGGCGTTGCCATAAAAAGTGAAGCCTTGAACGGTGGCATGATCCGTATCGAAGCGCTGGATGATGCCGAAATCGTGATGGTTGATAGCATCTAGGCAAAACGGCTAAGGGCAGGCCATGGCCTTTGACCTGCCCGAAGCCGCGATCAGCGAAACCTTTCTCGCCTCCACCGGGCCGGGCGGGCAGAATGTGAATAAAGTGGCGACGGCGTGCCAGTTGCGCGTCGATGTGTTTGCACTTGGATTGCCACCCTTTGCCTATCGCAAGCTGAAGATATTGGCGGGCAGCAAGATGACGGCGGCGGGCGAACTGATCGTCACCGCGCGAAGCCACCGGACGCGCGAAGCAAACCGCGCGGATGCGCGCGCCAGGATTGTCGAATTGATCGATGAAGCCTTTGTCCGTGCGCCTCCCCGGATCAAGACCAAGGTCAGCAAGGCCGCCAAGGCGCGGCGGGTGGACAGCAAAAAGGGACGTGGCACGGTGAAGAAGAATCGTGGCAAAGTGGCGCTCGACTGAGTAGCTGTATTGCCATGTATACCTTTGACATCTCCGCTAGCACCACGAAAACAGAGCTTTACGCCGATCTGCTCAAGGCCGCCGACGCTTTAACGGCTGGAGAAGCCGACGGCATCGCCAATATGGCCAATATTTCGGCACTTCTCGGGCAGTTTATGCCCAATCTCAATTGGGCCGGCTTTTACCGCATGGTAGATGGCGAGCTGGTGCTCGGTCCGTTTCAGGGAAAAGCCGCGTGCATTCGCATCCCTTTAAACAAGGGCGTTTGCGGAGCGGCGGCGCGCAGCGGTCAGACAAAATTGATCGGTGATGTTCACGCTTTTCCAGGGCATATCGCTTGCGACGCCGAAAGCCGATCTGAACTGGTGGTGCCGCTGATCCGAAATGGCGCGGTGATTGCGGTCATTGATCTCGATAGTCCAATCCTTGGCCGGTTCGATGAAGACGATGCGGCAGGCATCGAAGCATTGGCGAAGTTGGTTGCTGACAGGATTTGAGAGAACTGCCTCATTTTGGAACAACTGCTGGAAATGTGAGGCATTTTACATTCGCACGATTGGCGCGCCTTACAAAAAAGTGTTAAAGACTTCTTAACTATCGGAAACCGCCACAGGGGCGGGTTATGATGCTTAGGGAGCTGTTAACCATGAAGAATCTCCTAATTGCTGGCATTGCGGCTGGTGTAGCTTTGGCAAGTGCCCCGGCTATGGCAGCCAGCGACTCGCTCGCGGTTTCGGTATCGCCAATTGCGGCGGACGAGTTTGCCGGCTCGGTTGATTTTCAAAAAGGGCGTATGCCGAAAATGATGGGCGGTCACGGCCCGCGCCCTATGCCGCATGTCGGCATGAACCGGGGGCATCGTCCGATGCACGGAGGCGGTTTCAATAATCACCGCTGGGGCAACCGGATCAACGGCCGTTGGTTTGCGGGCTATCATGCGCCGGGCGGCTGGATGGGCTATCGCGCGCCATCGCGTGGCTTTATTTTGCCCAGCTATTGGATCAATCCCGGCTATTCGATCAATAATTTTGGCATGTATGGCCTGTATGCGCCGATGACCGGCTATGGCTGGTCGCGTTATTATGACGATGCCGTGCTGCGTGATTCGCGCGGCTATGTGCAGGATTACCGGTCTGGCGTTGACTGGAACCGTTACGAAGGCGGTTATGCGCCCGACAATGGCTATCGCCAGCCTGAATATGGCCCTTCGATCTCTGCTGACCGGCAGGTTTATGATATGAATGGCAGCTATGACAGCGACGATAGCTATGATGATAGCGATGTCGAATATCGCGAAGGCACCGGCGCTCCTTATGATGCGCCAGCGTCGTCGGGCGGCTATCATTCGTCGGGTCCCGCATATGCGCCTTCGGCACCCGCCTATCAAACGCCCTATGGCTATGAACGCTATGAGCGCTGCCTGCGCGAACGCGGTGTCGGTGGCGGTGTTGTTGGTGCGGTAATTGGTGCGGTGGCTGGTAATCGGATCGCTGGACGTGGCGATCGCCTTGCCGGATCGTTGATCGGTGGTGGCTTGGGGGCTCTTGCTGGAGTTGGCATCGAAAAAGCGACGAATAAATGCCGCCGCTATCTGCCTGAAACCAGTAGCTATCCCGCTCCACAATATCGCCAGCCTGCGCCGCAATATTATCCGCAGCCCGCTCCGCAACCACATGTCGTTCACGGCCAACAAGGGGGATACCAACAGGGCGGCTACTATCATGGCGGCTATTATTATCCGCCGATGCCAGCTCCGACAATCACGACGGTGACGGTGTCACCTGCAGTCACCACGACTACGACGGTGACAGAGGAGATCTATTATGAAACCGTGGCGGTTCGTAAACCTGCCGTCCGGAAATGGCGTCCGAAGGCAAAGCCGCGTCCAAAACCGCGTTGCCATTGCCATTGAGGTTTAGCCGAATAAAAGAAAACCCCGCCTTGTGCGGGGTTTTTATTGTCATTTCTTGAGTTGATATCGACAGCGCATTTCAATCGCTGGACGGCTTCAATGTCTAAACGGCTTTACCAGTTTCAACATCGGCCCAGCCATCAGGTCCGAGCTTTTCCAGCGGACGATAGCGGACTTTATACTGCATCCGGGGCGATCCATCGACCCAATAGCCTAGGTAAACATAAGGCAACCCGGCCTCGCGGGCGCGCATGATATGATCGAGGATGATGAAATTGCCCAATCCCGGTCGGGTTTCGATGTCGGCATCATAATAGCTGTAAACCATCGATAAGCCGTCGGATTGCTGATCGGTGATGCAGGCGCCAATTAAAGGGCCTGGCCGGCCGAATCTGGATGGCTCGCGATATTCGATCACATGGCTGTGCACGGTTGTTTGTTCCACCATGTCCGAATAGTCGATATCATCCATTCCCGACATGCCGCCAGACGGGTGGCGTTGCCCCAGATACAGCCGCAACAGATCAAATTGTTCGGATGTTGCCCAGGGGCGACAAGCGCGCACCGATAAATCCTCGTTCCGCCGCATGATTTTGCGCTGCGTCGCGTTGGGAACAAAGTCTTTGGTGCGGATACGAACCGCCACACATGCCTTGCAGTCCAGACAACTGGGGCGATAAGCGACGTTTTGGCTGCGGCGAAATCCGATCCGGCCCAATGCCTCGTTTAATTCAGCTGCATGTTGCCCCGATAATTCGGTGAAAACCTTGCGCTCCATTTTGCCCGGCAGATAGGGGCATGGCGAAGGGTTTGTGACAAAGAAACGCGGAAATCTCTGCGGTGCGCTCATCTGTCCTCAACCCGTTATTGCTTTTGGATTGCGATACTATGACGGAGAACAGGCTTACTGAAAAGAGCGTTTACCAACAATTTCGGATCAATTCAGTTCCACGCGCTCAACCTTATATCCTGCCGCCTTCATTCCGTCGACCAACCCTTGCAATTGCGTGGCATCACGTGCTTCACATTCGATATCGGTGATCAGCCCTTTTGCAGGCAATGTGGTGAAAATCCGCTGGTGATAGATTTCGATGATGTTGACATTGTGATCGTTGAAAAGCTTCATTACTTTGTAAAGCGAACCGGGCCTATCCTGCAAAGTGATCCGCAGCCGCGCCAGCCGGCCGGACCGTGCAAGATCGCGCAGCAACACATTGGCGAGCAAACGCGTATCGATATTGCCACCGCAAAGGACGATACCGACATTCTTGCCTTTGAATTTTTCCGGATGCGCCATAACTGCGGCCAGCCCGGCTGCCCCTGCGCCCTCGACCACGGTTTTCTCGATTTGCAACAACAGGCTGACGGCGGTTTCCAGTTGCGGTTCGGTGACGAGTACGATTTCGTCAACCAGCTCGCGGATCACTGCTGACGTAAATTCTCCGGGAACCTTGACCGCAATCCCCTCGGCCAGCGTATCGCCTTCGCATGGCATTTGCTTGCCATTCAACAGCGCATACATCGACGGATAAAGTTCGGCCTGAACGCCGATCAGTCCGATATCGGGTTTCAGCCCACGTGCGGCAACCCCCATACCAGAAAGCAAACCGCCGCCACCAATGGGTATAGCGAGCATGTCGAGTTCGGGCACGGTTTCGAGCATTTCCAATGCGACCGTGCCCTGACCCGCCGCCACATGCGGATCGTCAAAAGGATGAACAAAGGTTAGCCCCAGTTCAACTTCAAGGAGCCGCGCATGTTTATAGGCGGCGTCATAATTCTCGCCCTCAAGCACCACTTTTCCGCCCACGGCTTCGGTTTGCATTACCTTTACGGTCGGTGTGGTCTTGGGCATCACTATGGTGACGGGCGCGCCAAGGCGGGTGCCGTGATAGCTCAAACCTTGCGCGTGGTTTCCTGCCGAAGCTGCAATCACACCGCGCTTCAGCGCTTCCGGGCTGAGCTGCAACAAGGCATTCAACGCACCGCGTTCTTTGTAAGCGGCGGTGAACTGCAAATTTTCAAACTTCAGAAAAATATTTGCACCGGTAATTTGCGACAGCGTTTTGCTGTACAGCGTCGGGGTGGCAACGATAGCGTCGCGGATGCGTTCATGCGCGGCGCGGATATGATCCAGGGTGAGCAGTTCGTTCATAGTGGCGCGGCCCTAACCCATCTGGCGCTTGCTGCAAACAATCATTAAGGCAGCGGACATGGCAAGAATTGCATTTATCGGACTTGGAGTCATGGGAAGCCCCATCGCAAGGCATCTCGCGCAGGCGGGGCATCAGATGACGGTGTTTAACCGCAGCTTTTCCAAATCGGAAAAATGGGTGGGGGCGCATGGCGGAACGGCGGCCCGCTCGCCCGCTTCGGCAGCCGAAGGGGCCGATGCGGTACTCAGTTGCGTTGGAACCGACGATGATCTGGCGAGCGTAACACTGGGCAGGGACGGGGTTTTCGCCGCAATGGCAAAAGGCACGTTGTTTATCGATCACACGACGGTTTCAGCACGGATCGCCCGGCAATTGGGCGTGGAAGCCAAGGGCAGGGGGTTGCTCTGCGTCGATGCCCCGATGACAGGCGGACAGGCCGGTGCGGAGAACGGTACGCTTGCACTGATGTGTGGCGGCAGCGAAGCCGCTGTTGCCGCAGCGACGCCAATCATGGCCGCTTATACCAAACGCATCGTCCATGTCGGTGGCCCAGGTGATGGACAGACCGCCAAAATGGCCAACCAGATTTGCATTGCGGGCGTTTTGCAAGGGTTGTCCGAAGCCATGCATTTCGCCCAATGCGCCGAATTGGACATGGACCGGGTGTTCGACGCTATTTCGGGTGGGGCGGCGCAAAGCTGGCAAATGGACAATCGCTGGGCCACCATGGCAAAGGGCGAATTTGATTTCGGTTTTGCCGTTGATTGGATGCGGAAAGATTTGGGGCTGGCGGTTGACGAGGCGCGCGCCAATGGAGCGAGCATCCCCGTGTCCGCGATGATCGATCAGTTTTTTTCGGATATTCAGTTTATGGGCGGCGGCAGGCAGGATACTAGCGCGCTGGTTCGAAGGCTGCCGAAACGATGAAAGTGGCGAGTAATATCGTCGCCCCCGCGCAGGCGGGGGCCGCAGACGGCAAAATCGGTCAACCCTCCCGAGGCCTCCGCCTACGCGGGGGCGACGCGCTGTGTTTCGTTCTTGCCGCTTCTGCTGTCTGCCGCCAGCTCTTGCCGATGGCCTGATCGATAATGTCAACGGGATCACGCTCGACAAAGATGGCAAGGTTGTCCGTTTCAGGGGGTTGCTGATCGACCGCGAAGGCCGGGTTTCGCAATTGCTGACCGCGAAAGACAAACTACCCAAACAGGTTGATTTCAAAACCGATGGGCGCGGCGCGACGATGCTGCCGGGGCTGATCGACGCGCATGGCCATGTCATGGGCTTGGGCTTTCAGGCCTTGACGCTTGATCTCTCGGCAACCTTATCATTGGCCGAGGCGCAAGCGGCGATCCGCGATTATGCAGCAAAGCATCCCGAACGGCGATGGATCGTTGGGCGCGGCTGGAATCAGGAAAAATGGGGATTGGGTCGGTTTCCGACTGCCGCCGATCTAGACGTTGTTGTCGCGGATAGACCTGTCTGGCTTGAGCGAGTCGATGGCCATGCGGGATGGGCGAACAGCAAGGCTTTGGCCATGGCGGGGGTGACGACTACCACGAAATCACCCGCGGGCGGGCGGATCGAAATGCTGGCGGGCAAGCCCAGCGGGATTTTGATCGATGCTGCGGCCAGTCTTGTTGAGAAACATGTTCCAGCACCCCGCGCTGCCGAACGCGATCTGGCGTTGGCAGAGGCGCAAAAGGCTTTGCTGAAGGTGGGCATCACCGCGATTGCCGATATGGGAACCACCCTGAATGATTGGCAAAGCTATCGCCGCGCTGGCGACGATGGCTGGCTGTCGATCCGTATCTTTGGCTATGCGGCGGGCATCGACAATATGGTGACGATTGCGGGGCCACGCCCGACGCCATGGCTGTATCAAGACAAATTGCGCCTCGGCGGTGTGAAGCTGGTACTCGATGGAGCGTTGGGAAGCAGGGGCGCGTGGCTCAAAAAACCCTATGCCGATGCGCCAACGCAAACCGGATTGCCGATGCTCGCCAATGCCGAGCTTCGCAATTTGATGGTGCGTGCCTCGATGGACGGGTTCCAGACCGCCGTTCACGCCATCGGCGATGCCGCCAATGCCGACGCGATTGGCGCCATTGAAGAACTGGCCAGTGCCTATCCCGGTGACCGGCGCTGGCGGATCGAGCATGCCCAGATTGTCGATCCCCTGGATCTGCCGCGTTTGGGCAAAAACGGGATCATTTCGTCGATGCAACCGGTGCACCAGACATCTGACCGGTTGATGGCGGAAGCGCGGCTGGGGCCTGCGCGGCTTGAACGGAGCCTATGCGTGGAATTCGATAGTGAAGGCCGGCGGAAAGCTGGCTTTTGGTTCGGATACACCGGTGGAATTGCCCAATCCCTTTCACGGCATTGCCGCCGCGATCACCCGCGAAGATGAAAAGGGCCAACCTTTTGGCGGCTGGATGCCTGCGGAGCGGGTCACCCGTGAACAAGCCTTGGCGGCATTCACCACAGGCGCGGCCCATGCGTCTTTTGCAGAAGGCAAAGTCGGATCGCTAATGGTTGGAAACCGGGCCGATTTCGTGCTTGTCGATACTGACCCTTTGTTGGCGTCGCCTAGCGACATTCGCAAAACCAAAGTGAGCGAGACTTGGGTTGGTGGACGACCGGTTTACAAGGCCGCTCAAACGGAAGCCCCTAACGGCGAAACGCGCTAAATCAGTTTGCAACCTCGAAAGTCAAAGACTGGATTTGGGGATCAAAAGTGGGAGCAAGGAGCAAGTTTCCGCGAATTTTGCTTTTTTCACATGTCCATTCGAAATTACCCGATAGTTGGCCTGTCGGGGCAATCGCTGTTCCTGTGTCGCATTTTCCAACGCGCGTTTTCCATTCGGTGAGGCGTTCTTCCCAAAGCGGCTTGCTGCGATCCATAAAGAAATTCATGGCAAATTTTCGGTTGTCCAAATTGCCAAAGCCGTCGCCATTCCATAGCGCCTGTGTCGTGACGTAAGCGGATGCGAGGTTGGGCGACACGGCCAACTTACGCTTTTTGATCACGCCCGATTTCAACAGAGTTGTCGCTGCATCCCACACCGGCCCCGACGGCCCCGCATAAGTGCGGTTGCTAAGTGCGAATATGCCGGTCCCTGTTTCGGGCAGATCAGCATATGGCTGCCATAGCCGGGAAAGCCGCCGCCGTGGAACAGCACATGGCCCAGTTCACAGTCATTGCCCGAAAGCAAACCTGCGGCATAAATAGCGGCCAAACGGCAATCGGGCGCGCTATTGCCCGGTCTGCGCCGCGCCTGCGGAAAACCCCCGCCATTTTGCATTTTCCAAACGAGCGGGTCGCTGACGATGCCATATTCGGGCTTTGCTAGGCCGAGCGCTAAAAAGCCGACCCATTTCGCATAATCATTGCCGGTGGTCACCACGCCGCCCATCGATCCGAAGGCCCCATGCGCCATGCTTGGTTCGCGCAGCCATGTGCCTTTTTCCCAGCGATAGCCGATGGCCAAACGCGAAACAGGAACCGAACCGACTTCATATGTGGTTGCCTTCATGTCGAGCGGCACGAAAACCTGTTTGCTGATGTAATTGGAGAAATTGGTGCCGGACGCATTGCTTATAATCCGGCCGAGCATCGCGTAGCCGAAATTGGAATACTCAAAACGGCTGCCGGGTGCGGTGCTGCGCGGAACTCCGGTTTTCAGCAGCTTTGAAAATTCGGCTTCGGGCATCGGCTGCTGCCGATCCCCCCAAGGATCGTCGGTCACAAAGCCCGCGGTGTGGTGCAGCAAATCAGAAACCGGAAAATCACCGCCCCATTTTTTCACATCGGGGATATATTTCCACACCGGATCATCCAGCCGCAACTTGCCCTGTTCGCGCAGTTTTAGGATGGCGAAACCGGTGAAAGCCTTGCTCATCGAAGCGATGCGAAATGCTGTATTGGCAGTCACCGGCGTTTTCGTTTCGATATCCTGCACGCCCAGCGCGCGCAAATGGAGCAATTTTCCATCTTGGACCACGCCCCAAACGAGGCCTGGGACATTATTGTCCTGCATCCATTTCTGAAAATCTGAGTCGAGCGTTTCAAAAGTCGCGTCCGAGTTTGAACTCAACGCGACTTGTGTTTGAGCAATCGTGGACTGCGAAACGGGTGTCGATAGGGCGATTGCGGCAATGCCGGTTAGGAATAGGCGTAACATTACTCGACGCTAATCGTCTGCCAATTGAGGTCAAGCCCCGTCGCACCCAAAGCAAAGGGGCCAAAGCAGTGCTCCGGCCCCTTTCAAAATTTATATGATGCGAAAGCGGATCAGCTGGTTTTGCACGCCCCGGTGTTTGTGCTTGTCATCTGCATCACCATTTCCATATTGCCCGTGCCGGTGGGCAGTGGACCTTTTGTGGTGATGGTCATATCTACCTTTTTGGCTTCGAGCGTACCATTCATGGCAATGTCCAGCGATTGTCCCTGCGCTGTTTTGCAGGTTCCCGCGACATCAACATTCCCGCCACTCACATCGCGTTTGGAAAATTCACATTCCGCGCCTTGAGCTGCATTTTTTGACATGTCGGCAGCAATATCTTCCTTGTCGGCCTGTTCTTGCGTCAGGCACATGTCCATTCCGCTCATGCCTTCCATCATCTTCGACATGCCCTGCTTCATCTGATCGTTCATTCCCGGAACATCGAGCTTCACAAGTTTAACGTCGGTCTGCCAATTGCCCGCTTCCCGTTTCACGGGGCCGCTATCGGCAACTTTTGCTTCTTCTTTATTGCCGCCGCTGCACGCTGCCAAAGCCATCGCCAGCGCCGATAAGGCCAAAATATTGCGCTTCATAAATTCTGCTCCTTCAAACATTGTCCCTTGTCACGGGCACAGTGCCATTTTGGTCGGGCTTGTCCACCGCTATTTTATCGCATCAAATCAATCCGGCGGATCGCATACTGGTAAAACCGTCGCGACCGATGATCACATGATCGTGGACCGAAATGCCCAATTTTTTGCCGACATCGGCAATTTCGCGGGTCATGGAAATATCTTGTCTGCTCGGTGCACTATCGCCGCTTGGATGATTGTGAACCAACACAATGGCCGCTGCTCCCAAATCAATGGCCCGCTTCACAATCTCGCGGATATAAATTGCGGCCTGATCAATCGAACCTTCACTCGCGATTTCATCCCGAATGAGCATGTTCTTTGAATTCAGATACAAAACCCGAATGCGTTCGATCGTCAAATGGGCCATGTCGGCACGCAGATAATCCAGCAGCGATTGCCAACTGGCCAAGATGGGTTGTTGGCGTACGGGCTCGGACAGCATTCTGAGGGCAACCGCCTGAACAATTTTCAGCGTCGCCACGGAACGCTCGCCCAAGCCTGGCTGGCGCTTCAAATTTTCGGTATCGGCGCTAAATAGCGCTGTGAGGCTGCCATAATGATCAATCAGTTGCTTGGCTAAGGGCTTGGTATCAATTCTGGGAATTGCTTGGGCGAGCAAAAATTCTACAAGTTCGTGATCTAGCAGGCCATCGCCGCCCTGCGACAATAATCGGTCGCGAACGCGTTCGCGATGTCCTTCGCCATAACCGGCATCTTTTTTGATCGGTGTCGCCATTCGCCTTGTTTTTCCAGCATTTCACACATTCAATCAAGCCATTTGATAGAGAGTATCGTTGCAACCTTTGCGGCTTTGACGCACATGGAGGAAATGGACGAAGAGGTCTCGTTAGAAACGCAAACCAGACGCATAAAAAAACGCCATTTTTTTGGTGCTGTTGTGCTGCTGTTGTTGATCCTGCTCGCCATCGTTTGGTGGCAGAGGGTGAACATTGCGGAACGGCTGATACGCGATCAACTGGCCGAAACGGATGTCCGCGCAAGCTATAAAATCGAAGATATCGGTTTTCGGACACAGCGCCTAACGAATGTCGTGATCGGCGATCCTGCCAATCCCGATCTGACGGCCAGGTTGGTGGAAATAAATCTGAATATCGGATTTGGTACGCCCCAAATCCGCTCGATCTGGGCCGAAGGCCTCCGCGTCAACGGCAGGTTTGCAGATGGAAAACTGTATCTGGGTGAGCTCGACAAGTTTCGGGATATGGATAGCAAAGAGCCATTTGCAGTTCCGGATATGAATCTTGCCCTGCGCGATGCCGTCGTTTCGCTGGCAACGCCATGGGGCGGAGTGGGTTTGTCGTTAGAGGGGCAGGGTCATTTGCAACGCAGCTTTGCCGGAAGCGCGGCATTGCGCTCTCCCGCTTTGACCGGTGCAGGCTGCGAGGGAAAATCGCTGCGTTTCGATGGTCGGTTTTCGTTTCTGAATCAAAAGCCAGTAATCGACGGCCCCATTGCCGCCGCTCTCGTTACTTGCCCTGCTATCGGACTGCGGCTCGGCGAGCCCAATATTGCCGGAAAATTCCGATCTACCAGAAATTTCGACCGGTGGCTCGGCGATGCTCGCTTTTCTGCGTTTGACGCCCGTTACGGCGTCCATGCACTGGCTCGGCCTGTTGGGATAATCAGTTTCGATGGCGGGCGCGAACGGACCAACTATTCGGTTAAGTTGGAAAATTCGGATTATCGCGGAGAAGCGGCGAGCATTAACCGGTTAGGCGCTGATGCAACCGGCGATATCCGTTTTGGTGATCGCGGATTTGCTCTGAGTGCGCGCGGTGGTGCAAAGCTAGGTAACGCCAGAGTTGATGCGCCTTGGCTTGGCGGGCTTTCTACTTTGGCCAAGAATACAGCAGCCACGCCTATTGGTCCTGTGATCGCGCAACTTGATCCAGCGTCTGCGCGGCGTTTTGCGGGCATTTTCGGCAAGCTTTACCTATGATGCAGCCATTGGTGAAGGTCGACCGGCGGTCGCTATCATCAATGGGTTACGGCTGGACAGCGTGACGGGCGCAAATTTGCGGCAAACCGGGCCGTTGGAAATCCGAGACGGAAACTTGCGCGGAACCGTGCGGATGGCAATGGCTGGAGGCGGCCTGCCGACAGGCGATGTCGTGTTGGCACCGCAAGGGCGTGGTTGGACTGGCCTGTTGTCGCTTTCTCCCTATTCCGCAAAGGGCGGAAGCATCAATCTTCCACGCTTGGCGTTTAGCGGTGGCTCTGATGGAAATTGGACTTTCAACGGCCAAGCAACGCTATCCGGGCCATTGCTGGGCGGTCGGATCGAGGGGCTATCGCTTCCGGTTGATGGCAGCTGGAGGGGGGGGCGCTTTTCTCTGTTGCAGGGTTGCAATGATGTAAAATTCAATTCATTCCGCACCGGCAGCTTCGCCTTGCCAGGGCAGAGCGTGCGCGCCTGCGCTCAGGGTGGATCGATCCTGCAGGCGGGGCAGGACGGAACAATATTGGCTTTCACTTCGCCAACACTTTCCGGAAACGCAATGCTCGGAAAAACACCTGTGCGCTATTCAGGATCGCAAGTCCGGTTTAGCCTCGATAGCGGATTTGTCGCCAGTAATGTTGCCGTTGATCTTGGCAGCGGAGATAGTGTTAGTGCGTTCAAAGTTGATGGAATTGATGGCCGGTTTGTCGACGGCGGGTTTCGTGGATCGCTTAAAAATGGCTTTGTAACAATAGGTTCGGTTCCATTGCTCGGAGAAAATGCGAATGGTGATTGGAGCTATATCCGCAATATCCTTTCGCTGGATGCCGCGCTGACCGTTTCGGATGCGGAACAGGTGGACCGGTTCAAGACGCTCAATATTCCTGATCTATCGGTCAATTTAGAGGACGGTCTGATAACCGCCATCGGGAATTTGCATGAGCCGCAAACCGGAATTCCCATAGCGGGGATCGATGTCCAACATGTTTTGGAGACATCCAAGGGCCGGGCTTTGCTGGCGGTGGACGGGCTGACATTTAATGACAGATTGCAGCCCGAAATGCTGACGCCGCTGACGCTTGGCGCAATCGCCAATGTCATGGGACGGATTGATGGCGACGGGCGGATCGAATGGAATGCTGATGGCGTGAGCAGCACCGGACGTTTTTCCAGTCGCTCGCTCGATTTTGCAGCAGCTTTCGGCCCAGTGACCGGATTATCGACCGATATCGCTTTTTCGGATTTGCTGGGAATGGAAACCGGACCGGGGCAGTTGGCCCGGATTGCTGTCGTTAATCCCGGGATTCCTGCGATTGATGGTCAACTCCGCTACCGTCTTCTCCCCGACCAGAAAGTGCAGATAGAGGCAGGGCGCTGGCCTTTTTATGGTGGCGAGCTGATCCTTGAGGAAACAATTCTCGATTTTGACATTGCGGCGCAACGGCATTTGACCTTTCGGATGGTCGGGCTGGATGCCGAGAAATTCCTGGCCGGTTATGAACTGGAGAATATCCGCGTTTCGGGCGTGTTCGACGGCACTTTGCCGATGGTGTTTGATCAGGAAGGTGGGAAGATTGTTGGCGGTTGGCTGGTTTCCCGCAAAGGCGGCGGCGAGGTTAGCTATCTGGGGCAGTTGAGCTATGAAGATATGGGTGTTTTCGCCAACTATGCTTTTGAGGCGCTGCGCTCGATCCGTTTTGACGAGATGCAGATCGGGGTCGATGGTAATATTGGCGGTGAAGTCGTTACCGAAGTCCGCTTCCGTGGCCTACAGCAAGGCAGCGCCGCCAAGCGCAATTACATCACCAAACAGCTGGCCAAATTGCCGATCCAGTTCAACGTTCGGATTGAAGCCGAATTTTTGTCGCTCATCGGCAGTCTGCGCGCGCTATACGACGCCGAATATGCGGCACAGCGCTACAGATCTTTGATCGATACAATACCGCCGGCAGCCGGTAATGAAGAGGATAAGCCATGATAGCCGTTCACAATATGTTACATTGGCTGAACAGCTCATTCAGGATGCGGAAAGCGGGGGCAAGGCATATGCAAGCAGGATTGACGACGGATCGCGATAGTGCGATTCGAGCCAAGATGAAGAAAGGAATGGTTCTCTTTTTGCCTTTGACCGGGTTGGCACTTCCCGGCTGTGTTCAGGTGGCAGCACCCGACAAGCCGATAGTCATCAACCTGAACATCGCAATCCGGCAGGAGGTTTTGCTCCGGCTCGATGAAGCGTCGAAGAAGGTGACTGACGAGAATCCGGAGATATTCTGATGACAAAATTAACATGGAACGTGAGTGAAAAAATGCAAGACAGGCTGGAAATGCTCGCGGCGGCCCTTTTGCTGGGTGCGACCGTTTCGACGGCGGCTTATGCCCAACGTGACCCGGCTTATCAGGCGGCGCGCAGTGGCGGACTGATCGGCGAAATGCCGACCGGCTATGTCGGATTTGTTTCTGCGCCCAGCGCCGCGATCAAGGCTTTGGTCGATGATATCAATATCAAGCGCAAAGCGGTTTATACAGATCAGGCGCTTGCCAATGGCGTAACGGTCGAGGAGTTCGCGTTTCGCAATGGTTGTCGTTTGATCAAGGAAAAAACCGTTGCTGGCGAGAAATATCAGGCGCCTGACAAGAGTTGGAAAACGCGCGATGCGAGCGCACCCTCACTGGATGCGCGCTGCCCATAAGCCATCTTTGGCTTCCGAAGATATGAATGGCCCGCCAGAATTTTTTGGCGGGCCATTTTTTGTTCAGGGGGATATTTACCCGTCCCGGTTGACTTGCCAGAACGCCTCTCCTAAAGCGCGCGTGCCTTGGCGGGGTTGGCCCGGTCGCAAGTGGTTCTCCCTCAAACAAACAGGAGGAATTGCATGGCTTCCGAAGATCCCGCGCAGGATGGCAACGGTTTAAAAGACCCTCGGCTCGATTCGTTAGACATGCAGCTGAAACAGGTCCGGAAAGCCGAGGCAGAACGTACGGGGCAAGACACGCCCCCGGCCAAAGGAATGCGGCAGGGGAACCGGGTTTTGACCGAACTGATCGCCGGTCCTGCGGGTGGTGCCCTTGTCGGCTGGTTGTTTGACCGGCTGTTGGATACCGCGCCAGCGCTCTTGTTGGTCTGCATGTTTTTGGGCATCGCAGTCGCCTTCAGGAACATATACAGGATTTCACAGGAGCGTCCGGAATAACACCGGGCGCTTTGGATGTATAATCACGGCCCCGTCATCGGGGCTGTTGGCATAAACAGGGTACGGGAAAAGTGGCAGGCGAAAGCGGCAAAATCGATCCGATGCACCAGTTCCAGATCGATCCGATATTCGGTTCGGAAAAATGGGAGCTGTTTGGCCATAATATTGCGTTCACGAACTCGTCTTTGTTCATGATCGTCGTTTTGGCCGCAATTTGGCTCTTTATGGCTGGCGGAATGAAGCGCGAACTCGTGCCCGGTCGCTGGCAGATGGCTACGGAATATTTCACCGGCTTTATCAATAATATGTTGAGCTCGAGCATCGGCCCCGAAGGCAAGAAATACGTGCCTTTGGTCTTCTCGCTTTTCATGTTCATTCTTTTCGCCAATTTCATGGGCATGATGCCCTTTGGAATTGTGCCCGGCGTCCATGCTTTCACCGTGACCAGCCATTTGACGGTCACAGCGGTGTTGGCGGTGCTGAGCTTCGGTACAGTTTTGGTTGTTGGGCTTTGGAAACACGGCTTTCACTTTTTCAGCCTGTTTGTCCCGCATGGCACGCCGTGGTGGTTGCTTTGGCTGATCCCGCTGATCGAATTATTTTCGTTCCTCATCCGCCCGTTTAGCCTAGCGCTGCGTCTGTTCGTTGCCATGACCGCAGGGCACGTGTTGATGAAGGTGTTGGCCGGTTTTGTAATCAACGGCCTGAATGCAGAAGCCGCATGGGTTGCCCCCATTGTCAGCCTGCCTTCGTTCATCCTGATGATCGGTATCACTTTGCTCGAACTGCTGGTGTGCGCGATTCAGGCTTATGTTTTTGCCCTTTTGACCTCGCTCTACATCAACGACGCGGTCAATCTTCACTAAGTTTTTTCAACCCAATCTGAATTTAAATAGGAGTTAGTATCATGGAAGCAGAAGCAGCAAAATTGATCGGTGCCGGTCTCGCAGCAATCGGTGCAGGCCTCGCAGCTGGCGGCGTTGGCAACGTATTCGGTTCTTTCCTTCAGGGCGCTTTGCGTAATCCGGCTGCTGCCGACAGCCAGCAGGGTCGTTTGTTCATCGGCTTTGCGGCTGCAGAACTTCTCGGTTTGCTGGCATTCGTCGTAGCGATGATCCTGATCTTCGTTGCCTAATAGTTTTTAGGGGAGGACACCCCGGCGCTTTGACGCCGGGGGCCACTCCATATCTCTGAAAACCCTCCATCGCCGAGCGGATAAAATGCCTCAAATTGCCCAGATTTCTGGAAACCTACGCCTCGCAGTTTTTCTGGCTGTTGCTGGTTTTCGGCATTCTCTATTTTGTGATCGGTCGAGGTATGGTGTCGAAAATCGACGCCAATATCGATGCCCGCAACCGCAAAATTGCCGATGACCTCGCTGCCGCAGAACGCGCGCGAGCGGAAGCCGAAGGGCTGGTTGCCGGTGGCGACGATGCATTGAACGCCGCGCGCGCCGATGCTCAAGCGAAAGCCTCTGCTGCCAAGGCCAAAGCGGCGAAGGATGCGGAAGCGCGCTTTGCCAAGGCCGACGCGGAAGTATCCGCCAAGTTGGCTGTTGCCGAGGCTGAACTGGCCAAGGCACGGAACAAGGCGATGGCGGGAATTGAAAGCGTTGCTGCCGAAGCCGCTGCCGATATTGTGGCAAAGGTTTCGGGAGCTAAAGTCAGCGCCGCACAAGCAGCGTCTGCAGTGAAAGCGGTATTGAGCTAATGGCAAAACCAGCAGCCCCTGAAGCAATGGCTACCGAAAAAGCGATCATCGCCGACACCACGGTTGACGGCGCGCCAGTTGTGGAATCCCACGCCTCAACGGAAGCTCATGGTGGCGCTGAAACCCATGCCGCGCCCGCCGCATTGGGCATGGATGCTACGATGTGGGTGGCACTGGCCATGCTGATCGTAATTGGACTTGCCGTCTGGAAAAAAGTACCTGCCATGATTGGCGGGATGCTCGACCAGCAGATCGCTGGCATCAAAGAACAGCTTGATCAGGCAACCAACCTTCGCAAAGAAGCCGAAGCGATCAAGGCTGATTATGAAGCCAAGGCGAAGCAAGCGGCCAAAGATGCAGACGCCATGAAAGCCCATGCCGAGGAAGAGGCAACATTGATTGTCGCCAAAGCCAAGGCGGATGCAACCGCGTTGATCGCTCGTCGTGCAAAAACCGCCGAAGACAAAATCGCGGCTGCCGAACGCGCCGCCATTGCCGATGTACGGGCACATGCTGCGTCGGTTGCTGCGATTGCTGCGGAAGCTTTGATCGTGAAGCATCACGACGGCAAGGCCGACGCTGGCCTGATTGATCAGACGATTGCCACGCTGAATTGAATACTCCCTCTCCAGTGGGAGAGGGTTGTGCAGACTTATGAGCGTAGCGAATTAGTCGTAGCTGGGTGAGGGGTTGTGTTTCCTCAATAGCCCAGTACCCCTCACCAACTCCGCCTAACCGCTAAAGCGGTAAGGCTCCATATCCTCTCCCACTGGAGAGGATTAAGCTCAAAACCGGATCATAATCATCCGTGCCAGTGCGGGCGACATGCTGTAAACCGCCCTCAAAATCTTCACCATGCCGACGTTCGCCTCTTTGGCATTGGTCTCCATCGCATCGACAATCTGCGCCGCGCAATCCTGCGGACTCAACTTTTTCGCTTCCGCGCCCGGCAGTCATCTTTGTATCGACCACCGGCGGCAACACCTCCAGCACATGAATTTGCGTATCTCTTCAATTGTGCACGCAACGCGAGTGTATAGCTCCGCAGGCCTGCCTTGGTCGCGCAATAAATCGGTCCACCAGCGCGCGGGGCAATGGCGAGACCCGATGTGACATTGACAATCATCGCCTCTGGTTGCGCCTTTAATCCGCCCATCAAATCGGCTAATCAGATGAATTGGCGTGTTAAGGTTTAAAGCGATACAGCGATCATTGTCGGTCAGGTCAGGAGTTGCTTCTCGGAAATCGTGGTCGCTTCCGGCTCCGGCATTGTTAATCAGCACATTGATATCGCGGCCCTGGATGGCCGCTAACACAGCTTCCACCCCGGATTGCGAAGACAGTTCGGCCATGATGGTTTCAAATCCGGCGGCTTGCGTTTCGGCAATCCTTTCCGCAGTCCGTCCAGTAACGATCACTTTCGCGCCTTTGGCTTTCAACTGCACCGCCAAAGCGCGGCCAATACCATCGGTGCCGCCAGTCAATAAGATGGTCTTGCCATTTAATTGCATTTAGACTGTTCCTCTTCCTCTCCTTTGAGTAGCGCATAGCAACCGAATGTCCAAAGCAGATCGACCTGACCAGCCAAACTCGGCCTCGCGCTTCAATGAGGAGCAGCAGACCTATGCCGTTCGCGGAGCGGACCAGCCTGATCTTGAGGGCGGTATCGCGGCGATCCGGAATGTGCACAAAACGCTACCCGCCAAACCCGGCGTGTACCGGATGCACGATGCGCGCGGCGATGTGCTTTATGTCGGTAAAGCGCGGGCGCTTAAAAATCGCGTGACCAATTATACGCAAGTGGATCGGCTAGCCAAACCGGCTCCGCCGCATGGTCTCGCTCACCCGCAGCATGACGATTGTGACCACCAATAGCGAGGCCGAGGCACTGTTGCTGGAGGCGCAGCTGATCAAGCGCTATCGCCCTGCGTATAACGTGCTGTTGCGCGACGACAAAAGCTTCCCCTTCATCCTGTTGCGCGCCGACCATGATTTTCCGCGCATCCAGAAACATCGCGGCGCGCGGCGGTTTAAAGGCGACTATTACGGTCCCTTTGCCAGTGCGGGTTCGGTGAATGTCACGCTGAACGCGCTGGAAAAGCTGTTTCTCCTCAGGAGTTGCACCGACAGTTTCTTCAACAATCGTGACCGGCCCTGTTTGCTTTATCAAATCAAGCGATGCTCTGCGCCCTGTGTCGAGCGGATTGATAAGGCGGGCTATGCCGAGTTGGTGGCCGACGCCAAAGCGTTTCTCGGCGGCAAATCGACGGCGGTACAGGCCAAGCTGGCAAAGGAAATGGAGGGTGCGGCGGAAGCGCTCGATTTCGAACGCGCGGCAATGGTGCGGGATCGGCTAAAGGCGCTGACCTTCATTCAGGGATCACAGGCGATCAATGCGGCGGGGGTTGGCGACGCCGATATTTTTGCGCTCGCGCATAGAAATGGCGTGATGGGCATCCAGGCCTTTTTTATTCGTGGCGGACAGAATTGGGGACACCGCGCATTCTTCCCCGCGCACACGCAGGACACCAGCGAAGAGGAAGTGCTTACGCTGGTGCTCGCGCAATTCTACGAGGAAGTGCCGCCTGCGCCGACGATCATGCTCGACCGCGAATTACCCGAGGAGGCGCTGTTGGCCGAGGCGTTGAGCGAACGGATCGGGCGGAAAGTGACCGTCACCTATCCGCAACGAGGAGACCGTGTACGCTTGGTGGCGCAGGCGAAACGCAATGCTGAAGAGGCGCTTGACCGGCGATTGGCAGAGACCACGACACAGGGCAAATTGCTGCGCGAAGTGGCTGACCTGTTCGAATTGGCCGAACCGCCGCAACGCATCGAGATATACGACAACAGCCATATTCAGGGGACGAATGCGCTGGGGGCGATGGTGGTTGCGGGGCCGGAGGGCTTTATCAAAAACCAGTACCGCAAATTCAATTTCAAACGCGAAGAAACGGTGCTCGGCGACGATTATGGCATGATGCGCGAAATGTTTCAGCGGCGCTTTGCGCGGTTGATGGAAGCACCCGTCGCCCCAGCGAAGGCGGGGGCCGCAGGCAGCATAGAGCAAACTTCCCGAGGCCCCCGCCTGCGCGAGGGCGACGGGGAGTCGAACCCGATTGGCCCGATCTTGTCCTGATTGACGGCGGCAAGGGGCAGATGAGCGCGGTGAAGGCCGCGCTCGACGACATCGGCGTGGAGGATGTCGCGCTGATCGCGGTAGCCAAAGGGCCGCATCATGGCCGTGAGGGGCGCGAGGTTTTCCACTTTCCCGATGGCCGCGAAATCACGCTGCCGGTCAACGCGCCGGTGCTTTTCTATCTGCAACGCCTGCGCGACGAAGCCCACCGCTACGCCATCGGCGCACACCGCACAAAGCGCGCGAAAGCGATCACCGCCAGCCCGCTCGACGAAGTTCCAGGCATCGGCCCTGCACGCAAAAAGGCGCTGTTGCTGCATTTCGGCACGGCCCGCGCGGTGCGAAGCGCCAGTCTTGAAGATTTGCAAATGGCACCCGGCGTTTCAGCGGCGGTGGCGCAGACAGTGTATGATTTTTATCATGGGGGTTCTTCCGGATAGGCACTAGATTTTGGTTTTCCATCATTTGCTGCTATCATCTACATATTATGGCTCATCAAATGTCCATTGACGCGGCTACGCGACGTTCTGTCGAAATGTTTCTCGATAGAATTGGGAATGATTTTTCCATCGCTGAAGCATGGCTCTTCGGTTCGCGTGCGCGCGGCGATGCCAGAACTGATAGCGACGCTGACGTTGCGGTCATACTTAGTGGACCGAAACGCCGAACGGTTGACGCTGCTCTCGCAATGGCTGGACCTGAATTTGATGTAATGTTGGAAACGGGAGTTCTGGTTTCAGCGATTCCCATAGCGCTTGAGGAATGGCGAAATCCTATACGGCACGGGAATCCGTTCCTAATTGGCAATATCCGGCGCGAGGGGATCCGCATTTGAACGTCGAAATGTGGCTGGAAAAGGCCGAGCGCAGTCTGAAGACAGCGAAGCTTGTGCTGGCCGATGGCGATCCCGATTCCGCTTGTAATCGTGCTTATTATTGTATGTTTAATGCAGCGCGAGCGGCATTGCTGATGGTCGGGCAGCCGGAACGGGCAATGGGAAAGACGCATAACGGCATGGTGGGCTCGTTTGGTGAGTTTCTTGTTAGGCCTGGAACGGTCGACGTAATGCAAGGTCGAAATTTCGCACTTGAATCAAAACGCCGTTTGCTAAGTGATTATGAAGGGACATCGCTGCTGCATTCGGATGCTGAACAAGCTATCACTAACGCGACTTCGTTTTTAGACGCAGTTTTGAACATTCAACATTGAATGACTGACAAACCCATTAATCCGCGATAACACCCAATCCAATGAGCGCCCCCACTCCACCACCATCCCCCAAACCCCGCGCTGCTAAACCGGTTAGCGCGGAGTTTGAGGACCGCGTCTTGCTGGGCTTTGTCGCTGTGGCAACGCTGGCAATGGCGTGGATCAGCTGGCCTTTTTTCGGTGCGGTGTTGTGGGCGTTGGTGGTCACCATTGCCTTTGCGCCGATCCATGACCGGCTGCTGCTGCTAAAGCCGCACCGGCGCAACAGTGTGGCGCTGATTTCGCTGCTGCTGGTGATTGCCTTGGTGATCGTTCCCGCCTTTGTCGTGGGCTCGCTTTTGGTTGATGAGGCTTTGAAAACCTATCAATCGCTGCAATCGCGCGAGATCGATCTGGGTAAGGCCATGCGCGATGTGCAGAATGCCATTCCGCAGCAATGGCGCGCAGTGGCAGAGCGGTATATCAGCGCTGATATCGAAGAGTTGCAGACCAAGTTGAGTTCAATCCTGACTGGCGGGTTGCAATTGATCGCCGGGCAGGCAGTCGATCTGGGGCAGCGTGCATTCAGTTTTGCCATGTCGCTGGGGGTGATGTTGTACCTCACATTCTTCCTGCTGCGCGACAGCCGCCATTTGACGCGGCGGATTGGGGAACTTGTGCCGATGCGCCCCGAACAGCGTAATGCGCTTTTTGTAAAGTTCACCACCGTCATCCGCGCCACTGTGAAGGGCAGCATCATCGTTGCCATAGTGCAGGGGATTTTGGGTGGCGTGATCTTTGCCATCCTTGATATCCGTGCGGCGTTGCTGTGGGGCGTGGTGATGGGGCTGCTGGCGTTGATACCGGCAGTGGGAACCGGGTTGGTGTGGGTGCCAGTGAGCATTTATCTGTTTGCCACGGGTAGCTTTACCGAAGGGCTGGTGCTGCTGCTGTGCGGTATATTCATCATCAGCATGGTCGATAATGTGCTGCGCCCGATTTTGGTGGGGCAGGACACGCGGATGCCCGATTATGTCGTGCTGATCTCAACGCTCGGCGGCTTGAGCGTGATGGGGATCAACGGCTTGATTGTTGGTCCGGTGATCGCCGCAATGTTTATTTCTGCATGGGAAATTTTCGGTGAAAGCCGCGCCGCGCACCGGCATTGACGTTCAATCCGGAATTTGATCGTTCAACGCCAAGACTTCACCGGCGAGATAGAGAGTTCCTGCTATAAGGATAATTTCTTTGGCAGGATCGATTTTCAGACGCTGGAACGCTTCATCAAACGAAGTGGCGGCTTGCGCGGTTAGGCCAAAAGCTTCAACGCCATGATGATCATGTCCCGGCACCGGCAGCACCGTGATGCTGGACAGCTTTTCCTTGAGCGGCGCGATGATGGCGGACGGGTCTTTGTTTACGAGCATCCCTGTGATCAGATGGATCCGGCGTTTCTCATCCGCAAAATGCGCGGCAATGGCGCGTCCGGCATCGATATTATGCCCGCCATCGAGCCAGACATCGGTGCCCTTCGGAAGTAGCGCCGTTAATGGCCCGGAAGCGAGTTTTTGCATCCGCGCTGGCCATCTGGTCCATTCCATTGCCGCGGCCAGCGCGCTTTCGGGGATGGTGATGGCGTGTTGGTGGCGCAGCATGGCAATGGCGACCGCAGCATTATCGGCCTGATGCGCGCCCGCCATACGCGGCAGGGGCAGGCTGAGTTTGCCCGCTTGGTCGCGATAATGCAGGCGGCCTTCATAGCAGACCGCATCCCATGTTTCACCGCGATCCAGCAATTTTGCTCCCGCTGCCATCGCTTGTTTGGCGATTTCATGGAGCATCGAAGGCGTATATTTCTGGCAAACCAACGGAACATCCGCTTTGGCAATCCCCGCTTTCTCGAATGCTATGCGGTCTAGCGGGGCATCGGGTACGCCGTCTTCTGGAGCCAGAAGAAAGCCTTCATGGTCGATGGCGAGCGAGGCTATGCCGCAAACTGCCGGCTTGGCGATGATATTGGTCGCGTCCAGCCTGCCACCCAGCCCAACCTCGATGATACAAGCATCGGCGGGGTTGCGGGCAAAGGCGAGGAAGGCGGCGGCGGTGGTTACCTCGAAAAAGCTGGCTTGCAACCCCTCGGCATGGTCGAGCACTTCCGACAGAAGTGCAGCCAGTTCCTCGTCGTTGATCAACTTTCCGGCGATCCTGATCCGTTCATTAAAACGCACCAAATGCGGGCTTGTGTAAACATGGGCCGTCATTCCCGCTGCCTCGATGGCGGCTCGCAGGAAAGCGCAGGTGGAGCCTTTGCCGTTGGTGCCCGCGACATGGAAAACGGGTGGCAGTTGATCCTGAGGATTGCCCAACCGCGCGCACAGCAAACTTATCCGCTCCAGCCCCAAAACATCGCGCCCCGGCGACAGCGCCCAAAGCCGGTCAAGCTGCGCCTGAACGGCGGGGTTAGAGGAAAGGGCGTGGTCGGGCATGATCAGGATAACTAATTGTTACAACGCGCCGTCATGCTGAACTCGTTTCAGCATCCATCGTGCCGCACGCACAGGCGGTTGAGGCCGCTAAATGGACCCTGAAACAAGTTCAGGGTGACGGCGGATAGGGGCGATAGAAAGCAACTCAAGCCGCCTTCTTTCCAGCCATCAGATAATCGATCAAACTGGACAGCGTCGCCTTCAGCTCGTGCCGGTGCGTCACCATGTCGATCATGCCGTGATCGAGCAGATATTCAGCGCGTTGGAATCCTTCGGGAAGCTTCTCGCGGATCGTTTGTTCGATCACGCGTTGCCCCGCAAAGCCAATGAGCGCGCCTGGTTCGGCAATCTGGATGTCGCCCAGCATGGCATAGCTCGCCGTCACGCCGCCGGTGGTCGGATCGGTCAGCACGACGATATAGGGCAGCCCCATATCGCGCAGCATCTGGATTGCCACCGTCGAGCGCGGCATTTGCATCAGGCGACAGTATCCCCTCCTGCATCCGCGCGCCACCCGCTGCTGTGAAAATGATATAGGGGCATTTCTTGACGACAGCCTCTTGCGCGGCGGCAACAAAGGCCTCGCCTACGGCCATGCCCATGGAACCGCCCATGAAGGCGAAATCCTGAACGCTGATGACGGCGGGCTGGCTGTCGATCATGCCGAAACCGTTGATCATCGCATCGATTTCGCCAGTTGAGGCTCGCGCGGCCTTGATCCGGTCGACATATTTTTTGGTGTCTTTGAACTTCAGCGGGTCTTCGGTCACCTTGGGGCTGGGGAGAACGCGCAAGGTGCCATCGTCGAAAATCGCGGCAAAGCGCTCGGCGGGACCGATGCGGCCATGGAAATCGCATTTCGGGCAGACCGATTGGTTTTCCTCAAACTCCTTGAGGAAGATCATCGAGTTGCAACCTTTGCATTTATGCCAAAGCGTCTCCGCCGTCTCGCGCTTGGCGATGAAGGGAATGGCATTGCGGACGCGGGTGACCCAGTTCATGTTCTGACACTTTCCATTTACCGGTCAGCTATGCTTTTCAGAATCATTGTGTAATTTGTTTCACACGAAGGATACGAAGATTATCAAGATGTCGGTTAGGCAACTGACTTATCCGGAGCAACAACCTCTTCAAAATCTTCGGCTCTTCGTGTGAAACAATCTTAGCTAGGGTCGAGCCGAAACAATAGCTGCTTTTAATGAAGCCACATATTCGCGCACTGGACCAGCGGCATCGGCTCCATGCTGCGCGACCAGTTCAACAATCGCCGACCCACTACCACCCCATCGGCCACACTTGCGCAATCGCCGCTGCCTGCTCCGGCGTACGTACGCCAAAGCCTACGGCAATCGGCAGATCAGTTGCAGCTTTCAGGCGCGCGACGGCGTCTTCGATGCTGGCTTGGGCGGCCTGTTGCTTGCCGGTGATGCCCGCGACCGAGACATAATAGAGAAAACCGCTGGAGCCTTCCAAGATCGCGGGCAGACGCGCCGCATCGCTTGTGGGCGTTGCCAGCCGGATCAAGCTGACGCCAACAGCGCGCAGGGCAGGGCCAAGTTCGGGGTCTTCCTCAGGCGGAATATCGACGCAGATCACGCCATCGACGCCAGCCTTTTGGCATTCATCGGCGAACCAGTCTCCGCCCCGGACCGTCATCGGATTGGCATAGCCCATTAGCACGAGAGGCGTTTCGGGGTGGCGTGCACGGAAGGCGGCGGCGATTGCGAAAATATCGGCGGTGGTCGTGCCCTTTGCCAGACTGCGGATATTTGCCTCCTGAATCGCGGGGCCATCGGCCATTGGATCGGTGAAAGGCATGCCGAGTTCGATTACGTCCGCACCACCGGCGACGAGTGCGTCAAGATTGGCAGCGGTATCGCCGTCACCTGCGGTGATGAAACAGACCAACGCCGCGCGATTGGCGGGAAATGCGAGAGAGAGGCGCGTCACTTCAGGGAAATGAGAACGCCAAGCACTGCCGTTGCAACCGCAACGATGCCTGATATCAAAACGCCAATGCGGACGGTTTGTTTTGCAATCGCAGTCTCCAAATGGCCGGCCTGCTTTCGTGGCAAGCCAGAAGCTTCTAGCCGCTTTGCGGTGGTGAGTGGGTTGTAGGCGTTCATACTGGCGTTATCATAGCTTTACTGCCAACGCCTCGGCAACAGTAAAAATATCCTTGTCCCCGCGTCCGCACAGGTTGGCCAAGATAATCTGGTCGCGATCCATCTTCACCGCCTCCCGCGCCACGGCGGCAATGGCATGGGCAGGCTCTAGTGCGGGGATAATGCCCTCGGTGCGGCAGAGCAGCTGGAACGCATTCAGCGCCTCCACATCGGTCACGCTGTCATAGCGCACGCGGCCAATTTCTTTCAGCCAGCTATGCTCTGGCCCAATGCCGGGATAATCCAGCCCCGCCGAAATCGAATGCGCCTCGGCAATCTGGCCGTCTTCGTCTTGCAGCAAATAGGTTTTGTTGCCGTGGAGGATGCCGGGGCGTCCGCCCGCGAGCGAAGCGGCATGTTCCTTGTCCAGCCCATGCCCCGCCGCTTCGATCCCCAGCATCTGCACGCTGTCATCATCCAGAAACGGATGGAACAGACCGATGGCATTCGACCCGCCACCAATCGCCGCGATCAGCAAATCGGGCAGGCGGTTGATGCGCGATAGCATTTGCGCGCGGGCTTCCTTGCCGATCACGCTTTGGAAATCGCGGACCAATTCGGGGTAGGGATGCGGCCCTGCCGCTGTGCCGATGATGTAGAATGTGTCATCCACATTGGCGACCCAATCGCGCAACGCCTCGTTCATCGCGTCTTTTAGCGTCGCGGCGCCGCTTGTCACCGGAACGACTTCGGCCCCCAACAGCTTCATGCGGAACACATTGGGCGATTGCCGCGCCACATCGGTTGCCCCCATGAAGATCACGCAAGGCAGGCCAAAACGCGCGCAGACGGTGGCGGTGGCGACGCCGTGCTGGCCAGCGCCGGTCTCCGCAATAATCCGCGTCTTGCCCATCCGCATCGCGAGCAATATCTGGCCGACGCAATTGTTGATTTTATGCGCGCCGGTGTGGTTCAGCTCATCGCGCTTGAACCAGATTTGCGCGCCTTTGCCCTCGGGCGCATTTTTGCGGCATTCCTCGGTCAACCGTTCGGCATAATAAAGCGGGCTGGGCCTGCCGACATAATGTTCCAGCAGATCGTCAAACTGTGCGTGAAAGGCGGGATCAACTTTTGCCGCGTCATATTCGCGTTCCAGATCGAGGATCAGCGGCATGAGCGTTTCGGCGACATAGCGGCCGCCGAATTGGCCAAAATGGCCGCGGTCGTCGGGTTGGTTGCGGAAGGAATTGGGTGCTGTTTGCATAAGGATTACGCGATCACTCAAACTTAACCGTAGCCCTGAGCCTGTCGAAGGGCGCTTCAAAGGACAGCGCTAAACGGAGAGGCGTGCTTCGACAGGCTCAGCACTACGGTTTATGATGGGGCTTGTTCGCGCACCCGTTGGCAGAAGGCCGCAATCTTGTCCACATCCTTCACGCCCGGAGCCGATTTAACACCCGATGAAACATCCACCATTGGGGCTTGCGTAGAGCGGAGCGCTTCGCCCACATTGTCGGGCGTCAATCCGCCAGCCAGCCCCCAAGGGATGCGATGCTCAAACTGCGACAGCAATGACCAGTCAAGCCGCGTCCCCGTGCCACCGGGAAGGGCCTGTGCAGGCGCATCGTACAGCAACCGATCGACACAATCGTCAAACCGGTCTGCATTCACCAACGCTTGGCGGTTTTTAACGCCAATCGCCTTCCAGATTTCGCAAGGGGTGTTCTGGTGGACTAACGCGAGCCACTCCGGCGTTTCGTTGCCGTGGAACTGCACCACATCCGGGCGCACAATTTCCAGCGCCTTTTGCGTCAATTCGGGATCGGCATTGACCAGCAGCAACACCGATTTCAGATGCGGCGGGCGCGCATCCGCAACGCCGCTGCTTGTTCCAGGCTGACATGGCGCGGGCTTTTTTCAAAATGGACCAGGCCATAATGGGTGGCGCCATATTTGGCGGCGGCTTCGATGGTGGCGGGCGTGGAAAGGCCGCAGATTTTGATTTGGGTTTGCATGAGGTTATGAACTAAAGCGTCCCGA
Organism: uncultured Alphaproteobacteria bacterium; assembly: GCA_963732535.1. Classification (GTDB taxonomy): domain Bacteria; phylum Pseudomonadota; class Alphaproteobacteria; order Sphingomonadales; family Sphingomonadaceae; genus Sphingorhabdus_B. The sequence goes on along the minus strand of CAVSZW010000016.1, from coordinate 268,692 downwards.
CAATCGCCCGCGCCGCCGCATCTGGATCTTCGGCCTTGGTAATCGGCCGCCCCACCACAAGCACAGACGCGCCATCATCGCGCGCTTGCCTTGGCGTTACGGTGCGTTTCTGATCGGCGCTATTGCCACCAGCAGGCCGTAGACCGGGGACGACGAAAAAGCCGTCTTTCCAGCTTTTTCGACCGCTTTGACCTCATGGCCCGAACAGACAATGCCATCCAATCCGGCTTCCTGCGCCAATGCTGCCAGCCGTGCGACTTGCACCGCCGGATCGTCGGAAACGCCGACCCGCGACTAGGTCATGGTCGTCGAGGCTGGTCAGCACTGTTACTGCCACCACTTTGGTATGCGCGCCAGCGGCGGCCTTTGCATCTTCCATCATCGCGCGGCCACCGGCGGCGTGGATGGTGACGATAGCGGGTTCCAGCGCGTTGATCGCCTGCATCGCTTTCGCGACGGTATTGGGAATATCGTGCAGTTTCAGGTCGAGGAAAATCGGCAGGCCCAGTTTCTGCACCTCATGCACGCCGTGATGGCCATTGGCGCAGAAAAATTCGAGGCCGAGCTTCACCCCGCCGACATGCGCTTTCACGCGTTTGGCTAAATCCAACGCTTCTTCAAGATAAGGCGTGTCGATTGCGACATAGAGCGGGTTGCTCATGCTGTTCCTCCAGCTTGCGGAGCGTTCATGTCACGCAAATCGAGCGGGGCAGGACGGGCGGCGCTTTCCAGCGTTGCGATTTTGCGGTTCAGTCGAAAACGCGAGGCGCGATGCCACATCCACAGCGGCGCAAAGCCCAACACAAAGGCAACCGCGATCAAAGCAGGCAATTTGGTGTCGAGCCACCAGCCACCCCATAAACGCACCGATACCGGCAGCCAATTGTTGATCGCGAAAACGGTGAAAGCGACAAGTAGGATCACCCAGAATAAGGTTTTCAAGAATGACATGGGGTGGCTCCTTTCTTGCTCTTTCGGCGATGGTAGGGGAAGGTGGAGGGAGATTCTAGAGGCAATGAACGGTTATTTATTCCTCCCCAATGGGAGAGGATATGGAGGCTTAGGAGCGAAGCGAGTTAGCCGGAGTTGGTGAGGGGTTGTGCGCCATCGATAGCGCACAACCCCTCACCCAGCTGCGACTAAGCAGCAAGCTGCCAAGTCTTCGCAACCCTCTCCCAAAGGAGAGGGAAAATGCTCACCCAAAAACCCGCGCGAAAATCGTGTCGACATGTTTCAAATGATAGCCAAGATCGAACTTGTCCTCGATTTCTTGGTGGTTCAAAGCCGCCGTCACATCCGCGTCTGCCTTTAGCAATTCGAGCAACGACAAAGTTCCATCCGATTCCCAAACCTTCATCGCGTTGCGCTGCACCAGCACATAGCTGTCTTCACGGCTGACACCGGCTTGCGTCAGCGCGAGCAACACGCGCTGTGAATGGACCAGCCCGCCCATCTTGTCTAAATTCTTTTGCATCCTTTCGGGATAAACCAATAGCTTATCAATCACTCCTGTCAGACGCCCTAAAGCAAAATCGAGCGTGATCGTCGCATCTGGCCCGATATAGCGCTCGACCGAGCTGTGCGAAATATCGCGTTCGTGCCACAGCGCGACATTCTCCAGCGCTGGCACCACCGCACTGCGCACCATGCGGGCAAGGCCGGTGAGATTTTCGGTCAGTATCGGGTTGCGCTTGTGCGGCATCGCCGACGACCCTTTTTGTCCCGGAGAGAAATATTCCTCTGCCTCCAACACTTCGGTGCGCTGCAAATGACGGACTTCAACGGCGAGCCGTTCGATGGATGAAGCAATGACGCCCAAGGTGGCGAAGAACATTGCGTGCCGATCACGCGGGATGACCTGTGTGGAAACCGGCTCCACCGCCAGGCCGAGCTTTGCCGCCACATGGCTTTCAACGCGCGGGTCGATATTGGCAAATGTGCCCACCGCTCCCGAAATCGCGCATGTTGCAATGTCCGCACGGGCGGCAATCAGCCGGCCTTTGCAGCGCGAAAATTCGGCATAGGCCTCCGCCATTTTCAAGCCGAAGGTGACGGGTTCGGCGTGAATACCATGGCTGCGCCCGATGCACGGTGTCATCTTATGCTCGAAGGCGCGGCGTTTGATCGCCTCCATCAATGCATCAAGATCAGCGAGCAACAGATCGCTCGCCTTTGCCAATTGCACCGCAAGGCAGGTGTCGAGCACGTCCGACGATGTCATCCCCTGATGCATGAAACGCGCTTCATCGCCTACCTGCTCGGCGACCCAAGTCAGGAATGCGATGACGTCATGCTTGGTAACCGCCTCGATCGCGTCAATCGCGGCAACGTCGATCTTGGGATTGGTCGCCCACCACGCCCACAGAGCATCCGCCGCCGATTTTGGCACCACGCCCAGCTCTGCCAAAGCCTGTGTCGCGTGCGCTTCGATTTCGAACCAGATTTTGAAGCGGGCTTCCGGTTCCCAAATGGCAACCATATCGGGGCGGGAATAGCGGGAGATCATATTTAAGCTTTCTGGCGGGAGTGGAGTCGCGTGCGCCGTTAGCAGAGCGGCGGTGTGATAACAAATCTGTGGATTTCCAAACATCGCCGCTTCCCCCCGACTCCACCCTCGGCTATCGGCTTCCGCAATGGCTGAACCCACCGAAACTGATATCCCTGCAGAGGATCCCTTTGACCAGATCGTCAACGCGCCGTTCGACGCGGCGATGTCTGAACGCTATCTGATCTACGCGATGTCGACGATCACCGCGCGCTCGCTGCCTGATTTGCGCGATGGGCTGAAACCGGTGCACCGCCGCCTGCTGTGGGCGATGCGGCAGTTGAAGCTTGATCCCAGCCAAGGTTACAAAAAATGTGCACGGGTCGTCGGCGATGTGATCGGCAAATATCATCCGCATGGCGATCAATCGGTTTATGATGCGATGGTGCGGCTCGCACAGACATTTTCGCTGCGCTATCCGCTGGTCGACGGGCAGGGAATTTCGGCAATATCGACGGCGATAATGCTGCGGCCTATCGGTATACTGAGGCACGGCTGACGAAGACCGCCATCGAGCTGATGAACGGGCTCGACGAAAGTGCCACCGATTTCAAACCCACCTATAATGGTGAGGATGAAGAGCCCGAGGTGATGCCCGGGCTGTTCCCCAATCTGCTGGCCAATGGCGCGAGCGGGATTGCGGTGGGGATGGCGACGAGCATCCCGTCGCATAATGCCGCCGAGGTGATCGACGCAGCCATGTTGCTGATCGACGAACCGCGCGCGACCCACGAACAATTGATGCAAATCGTGCAGGGGCCGGATTTTGCCACCGGCGGCGTGCTGGTCGACAGCCGCGAGACAATCAGTGCGGCGTATGCAACCGGGCGCGGCGCGATGCGGGTGCGCGCGCGCTTTCATGCCGCCGACGCCAAAGATGCGGCAGACCGCGACGCCGGGATTGAACGGCTACCCGGCGGCACATGGCAACTTGTGATTTCGGAAATTCCCTATCAGGTGCAAAAGGGAAAGCTGATCGAGCAAATCGCGCAGATCATTGCCGATAAGAAATTACCGATCTTGGACGATGTCCGCGACGAATCGGATGCGGAAATCCGCATCGTGCTGGTTCCGAAAAGCCGCAATGTTGATCCCGAAGATTTGAAGAACGCGCTCTATCGGCTGTCCGATCTCGAAACGCGCTTCTCGCTCAACATGAATGTGCTTGATGCGAACCGCGTGCCCAAGGTGATGGGGCTGGGCGAAGTGTTGCGCGAATGGCTGACGCACCAGATCGACGTGCTGGTTCGCCGTTCACAGCATCGGCTGGAAAAAATCGATGCGCGGCTGGATTTGCTCGAAGGCTATATCATCGCCTTTCTTAATCTCGACCGCATCATCGAGATTATCCGCACAGAGGATGAACCCAAACCGGTGATGATGGCGGAGTTCATGCTCAACGATAGGCAGGCCGAAGCGATCCTCAACATGCGGCTACGGTCACTTGCGCCGTCTGGAAGAAATGGAACTACGGCGGGAATTGGATGAATTAAAAGCTGAACGCGAGGAACTGGTCAAGCTGATCGAAAGCCCCGCGCGGCAGCGGACCCGGCTGAAAAAAGACCTTGCCAAATTGCGTCTGGGCTATGCCGAGGAAACTGACCTTGGCCGCCGTCGGACCGCGTTGATCGAGGCCGCGCCAGCGCGCGAGATTGCGCTGGAGGCCTTTATCGAGCGTGAGCCGGTTACGATCATCCTGTCGAAACGCGGCTGGATCAAGGCGATGAAGGGCCATGCCGATCTTTCGGCAAAGGCTGATTTCAAGTTCAAGGAGGGCGATGGCCTGGCGCAGATTTTCCACGCGCAGACCACCGACAAGATTTTGGTGGCGACCGCAAACGGCCGTTTTTATACCATCGGCGCGGACAAGCTTCCCGGTGCACGCGGCTTTGGTGAGCCGTTAGGTACGATGATCGACATCGAAGCCGGTAATGACGTCATGACCCTATTTCCGGTAGTGCCGGGCGGACGGATGCTGCTCGCGGCTTCGACTGGCAAGGGCTTCATTTGCCGTATGGAGGATGTCGTTGCCGAAACGCGTAAGGGGCGAGGTGTTGTGGGCTTGAAACCCGGTGCGCGGTTGCAGGTGGTTCGGATTGCTCCAGCCGACGCGCAGGACGAAGCGGTTCTAAAGGACCAATATGTCGCGGTCGTCGGCGACAATCGCAAACTGGTGGTATTCCCGATGGCCGAAGATTCCGGAAATGGCAAAGGGTCAAGGAGTCACGCTGCAGCGTTACAAGGATGGCGGACTGTCCGATGCGGTCTGTTTCCGCTTGAGCGAAGGGCTTAGTTGGACGATGGGCGGCGAGGGCAACCGGACTAGGACCGAGTCCGATTTGACCCAGTGGCGCGTTGCCCGCGGCGCTGCCGGAAGGCTGCCGCCACAAGGATTTCCGCGCAATAATCGCTTTGATTAACAAATATCTAACGTCAAATTAGTTCGCTAATTAACCATAAGCTTTGATGCATCGGTTTATATGTTTGCGTTACCAATATTTGCATGAAGCAATGGGATCGCGCACATTTTGAACCGGTGGAAGCCGCTTCGCTGACGGCGGGCATGGTGATCCGCGACGGCAACTTGAGTACCCTTCCCGATTTCGCTTGGCTGAAATCGCTGCCTGTAGCGGGTGTGATTTATCGCCAATTGGGTGACAGTCTGAAACGCGTTTCCTGCAATTTGCCATTTGAAACGTTGATTTCAGGAAGCGACCGCCAATTAGGGTTCGACCTTTCTATCCTGACAGACCGTATCAACGATATGATTAGGGCAGAGCGGCGTACACATTTTGAAAAATGGTCGTCCGGCGATCAGGTCAACCAATGCGAGCTGGATATCAGCATTGCGAGCTTTGGTGGAAGCAACGACCATTTTCTGATCTGCTTTTTCGATCGTACCGCCGAAGCCGTTAGCCGGTCCAATATGCGGCGCGAAATGTCGAACGACAGCCTTACCGGCTTTAGCAACAGGATCGGCTTTGAAGAACGGGTCGAAGAGGCGGTTGCCAAATTAGCCAAAGGCAAGCGTAATGGCAGCACATTTGCTATGATCCTGTTCGATCTCGCCCGGTTCAGCCGCATTAACGAATCGGTCGGCGTGATCGCCGGAGACGAACTGATAATCACCGTGGCCAGACGATTGAACGGTCGGATCAGGCAGCATGAAATTGTCGGTCGTGTCGGTGGCAACGAATTTGCTTTGTTTGCTCTGGTTGAAGATGGCGTTGCCGTGGAGTCCATTGTCAGCCGGGTCGAAGACGCATTTTGCCAGCCCTGCACCTTATCAGACCTTGAAATCCAGATTGATTGTGCGTCTGCTGCTGCACTTGGGATCGTTGGTAAAGACGAACCTATGGAGACGCTTCGCAACGCGCAACTGGCGATTAAGCGGGCGAAAAAATCGAAGCGATTCGAATTGTTTTCCGAAGATAAGCTTGATCTAGCCAAGCATCGCTTTTCGTTGGAAACCGATTTGCGCCGCGCCCTTGAGCGCAATGAGCTGGAATTGCATTATCAGCCGCTTATCGATCTCGACAGCGGTAATCTTACCGGATTTGAAGCGCTTGCGCGCTGGCAACATGCGGATCGCGGAGCCATTTCTCCGGTGGATTTCATTGCCGTCGCCGAAGAATGTGGCTTGATCGTACCTCTTGGCCGCTGGGCACTGTGCGAAGCCGCGCGAACCATTTCCGAATGGGATAAGCGGGCAGGCGTTCAATTGCCTTACCGGATCTCGGTCAATCTTTCCGCCGAGCAGCTGAAACGCGATGATTTGACCAAATCGGTTTCAGACGCACTTAGGGATGCGGGCATAGACGGTGATCGATTGACTTTGGAACTGACTGAAAGCGCGCTGGTCGACGATCCCGAAGGGGCAAGGATCAAGCTCGAAGCGCTGAAAGCGCTGAACACCACACTCGCGATGGATGATTTCGGCACAGGTTATTCGAATCTGGCTTATCTGCAAAAACTACCGCTCGATGTGCTGAAAATTGATCGCAGTTTCATCTGCGACATGATGGGCAACAAGGACAGCAAGGCGATTGTTAGCACGATCCTGTCACTGGCCACAGCATTGGGCATGAAGACCACTGCTGAAGGCGTGGAAACCCAGCAGATTTCGGACGAATTGCGCGGTCTTGGCTGTACTGTTGGGCAGGGCTATTTCTACGCTCGCCCGCTTAATCGCGAAGCGGCCTATTCTTTCCTGATGGACAGCATGTCCACGACGCATTGATCGGCAATTTGTTCGGCGCGGTTTTGGTCGGGAAAGTCTTCGTCGATCCATTTTTGCTCGACCATTTTCAGACAGGCTGCGACCATAGGACCTGCTTTCAAACCGCGTGCGATCAATTGTCCTCCGCCAACGGGAAAAACAGGAACGTCCCAATTATCGAGCGCTTGATAAGCCTCCTGCCATTGTGCGTTGGTGCTGCGGAGCAGGCAGATGTCGCGGGCGATAGTCAGGCCGTGGCGATAGGCGAGGACGCGGGCAGCTTTTGCAGGGTTGTCGGTTTCCGGGAACGGTATCGAGGCGCGTAAAACCAATTCCTGTCGCAGTCGGTTCGACATTTTCAAACGCGCTGCAACTTTTTCGACGGTCGCGGGTTCAAAAGGAAGAAGTGACGTTAAACCGTCGCCCAAATTCCGATGTCGCGCCAATCGCATTTTCACGCTGAAGCAAACGATAGAAAGTCTCTGCCCGGCATCAGCCCAGTAATTCGGGTAGGAAAGCGGCAAAAATGCCGTGTTCAATCATCAGCGACACGCTTGCCAGTGGATCGGGCAAAGCGAGCAGTTTGGAAAGCTCATCCAATATCCGTTCGCGTGACAGTGCCATCAAACTTTTGGCCGCTTTGGCACAGGCTGCAATCGCAACGGAATCGGCCACGCCTTTGCCAAAACGGGCGTGGAAGCGGAAAAAGCGCAGGATGCGAAGATGGTCCTCGGCAATGCGGGTGTCCGCGTCGCCGATGAAACGGACTATACCTGCTTTCAGATCATCCAGTCCGCCGAAATAATCAAAAATCTCGCCTGATACCGGATCGGCATAAAGCGCATTGATCGTGAAATCGCGCCGTGCCGCATCTTCGCGCCAATCGGTCGAAAAGGCCACCACGGCCCGTCGTCCATCGGTCGCAACATCGCGGCGTAATGTGGTGATCTCGAAATTTTGGCCATGGGCAACGGCGGTGATCGTACCGTGATCGAGTCCGGTGGGGACGGCTTTGATCCCGGCGCTTTCGAGCCGACGGATTACCACATCAGGCAATAGCGGCGTCGCGAGATCAACATCGGCAACGGGCAGCCCGAACAGGCTATCGCGCACCGCCCCACCAACAACGCGAGGATGTTGATCACGATCACTTAGCGCCGCCAGCACAGCCTGCAATCCGTCAGAATGCCGCCACGGCACATCGGGCAGAGAAGCCATGCTCACCCGTTCACCCGCCTCGCCAGATTTGCAATGATCCCCGCTGTCACGCCCCAGATTCTCCGTGTTTCCCACTGGATATCATAATATTGCCTTTCATGCCCTTGCCACAAGCCGGTTTCGATCCGGGCATTGGCCGGATCAAGCAGAAAAGCGAGCGGGACTTCAAACCAGTCGCTCACTTCGTCTGGGTTGATGACAAGCGGCAGGTCGGGTGCGATGATACCAACGACGGGCGTGATGCTATAACCGCTGCCGGTGTGATAGATATCGGCCTCGCCCAATATCTCTACCTGCTCTCGTGGAAGCCCGATTTCTTCTTCGGCTTCGCGGAGGGCAGCGGCGACGGCATTGGCGTCCTCATCATCAACCTTGCCACCGGGAAAGGCGACTTGACCGGCATGGCTGCGAAGCCATTCGGGCCGCTGGGTCAGGATCACGCCAGGACTGGGCCGGTCGGTTATTGCGATCAGAACTGCCGCTGCACGGTGATCTTCCAATGTCGCGTGAAAATGCCGCTCATCATCCGCTTCAATTGCGCGAGCCGGATCGAGTGCCGCGATCATGTGTTCGCGCCAGTTCATTCGATTGATCCAATCGCAAAGAACTGGCCATTGCTCCACAGCCCGGGTGGATTTTGTCCTTCTTCGAGTGCCAATTCGGCAAACTCATAATAGACAGGGCGCGCCAGTTTCGCCCAAAGGCTGCCACGGACATGGAGATAGGGCAGGGGGCGCAGTTCGATGTTGTGATCGGGCCCTGCGATAACAAGATCGTCGCTGTTCAAACGGAATGCCAGTTTGCGCGCTTGCCCCGCGCCTTCGCTTTGCATTTCAACGGCAATGAAGGGCGCATCTTCGACCGTAATCGAAAGCCGTTCTTGCGGTGTGACCAGATTATATCGGCCATCGTCATCGCGCCGGAGCAGAGACGAAAAGGCGCGGACCATAGCGGGCCGGGTGATCTCGCCACCCTGATGAAACCAGCGGCCATCGGCGGTAATCCGCATTTCGCTATCGCCTGATTTGGTGGGGTGCCAATCGCTAACGGGCGGCAATTTCCGCGCCGCCGACAATTCAGCAATTTGGGCCAAGCTTAAGCCTGCCAGATCGGGCGGATCATAGGGCAAGATCGGCTTCCAACAGGCCATTAGCAGGCAAAGCATGGCGGGCGATATTACGGGCCAGCAAGCGACGCGGTTCCCATGGTCCGGGCAATGACCAACCTCCCGTTTCGTCGGCTGAAAAGCCGAATCGTCCATAATATTCGGGGTCTCCGATCATCGTCATCGGCGGACTGCCCATTTTAATCGACGCTTCCAGCATTGCCTGCATGAGCCGCTTTCCCAATCCCGTTCCTTGCTGATCGGGGCTGACGGCAACAGGCCCCACCAGCACCAGATTTGTATTGCCGATCCGGACTGGCCAGCACTGGATCGATCCGGCGATCTTTCCACCCTGCAAAATTGCAAAGGATAATTCAGCGATTTCAGTATCCGGCACGCGCAAAAGATAGGCGGTGCGACTGAGACGATCAATTCCAAAGGCATCGTCCAGCAATTGCTCCACGTCCTTCTTCGCAACGCATTTTAGCGGCACCAATTCGGTCACGCGGTAGGCCTCCGCGAGACCAGCGCCAATCCGGCTATTGCGATCATAGTCACCACAATCGCCAAGACAAAGGAAGCCCCCGGAAAATGGATCGGTGCGCCTTCCTCGGTGAAACTGGCAAATACATTGTTATAGGCCAGATGCGAGAGAAAGAAGGACAGCGCGGTCATGCTGCCGATCATACCCTGCAATTCACCCTGCTGGTTCGGAGGTGTCCGTTGCGACATCATTGCGTTGAGCGCAGGTTGGGTCACGCCCTGAACACCGCTTACAAATATCAGCAATAGGGCCAGCGCGCCATTGGTGACAAACGCGAGAAAGCCAAAGGCGATCAATCCGCCCACCATGCCTGCATAGGCTGTTGTGCGTTCGCCAAACCGCGCGACCATCCGGCCGATGATAAAGGCCTGCACGATCAGCATCGACAGCCCGACGAGAGTGAGCGAAACGCCGACCAGATCACTGCCCCAGCCATATTGCGCCTGGGCGAAAAAGGTCCAGTTGGTCGCATAGACATTTCCCGCAAAAACCCACAGGAAATAGATGACAACGACGGGCAATATCCCTTTGATCTTGCCCAGATTGGATAGTGCGCCCATTGGGTTGGCCCGTGCAAATACAAATGGCCTGCGCCGCTGCGGCTCAAGTGTTTCGGGGAAGACGAAAAAGCCATAGACGGCGTTCATCAAAGCCAATGCGGCTGCCACGAAAAAAGGCACGCGGGTGGCGTGTTCGGCCAGAAATGCACCAATTGTGGTCAGCCCCAATGTGTCGCCAAAAAATCCCTGCATCAATGTGGCACTGCCCAACATGCCGCCAATCGCCGGGCCGAAAATAAAGCCCATACCAAAGGCCGCACCCACCATGCCAAAGCTTTTGGCGCGGTCTTCGGCGCTCGACATATCGGCCATCGCCGCGTTGGCTGGGCCAAAGATTGCGCCCAATCCGCCGGCAATGGCACGACCTACAAACAGCCATAAGATGTTGGGAGCCAGCCCCATCAACAGGAAATCGATGCCGAAACCGAGCAGTGAAATCAGGAAAATCGGGCGTCTGCCGAAACGATCTCCCAGATTTCCTGCCAGCGGCCCGCACAGAAACTGGAACGCGGCATACATGGCGCCGATCCACGCGCCATAACGTGCTGCCTCGGCCAAGCTTACGCCTTCCAGCTCGCGGATCAGATCGGGCAGTACCGGCATGATGATGCCAAAGCCGACCGAATAGATGAACACGGTCAACAATATGAAACGGCTCGCGCGCTTTTTGGTGACCAGGTCCATCGTCATGCGACGCGCATTGTCAGCGACGTGTAACTTTGTCCATGTTTATTGCATCGCCGCTTGGCCTTGGTTAGGCTGCGCGAAATTATTTAGGGGATCGGGCAATGGCGGACGAAACACACAGCGAAACGGGCGATGTGCTTGGGGTGGAAACACCCAAGGTTGACGTTGGTGCGCCCGAAGCCGAGGCTGTCACCACGATTGCGCCTGAAACCGCGTCAAAGCCTTTACGTAACATCGGCGGCAAGCTGGTATTCGCAGCGGGCGCAGGTTCGATGCTGGTCGCCTTGATCGGAGCTTTGGGTTCAGGCTGGGGCCTCTGGCATTTTTCCGTGGGTTTTCAGGCATTGATGATCGCGTTCGGGCTGGCTGCTTTTGCCATATTGTGCGGATTGCTGATCGGCTGGCTGCAAAAACGCAAAGGGACAAGCGGACCAAAAGCCTTGCGCTGGACGGGAATGCTGCTCGGGCTGGTAATGGTCGGCTGGCTGCTCAGCTTTGTTTATACCGGGCGCTCCGTTCCCGCGATCCACGATGTTTCCACCGACTTGGCCGATCCGCCGCAATTCCAGTCGCTTGCTTTGCGCGCTGACAATTTCGACAAAATTCCAGGCGAAGACGAAGACGGGATGAAGGGCATGTCGCCGCAGCAACGCTGGGTGATGATCCATCAGAAAGCCTATGGCGATATCCGTTCGGTGCGGATCAACATGCCCGTTGCCGAAGTGATCGCCAAGGCCGAGCGGCTGGCAAAGGCGCGGGAATGGGATGTTGCGACACTTGATCCGGCGACGGGGCGGCTGGAGGCAACCGACACGACGCGCTTTTTCCGTTTCAAAGATGACGTGGTGATCCGCGTTCGCGCCACCGAAGACGGCACTGGCAGCATCGTCGACATGCGCTCGGTAAGCCGGGTGGGGGTGAGCGATCTGGGCGTGAATGCGAAACGGGTGCGGTCTTTCCTCGCCGATTTGTCGGGGACGGTTTCGGCGGGGTAGCTTGGCTGAACTGTCTTGACGGGCAAGTTGATGTTATTGTTTCGGCTCCAGCTTTAACAACCGCCCCTTCGGTCCATCCTCCAGCAACCACAGTGTACCATCGGCCGCAACTTCCACTTCGCGGATGCGCGCTTTCATTGGCCAATGATCGGCTTTGATCGCCTTGGTCCCATCGATCTGCAACCGGATCAACGCCTCTCCACCCAATGCACCGACAAAGAGCGAATCTTTCCATTTCGGGAAAAGGCTGGCCCCGTAATAGGCCATGCCGCCGGGTGAGATTGAAGGGTTCCACCATGCGGCGGGGGCCTCAAAGCCGTCCCCTGTTTTGTGATCGGGAATATCCTTCCCGCCATAATGCGAGCCGTTGGACGCTTTGGGATAGCCATAATTGGCCCCGCGTTTGACCAGATTGACCTCGTCGCCGCCCTGCGGTCCCATTTCGGCGTTCCACAACTGGCCCGCACTATCAAAAGTCAGTCCCAGCGGATTGCGGTGCCCCAAAGACCATATTTGCGACTGCACCGGTTTTGCGGCGTCGTAAAAGGGGTTGTCAGTGGGAACCGAACCATCGGGATGCAGCCGGACGATCTTTCCCAGATTGGCATTCATATCTTGCGCTGGCGTAAATAGTTGCCGTTCGCCCGAACTGATAAACAGATATTTGCCGTCGGGCGAGAACGCGAGGCGGTGGCCGAAATGGCCGTTGTCTGCAACTTTCGGGCTTTGCCGCCAGATAATTTTGACATCCTTAAGCGCCGGTTCGCCGCCTTCACTATCCAGCCGCGCGCTGGCCACCGCAGCGCCAAAGCCGCCTTGGCCAGCCTCGGCATAGCTCAAATAAATCGTCCGGTTCTCGGCGAAATCAGGGTGAAGGATAACATCGCCCAGGCCGCCTTGACCGGCATAGGCAACTTTGGGGACGCCCGCGACCGCCAAGACCGGCCCTTCGGATTCCCACAGCATCAGCGTACCGCCCTTTTCCGTGATCAGGGCTTGGTTATATTCTGGAAGAAACGTCATCGCCCAAGGTTCGTTGAAATGGGCGATTTCCTGTGTGGTAAAGGGGGGAGGGCTGCTATTGATTTTAGAGCCAACGGGGGTGCAGGCGGTGAAAACGAGCAGTGCGGCGAGTGTGAGGGGGCGGGCCATCGAATTTCTCCTGCCAAAATAAAACTGAATTCAGTCTTGCCAAAACCCCGCTCATCCCGAGCGAAGTCGAGGGACTATGCCCAGCGAAGCCGAGGCCTTCAATGCTGAAATTCTCGACTACGCTCGAAACAGTTCCTCGACTTCGCTCGGAATAAGCGGATCGGGGTTTGGTTTGCACGGACAAACAGCCAAACAGGGCTTGCAATATCCCGCAAGCCGCCCTAAATGCGCCTCATCCCGACATTGCGAAACACTGAAGGGGCTGGCGCCGCAAGGGGCCGGCGCAATCGGCCTTTCGCGTCACCCAAGGACCCTATGCCCGATCTTGATGCCCTGACCGCGATTATTGCACCCGAAGCCAAAACGCTTGGCTTTGATCTGGTGCGCGTCGCGTGGTTTCCGCATGGCACAGACGGCTCCGATCTGCCGACGCTGCAAATCATGGCCGAGCGCCCCGATACGCGGCAATTGTCGGCGGACGAATGTGGGCAATTGTCACGGCCGGTATCAGACCGGTTTGACGAGCTGGATCCGATTGTCGAAAATTATTGCCTGCAAGTCAGCTCGCCCGGAATTGATCGTCCGCTGACGCGCCTTAAAGACTTCGCCGATTGGGCTGGGCATGAGGCCAAGATTGAAATCAACGAACCGATTGATGGGCAAAAGCGGTTTCGCGGTAATTTGGAAGGCATGGACGGCGATGGCAATGTGGCCATTGTCGATGCCCATGGCGTTCGCCACATCATTGCCTTTACTGCCATTGATAATGCCAAGCTGGTCTTGACAGACCGGCTGATTGCGTCAACTGCGCCGCTCGACAGTGCCGGGGTTGACGAAATCGACGAAGACAACCCGCTCTTAGATGAGCCCGAACATGAACAGGAAGATTGAGCCATGGCAACACCCATAGCCGCGAATAAGGCCGAACTGCTGGCGATTGCCAATGCCGTTGCCAGCGAGAAGATGATCGACAAAGCGATTGTCGTGGAGGCGCTCGAAGAAGCGATCCAGCGCGCGGCGCGGGCCCGCTATGGTGCGGAAAACGATATTCGTGCCAAGCTTGATACGCAGACCGGCGACCTTCGTCTGTGGCGCGTGGTCGAGGTCGTCGAAGTCGTTGAGGATTATTTCAAGCAGGTCGATCTGAAGCAGGCTGAAAAGCTGCAAAAGGGTTCGGCGGTAGGCGATTTCATCGTCGATCCGCTGCCGCCGGTTGATCTGGGCCGCATCGACGCGCAGTCGGCAAAGCAAGTGATCTTCCAAAAGGTCCGCGATGCAGAGCGCGAGCGCCAGTTTGAAGAATTCAAAGACCGTTCGGGCGAAATCATCACCGGCGTCGTCAAATCGGTCGAATTCGGCCATGTCGTTGTCGATCTGGGCCGTGCCGAGGGTGTGATCCGCCGCGATCAGCAAATCCCGCGCGAAATGGTTCGCCCGGGTGACCGCGTCCGTGCGTTGATCCTGAAAGTGGTGCGCGAAAATCGTGGCCCTCAAATTTTGCTCAGCCGCGCGCATCCCGATTTCATGAAGAAATTGTTCGCGCAGGAAGTCCCCGAAATCTATGATGGCATCATCGAGATCAAGGCCGCCGCGCGCGATCCGGGCAGCCGCGCCAAGATCGGCGTGATCAGCTATGATAGCTCGATCGATCCCGTCGGCGCCTGCGTCGGTATGAAGGGCAGCCGCGTTCAGGCTGTGGTTCAAGAAATGCAGGGCGAAAAGATTGATATCATCCCCTGGTCCGAAGATGCCGCCACCTTCATCGTCAACGCGCTGCAACCCGCCACGGTCAGCCGCGTCGTTCTGGACGAAGATGAAGGCCGGATCGAAGTCGTTGTTCCCGATGATCAATTGAGCCTTGCCATTGGCCGTCGTGGGCAGAATGTCCGCCTCGCCAGCCAATTAACAGGACGCGGCATCGATATCATGACCGAAGCCGAATTGAGCGAGAAGCGGCAGAAGGAATTTGTCGAGCGTTCGGAAATGTTCCAGCAAGAGCTGGATGTCGATGAAACGCTGGCGCAATTGCTGGTCGCTGAAGGTTTCACCGAACTCGACGAAGTGGCTTATGTGGCCAAGGAAGAAATCGCGCTGATCGAAGGGCTTGACGAAGAGCTGGCCGAAGAACTGCAAAACCGCGCTATCGAAGCGCTGGATCGCAAGGAAGAAGCCGCGCGCACCGAACGCCGCGAACTGGGTGTTGAAGATGCGCTGGCCGAACTGCCAGTGCTGACCGAGCAAATGCTCGTCACGCTGGGTAAGGCGGGGATCAAGACGCTCGACGATCTGGCCGATCTGGCCACCGACGAACTGATCCAGAAAGCCCGTCCGGAGCCTCGCCGCAGCGACAATAAACGTCACCGGACCGAGGAAAAGCCGGGCGTACTCGCCGAATTTGGCCTGAACGAAGAACAGGGCAACGAGATCATCATGGCCGCGCGTGCACACTGGTTTGACGATGAACCGGAAACAGCCGCGCCGGAATCAGCAGAGGAGGACGCCGTTGCAGCGGAAACCTCCCAATGAGACCCCGCCTACTCCTGTAAGCCAAGGTCCGGTAAGAAAGTGCATTTTAAGCGGTGAGCGGGCGGAACAACGCCTGCTGATCCGCCTTGCGCTTGGCCCGGACGGCAGCGTGGCACCTGATGTCTTGGGGAAAGCCCCGGGGCGCGGTGCGTGGGTCGGCGTGCCGATGGACGAGCTCGAAAAGGCGCGCATTAAAGGCAAGCTGGGCGGTTTGCTGAAACGCGCCTTCAAAGAAGACGTGGTCACCGTTCCCGAAGACATCGCCGCGCGTATCCGCACCAATCTGGAAAAGGCGACGCTTAACAGGCTGGGGCTTGAAGCGCGGGCGTCCAATCTGGTGACCGGTGCAGAAAAGGTGGATGCGGCGGCGCGATCCGGGGCGGTTTCGCTGTTGCTCCATGCCGCTGATGCCAGTGTCGATGGTGCCGGCAAACGCGATCAAAGCTGGCGCGTGGGATCGGACGAAGAGGGCAGTGGCAAGGCGGGCGTTAAACTACCGGTTGACCGCGATGCGCTTTCCGCCGCATTGGGGCGCGGAAACGCCGTGCATGTGGCCATTACGGATGTACGTGCAGCGGAACGGGTGAGCCATCATCTCGACCGCTGGCTTTATTTCATCGGATGCAGTATCGCGCCCGGCGTCGCTTCGGCGGACGTCCGTGCGGGCGCTGCAACCGCCAAGACTGATATTTAAGGGCAAGGTCTGTTCAAATGAGTGACGAAAACGAAAACAAGCCGACACTGGGTCGCAAGCCGCTGGGATTGAAGCCACGGCTCGAATCCGGACAGGTGCAGCAGACCTTCAGCCATGGCCGCACCAACAAGGTGGTGGTCGAGGTGAAGCGCAAGAAGCTCGTCGGCAAGCCCGGCTATGCGCCCGAGCCTGAAGCACCGCCGCCACCACCGCCACCACCGCCCGTAGCGGTTGCGCCGGTTGCCGCTCCTGCACCCAAAAGGTCAGAAGCCGAAGACATTATGTCGCGTCAGGAACGGCAGGCAAAATTGCTGCGTGAAGCCGAAGAAGCGCGGCTTTCCCAACTCGAAGATAACCGTCGCCGTGAAGACGAACAACGCGCCCGGCTAAGCGAAGAAGAGCGCAAACGCGCCGAGGAAAACCGTAAGGCCGAAGCGGCTGCTCCCGAACCGGTTGTTGAACAGGTTGAAGCGCAGGCTCCCGCCGAAACCGGGACGGAAACTGTGGCCGAAGCCGCCGCTCCCGCGCCGCGCCGCTTCACGCCAGTCGAAGCACCCAAGCGCCCCGCAGCGCCCGTCGAGCGTGAACGCGAGGAAGCCAAAAAGGCTCCGCATAAGCCGAGCCGTGATCGCGCGGGTGACAATCGTCGCCAATCGGGCAAGCTCACCGTCACCCGTGCTTTGGACGGCGATGATGGCGCGCGTGCGCGTTCGCTCGCGGCTCTCAAACGGGCCCGCGAAAAAGAAAAACGCCTCCACTTCGGTGGCGGCCAGCGCGAAGTACAGCCAAAGCAAGCCCGCGATGTTGTGGTTCCCGAGGCAATCACCGTGCAGGAACTTGCCATCCGCATGGCCGAAAAGGGCAGCGATCTCGTCAAAGCGCTGTTCAAAATGGGCAGTCCGGTCACGCTGACGCAGACAATCGATCAGGATACAGCAGAACTGCTGGTCACCGAATTCGGCCACAACATCACCCGCGTTTCCGATGCAGACATCGATATCGCGCATGACGAAGATGTCGATGCCGCCGAAACCATGCAGCCGCGTGCACCGGTTGTCACCGTGATGGGCCATGTCGATCACGGCAAAACCTCGCTGCTCGATGCCTTGCGCGGAGCCAAGGTTCAGGCCGGTGAAGCGGGCGGGATTACCCAGCATATTGGCGCCTATCAGGTGAAGACGCCAAGCGGCCAGCTGATCACATTCCTCGATACGCCGGGCCACGAAGCCTTCACCGAAATGCGCCAACGCGGCGCGATGGTCACCGATATCGTCATCCTCGTGGTCGCAGCAGACGATGGATTGATGCCGCAAACGATTGAGGCGATCAACCATGCCAAAGCGGCAGGTGTGCCGATGATTATCGCGATCAACAAGGTCGATAAGGAAGGCGCAAACCCGCAAAAGGTGCGCGAACGCTTGCTCGAACATGAAGTGGTCGTCGAGAAAATGGGCGGCGAAGTGCAAGATGTTGAAATATCCGCATTGAAGAAAACCGGCCTTGACGATTTGCTCGAAAAACTGGCGCTTCAGGCCGAAGTGATGGAGCTGAAAGCCAATCCGGATCGTACTGCCGAAGCCGTCGTCGTCGAAGCACAACTGGACAAGGGACGCGGTGCGGTCGCCACCGTGCTGATCCGACGCGGTACGCTGAAAACCGGAGACATCTTCGTCGTAGGCGAAGAATTGGGCAAGGTTCGCGCGCTAGTCAATGATCAGGGCAAGAATGTGAAAGAAGCCGGGCCGTCCATGCCGGTCGAAGTCCTCGGCCTTTCGGGTGTTCCGGGAGCAGGCGAGATTTTGACCGTGGTCGAAAATGAATTGCGTGCGCGCGAAGTGGCTGCTTTCCGCAAGGAACAGGCCAAGATGAAGCGCACGACGCAAACACCGCTCTCGGTCGATAATATGTTCTCCGCCCTGTCGGCAAACCGTGCGAAAGAATATGCCGTGGTCGTCAAGGCTGATGTGCAGGGATCGGTCGAGGCCATCGTCAATGCGCTCCACAAAATTTCGACCGATGAGATCAAGGTGCGCGTATTGCAATCCGGCGTGGGTGCCATCACTGAAAGCGATGTGACGCTGGCGAGTGCCACCAATGCGCCGATCATCGGCTTTAACGTCCGCCCCAATCCCAAGGCGCGTGAAATTGCGAAGCGCGATAATACCCGGTTCAAATATTTCGACGTGATCTATCACCTCACCGAAGATGTCGCCAAGGAAATGGCGGGCATTTTGGGGCCGGAAATCATCGAACATGTTGTCGGTCGTGCCGAGGTCAAGGATGTCTTCAAATCGGGCAAGCGCGACAAGGCTGCTGGTTTGCTCGTCACCGAAGGCGTTATCAAAAAGGGCCTCCATGCCCGCCTTACCCGCGACGACGTTATCGTCTCCAAAACCACCATCGCCTCGCTGCGCCGGTTCAAGGACGATGTTGACGAAGTGCGCGCAGGACTGGAATGTGGTACGGTGTTGCAGGATACCAACGACATCAAGGCTGGCGATATGCTGGAAATCTTTGAAATCGAGGAGCGCGAGCGGGTGCTTTAATGGCGTCCGCTTTCTCCTGAAGGGGAGGGTGCGATATGGCAAAACATAACGAAACCCTTGAAGGCCGATCGGTGCGCCTGTTGCGCGTGGGCGAGCAGGTGCGGCATATCTTGTCCGAATTGCTCGCGCGCGGCGAGGTGCATGATGATGTGCTGACCAGCCACAGCGTAAGCGTTACCGAGGTTCGCATGTCGCCCGATCTGCGCCATGCTACGGTGTTCATTAAATCGATGCTGGGTGCGAACGAAGCGTCGGTGTTGAAAGCTCTCCGCACCAACACCGCGTTTTTCCAAAAGGAAGTCGCTTCGCGTGTGCAGATGAAATATGCGGCGAAGCTGAAATTTCTGGCCGATGACAGTTTTGACGAGGCGAGCCGGATTGAAAAGCTGCTTGCGGCACCGAAAGTGCAACAGGATTTGGACGGCGAGGTGGACTTGATTAGTGCCTGAACAGAGGGCAGGATGGAATCATGGCACGTGAGATCAAGCTATTGCCGCAAGGCAGGGTGACAATACCGAAAAAACTCCGCGACAGATGCGGTTGGAGTGGTGGCACTATCCTTGAACTGATAGTCGATGGCGATCAGTTATTGATAAAAGAGGTCAAATCTTCGAATCGTGTTCAAACGCGAGGACTCACCGGCTGAAATGGCCAAGCTCTATTTCTACTACAGCTCGATGAACGCGGGTAAATCGACCACTTTGTTGCAGGCCGATTTCAATTATCGCGAACGCGGGATGGAGACGATGCTGTGGACGGCATCGCTCGATGATCGTTACGGGCAGGGCTATGTCTCGTCGCGGATCGGATTAAAGGCGGATGCGCGCAAATTCGATCCCGAGACCGATCTTTGGCACGATATCGGTGCAGAGCAGCAAAAAGGCCCGCTCGCCTGTGTGCTGATCGACGAAGCCCAGTTTTTGTCACGCGAACAGGTGTTGCAGTTGGCGCGCGTCGCCGATGAAGCGAAAATTCCGGTGCTGTGCTATGGCCTGCGGACTGATTTTGCCGCTGAACTTTTTCCCGGATCGGCGGCGTTGC
This sequence comes from uncultured Alphaproteobacteria bacterium, assembly GCA_963732535.1. Lineage (GTDB taxonomy): Bacteria > Pseudomonadota > Alphaproteobacteria > Sphingomonadales > Sphingomonadaceae > Sphingorhabdus_B. The sequence goes on along the minus strand of CAVSZW010000016.1, from coordinate 248,860 downwards.
TGGGGCTGGCCGATGCGCTGGTTGAACTCAAAGCCGTTTGCCATTGCGGACGGAAATCGACGATGAACCTGCGTGTTGACGAAGCGGGCAGGGCGGTGATTGACGGCGCGCAGACCGAAATTGGCGGCAATGATCGCTATGTCGCCATGTGCCGCAAACATTTCATGGAAAGCCGCAAGGCTGCCGAACGCTGAAGCCGGTGCATGGCTGGATCATCCTTGATAAGCCGTTGGGGCTTGGCTCAACGCAGGCGGTGGCTGCGGTGAAACGCAATATGCGTGAGGCGGGTCATGGCAAGGTGAAGGTTGGCCACGGCGGCACGCTTGATCCGTTGGCGACGGGTGTGTTGCCGATTGCGCTGGGCGAGGCGACAAAGCTGTGCGGGCGGATGCTCGATGCGTCGAAGGAATATGATTTCACCATAAGCTTTGGCACGCAAACAGCAGGGCTGGATGCCGAAGGGGAAGTGATTGCTACCTCGGATCATTTGCCGACTTTGGCGGAGATCAAAGCGGTGCTTCCTGCTTTTACGGGCCCGATAGAGCAAATTCCGCCTGCCTATTCGGCGATTAAAATTGACGGCAAGCGTGCCTATGATCTTGCTCGCGCTGGTGAAACAGTGGAGATGAAAGCGCGGCATGTGACCATTTTAGCTCTCCGCGTCTCCGCGTCTCAGCGTGAACCAGAAAAAATCACGCGGAGGCGCGGAGAGCGCGGAGGAATTTCAATCGATCACCCTCTCGGCTCATGTCTCCAAAGGCACTTATATTCGTTCGCTGGCCCGCGACATTGCCCATGCGCTTGGCACCGTCGGCCATGTCTCGATGCTCCGCCGCACGCGGGCAGGGCCGTTCGGGCTGGAAAAGGCGATTTCGCTGGACAAACTCAATGAATTCGGTAAGGGCGCGCTCGCAGAAGACATTATCTTGCCGATGGAGGCAGGGCTGGACGACATCCCGGCTCTTACCCTCTCCCCGGAACAGGCAAGGGCGATCCGTGAGGGCCGCGTCTTGACCGGGATAGCCTCGAACGACGGGCAATATTGGGCACGGGACGCAGAAATGCGGCCTGTAGCGTTGGTAGAGCAAGTCGATGGTTTGTTAAAAACTGTTCGTGGCTTTAATCTATAACTCTATGATGTTCGAAGGAAAATACCCATGTCGATTACGGCAGAACGCAAAGCAGAAGTTATTAAAGACAACGCCCAAGGCAAGGGCGATACCGGTTCTCCCGAAGTGCAGGTCGCCATTTTGACCACGCGTATCAACACGCTGCAAGATCACTTCAAGGCCAATCACAAAGACAATCACAGCCGTCGCGGCTTGTTGCAAATGGTCAACAAGCGCCGTTCGCTGCTCGATTATCTGAAGAAAAAAGATGTCGCGCGTTACAACGCACTCATCGGCAAGCTCGGCTTGCGTAAGTAATTTCGATGGAGCGGCCCCGAGTGTGGGCCGCTTTTCGCATATGGGGCCTGCGCGCAATGAGGCGCGCAAGCCGCAGGGGCCAAAAGTGCCCCACCCGGTCCGGGACGGACACCCCGGAAAATGAAGAGGCCCCTTTGTGCAATTGGGCATGAAGGCATCTCAAGGAAAATCTATGTTTGATGTTAAAACTGTAACAATCGAGTGGGGCGGAGAAACCCTGACACTCGAAACGGGCAAAGTTGCCCGCCAAGCCGACGGCGCTGTGATGGCGACGCTTGGCGAAACCGTTGTGCTTTGCGCCGTCACGGCTGCAAAGAAGGTGAAAGAGGGACAGGATTTCTTCCCGCTCACCGTCAACTATCAAGAAAAATATTCGTCTGCCGGCCGTATTCCCGGTGGCTTTTTCAAGCGCGAACGCGGTGCGACGGAAAAGGAAACGCTGGTTTCCCGTCTGATCGACCGTCCGATGCGTCCGCTGTTCCCAGAAGGTTTCTATAACGAAATCAACTGCATCGCGCATGTTATGTCGTTATGACGGCCATAACGAGCCCGATATTCTCGCACTGGTTGCTGCATCTGCTGCAATGACCATTTCCGGCGTTCCCTTCATGGGCCCCATCGGTGCGGCGCGCGTTGGCTATCTCGACGGCGAATATATCCTGAACCCGACCGACGAACAGGTTGCCGCTGGCGATCTCGATCTGGTCGTTGCCGCAACTTATGACGCGGTGATGATGGTTGAATCCGAAGCAAACGAGCTTTCGGAAGAAATCATGCTCGGTGCCGTCCTGTTCGCACATGATGCGTGTAAGGAAGTCGTCAAGGCGATTATCAAGCTGGCTGAACAAGCCGCGAAAGACCCTTGGGAAATGGCCGAACAGGCCGATCTCTCGGCTGCCAAGGACAAGCTGAAGAAGCTGGTCGGCAAGGATATTGCCGCAGCCTATAAGCTGACCGACAAATCGGCCCGCTCCAATGCGCTCAACGAAGCGCGCGGCAAGGCGAAGGAAGCCTTTGCCGACGCCACTCCGCAAGACCAGATGGCCGCCAACAAGCTGATGAAAAAGCTTGAAGCCGAAATCGTTCGCGGCGCGATCCTGAAGGATGGTAGCCGTATCGACGGTCGCTCGACCACGCAGATTCGCCCGATCGTTGCAGAAACGCACTTCCTGCCCCGTACGCACGGCTCTTGCCTGTTTACGCGCGGTGAGACGCAAACGATCGCGACTTGCACGCTTGGCACCAAGGACGCCGAACAGATGATCGACGGCCTGAACGGGCTTTCGTATCAAAACTTCATGCTCCACTATAACTTCCCCCCCTATTCGGTGGGCGAAGTGGGCCGCTTTGGCGCTCCGGGTCGTCGTGAAGTTGGCCATGGTAAGCTTGCATGGCGTGCGCTGCACCCTGTGTTGCCGACCAAGGATGAATTCCCCTACACCATCCGCTTGACCAGCGACATCACCGAGTCCAACGGCTCGTCCTCGATGGCGTCGGTTTGCGGTGGATCGCTTGCCATGATGGACGCAGGGGTTCCGATCTCGCGCGCCGTTTCGGGCATTGCGATGGGCCTGATCCTTGAAGGCAAGGATTATGCGATCCTTTCCGACATTCTGGGTGATGAAGATCATCTGGGCGACATGGATTTCAAGGTTGCGGGAACATCGCAAGGCATCACCACGATGCAGATGGACATCAAGATTGCCGGGATCACCCGCGAAATCTTTGAAGCCGCTCTCAACCAAGCCAAGGAAGGCCGCGCGCATATCCTGGGTGAAATGGAGAAGGCTTTGGGTTCGGCTCGCACCGAATTGTCCGATTATGCACCGCGTATCGAAACGATGCAGATCGACAAAGCCAAGATCCGTGACATCATCGGCACCGGCGGCAAGGTAATCCGCGAAATCGTAGCCACCACCGGCGCAAAGGTTGATATTGATGACGAAGGCCTGATCAAAATCTCGTCGAGCGACATCGCGCAGATCGAAGCCGCTCGTAAGTGGATTTCGGGCATCGTCGAAGAAGCCGAAGTCGGCAAAGTCTATGACGGCAAGGTTGTGAACATCGTCGATTTCGGCGCGTTTGTGAACTTCATGGGTGGCAAGGACGGCCTCGTCCATGTCTCCGAAATGCGGAACGAACGCGTTGAAAAGCCGACCGATGTTGTCTCCGAAGGCCTTGAAGTGAAGGTGAAGGTTCTCGAAATCGATCCGCGCGGCAAGGTTCGCCTGTCGATGCGTTTGGTCGATCAGGAAACCGGCGAAGAACTGGAAGACACCCGTCCGCCGCGCGAACCCCGCGAAGGCGGAGATCGCCCGCGTGGTGATCGTGGCCCGCGCCGTGATGGCGGTGGCGGCGGTGATCGCAATCGTGGCCCGCGTCGTGATGGCGGTGGCGGCGGTCGTGACCGTGGTCCTGACCGAGATCGGCGCCGTGAAGGTGGCGAACGCTCAGAAGGCGGAAACCCCGATCATGTTCCGGATTTCCTGAAGGATTAAACGGAAAACGCCGTTCGCCCTGAGCTTGTCGAAGGGTTCCTCGAACGACTGCATTCAGAAAGGGGCTGCTTCGGCGGCCCCTTTTTTTGCCCACTTGACGGGCTTCTTTCAACTTGTCACTTATTCTCAAATGCCCGTTATTTCGGTCTTTTTCGGAATAGTGATCCGGATGTATCATGATGACCATCCGCCGCCCCATTTTCATGCCAGCTATCAGGGCTTCACCGCTTTCGTGCGTATTTCTGACGGCGAAATCATGGTCGGTACTCTGCCCAGAAAGGCGGCTAATATTGTTAAACAATGGGCGCTGGACCATAATAGGGAACTTATGGCAAACTGGCAGCACAGCGAGGCGCTGGAACCGATGGAGTTAATTCCGGGAGCAGATGTTGATGATTGAGCTTGTTCAAATAGCGATTGCGGGTGATCGTAATCTGGAACTTACATTTTCTGACGGTGCCGTTGCGCGTTGGTCGGCGGACGCACTTATTGCTCGTGACACGGTGTTGACCAGGCCACTTGCTGACATGACGTATTTTGTGCGCGCCTTCATAGAAGCTGGAGCATTGGCGTGGCCCAATGGGCTTGAGCTTTCACCCATGGCTCTACACAGGCAGCTCGATGAGGCCGGCCATTTGATGCGTAAAGCAGCATGAAAGACCTATTTCTGCGCGTTAGTGACGCTTTGCTCGGTGCATTTTGGCTTTATGTATTGGTCAAATCACTGCTGGCCTCGCGGATTGGCGGGGACAAGGGCTTTCAATGGACCCGCGCACAGCGCCCACTGGCCTATTGGAGCATCATCGCGCTGCTCGCGCTGATGGTGGTGCATTTTGTCGGGTTGGCGATTATGGGGCAGTTTCGGCCAGCGGGTTAGTGCCGCTCAAAACTCTCCGGCAACATCGTGCAGCGTCATCAGTTTTTTCGGCGCCACCGCGCGCCAGCTTTTGGACAGCCATTCGCCGATATGGTCCCAGTCATTGTCGCCAAGGTCTAGCCGGATAGCGATCCAGCCGTCGCCGAAATAGGCGGGGCGGTAATAGCGGTCTTCGTCTTGCTCGATCAGCATCGCCTGTTCCTCCACGCCGCTGATCTTGACGAGCAATGCCAGCTTTCCGTCACCGTGATGATCGCGGCTGACATAGGCGAATTTCTTGCCGCCGATGATACCGAAACAGGGCATGCCGTGGCTGATGGTTTCATCTGCCTCGGGCAGGGCAAGGGCGCGGCTGCGGACCTGGTCGATCACCCATTCAGGGCTGCTCTCACGCTGCACATAGTCGGCAAGCGTGCGGCTGTAGAGTTGATGCTCGGCGATCAGGACGCGGGCGGCAAGCGTATCGGCGTTGTCGCCCGGCAAGGATTGCAACCGGGGTCTGGCCAAGGATGGGGCCATCGTCGAGTTCGGCGGTGACCAGGTGGACGGTGCAGCCTGCGTGGCTGTCCCTCGCCTCCAGCGCGCGTTCATGCGTGTGCAGCCCTTTATATTTGGGGAGCAGCGAGGGATGGATGTTGATCATCTTCCCTTCCCATTTGCGGACGAAATCCGCACTCAAAATCCGCATATAGCCCGCAAGGGCGACATAATCCGCTTTCGCCGTCAGGATAGCATCGTGCATGATCGCGTCATGGGCTTCGCGGGTCATCCCTTTATGCGGATGGACGAAGGTCGGTATGCCCTCTGCCGCAGCCAGTTTCAGCCCCGCAGCGTTCGGATTGTTGCTGGCGACCAGTATGATTTCATAAGGGCAATCGGATTGCTTTGCCGCGTAAAGCAATGCGGCCATATTCGTACCGCTGCCGGAGATCAGGACAGCGACACGGGCTTTAGCCATGGTGCGTCGCGCTCCAATGATCCTTGGCACTCCATGTTTCCACACTGCCCTGTCACCGTGCAGCCTTTTTCGCCGGCCGCAATATGGCCGATGCGGTGGACGGTCTCGCCTGCCGCTTCCAGTGCAGCTGTAACCTCCGCGACATCTCCCTCGGCCACCACTATGGCCATGCCAATCCCGCAGTTAAACGTCCGCGCCATTTCTTCGGGTTCGATATTCCCCTGCGCTTGCAGAAACGCCATCAACCGGGGTTGCTCCCACGCGTCTGCTTCGACATGGGCGTGCAGGCCATCGGGCAGGATGCGCGGGATATTTTCAAGAAGGCCGCCGCCCGTGATATGCGCCATCGCGTGGATTTTGCCGGTGCGGACCAGGGGCAACAGGCTTTTCACATAAATCCGTGTCGGAGCCATCAGCGCATCGATCAATAATATATTCTGGTCAAACAGGGCAGGGCGATCCAGCTTCCAACCCTTGTCCGCCGCCAAACGCCTGACGAGCGAAAAGCCATTGGAGTGAACCCCTGAAGAGGCAAGCCCCAGAATTACATCACCATCGGCCACCTTGTCCGCAGTCAACACCTGATCGCGTTCAACTGCGCCAACGCAGAAACCGGCAAGGTCATAATCGCCTTCCGAATACATCCCCGGCATCTCCGCCGTTTCGCCGCCGATCAGCGCGCAGCCGGCTTGCTTGCAGCCTTCTGCGATGCTGGCGACGACGGCGGTTGCGACGTCGTTGTCCAACTTTCCGGTGGCGTAATAATCGAGGAAGAAAAGCGGCTCGGCCCCTTGCACGATCAGATCATTGGCGCACATCGCGACCAGATCAATCCCGACGCCATCATGCTTGCCCGATTCGATGGCGAGTTTCAGCTTTGTGCCGACACCGTCATTGGCCGCAACCAGCAGCGGATCATTAAACCCTGCTGCTTTCAGATCGAAAAACCCGCCAAACCCGCCAAGGTCGGCATCCGCCCCGGCACGGCGGGTGGCCTTTGCCAGCGGCGCAATTGCGCGCACCAGCGCGTTGCCGGTTTCGATGGAAACGCCCGCTTTGGCGTAGGTATAGGATTCTGCTTTCACTCATTTTACCGCCGCTAGCGACTTCCCCCTTGGATTTCCAATCATAAGTCGCCAAAAGAGCGCCCGATGACGTTTGTATCAAAGAAAATGCTGGGTCGCTTATTGCTCGTTACGTCTGCGCTTTGCTGCGCGGGTGCTGTTCACGCGCAAATTGAGGGGCCGAAACGCGGTATTGCGCCGATTGCCAGCACAGGCGATTTTGAAGTTACCGGTATTGAAGTAAACACCACCGGCAAAAATTCCGAAGAAGCGCGACGTGCCGGCTGGGAAGAGGCGCAGCGATTGGGCTGGGTCAAATTGTGGGAAGTGACCCATGGCAGCTCAACCTCTCCACTTGCCGACGGAACGCTGGACGGCATTGTCTCTGCCATCATCGTCGAAGAAGAGCAGATCGGTCCGCGGCGCTATATTGCGAAACTGGGCCTTTCTTTTGATCGCGCGCGTGCCGGGCAATTGCTGGGTGTTCGCGGCATTGGCCGGAAATCCGCGCCGATGCTGGTGATTCCGGTCATGGAAAGCGCCGGTGCGCCGATAGCTTTCGAGTGGCAAACACCGTGGCAGAATGTGTGGGCCAAATTTCGTACCGCCGAAAGCAAGATCGATTATGTCCGCCCAAGCGGCGCGGGTTCGGAATCGCTGTTGTTGAACGCCGGGCAGATGGATCGTCGCAGCCGGAATTGGTGGCGGGTGATTCTCGATCAATTTGGGGCGGCGGATGTGATTTATCCGATGGTGCGGCTAGAGCGGCAGTGGCCCGGCGGCCCAGTGATCGGCCATTTCACCGCGCGCTATGGCCCCGACAATCGCTATTTGGGCAGTTTTGAACTGCGGGCTGAAAACGCCAAGGGCATCACGGGGATGCTGAACGAAGGCATCGTGAAAATGGACCAGCTGTTCCAGAATGCCTTTGCATCGGGCCGCTTGCGCGCGGAAGCCGCGCTGTTGCTCGAAGATACAATTGACGACGAAGATTTGGATGAACTGGAAGAAGCAGCCGAACAGAGCGATCCGATCCAGAATCTGGTCGAAGATCCTGTCGGTGCGGCTGTTGATTCCGTAGGTGAAGACACCGGTTCATCTGATCCCAAAGACGGGGGAGCGCCCAAACCCGATCAGCCAGTCACGCAGCCACCCGCGCCTCAACAGGTAACGGTATCGGTTCAGGTTAGCACACCAACGCCCGAATCGGTTGATCGTGCAGAGGCATCTTTGCGGTCTATTCCCGGGGTTCGCTCGGTTTCGACGTCCAGCCTTGCCTTGGGAGGTACGTCGGTGATGCGGGTGACCTATCAGGGTGATCCTTCGGCGCTGAATTCGGCTTTGGCCGCGCGCGGATTCCGATAAGGCGCGTCTGCGCTCCTAACCCACCATGAAACAAATTGCTTTGCCTTTGGATACGCTGCGTTCTGGCGGCCCGGATAGTTTGATCGTTACCGATTCCAATGCGGCGGCTGTCGCAGCCTTAGGCGCAAGTGATCGCTGGCCGGGGCATTGCGCCATATTGGTGGGGCCACCGCGTTCGGGAAAAAGCCTGATGGCGCGCTATTTTGTGGGGCGTGGTGGCGAGTCCATCGACGATGCCGACAGGCTGGATGAAGAAGCCTTGTTCCATCGGTGGAATGCCGCGCGCGATGCGGAGCGGAGCATATTGCTGCTTTCGACGAAACTGCCGGCAGAATGGGGCGTAAACTTGCCCGATTTGCGATCCAGGCTTGGCGCGTCGCAGCTGATAGAGATTTCTGTCCCAGATGAAGAGCTGATCAACCAGTTGATTTTGAAACACCTGCGGGATCGCGGAACCTCAATTGGCCCAGAGGCATTGAGCTTTGCCGTGCGCCGGATCGAGCGCAGCCATGCCGCTGTCGAAAATTTTGCCCGCGATGCCAATGCACTTGGCGCTGGCTGAGGGCAGTGCGGTCAATCTGGGGCTTGTTCGTCGGCTGTTTTAGTCTCGATCGTCCGGGTCATTTTCAGCTTTCCATCGACGACGGCAAAGGCCAGCCGCCCCTCGACCAGATCGAGCGCGTCATGCCCGAATTGTTCGTAGCGCCAGCCGGTTAGCAGTTCCAGCCCTTCGCGGTCTCCCGCTGCCAAGCGTTCCAGCTCATCGCTGCGGGTGATCAGGCGCGCGGCGACATTGATTTCACGCGAACGGATTTTGAGCAATAGCTTCAACAAGTCTGCAACCAGCGCACCTTCTTTGCCGCCGCCGTTTCCACTTCCCGTGCGTTCGGGCATATCTTCGCGCGGCAGTGGTTGAGCATCCTTAAGGATGGCTATCAATCGGGCTCCAATTTCGTTGTCGCGCCATGTTGGCGAAAGCCCGCGCACTTTGGCGAGATCGGCTTGCTGCTTGGGCGGATGCGAGGCGATGTCGGCAATCGTCTCGTCCTTCATGATCCGCCCGCGTGGAATATTTTTGCGCTGCGCCTCACGCTCGCGCCATGCACCTATCGCTTTGGCCCGGCCCAACACATCGGCCTTGCGCGATTGCACCTTGATCCGTTTCCATGCGTTTTCCGGTTCGTTGTGGTAATTGGCGGCGTTGGCCAGCCGCTCCATCTCGTCATTCAGCCAAACGCCACGCCCGGTTTTCACCAGTTTGTCGAGCATTTTGGGGAACAGCTCTGCCAAATGCGTTACGTCGCCAATGGCATAATCGATCTGCCGTTTATCCAGTGGTCGGCGCGACCAATCGGTAAACCGCGCACCTTTATCAAGTTGGATTCCGGCCCATAGCTCGACAAGATTTGAATAGCCGATCTGTTCGCCTTGCCCCAGCGCCATCGCGGCGATTTGTGTGTCAAACAGCGGGTGCGGGGTTTTGCCCGTCAGATTATAGAATATCTCGATATCCTGCCCGCCTGCGTGAAAGACTTTCAGGATATCCTCATTATTGCACATCAGATCGAGCATCGGGGTCATATCCAGACCATCGGCCTTGGGATCAATGGCCGCGGCCTCATTTTCGTCGGCCAACTGGATCAGGCATAATTCCGGGTAATAGGTATTTTCCCGCATGAATTCGGTATCGACCGCGACGAATTTTGCCTTTGACAGGCGCGCGCAAAATTCGGCCAGTTGTGTGCTATCGGTGATGAGCGGATGAATCTTCATGCAGATCGCCCCTTATCAGCCATTCGCGACTTGACAAACCCTGCTTGCGCCTGTGTAGCCCCGCCTTCATAATTTCCTGTCGATATCTAGAAAAAGTCACCCTTTTATGCACGTTTACCGTACCCATAAATGCGCCGAACTGCTGCGCGTCCGATGTTGGATCAACCGTCCGCCTTTCGGGCTGGGTCCATCGTAAACGCGATCATGGCGGCGTGCTCTTTGTCGATCTGCGCGATCATTATGGCATGACACAGATTGTGGCCGACAGCGACAGCCCTGCGCTTGCGGTGCTCGAAGGGCTGCGCGTTGAAAGCGTGGTCACCATCGACGGCGAAGTAAAGGCGCGGAGCGAAGCGACGGTGAATCCAAACTTGCCGACCGGCGAAATCGAAGTGTTTGCGCGCGAAGCCACGGTGCTTGGGAATTGCGAAGAACTGCCGCTGCCGGTGGCCGGAGAGCAGGAATATCCCGAAGAAACGCGTTTGAAATACCGTTTCCTCGATCTGCGCCGTGAAACGCTGCACGCCAATATCGTGAAACGCACGCAGATCATCAAGGAAACGCGGCGGCGGATGGAAGATATCGGCTTTACCGAATATTCGACCCCGATTTTGACGGCCTCCAGTCCAGAAGGCGCGCGCGACTTTCTGGTGCCCAGCCGCATCCACCCGGGCAAATTCTTTGCACTGCCCCAAGCGCCGCAGCAATATAAGCAATTGCTGATGGTTGCAGGGTTTGACCGCTATTTCCAGATCGCCCCCTGTTTCCGCGACGAAGATCCGCGGGCTGACCGTCTGCCCGGCGAATTCTACCAGCTTGATCTGGAAATGAGCTTTGTCACCCAGGAAGAAGTGTGGGAGACGATGGAGCCAGTGATGGCCGGGGTGTTCGAGGCGTTTGCCGATGGCAAGAAGGTGACACCAGCGGGCGAATTTCCGCGCATCCCCTATTCGAAGGCAATGCTTGATTATGGCACGGATAAGCCCGATCTTCGTAACCCGTTGATTATTCAGTGATGTAGCCGAACATTTCAAGACTTCGGGCTTTGGCCTGTTTGAAAAAATTGTTGGTTCAGGGGGCGTTGTTCGTGCCATTCCGGCGCCCGGAACAGCTGAAAAGAGCCGTAAATTCTTTGACGATATGAACGAATGGGCGCGCAGCGAAGGCCATGCGGGGCTTGGCTATGTCACGCGCAAGGGCGGCGAATTTGGCGGGCCGATTGCAAAGAACCACGGCGAAGAAGGCATGGTTGCGCTTTATGACGCGATCGGCCTTGGTCCAGACGATGGCTGTTTCTTCGCGGCGGGCAAAGAAGATCAAGCGGCGAAACTTGCGGGAGCCGCGCGCATGCGGTGTGGCGAGCAACTCGGCTTAATCGAACAGGATGCATTCCGTTTCTGCTGGATCATCGATTTCCCCTTCTATGAATGGAGCGAGGAAGAAAAGAAGGTCGATTTCGCGCACAACCCCTTCTCGATGCCGCAAGGCGGGCTGGAGGCTTTGCAAAGCCAAGACCCGCTCACCATCAAGGCCTATCAATATGACATGGTCTGCAACGGCTATGAATTGGCGTCCGGATCGATCCGAAACCAATATCCCGAATTGATGGTGAAAGCGTTTGAACTCACCGGACTTGACCACAAGCCGACGTCGAGGAACGCTTTGGCGGCATGTACCGCGCCTTCCAATATGGCGCGCCTCCGCATGGCGGGATGGCGGCAGGGGTGGACCGTATGGTGATGCTGCTGTGCGGTGTGCAAAACCTGCGCGAAATCACGCTGTTCCCGATGAACCAGCGCGCCGAAGATCTGCTGATGGGGGCGCCGTCAATGGCCGAAACGAAGCAATTGCGTGAATTGCATATCCGCGTGATCGAGCAACCAAAGAGTTAGGGTTTGCTTTGTATGTGATTCTGTGCTACACAGTTTCACATGAAAAACGTCACAATCGCTTTGGACGATGAAATCCACCGCAAAGCCCGCATCCGTGCGGCTGAACTGGGGACGTCTTTGTCTGCTTTGGTGAAGGATTATCTGAACAGCCTTGTTGATGACGGGCCGGTGGAACAAGGAGTCCGCGAAATGCCGATGCCATATACATGCAGCGCCTGCCGCTATCGCCGCTCCTTCGCTCCTGAATGGGCCTGAAGGGCAGCCCTATTGCGTCAATGGCAAATGGGTTTGGACCAAAGACGGCAAACCACGAAAGCCGGGCGCGATGCGTTATTTGGGCAAAGGCTGGACCGAAGATTTCGACAGCTGGCCTGATGGCTTCATTGATGCGATGTATGGTGAAGACACCGAACCCGCGAATAATTGGTGGAAACCCTTTGCTAGCCCGCCCAAAAAGCCCGAGCTAAAGTGAAAATCCTTCTGGATACCAACGCCTTGATTTGGTGGATGGAGGATGACTTGCAGCTCGGGCCACGAGGCCGGGCGCCCTTGGCCGATCCTTCCAACACCGTCATCGCGACAATCGTCTCGATCTGGGAAATTACCTTGAAGTGGAGGGTCAGGGAAATTCCCATGGCCTGGTTCAACCTATCTGAATTTCCTCGCAGACGAAGATGTTGCTCTGATGGATGTTCGGCAATCACACCTTGAGACGCTGGAACTGCTTGAATACCATCACAAAGACCCTTTCGATCACCTCATTCTCGCGCAGGCAAAGGCCGAAGGAGCCATAATTATCACCAGTGATCGCGAGATGACGCAATATGGCGTCCCTTGTATTCCATGCGGTCGATAACTGTCCCGAAATCGGGCGAAATTGGCTGGGGATAAACGAAGCTGCGCCTAGGCGAATCTTCGGACGTCGGGCATTGTCGGCGCAACAACGGCAATCAAAGCGCGGCGGATGGCAATCAATCTGGCGGATCATGAAGGGGAATTGACATTCGGCGGCGATCTGGCCGCCGAAACCCTGTTGCTGCGCGCACGTTTGGCGCAATTGCAGAAATTGCACATCGCCCATGGCTGCCGCACGCTGATCGTTGTTGAAGGCTGGGACGGCGCGGGGAAGGGGGCCATTCTCCAAATGCTCGCCGCGATATGGGATCCTAGATTTCTGTATGTTTGCCATGTCGGCGCGCCTGATGCGGGCGAGGCGGAGCGGCATTTCCTGTGGCGATTCTGGCAAAAAATGCCACGCGCCGGCCATATCACCCTGCTCGAACGCAGCCATTATCGCCGCGTTCTCGATGATCGGATCAATGGCAATGTTTCAGAAACCGAATGGCGCCGCGGCTATGACGAGATTAACGAATTCGAGGCGCAGCAAAAGGATGGCGGAACCAGGATTATAAAATTCTTCCTGCACATAAGTGAGGCGCGCCAGCGTGCCGAATTAACCTCGCGGCTCCATGCGCCGGAATCGCGTTGGGCGGTTTCGGCCGAGCATCTGCATCAATTGTCTCAACGCAGCGCTTGGGAAGATGCAATAAACACCATGCTGGCGGCAACTGATATGCGCTGGGCGCCGTGGAAGCTGATCCACACGCAAAATCCCGAAACTGCTGAACTAGCCATGCTGCAACATCTCGCTGACGAATTGACAGCCCATGTTCCGGCTGAATTTCCCGAAATCAGTGGAGAAGTGGCGGCTCTCGCTGATCTGATATTGACGGGGAATGGCTAAGTTTGACCGTCCGGATATGTTATCCCGACAATTTCCCATTCTTTGGGTCCGCCGGGCAAATGTACCGTTCGTAAATCGCCAACGGCAGCGCCGCGCAGCGCGCGAGCCAACGGCGTGTTCCAGCCGATCCGGCCCGCGCCTGCATCGGCTTCGTCGTCCCCCACCAACGTGATTATGCGTTCGTCATCATTTTCATCGGCCAATGTGATCGTCGCGCCAAAGAAAACCCTGCTGCGGTCTTCCTGTTTTGCCGGATCAAGGACCTTTGCGGTTTTCATCTGACGAGAAAGTTTGCCCAGCCTGCGATCAATTTCCCGCAATCGTTGCCGCCCATAGATGTAATCGCCGTTTTCGCTGCGATCCCCATTACCCGCTGCCCAGCTAACGATTTCAACCACTGCCGGACGGTCAACTCCAAAAAGCTGCTGATATTCCGCGCGCAGCGAAGCAAAGCCCGCCGGAGTGATCGGGTTGGTGCGCTCTGACATGGTAACGGTTATCCCGTCGTTCGCTGCCCGAGATAGGTGCTTAGCGGCTTGGCAGACCGGATATTGGCTTTGTCCGGATTCAGGTGATCATACATCACCGCATTTTCCAATACGCGCTGCACATAGTTGCGTGTTTCAAAAATCGGAATCGCCTCTATCCAGTCGAGCATCGCGATGCTGCCGGTGCGCGGATCGCCATTGGCATTCAGCCATTTGTTCACATTGCCGGGGCCAGCATTATAGGCTGCAACCGCCAACGGATAACTGCCGCCATAATAGCTCAACATCCGCTGAAAATAGGTCGAGCCCAGTTGAACATTATAATGGATGTCGGTGTTCAAATCCTGCGGGCGATAGGACAGGGCAATTTTGCCCGCCGTTTCGCGCGCCGTTCCCGGCATCAACTGCATCAAGCCGCGCGCTCCCGCATGGCTTGTCGCCATCCGGTCAAACTGGCTTTCCTGCCGCGCGATGGCATGGATCATCGTCCAGCCGCCTTCATAGCCCGAAGGCACTGTCACGGTGGGATAGCCATGGCGGATCAAAGACGAAAGCCCCTCCATCCGTGCGTTGCGCGCCGCGATTACCGACAAATCCGGACGGCCAATTGCTTTCGACCAAGAAAACAGATTGGCAAAATCGCTTTCACTTTTTGCCTTTAGCGAAAGGCTACGCATGAAGGCGTTGGAATCTTTCCAGCCCGGAAAGCTTGATGAGAGTCGGGCGGCATTAAACGTTGGCGGCACACTGTTTTTCGCCAGCTGTGGCAATGCGGGGCCGGTGGGGACTGCGGGCAATGATCTGCCCCAATGCCTCCAGTGCGAGTTGTCCGTGGAAATAATCAAAATAGGTCGAAGCGTCTGTAAAATAGCGTGTAGCAAGCGCGCCTTCGCCCGCAGATTGTGCGGCTTTACCCGCCCAATACAATCCTTTTGACCGGGTCTGCGGCGATTTTGCTCCGGTTGAATAGAGGCGGAACATTTCCATCGCATCGCGCGGACGCCCCAGTTTTTTCAGCGCGGTGGTACCAGCCAACCATGTCAGGCTGGTGAAATGGTCTCTTGTTGTCAGATCTTCATCTGACACATTTCTACCTGCAGGCAAAACATCCTGCACCTTCGATGCGATCCGGTAAGCGATTTCATAGCTGCCATCGCTTGCTGCACTTTGGGCATAGGAAAGCAGCGTTTTCAGCCATTCTTTGGGCAGAACGGGGGGAGCCGCAAGCGCAGGGCGATTGGCCAGCAATTCACGCGCCCCCCAATTGTTCCCGCTGGCTTTCAATGCTGCGGCACGGTCTAGTACCAATCCCGAATCGGATAGCGCTGCTTTTCCAGCGGCAGCATATTTTGCCTCGGCATCAGGGGATTTCAATTTATAGGCCAGCCGGGCTTCAAGCACGGGTCTGCGCGCAGGCGTCGTGTACGGCATCAATTCTGCGGCGACACGCGTGGCGTTGGACCAAAGCAAACGATCAACGCGCGCGTCATTATCCGCCGCGCTCATCTGGCTGCCGAACAACGCTTGCAATCGTGCAGAATCGTCATCGGTCAACGGACCTTCGCGCCAAGCATTGCGCGCCCAAACCGCCGCTTTGGCTTTGTCGCCTGTCGCCGCGAGCGCAAGTGCATATTTCGCACGGCCTCCGTTCGTAAGCGGTGGTAAACGATCAAAAAAGGCGACGGCCTGATTGGGGGAATAGCTGTTGAGATCAATCGCCTGCTCAGCATTTTTTCGCATGTCATCGGCACCCGGCCAATCGGGATAGGTCAGCAAGAAAGATGCATATTCGCTAAAGGCATAGTTTTGCGATTGGCCAAGCATTTTCCAGCGTTGCAACGCGGCGGGGATATTTCCGTCGCTTGGATCTACGCTTTGCAGTGGAACCTGGGTCGCAGTTCCAATGCCGGTTCGCCACTGTACCAGGGTACATTGTGCGCGCATACGCAGAAGCAGGAATTGCAAGCAGTGAAGCGGAAATTAGGTGCTTTAACATACGTGACATATAGGCGATGGGATCAACGTTCGTCAAAATGGCGAAGATATCAAGGCAATACCCGCCGGTACAGGGTCTGATGACCAGCATTTGCCATCGGCGTCGGGCGCAATATCGACATATAACTGCGCCTCGCCTCCTAGCCCTGAGCCAAATCGCCTCAAACCTCAACGTTGTATTTTCCCATTCAAGGCCTAAGGGCTGCCTCCTGATTGTTTGATGAACCAAATATCCCTGTGGTTCATTCAATTCCCCATGTGGCCATTGATGAAAGTAATTTCCATGTTCTCCGGCTCAATACCCGCTCTAGTGACTCCTTTTTACGACGGAGCGTTTGCGGAAGATCATTTCCGGACGCTGGTCGATTGGCAAATCGAGCAAGGATCATCCGCTTTGGTCCCCTGCGGCACAACCGGCGAAGCGCCGACTCTGTCGTATGATGAGCATTACCGCGTGATCGAAGTCTGTATCGAACAAGCGGCAGGGCGGGTTCCGGTGATTGCCGGCTGCGGTTCAAACGACACCGAAACTGCTGTGCGTCACATGCAATTTGCCAAACAGGCGGGGGCCGATGCCGCGCTTGTGGTCGTGCCTTATTACAACCGGCCGAATCAGGATGGCATCTACGCTCATTTCGCGCATCTGGCCGAGCAATGCGATCTGCCGATTGTCACCTATAATGTACCGGGACGGACCGTGACCGACATGCTGCCCGAAACACTGGCACGTCTTTCCAAAATTCCGTCGATCATCGGGATCAAGGACGCCAGCGGAGCATATCGCCCGCGTTGGCGCGCATCGACTGGGTTGCGGGACAGATTTTTGCCAGTTGTCAGGAAATGACGATATGGCGCTGGCATTTAATGCGAGCGGCGGGGTGGGCTGTATCTCGGTGACCGCCAATGTCGCGCCAAAGCTGTGTGCAGAATTCCAGGCGGCGTGCCTTTCGGGCGATTATGAAACGGCGCGCGCACTGAACGACCGGCTATTGCCGTTGCACGATGCGATGTTCACCGATGCCTCGCCGGGGCCGGTAAAATATGCGATGGCGCGGGTGATTGCGGACTTTCCTGCTGATGTGCGCTTGCCGTTGGTGCTACCGTCGGCGGCTTCATGTGCCAAGGTGGATGCCGCTTTGGAGATCGCGGGATTGATCTGATGGCACGGCCAAAACCAGAAGCCTTTCAAAAGACCAAGACCGTCGCCGAAAACCGCCGGGCCCGATATGATTATTATATCGAGGACAAGTTTGAAGCGGGGATTGCGCTCACCGGAACCGAGGTCAAATCGCTGCGCTTTGGCGAGGGTTCGATTGCGGAAAGCTATGCCGAGGTGAAGGATAGCGGCGAAGTGTGGCTGATTAACGCCAATATTCCTGAATTCAGCCATGGGAACCGCTATAATCACGAACCAAAGCGGCCCCGTAAATTGCTCCTTAATGGGCGCGAGATTAACAAGATGCATGGAGCAGTGGCGCGTCAGGGGATGACCCTTGTGCCGCTCTCCATCTATTTTAATGATCGCGGGCGGGCTAAGGTTGAACTGGCATTGGCCAAGGGCAAGAAAGCACCGGATAAACGCGCGACCGAAAAAGAGCGCGATTGGAAGCGCGATCAAGGCCGCATCATGCGGGAAAAGGGATAGTCGATGAGCAAGTTCGCTCAATGGATGCAGGATCAGGCGCCGTCGCGGGAAAGCTTCGAGCGCAGCCGGTTTTTGCGCCCCTTTGCCAACCGGGTTTTCCATCCCTCGTTGTGGCGGTTTAACCGCCGTTCGGTGCCGCGCGGTGTTGCGCTGGGTTTGCTGGTGGGCATTTTCTTCTTGATCCCCGGCGTGCAGATCGCAGGCGTTGCCTTGCTGGCATTGCCGGTGCGGGCGAATATCCCAATTGGTGCGGCGATGACATTCCTGTCGATGCCCGCAACCACGCCCTTCATCTTGGCGGGTTCGGTCTATCTGGGCAACGCCATGCTGGGGCTGCACGCCGACGTCACGCGTTTTCAGGCTTTGATCGCCAGCAATGCGAGCGTTGGCGAATGGACAAGCTGGCTGTTATCCGATGCAGCCCCTGCGATGCTTTTCGGGCTGTTTGTCATTTCGGTGATCAGCGCATCTGTCGGATATCTTATCGCCAGCTGGTTTTGGCGCTGGAATATTGCGCGCAAATGGAAACGCCGGGCCAAGGGGCACAGCGTTCCGGTGTAATAGGTCAAATTTCAGATTGTGCGTTTGATTAACAGCTTTTTTACCTTGCCAATCTTGCCATATCGCGGCCAAGCTCTACCAGCTTTCAGGCGATGGCTGCAAAACAGACTCAATTGAAAACGGCGCTACCTGCCATTCCGGCACAGCTTTTTGGCGCAGAAGGCAGCGATGAAAGTCGGCAAAAGCGGAAACTGCTGATTTCGCTGGCCTTGGCGCTAATGGTTTCGCTAGCGCTACTGTGGCTGGTCACACAAAACTGGATGCTAATCGGTGCATTGTCGGCCGGGCTGGTCGTGATCGTCGCGGTGATCGATTATACCCTGCAAAGTAAATCCCCCGCTGAACCTGTCACCCACGGCCTCCCCGATTGGGCGGTGACCCGCAGTGTCGCCGACGCGGACAGTGCTGCCATTGCGATCAGCGACCGGGCCGGTCGTTTGCTGTGTGCAAACGAGAAATATACGCAATGGTTTGATGGATTGCGCGCTCCACCCGACATGGGGGTAGACGAAGCCAGCCGCGAGATGTTGGTCAAGGCATCGCGCGCGGCGTGGCGTGATGGCGTGGCCCATGCCGAGGGGATCAAGCGGCGTTCCGACGAGTATAACATACAAGTTTCGCGCTCCGGCATTGGTGATGAATATCTGCTGTGGCGGATCAGCCCGAAACAGGCCGTTGATGTCACCACCCGAGCGAATGATTTTGTCGCAGGCCGCATCGGCCGTGCACTTTCGCTTGCGGGTGTGATGAGCGCCGTTGTTTCGCATGACGGCCGGATTAAGGCATCCAATGGTGCTTTTGCTTCGCGCGCCACGGGAAGCGAAAATTCCAACATTGCCAGCCGGGACGCTGCCTCCTTTCTGCGGATGGATGAAAAGGGCCGGGTGTTTTTTGAACGCGAAGGCAAAGGCGCATCGCCGGTTCGCCTGATGCATGTGCCGCTGGATCCCAATGGCAAAGAGGGTGATGCGCTACTGATCGCCGTGGATGACGAAGGAGTGGTGGCGGAACGGTCATCGGCTCTGGTCCATGTGCAGAATATGCTGTCGAACCTGCCCTTGGGGCTGGCGCTGGTGGATCGTGACGGACGGTTCCTGTTTGCCAATGATAGCTTTACCCGCGTGATCGGGATCGAGAACAACGCGCTTCCCCCTTATCCCGGTGATCTGGTGATTGCCGAAGACAAATCTGCGGTGTCCGACAGTATCCGGCGTTTTGCCGGTGGATCGGCCCATGCAGGCGATATTGCCGTGCGGATGAAGGATCAGCCCGACGAGGTAATCGCGCTTTCCATTGCCGGGGTCCGCGGGCTGGGTGAGGCGGCGGTGATGCTGGGCCTGAAAGACAATAGCGAAGAAACCAAGCTGAAACGGCAAGTGGCACAGGCGACCAAGATGCAAGCCATTGGCCAGCTGGCCGGCGGCGTGGCGCATGATTTCAACAATATCCTGACCGCCATTTTGGGCTATTGCGATCTGATGCTGCTCCGCCATGCGCCGGGCGACAGCGATTATGACGATATCCAGCAGATCAAGAATAATTCCAACCGCGCGGCCAGCCTGACCCGGCAATTATTGGCATTCTCGCGGCAACAGACATTACGACCACAGATTTTGCAGCTGCCCGATGTGGTGGCGGAGGTTTCGCATCTGTTGAAGCGCTTGCTCGGCGAAAAAGTGGTACTCGAAGTGCAGCATGGCCGCGCTATCGGCCCGGTACGCGCCGATCCGGGGCAGCTCGAACAGGTGATCATCAATCTGGGCGTCAACGCCCGCGATGCCATGCCAGAGGGCGGCACGCTGACGTTGGAAACGCGCGCGATCAGCCAATCCGATGTCCGCGCGATGCGAAGCGAGATTTTGCCCATTGGCGATTATGCTTTGCTTTCGGTGGGGGATACCGGGACGGGCATTTCGCGCGAAAATCTGGGCAAGATATTCGAGCCCTTTTTTACCACCAAAGAAGTGGGCAAGGGGACGGGGCTTGGCCTGTCCACGGTTTACGGCATCGTCAAACAATCGGGCGGTTTTATCTTTGCCGAATCCGAAATCGGTGATGGCACGCGGTTTGATATTTACCTGCCGACCTATGCGGGCAACGCGATGGCGACCAAGCAAAAGACTGGCCACTCTCGCCAAACCCGAAAAAATCGAAGAGGCATGGGGGCAGGGCAGAATATTGCTCGTCGAGGATGAGGATATGGTGCGCGCCGTTGCCGAACGCGCGCTCGTGCGGCAGGGCTATACCGTGGAGACGGCCTGTGATGGCGAAGAGGCGCTCGCCTTTTTTGCCGAGGGCCGGACTTATGATCTGGTGCTGACCGATGTGGTTATGCCCAATATGGATGGCCCCACGATGGCACGGCAGGTGCGCGCGCAAAACGGGACGCAGAAGATATTGTTCATGTCGGGCTATGCCGAGGAGCAATTGCGGCAATCGATCAATCTCGACAATGTCCACTTTTTGCCCAAGCCGTTCTCGGTACAGCAGATTGCGGAGGCCGTGCGCGATGCGCTAAAATGATATCATATTGAAATATATCGAATATAAAATATCGTTCCACTCTTGTTCTTTCAGAACATACGCGATACATAATCGGCAGTTCATGGAATGTTCCATGGATCGAATTGACGCAAAGGAGTGGAACAATGGCGGCAAGTCTTAAAGTTATCGATGGGGATCAGGCAAAAAAGATGAATACTTCAGATCGCGAAAAGGCGCTGGAAGCAGCGCTCGCACAGATTGACCGTGCCTTTGGCAAGGGATCGGCGATGAAGCTTGGCAGCCGTGAGGCGGTGAGCATTGACGCGGTTTCAACGGGCTCGCTGGGGCTTGATATTGCACTCGGCATTGGTGGCCTGCCCAAGGGGCGGGTGATTGAAATCTATGGTCCGGAAAGCTCGGGCAAAACCACATTGACGCTGCACGCAATTGCCGAAGCGCAAAAACTGGGTGGGACGGCAGCGTTTATCGACGCCGAACATGCGCTCGATCCGGGCTATGCCAAGAAGCTGGGTGTCGATATCGACAACCTCATTGTTTCGCAGCCCGATACCGGCGAACAGGCACTGGAAATTGCCGATACGCTGGTGCGCTCGAACGCGGTCGATATCCTTGTGATCGATTCGGTCGCGGCCTTGGTTCCGCGCGCCGAAATCGAAGGCGAAATGGGCGATACCCATGTCGGCCTGCAGGCCCGTTTGATGAGCCAGGCACTCCGCAAGATCACGGGGTCAATCAGCCGCTCGAACTGCATGGTGATCTTCATCAACCAGATCCGCATGAAGATCGGCGTGATGTATGGTTCGCCTGAAACCACCACGGGCGGCAATGCGCTTAAATTCTACGCGTCGGTTCGTCTGGACATTCGCCGCACCGGCCAGATCAAACAGGGCGAAGATATTGTCGGCAACACCACCCGGGTGAAGGTTGTGAAAAACAAGGTTGCACCGCCGTTCAAGCAAGTCGAATTTGACATCATGTATGGCGAAGGCATTTCCAAGACCGGTGAACTGCTTGATATTGGCGTCAAGGCCGGATTGGTCGAGAAATCGGGGGCTTGGTTCAGCTATGATTTCGATCCGTATCGGGCAGGGCCGCGAAAACGCCAAAATCTGGCTGCGCGAAAACCCCGATCATGCGGCAAAGCTGGAAGCGGCAATCCGCGGCAAAACCGAAGAGGTTGCCGAGGAGATGATGGTTGGCCCAGATGCCAATGATGCTGCCGATGATGCCGCCGATACGCCCAGCGGAATCAGCAACGACGAATAAGGACCCCAAAGGCTCTTTCCCCTATTTAGAGCCATGGTTGTGCGGCGGCCTGATCCCCGCATAACCCCGGCCCGTCCCGGTCCACCCCGGGGCGGGCCATTTTTGCGATAATCTAAGAGCTGCACCGTAGCCCTGAGTCTGTCGAGCCGCAGGGCGGTGCAGTGCACCAACGGCGCCTCTAGGGCATGGATGACATTCGGTTGAATCACACCGTTAGTGCTGAGCTTGTCGAGGCCGAAGGCGGTGCGGAGTACCTACCACGTCTCGCGGAACTGCGAAACGCCGTTGGCCTCTGGCCGCCTTCGGCTTCGACATTCTCAACACTACGGTTTTTGAAAGCCGATTAAGGGCTGAAGACTCAGCGTTGACTTTACCGCCTAACTATTGCGCCACCGCTTCCTTCACCACCTCATCGGCCAGCTTCCCCGAAATTTCGTTCAGATGGTCAAATTCGGTCACAAAGGTTGCAAGCCCCTGGCTTAAAGACCGCAACTCTGCGTCCAAGCCCGCTTACGCTCGCCACCGGCAGATGCGCTTCGACCTGATCCCAGCGCTGCCATTCGGGATGCGAACCCAAGTTCAAAATCTGCCCGCGCCGCGCGGTGACCACCGAACTCATCTTCGATGCGGTGCCGGGAGGGGCCGAAATTGTAACATGCGCGACGGGTTCGAGCAGATAGGGCTGGCATTGCGCCAGCGCCTCGTTCATCGCCATTTTACCCGCAAGGCGAAAGGCCAGTTCCGAACTGTCCACGCTATGATAGCTGCCATCCGTCAAGGTCACCGCAACATCGACCACCGGAAAGCCCAGCGGTCCGCGTTCCATTGCATCGCGCACTCCGGCTTCCACGGCGGGTATCCACTGTTTGGGAACGACGCCACCCGAAATCTCGTTCGGAAAAAACAAAGCCCGACCCGCGCGGCAAAGGGGCGACTTCGATCACCACATCGCCATATTGGCCATGCCCGCCCGATTGCTTCTTATGCCGCCCACGCTGCGTCGCGCTTTTTCGGATAGACTCTCGATAGGCGATTTTGGGTGCGCGGGTTTCCACTTCAACGCCATATCGCCGCCGCAACCGTTGCAGGGTAACATTCAAATGCTCGTCGTTGGTTCCGATCAACTGGGTTTCATGCGCGGCTTCATCCTGCCGCCATTCGAGAGCCGGGTCTTCCTCGACCAATTTATGCAGCGCTGTGGAGAGCTTCACATCGTCTTTCCGGTCACGCGCGGCGACCGCGATCACGGCATTACGCGGCGGCAGTTCAATCAGATGTGCCGAGCCACCATCTCTGTTGCCATCGCTATCGGCGCCAAACAGCATTCCCGCCTTCGCCCCGTCGGCCTTGGCGATGGCGACAATTTCTCCCGCTTCGGCGGAATTGAGCTTACTCGCTTTGTCCCCCTGCATGGCAAACAGCGCACCCGCCTTCACATCGCCGCCCAAATCCGCTCCCTCGATCAGCCCGTCGCCCAGCACCCGCGCCAAAGCCAACCGCCCGACAGCACCACCGTTGGCAACCTTGAAGACATGCAATCCCTTGCCATTCGTACCCAGCCTTTTCGCCGCCAGCGCCACCGATGGCGCTTCGTGCCGCAATAATTTCATCAACCGGTGGATGCCAAAACCGTTCAGGGCAGATCCGAACATCACCGGCACCACCTGATTGGCCCGCGCCTCGTCGGTCAAATCCTTGAGTACCCGGTCAAGGCTCGGCTGTTCGTCCATCAGCAGCGTTTCGAGCATTTCATCGTCATGATCCGCCAGTGTTTCGAGCATATGAAAGCGCTCGCTTGCCTCGCGTTCGGCGAGATCAGCGGGCATATCGATCCGCTCGCTTTCCTGGCCCGGCACATAACGATGCGCGCGTTCGAGCGCGATATCGACAAAGCCGGTGATCGCTTCTCCTTCGCGGATCGGAATGTGCCGCGCCACCAAAGGCGCGCCGCTCATCGGTTGCATTACCGCCAAAAGATCACGAATCCGCCCGCGCGCATTGTCGATTTTGTTGACGAACACCGCGTGCGGAATCCCCAGCGCATCCAGCCGTCGCAAAATCGGTTCCGCCAGCCCAGCCCGTTCGGGGTCTGGATCGACAACCACCACCGCCATGTCGGCGCTGCCCAGCGCAGCCAAGCCATCGGCGGCAAAGCCTACCGATCCGGGTGTATCGATGATCGAAAATCGGTCCCCCAAATATTCAAAACGCGTAAGATTGATCTCGGTCGATCCGCGCCGCGCCCGTGCCTCCGGGCTGGCGTCGCCCACGCTTGTGCCAGCCTCTACCGAACCCAGGCGGGTGATCGCGCCGCTTGCAAACAACATGGCCTCGGCCAAGCTGGTTTTGCCGGAACCGGCAGGTCCGACCAGGGCGATTGCCCGTACGCCTTGCATTTTAGTGCTGCTGGTGGTGCTTGCCATCATTCGCCTCCTCATCATTGAGTGGGGCGCGCTGGCGCAATAATTGCGTTGGAACTGCGCCAACGCGCAATGGGTCAAAGCTGCGCTTATCGTAAGTGAGTCGCAAGTGGATTCTGATGTGCGCCTGCCCGAGTTCTGCTAGTGCTATGCTATTCAAAATCGCGGAGAACGCCCATGACCCTCAAAGTCCACCATCTCAACAACAGCCGTTCGCAACGTATATTATGGCTTCTGGAAGAATTGGGCGTGCCTTATGAAATCGTTCGGCATCAGCGCGATGCCGAGACCAATCTCGCGCCGCCCAGTTTGAAGGCAATCCATTCACTCGGCAAATCGCCGGTTGTCGAAGATAATGGCCGGATGGTCTTTGAATTGGGCGCGATTGTTGAATATCTGTGTGAACGCCACGGAGGAGCGCAATTTGTGCCCTCACGCGGTACTGACGACCATGTCCGTTACCTCGAATGGATGCATTTTGCCGAAGGTTCGGTGATGTTGCCCATCCTCCTCAACCTGTACACGTCGCGATTGGGCGAAGCAGGTGCGCCGCTGCACCCGCGAATCCAAGAGCAACTGGAAAGCCATTTCCGCTTCATGGAAGATCAATTGCGGCCCAGTGGCTGGTTCGTGGGAGAAAATCTGACTGGAGCTGATTTCATGCTCAGCTTTCCTGCCGAAACCGCCATCAAAAGCGGTCGGGCAGCCGACAAGCCGAAACTCACCGCTTACGTCGAAAAAATCCACGCCCGCCCGCAGTGGCAGGCGGCTCTGGCAAAGGGTGGTCCCTATGCCTTTGCGTGATCGCTCAGACTAATCAACACATCCGGCTTGCAGCACGCTTTGCCGTCGCCTAAGCCGCGCAAGCTATGAGTTCGACCAATGATATTCGCCGCGCCTTCCTCGATTATTTCGGGGGTCAAGGCCATGATGTGGTGCAGTCTGCGCCGCTGGTGCCCTATAACGACCCGACATTGATGTTCGTCAATGCCGGGATGGTGCCGTTCAAAAACGTTTTCACTGGCCTTGAAAGCCGCAGCGTACCGCGTGCGACATCGAGCCAGAAATGCGTGCGCGCGGGCGGAAAGCATAATGATCTTGATAATGTCGGCTATACCGCGCGGCACCATACCTTCTTTGAAATGCTGGGAAATTTCTCGTTCGGCGATTATTTCAAGGAACAGGCGATCACCCATGCTTGGGAATTGCTTACCAAAGTGTGGGGGCTGAACCCGGACCGGCTGACCACCACCGTCTATCACACCGATGACGAAGCCTTTGATCTGTGGAAGAAAATTGCAGGGCTGCCCGACCACCGCATCATCCGCATCCCCACGTCTGATAATTTCTGGTCGATGGGCGATACCGGACCTTGTGGGCCGTGCAGCGAGATTTTTTACGACCATGGCGACCATATTTTCGGTGGTCCTCCGGGAAGCCCCGATGAGGATGGCGACCGGTTTGTCGAAATCTGGAATCTGGTCTTCATGCAGTTTGAGCGGCAAGAAGACGGCACCGATGTGCCGCTGCCGCGCCCAAGCATCGACACCGGCATGGGGCTGGAGCGCATTGCTGCCGTGATGCAGGGCGTTACCGACAATTATGATACCGATACCTTCAAGGAACTGATCCAAGCATCCGAAGAATTGACCGGAACCAAGGCAGAGGGCGAGCAAAAGGCGAGCCACCGCGTGATTGCCGATCACCTGCGCTCGACCAGTTTCCTGCTCGCCGACGGCGTGATGCCGTCGAACGAGGGGCGCGGATATGTGCTGCGCCGGATTATGCGCCGCGCGATGCGACACGCACATCTGCTCGGCGCGAAAGAGCCTTTGATGCACCGGTTGGTCGGCAGTCGCTGACTGCCGAAATGGGTGCGGCTTATCCGGAATTGCTTGCGCGCACAGCCGCTGATCGAGGCCACGCTGAAACAGGAAGAAACGCAGTTTCGGCGTGACACATTGGCGAAGCGGGCTTCAGCTGCTTTAGATGTGGTCGAACAAGATTGTTTTTCGCCATTTTGCCGAAAACGACGAAGTTAGCGAAGACCGAACGCTTCCAGGCGACGTCGCGTTCAAGCTATATGACACCTTCGGTTTTCCTTATGATTTGACCGAAGACGCCTTAGCGCGCGCAGGGCATTCGCCGTTGATCGCGCGGGTTTCGATGCCGCGATGGACAAGCAGAAAGCCATGGCCCGTGCGGCATGGAAGGGCTCCGGCGCGAAAGCCAGCGACGATGTTTGGTTCGACATTGCCGAACGCGTCGGCTCGACCGAATTCACCGGCTACACCGCGACCGAAGGCGAGGGGCAGGTTGAGGCGCTCGTCAAAGACGGCGTTGAAGTGCAATCGGCGGTTGCAGGCGATAGCCGTCACTGTCATCACCAACCAGACGCCTTTCTATGGCGAAAGCGGCGGGCAGAATGGCGACGCGGGGATGATCTCGGGCGCGAATATGCAGGGAGATGTGACCGATACCGCCAAGCCGCTCGGCCGCTTGCACGCGCATCAGGTGACCTTGAAAAATGGTGAAATAAAGGTTGGCGATGTTGTCCAGCTTAAAGTCGATGCGGCACGGCGCGATGCTTTGCGTTCAAACCACAGCGCCACCCATTTGCTGCACGCTGCGCTCCGCAACCATTTGGGCGGGCATGTCACGCAAAAGGGCAGCATGGTGGCAGCAGACCGGCTGCGTTTCGATTTCTCGCATAATCAGGCGGTGACCGCGGACGAAATTGCGGCGGTTGAGGCAGAGGTGAACGCGCAGATTCGCGGCAATCGCGCGGTAACGACGCGGTTGATGGCCCCCGACGATGCCGTGGCGGCGGGCGCGCTCGCGCTGTTTGGCGAAAAATATGGCGACGAAGTCCGCGTTCTCAGCATGGGCGATGTTGTGGGCAAAAATTACTCGGTCGAGCTGTGCGGCGGCACGCATGTGGCGGCATTGGGCGATATCGCGCTGTTCAAGATCATCTCCGAAGGCGCGGTAGCATCCGGCATCCGCCGGATCGAGGCGCTGACTGGCGAAGCGGCGCGGCTGTGGCTGACCGAGCGCGACGACAAGCTGAAAGAAATTGCGGCGATGCTGCGCGCAAATCCAGATGAGGCTCCGGCGCGTGTGGTGGCGCTTGCCGACAGTGTCAAACGGCTCGAAAAAGAGCTCGCCGATGCCAAGAAAGCGCTGGCTCTGGGCGGTGGAAGCGGTGCCGCCGTAGAGGCCGAGGAAGTTGGCGGCATCAACTTTATGGGCCAGACCTTCGATGCGCTCGATCCCAAGGAACTACGCAATCTGGCCAATGATGCGCGGCAGCAGCTGGGTTCGGGCGTGGTCGCTTATGTCACCGTAAACGATGGCCGGGCATCAGTTCTGGTCGCGCTCACCGAGGATTTGACGGCGAGCCGCAGTGCGGTTGATCTGGTCCGTGTCGCTGTCGAAACGCTGGGCGGGCAGGGCGGCGGTGGCAAGCCCGAAATGGCGCAAGGCGGCGGGCCAGATGGTGCAAAGGCGCAGGCTGCGCTGGATGCGATCAAGGCTGTATTGGCTGGGTTAGCCCAGCGACAAAAATCCCCTCCCAGATCCGCTTATCTCGAGCGCAGTCGAGAGACCCGTTCGAGCGAAGCCGAGAACTTTGAGCCCACAAAGCCTCGGCTACGCTCGGCAAAGTCTCTCGACTGCGCTCGAGATAAGCGGGTTCTTCTTGAAACTTGGCCGTTCACGAAATCCTGTTCCGCAATTTCAATCGCGGCGCTTCGTCCAATTCCCCCGCATCCTTGATCGCGCGGCGGAATTCGTCGCGCTTTTCGTGGATCGAGGCGATCACCGGCCCCATCGCCACGCCCAAATCAACGAGCACCGCTTCGGATAATTGCAACGAACTTTCCAGCGTTTCGGGCACGGCATCGCTCGCCCCCGCCAGATAAAGCTCGGCGGCATTGTCGGCATCGCGGGCGCGGGCGATGATGGTGAGGTCGGGCTGTTCAGCGCGCATCCGCTTTACCAGACGGCGCCATCAATGCGGGGGCATTCATGGTGAGGACCAATGCCTTTG
This sequence comes from uncultured Alphaproteobacteria bacterium, assembly GCA_963732535.1. GTDB lineage: Bacteria > Pseudomonadota > Alphaproteobacteria > Sphingomonadales > Sphingomonadaceae > Sphingorhabdus_B. The sequence continues at coordinate 220,331 of CAVSZW010000016.1, read as the reverse complement.
CCGCATCAATATCGAGCCGGTGCAAAGTGTGCGGGCGCGAAACATCGCCAAAAATGACTTTATAGCCTTCACGCCGCGCCGCGACCACGGTGTCGATATTGGATTCAATCGCAATATAGGGCTGGCCGTGCACCATCAGCATATCGGCGACCAATTGCCCGACACGCCCGAAACCGACGATGATCGTGCGCGGCTCGTCGCTGGCGGCATCGGCATCCAGCGTTTGCCCGCTGCTGCGAATTTCGATGCGGCGCGCGATATCATGGCCGATCCGCGCCAACACCGGCGTGATGAGCAAGCCGATGGCGGTGGCAACTTGCCAGAATTTGGCGGTTTCCGCATCGATCACTTGTGCAGCCAAGGCCGCACCCAAAACGATCAGCGTTGTTTCCGACGGGCTGGCCATCAACATGCCGGTTTCCGCCGCAACCCCCGAACGCGCGCCGGAGAGTTTCAGCAAGCCTGCCGTCACCACGGTTTTGACGATGATGACGCCGGTAATCGCCGCGAGCAATGCCATCCATTTTTCGGCCACAAACCCCAGATCGATCTGCATCCCGATGCTGATCAGGAAGATGCCGAGCGCGAGGCCCTGAAACGGCGCGGTCACCGTTTCCACTTCGCCGCGATAATCGGTTTCGGCAATGGCGAGGCCCGCAACCAGTGCGCCGACAATCGGGGACAATCCCACCGCACTGGTCGCAAGGCTGGACAGGATGACCACCAGCAGGCTCGCCGAGATGAATAGCTCCGGGCTTTTCGCGCGCGCGGCTTGGCCGAATAACAGGGGTAATAGAAAACGTCCGGCGAGCATGATTGCCACCACGACAAACAACCCTTGCCAGACCACGGTGAACAGGTCGCCAATGGCATTGCCGCCCGCCTTTGGGGCCAGTGCGCCGAGCACGAAGATGATCGGCACAATCGCCATATCCTCAAACAGCAACATCGCAAGCGCGCCGCGCCCGACGGTCGATTTGGTTCCAGCAAGCGGCAGCACCAGCGCCGTGGACGAGAGCGACAGCGCCAGCCCAAGCCCCACCGCCGCCAGCAAGCCATAGCCCGCCAGCAGCAACCCCAGCGAGACCACCAGCCCGCATCCGAGCAATTCTGCGGCCCCCACGCCAAAAACCTGCCGCCGCATCCGCCATAGGCGGCGCAGCGACAATTCCAGTCCGATGGAGAACAGTAACAGGATCACGCCATAATCGCCGATGATGCGGATATTCTCGATATCCGAAATCGCCGCCCAGCTAAGCCATGGATAATCGGTCGCCAGTGCGCCCAATCCCATCGGCCCCACCAGCACTCCGACCAGTAGAAATCCAATGATCGGCGTAATGCGGAAACGGGCGAAAGCGGGGATAACAATCCCCGCTGCGGCCAAAATCACCAGCGCATCTTTTAATCCATCATGTGCCAGTTCGCCCGCCATGGCTTGCCAATGCCCTAAATGCGGGCGAATGTCAGCCCATGGAAACGGATATCGTGATTGTAGGGGGTGGCCCCGCCGGAATGATGGCGGGATTGCTGTTTGCGCGAGCGGGCATCAAGACGCTGGTGCTTGAAAAGCACGCCGATTTCCTGCGCGATTTTCGCGGGGATACCGTCCACCCCTCGACGATGGAGATATTGCGACCAGTTGGGGATGCTGGAGCGCTTTCTTGCGCGGCCGCATAACCGGATCGTTGAGGCGCGCGGGACGGTCGCCGGGCAGGAAGTGATCATCGGGGATTTCCGCCACCTGAAAACACCTGCACCCTTCATCGCGATCATGCCGCAATGGGATTTCCTCGATTTCCTGCGCGACGAGGCGGCGGCGTTCCCGGCTTTTTCGCTGATGTTGGAATGTGATGTCGCCGGTTTGACGTTTGATAATGGCCGCGCGTCGGGTGTCGAATTGGCTGACGGGCGGGTGATCGGGGCGCGCAAGCTGGTGATCTTCGCCGATGGCCGAAATTCGATTGTGCGGCGGCAAAAGCTGTTGCCCGTCACCGAGTTGGCCGCGCCCATCGACGTTTTCTGGTTTCGCGTTCCCAAAATACCCGATGGCGGCGAGGCATTGCGCGGGATTGTCGCGCCGGGCACTTTGATGGCACTGATAGACCGTGTTGATTACTGGCAATGCGCCTATGTCTTTCGCAAAGGGCATGGGCGAACAATTGAAGGCAGGGGCATCGCGGCGCTTAGACAGAGGATCGAGGCGGTGGCCCCGATTCTTGGTCCGCTTGAGAAAGTGTTGACCGATATGGAGCAAATGCACTTGCTCACCGTAAAGCTTGACCGGCTGGATCGCTGGCACTTGCCCGGGATGCTCGCCATTGGCGATGCGGCCCATGCAATGTCTCCCGTGGGCGGGATCGGCATCAATCTGGCGATTCAGGATGCGGTTGCGGCGGCGAATATCTTGGCGGGGCCGCTGGCACGGAGCGGGGATGTCGATGATCTTTTGGCGAAAGTGGAGAAGCGGCGTGGATTGCCGACAAGGCTGGTTCAACGCGCGCAGCAATTGGCGCAAGACCGGATTATCGGTGCGGTGCTGCGGCCCGATGCTGCGTTTAGCCGCCCGCCTTTGCCGGTGCGTTTGCTCAACCGTTTCGCGCTGCTCAGGCGGATTCCGGGGCGATTGATCGGCTTGGGGGTGCGGCGGGAGCGTGTTTTGTCGCCGGAAGCTAAACGAGAGGGTGTGTCGTCTTGAGCGGGGAGTGCAGGGATTTTCAATAAGAGAAAAAGAGGGAAAAGAGGTGAAGAGTTTGTTTCGTCCAGCCGACAGACTGCCTCTCGTACTGCACAGTTTCAATAAAGCGCTTCGCGCCCATCAAAGCCTCTTTCACTCTTTATCCTCTTACTTCTCTTAATAAAAAAATGGCCCGAGCCTTTCGACCCGAGCCATCCTTTCCATTACAGCGAAAGCCGAAAGCTTACATCCAGCTGCCCATTTTGGTTTCCAGATTGGCGCGCACCGTTTCAAAGAATTGCTCGGTGGTCATCCAAGCCTGATCGGGGCCGATCAGGATCGCCAGATCCTTGGTCATCGCGCCCTGTTCGACGGTTTCGATGCAGACGCGTTCCAGCGTTTCGGCAAAGCGCGTCACATCGGGGGTTTCGTCAAATTTGCCGCGATATTTCAGGCCGCCGGTCCAGGCAAAGATCGAGGCAATCGGGTTGGTCGAGGTTGCCTTGCCCGCCTGATGCTGGCGGAAATGGCGGGTTACCGTGCCGTGCGCGGCTTCGGCTTCCACCGTTTTGCCATCGGGCGTCATCAGGATCGAGGTCATCAGGCCCAGCGAGCCAAAGCCCTGTGCAACCTGATCCGATTGCACGTCGCCGTCATAATTCTTGCACGCCCAGACAAATTTGCCGCTCCATTTCAGCGCAGAGGCGACCATGTCGTCGATCAAGCGATGTTCGTAAACGATGCCTGCTGCGGCGAATTTTTCCTTGAAGCCTTCGGTCTCGAAAATCTGCTCGAACAAATCCTTAAAGCGGCCATCATAGGCTTTCAGAATCGTGTTCTTGGTGGAGAGATACACCGGCCAGCCAAGGTTCAAGCCATAGTTGAAGCTTGCTCTGGCAAAATCGCGGATCGAATTGTCCAGATTATACATCGCCATGGCAACGCCCGCGCTGGGAAATTTGAAGACTTCGAGGTCGATATCCTTGCCGTCGTCGCCGTTGAACACCAGCCGCAATGTGCCGGGGCCGGGGATCAACGTATCGGTCGCCTTATACTGGTCGCCAAAGGCATGACGGCCAACGACGATGGGATCGGTCCAGCCCGGGATCAGGCGGGGGACGTTTTCGATCACGATCGGTTCGCGGAAAACCACACCGCCCAAAATGTTGCGGATTGTGCCGTTGGGCGATTTCCACATTTGTTTCAGGCCGAATTCTTCGACGCGGGCTTCATCGGGGGTGATCGTCGCGCATTTTACGCCGACGCCATATTCGCGGATGGCATTGGCACTATCGACGGTGATCTTGTCATCGGTCGCATCGCGCGCCTCGACGCCAAGGTCATAATATTTCAGGTCAATATCAAGATAAGGCAGGATCAGCCGTTCGCGGATCCATTCCCAGATGATCCGGGTCATTTCGTCGCCGTCGAGTTCGACGACCGGGTTTTTCACCTTGATTTTTGCCATGGGGATATTGCTTTCCTGTACGGAGTTATTGCCTGTTGCGAGGCTGCCCATAGCAAGATTTTGGCGATGTTCAACTGGGCGATGGAAAGAGGTGTTTGCGAGGCATCATAGGGCATAGGCTTTCTGACCAAGCGGCCCCCTATACCCTTGGATATAAGCGTTGATTTTTAATGACAATCGCAAACACTGCGATTATGTCACATCCTGTAACTTACGCATTTCAAAGGGCAAAGCTGCTTTTGGAAATGCGCCGCTCTCCGGGTCGCGAACTTTGGAGGACTGCTACACGATGGCCCGGCAGTATAAGGCCTTTATCAGCTATAGCTGGTCCGACAAGAAATGGGCGGGCTGGCTTCACCACGCGCTGGAAACCTATCACACGCCAAAGGAACTGGTGGGGCAGCCGGCGGCGCACGGCGGCGAAGTTCCCGCGCGGCTCAATCCGATTTTCAAAGACCGTGAGGAAGAAGCGGCGGGGGCGGGGATTACCGCCGCGATTGAGACCGGCATGGGGGCGTCGGAATTTCTGATTGTCATCTGCTCGCCGCGCTCGGCCAAATCGGAGTGGGTCAGCAAGGAAGTCGCCTGGTTCAAACGCAACCGCGATCCGCGCAAGATATTGGCGGTGGTCGTGGATGGCGAACCCGGGGCCAGCTTCATGGCGGGGCGCGAGGATGAGGAGTGTTTCCCGCAAGCCCTGTTGTTCAAAGTGGACGAGGCGCTGGCCGTCACCAGTGAACGCGAGGATAGCCCGCTTGCCGCCGACGCCCGCCCGGAAGGCGACGGCAAAAATGGCGCGAAGCTAAAGCTCGCCGCTGCGATGCTGGGCGTGGGGCTGGACGATCTGGTCAAGCGCGACGAGCGCAGGCAGGCAAAACGCACAAGGATGATCGTCACGGCTTCGCTGGCGCTGGCGGTGGTGATGACGGGGCTAGCGGCGGTCGCGGTGTTATCGCGCAACGCGGCGGTTTCAGCACGCGCCGAGGCGGAGTTTCAGCGCGGCGAGGCAGATGGCTTAATCGAATTCATGCTCACCGATTTGAGGAAACGGCTCGATGCTGTCGGGCGTCTCGATGCGCTCGATGTGGTGGGGCAGCGCGCGCTTAAATATTATAGCGCGCAGGATGCGAAGAAGCTGAACCCCGATGCGCTGGGGCGGCGCGCGCGGGCATTATTGCTGGTGGGTGAAATGCAGAATATGCGCGGCGATCTTGATGGTGCGCTTGCCGCCTATCAGGATGCCGCACGCACCACGCAGGAGCAATTGGAGCGCGATCCCGAAAAGCCGCAGCGATTGTTCGATCATTCGCAATCGGTTTTTTGGGTGGGCTTTATCGCGTTGCAAACCGGAAAGGCCGATGTGGCCGAGGTCTATTTCCGCCAATATCTGCAATATGCCAGCAAGCTGGTGGCGAAAGAACCGGCAAAGCCCGAGTGGCAACAGGAACTGGCCTATGCCCATAGCAATCTGGGAACGGTTCAGCTGGGCAAGGGTGACTGGAAAGCGGCGCTGGTGAACTTTGATAGAACGTTGGCGATTTACGTGCAAATTCACGGCAACAATTCAACGGATTCGCTGGCTTTGACCGATATTTCCGACGCGATGGCGTGGCGGGCGGATGCGCTTCGAATCGGCGGTGATCTAAATGGAGCGATTGCACAGCGGCGGGCGCAATCCACACTGTTGGAAGCCCTTATGGCCCGCGAACCAAAAAATGCGACAGCCCAAAAAAGCTATATAACATCGATGCGTGAGTTGGGGAAAATGGCGGACCTGTCCGGTCAGAGCCAAATTGCTTTGCAATCGCTCAATACGGCCTTGAAATCTGTGGTGGCGTTACATCGGGCCGATCCGTCTAACGCCGAGCTAAAAATGAGAGTGGTTATGACGCATCACGAACTTGCTAATGCCCAACTCAGACATTGTGATTTATCAGGTGCCCTGGCGCACATCAGCACAGCACTGCCAATGCTGCAATCTATCCCCGATCCGGACAAAGACCTGCGCCAGCAAAAGGAACGGAATGAACTGGGTATGCGCGTTACGGCGTTTCGTGCACAGATACTGGCTGCAAATGGCGGAGACTTATCCGGCGCATTGCAAGCCCTGATCGACCAAAAGACAAAAATCATGGCCCGAATGACGCCGGGCCGTGACGATTCCTTATTGTTTGCCCGCGCCGAAATTGCACTGGGAGACAGCTTTGCCCTTGCCGGAAATCGGCAGAAAGCAACCACGGCGTGGTCTGCGGCAAAAGAACGGCTCGCGCGTCATCCCAGTCAAAGCGAAGCACGCGTGCAAGAGGAATTTAAGCGGATAGGGCCCGGGCAAATATGCCCGGCAATTTGGCGAATAAAAACGCTGTCAGGAAAATTCTTTTTAGCTGTTCACCATGAAATTGGGTTTGGAAATTCCGGTGCTTTGATCCTGCGATAGTGCAGGTCGGAAATCTCCGGTAATAATGGCAGCGATAGGCTGTCGGTTAACAGGAGTGAAAGTCATGCGAAAATTGATTGGAAAATTCACCTTATTGTCCAGTGTCGCCCTGATGGCGGCGTGCACCAAAGAAGCGCCGAAAGAAGAGACCAAGGACATGGCTGAAGCCCCCAGTTTAGAGGCGCAAGCCGCAACAGCCACGGAAATGCTGGCATCGCTCAAGGTCGATGCCGTGGTTGGTTTGAATGTGCCGATCAGCATCAAGCTCAATCCGAATGGGAAACCCATATTCATGGGAAGCAACCAATCGGGCATAATTTGCAAAAATCTGATGTGCAAGCCACCGTCGTTGCAGGACAAATCCTATAGAATGGATGCGGATGGCAATGTTTCGGTCAACAATTGGCCCGGCGAGGTGCAGTTCGTCTTTACCATCGATGCTCCCGGATATTTGTTTCCAACCGACCCGAACCAGGCGGCCGCGATTGTTGTCGGGAGTGGCAAGCCCAAAAAGGGCGATTGGGACAAAGAGTTTACCATTCCTATCGGCTCACCCGATCGTACGACGCTGAGTTTCACCGACAAAAACGGTAAAAACGGTGTGTGGGAATATTCGATCACGATTTAGAACACCGCAACCGGCGCGTTTGTGACGCTTGATCCAACCGTGGAAAATGGCGGCATCGAAACCAGAGAACCTGAAATCCCCGTAAAAGAGTGACCTAACAATCCGGTTGGGCAAGCCAGTGCCCAACCGGCTCCACTGCCCAAAGGCCCGCGCATTTTAGCCAAAGCTAAAGGTTGTAACATCGACCAACCGGGCCTAGATAGCGCCACTATGAAAAAACAGGAACTGACCAACCGAGGGTCGGGCGTCGCAAAATGGGCTTTCCCGCCCGTCCATCCCGAAGGCCGCAAATTCGGGATGATCGCAGGGGCCGTCACCATCTTTTTCGCCTTCATGGCGTGGGAGACGCTGGCTTGGCCCATGGCTGCCGTTACCGCTTGGACGCTCGCATTCTTCCGCGATCCCGCGCGCACCACGCCGCAGGATGATCGCTTCGTCGTTGCCCCCGCCGATGGCCTCGTCACCCTGATCGAACAAGTGCTGCCCCCGCCAGAGCTTTCCGGGCCATTGGGCCTTGGTGATCAGCCGATGACGCGGGTGTCGATTTTCATGAGCGTGTTCGATGTGCACATCAATCGCGCGCCCGTGCGCGGCACGATCACGCGCATTGCCTATATTGCGGGTAAATTCCTCAACGCCGATCTGGATAAGGCGAGCGAAGAGAATGAGCGGCAGCATTTCCTGATAGAGCGGCACGATGGTGTGCGGATCGGCTTTACCCAGATTGCCGGGCTGGTCGCGCGCCGGATTGTGTCGCTTCAAGAAAGAGGGCGACACCGTGGACGCGGGCGACCGTGTTGGCCTGATCCGCTTTGGCAGCCGTGTGGATGTATTCCTGCCCGCAGGAACCGCGCCGCTCATCATCAAAGGGCAGCGCTGTGTCGCGGGCGAAACCATCCTCGCGCAACTGGGCGTGGATCAGGATTTACGGGCGATCAGCCATTGACTTGTCCGCCCTGCAATGGGACGCAGCATGATGCCTGAAGACAATCGCCCCGGAATATCCCTGCGCGCGCTGATCCCCAATGCCGTGACGGCGATGGCGCTGTGCACCGGTGTGTCGGGCGTCTGGTTTGCCATGCAACAGCGCTGGGAGGCGGCGGTTGCGGCGGTGGTCGTGGCAGGGGTGCTCGATGCGCTCGATGGCCGGATTGCCCGGATGCTGAAGGGCGAAAGCCGCTTTGGCGCGGAACTGGATTCGCTGTCCGACGTGCTGGCTTTTGGCGCGACCCCGGCGTTGATTATCTACAGCTGGGTGCTGGCCGATATGCCGCGTTTTGGCTGGACGATTTCGGTGTTTTTTGTGTTATGTGCCGCGCTCCGGCTGGCGCGGTTTAACGCCCGCATCGATGCCGAGGATCAGCCGCATAAATCCGCAGGGTTCAACACCGGCATCCCCTCGCCAGCGGGCGCCGGGCTGGCGCTTTTGCCGATCATGGTCTGGATGGAGTTTGGCGAAACAGCGGCGCGAGACTGGCGGATTGTCGCCCCCTGGCTGTTGCTTGTGGCATTGGGGATGATCTCCAATCTTGCGACTTTCAGCTGGACATCGCTCAAAGTGCGTCCTGCTTTTCGGTTTATGGCATTGGCCTTAGTGGGTCTGGTCGCTGCTGGTTTGGTCACCGCACCGTGGGTGGCGCTGATCGGGATTACGGCGGTTTATATTGGCTTGTTGCCATTCAGCATCGCCGCTTATGCGCGGGTGAAACGCGGACGAAAGACCGAACAAGCGGCTTGACGGGCGGGCGGAAGCAGCTATGTTCCGGCTTCGTTCTTAACACATAGGAGTCCCTTTTGGACCCGTTGATTATTGTCCTGTTGGTGATTGCCGCGCTTCTGGGCGGGCTTTTGCTTGGCTGGATCATGGGCGGGCGAGTCGGGCGGGCAGGGGCGGAGACGACGACGCAATTGCGCGCGATGCTCAACGAAGTGGTCGAGGAACGCGATGGCGCGAAAGACCGGCTGGCGCGGCTCGAAACCTCGTTGGAGGAACGCGAGCGCAGCTTTGACGAACAGGTGCTGGTGCTGGGGCAGGCGAAGGACATGCTGTCCGCCCAATTTGGCGAGATCGGGCAGAAATTGCTGGGCGAGGCGCAGGCCGCCTTTCTCAACCGCGCCGATGAGCGCTTTCATCAGGCGGGCGAAAAACATGAGGAACGGCTGAAACATCTGTTGGCTCCGGTGGGTGAACGGTTGAAAGCCTATGAAGAGCAAGTCGGGCGGATCGAGAAGGATCGCACAGAGGCCTATGGTGCGCTGACCGGATTGATAGACCAGATGCGCGCGGGGCAAGATCGGGTGCAAACCGAGGCTTCGCGATTGGTGAATTCGCTCCGCAATGCCCCCAAAGCGCGCGGGCGCTGGGGCGAGCAGCAATTGAAAAATGTGCTCGAAAGCTGCGGGCTTTCCGAACATGTCGATTTTGTCACCGAGATGAGCGTCAATCTGGAGGACGGACGGCAACGGCCCGATGCGATTATCAATGTGCCCGGTGGGCGCAACCTTGTGATCGATGCTAAAGTGTCGCTGAACGACTATCAGGACGCCTTTAACGCCGACGAGGATGACATCCGCGCTATCGCCATGGCTCGGCATTGCGCGTCGATGAAGGCGCATGTCGAGGGGCTGTCGCGCAAAGCCTATTGGGACCAGTTTGACGATGCGCCCGATTATGTGATCATGTTCGTTCCCGGCGAACATTTCCTATCTGCCGCGTTGGAACATGAACCGCAATTGTGGGACTTTGCCTTTGAGAAAAAGGTGTTGTTGGCGACCCCGACCAACCTTGTTGCTATTGCTCGGACAGTCGCAAGTGTGTGGCGACAGGAGAGCATAGCGCGCGAGGCGAAGCAGATCGGCGCATTGGGCAAAGAAATGTATGACCGGATCGCAGTCGCCGCTGGACACCTGAAATCGGTTGGTACGGGGCTGTCTTCGGCGGTTAACAACTACAACAAATTCGTTGGCAGTTTTGAACGCAATGTGATGAGTACGGGCCGTAAATTTGCCGAGCTCAACATCGAAACCGGCAAACGCGAACTCGACGATGTGCCCGAAGTAGAGGCTCTGCCGCGCTATGGCAGCGAGGCCGAACAAGGGTTGATCGACGAGACGGTGAAACTGCCCGCCAAAGCGGCGAATGAGTGAATTGGGCATGATTCCCTAATTGCTAAACCGCCTGCCGCAACACTGCTTTCGTTCCGTTCTTGCCGGTCAAAACCATCGTGCCGTCCCCCGGAAAAGCCGTTGAATCGAGCGCTTCTAGCAAAGTGACAAAGGCATATTCCTGTTTGCCAACCGGATCGGGGCAGGCCATTTTGGTGGACATCACCGGGCCAAAATCCAGCTTGCGGTCTTTATAGCTATAGCTGGCGCTGATCCGGTTGCAGCCAACACTTCCGCTCATCCGGCCATCGACAAAGGCTATTGCCGCCAGCCGCTCAGGCGCAATTTGGGCGCCATCAATCGACACCACTTGCCAACTGCTGCCCTCGAACGATTTGGGCAGGACCACGACACCGCCGCAGCCGAGATATTCCACTCCGCCCACTTTCACGCCCACCTGATCCTTATAGGTCAATTCGCTCATCCCGTCGTTACATTCGGCAAAGCTGACGTCGGCGGTGATTTTTTCGGAAACATAGCGCCAGCCATTGATGCTCGGTCGCGCTTCAAAATCCGTTACGCGCACGTCGGCGCTGTCGGGCCTACTGAAGGTCATCGCGCCATCGGACAGCGTGAGCGACCAGAAAGGTTCCGTCCCATGCGCTTTATAGCGAGTTTGCGCGGCGGGTTCGCTCGCGGGAATGATGGACTGGCAGGACGTCAGAACTGCGGACGAGGCGGCGAGAAGTAGGATCGTGCATTTTCATGACCAGTGGTTTAGCGCGACATATCAAAACCGGCAATGAACGGCTTCACACCCGCCGAAACTGGTTCAGCACCTCATAAGCCATCACCGCCGTCGCCATCGCCGCGTTCAAGCTGTCGGCCTTGCCACGCATCGGCATTTTGACCAGCAGGTCACATTCTGCTGCATAGTCCGCAGGCATGCCCTTGCGCCTCATTGCCCGTCAGGATGAAGCAGGGGGCGGTATAGGTCGGGTTGCTGGTAATCATATTCGGTGTTCAGCTGCGTGCCGACCAACTGCCCCGGCCCTTCGCGCAGCCACGACACAAATTCGGCCCAGCGGCATTGCACCACTTTCTGCGTGAAAATTGCCCCCATGCTGGCGCGCACCGCCTCCACCGAAAACGGATCGGTGCAATCGTCGATCAGGATCAGCCCGCCTGCACCCACGGCATCGCCCGTGCGCAGCATCGTGCCCAAATTGCCCGGATCGCGCATCGCCTGCGCCACTAGCCAGATCGGGGCGGTAGCGCGATCCAGCGCGGCGAGGGGGGTTGGATGCTCGCGGTAAACGCCGATCACCGTTTGCGGATTGTCCTTGCCCGAAAGCTTGGAAAGAATATCGGCGCTGGTCTCGATCACATCGCCGCCCGCCGCCAACACGTCACTTTCCAGTGCGATTTCGAGCGCATGCGTGTCGCGGTTGGTGCAGCGGAACAGCATCTCGGGCAGAAACCCCGCCTCGCGCGCCTCGGTCATGATCCGCAGGCCCTCTGCCAAAAACAGTCCCTCGCGCTTGCGGTGCTTTTTCTCGCGCAAACTGCGGACCTGTTTTACCAGCGGGTTGGAAAATCCGGTGATTTCGCGGCGCATAGCTCGCCGTTTTCAATCTTCGCCAAAACCGTCGGTGACGAGGCCAGCGAGTTTTTCCAACGCCATGTCCGAACCTTCGCCCGAAACATGGATGGTGATGTCGCTGCCCTTGGCCGCGCCCAGCATCATCAGGCCCATGATCGACGTGCCGGTTACGCTTTGCCCGTCCTTTTCGACTTCAACGGCCAAGCCTTCGGGCAATCGCGCGACAAAGGTGACGAATTTGGCACTGGCCCGGGCGTGCAGCCCCTTTTGGTTCACAATGGTAAGGGTGCGGCTCAAACGGCTCATCGTGATGCCTCCAGCAATTCAGAGGCCACGCTGATATATTTGCGGCCTGCATCGCGCGCGGCGATCACGGCATCGCGCACCGCCATATTCTTGCGTGCGCTTTCCAGCCGGATCAGCATAGGCAGATTCGCTCCGGCAATCACTTCGATCTTGCCTGCGTCCAGAAAGCGAAATGGCAAGATTGGACGGTGTGCCGCCGAAAAGGTCGGTCAGGATGACGACGCCTTCGCCGCTATCGACGCTCTTTGATAGCGCGGGCGATTTCTTTGCGACGCGCTTCCATATCGTCGCGCGGTCCGATCGAAATCGGTGGCGACCTGTTTTTGCGGGCCAACGACATGCTCCATGGCCACCAGAAATTCCTGGGCCAATGTGCCATGCGTGACCATGATCAATCCTATCATGCGGATAAATCCCTGTTGCCCCGATTCATTGGCTGAAGTCGCGCCCGCTTACCTTGCCATTCGAGCGCGTCAATGGGGCGTGAGTTCAAGTTGCGGTGTCGATACTCGGTTTATGGCCCTGTTCGCGTAAAATCTGTGCAATTTTCTCGGCCATATGCACCGAGCGATGCCGCCCGCCTGTGCAGCCGAAAGCGATGGTGACATAGGCTTTTCCCTGCGCATCATATCGCGGCAGGAGGTAAGCAGCAGATCGGCGATCTTGCTCGACCGCATCCGCATAGGCGGGATCCTCGCGCGATATATTCCGCGACATCGGCATCCAGCCCGGTCTTCGGGCGCAACTCGGCGTCCCAATGCGGATTTTTCAAAAAGCGCATGTCGAAAATCAAGTCGGCATTGTGCGGCACACCGCGCGAAAAACCGAAACTCATGATCGAAACGGTCATGCCCGCCGGAGTGACGCGGAACTTATCGCGGATTTTGCCTTGCAGGTCGCTCGCGGAAAGCCGGGTGGTGTCGATCACGACATCGGCCCAACGGCGAAGCGGCTCCATCAACGTGCGTTCCTGCGCGATTCCGTCAATGGCCGGACGGTCCTGCGCCAGCGGATGGCGACGCCGCGTTTCCTGAATAGCGCCGCTCGATCTCGGTTGCCGGCGCAATCAAGGAACAGCATGGATGATTTGCAAATCTTCGCGCTTTTGCAGTGTCTTGATCTGTTCGATCAGCCGGTCGGTTCAAATCCGCGGGTGCGCGTGTCAAAGCCCAAAGCCAGCGGAATATCGGGTTCGGACTTCGTCCTTCAGGCGAAGGCATGGCCAACAACGGCCCCGCCAGCCGGATGGGAAAATTATCAACTGCTTCCCAGCCCAAATCCTCCAGTGTTTGCAGCGCGGTGGTTTTTCCCGCTCCCGACAAACCGGTAACGAGCAAAATTTTTTTCACGGACTTGTTGCAGGCATTTCAGATTCAGCCCTTTCGGGGCGCTAAGGAGGGCGAGATCGGCACCGGCCAAAGCCCCGCGTCAACCACAGATTTCAAGGCAAGCTCCGCTTTAATCGGAGCGCTTGCCTCCAAACCATTTAACTTCAGCCATGGTATGGCAAAGCCTATCCAACTCGATCACCGGCCAAGTGTCGATCAAGCGCTCGCCGTCTTCGCCAAGCTAAACGACAAAGCCGGATCACGGCTGTATCGCGATATTTAACCGGCATTATGCCAATTCCGCGAACCTCTAGTTTCCCTGCAAGCAGCGGTGCGGCGGCGGCCCAAGGTCGGCCATCCACATCGCGGATATGCACATAATCATCGCCCACCAGTTCCGCCCCGCGATCGATCAAGCGCAAGGCCAGATCGGATTTGCCCGAACCGGACGGTCCCGAAATCGCCACCGCCCATTCGCCAATGGCAACGACAGTTGCGTGGACAGCGGGAGCGCCAGCTTCGCTCAATTGCGGGCCTTTCGATAGGCGGGCAGGGAAATCTGGAAACAGGCCCCGTTCGCGCCATCTTCGCGGTCATGGGCGGAAATCGAGCCGTGGTGCCCTTCGATTATGGTTCGGGCAATGGCGAGACCCAGCCCGCTGTGTCTGCCAAAATCCTCGCTTGCCGGGCGTTCACTGTAGAAACGGCGGAATATCAGCTCGCGCTCATCGGCGGCTATGCCAGGGCCCTGATCCGTGATGCGAATGATGACATCATCGTCGCTGCGCGTCGCCGAGACTTCGACAACACCCTTGTCGGGGGAAAAGGACACGGCGTTGTCGAGCAGATTGTTGAGCACGCGTTCCAGCCGCAAATCCTCGCCCTCATCTTGGCAACGCCTTTGCGTGGGCGGGCAAAGGCAATGGTGACATCACCATCCGCTTCCGGCTTTCGCGGGCGAGCAGCATCTGTTCGATCATGTCGCCCAAATCGATCGGTTCAAAATTGGCTTTGGCCAGTTGGGCATCGATCCGGCTGGCATCGGATATGTCGCTGATCAGCCGGTCCATCCGCTGCACATCATCCTTTGCGACGGCCATCAACTGGCCGCGCAAAGCTGGGTCTTCGATCCGCTCTAGCCCGTCCAGCGCGGAACGCAGCGATGCGATCGGGTTTTTGATTTCATGTGCAACATCGGCGGCAAAGCTTTCGGTGGCATCGATCCGCTGGCGCAAGGCGATGCTCATGTCCGACAGGGAACGGGCCAGCATGCCAATCTCATCGCGACCGCCCGGGAAGGCGCGGAACGATGGTTTCGGGCGAGCGCCCCAGTCGAACCTTCACCGCCGCCCGTGCCAGATGCTGGATCGGCCGCACGATGGTACGCGCCAGAAACAGCGACATCAGCACCGAAATACCCAGCACCAGCAACGATAAACATGAAGATGCTAAACCGTTGCGCGCGCACCAAGGTGCGGACATCGCGGGGGTTTGTTGTCACTAGCAACGAAAAGCTGCCGTCATGCGCTTTGGTCGCTGTGCTGATCAAATGGGTGAAATCATTGGTATGGCCGATACGTCCGGTGGGCTTTATTGCAGTGGCGCTTTTGATTTCTGGCCAAGCCGTTGCAACTTCCTTCGCCGGTTCGCGAAAGGGGGACAGTTTGGCCGAACCCACGAGGAAATCGACCGCACGGTCCAGCTGCAATGCGGCGATTTTTTGCCAAGGTTGTGAGTTTAAATCCTGCAAAACATAGGCTGGCTTGCCCGTTGCAAAACTGTCGAGGGTTTTTTTGCCGTAAGACGAATAAAGCCGGACGCGCGAATTGGTTTGCGTGCCGAATTGCTGGATTAGCTTTGATCTGTCTGCCGATTGGCAGATCCCAACGCATTCGCGAAGCAGCACGGTGTGGTTCAGCGCTTCATTCTGACGTTCGGTGATAAGGCGAGCCCGATAGCTGTCGAGGAAAAACAGGCCTGACGTCATCAAGGCCAGGGCAAACAGATTCACTCGCCAAAATCCGCCCGGTAAGCGAAAGCTTCCGGCTCCAGCGCAGGCCAAGGCCGACGGGCTCAGCTTTCGGCGAAACGGTATCCGGCGCCATATAGTGTATCGATTGCAGAAAATTCGGAATCCACCTGCCGGAATTTCCGGCGCAGGCGTTTTATGTGGCTGTCGATGGTGCGATCATCGACATAGACATCGTCTTGATACGCGACGTCCATCAATTGCCCGCGCGTGCGGATCACGCCGGGGCGTGTCGCCAACGCGTCTAATATCATGAATTCGGTGACGGTGAGCGTCACATCTTTGCCATCCCAGCGGACATGATGCCGTTCCTGATCCATTTCCAGCCGACCGCGCACCATGGGCTCGGCTTTCCGGCGCAGCCTCATCGGCATTTTTTTCGAGGCGGTGGGCCGAGCGGCGCAAAATGGCTTTGACCCGGGCAACCAGCAGGCGTTGCGAAAATGGTTTGGTGATATAATCATCGGCGCCCATGGCGAGGCCGAGCGCTTCGTCCAGTTCTTCGTCTTTTGACGTGAGAAAAATCACAGGCATTTCCGATTTTTCGCGCAAGCGGCGCAACAATTCCAGCCCGTCCATGCGCGGCATTTTGATGTCGAAAATCCCCAGATCGGCCGGATTTTCGATCAAGCGCCTTCAATGCGGAATCGCCGTCGGCATAAAGCCGCGTGACATAGCCCTCCGCCTGGATCGCAATTGATACAGAGGTCAATATATTCCGGTCATCATCCACAAGGGCAATTGTCGCTGACATGGGCGGGGCTATAAGGGCTGGAAACCATTCGGACAATCATTGGTTGTGAACAATATCGCGGTTGCTGCTATAGCGATCCCGGTTAACGGTTTGACCTTAGGGCGGCGCTCGTTTACGGGCAGCGACGAATCCAATACATACCTATGCATTGCAATGCATAAAATCGCTTTTCAGGAGTATCAGTGTGACCATATCGCCCCAATTTTCGCTTGCAGATCAATCGATAAATACATCTGCCGAGCTGTTTTGGAATATGGGCACACCGCAATTGGTGGAAGCCGCACTGCAAAATGGCGAAGGTGATCTGTCAAAGGACGGCGCATTGGTCGTCAAAACCGGCAAGCACACCGGACGTTCGGCTTCGGATAAATATATGGTGCGCGACGCGACCACCGAAGAGACGATTGACTGGGGTAATAACAAGAGCATGGATCCAGCCCATTTTGCGGCGTTGAAGGCGGATTTCTTCGCCGCATTGGGGAGGAAATCGAAGCTATATGTCGCCGATCTTTTCGGTGGGTCGCAGCCGGAATATCGCGTCAATGTGCGTGTGATCAACGAACTGGCATGGCACAATCTGTTTGTCCGCACGCTTCTGGTGCGCCCCGAAGCAGGCGAGCTTGAAGCGTTGGTGCCCGATTACACTATCATCGATTTGCCCAGCTTCCGCGCCGATCCCGCACGCCACGGCTGCCGCAGCGAAACGATCATCGCGGTCAATTTTACCGAAAAACTGATCCTGATCGGCGGCACGGCCTATGCCGGTGAAATGAAGAAATCGGTGTTCGGTATCCTGAACTATCTGCTGCCCGTACAGGGCGTGATGCCCATGCATTGCTCGGCCAATATCGGCCCGAGCGGCGACACAGCGGTTTTCTTCGGGCTTTCCGGTACAGGGAAAACGACATTGTCCGCCGATGCCAGCCGCACGCTGATTGGCGATGATGAACATGGTTGGTCTGATACCGCCGTGTTCAATTTCGAAGGCGGCTGCTATGCCAAGATGATCAATCTTTCGGCTGAGGCAGAGCCAGAGATTTTCGCGACCACGAAGCGTTTTGGCACGATCCTCGAAAATGTGGTGATGGACGCCGAAACGCGCGAGCTGGATTTCGACGACAATAGCCTCGCCGAAAACAGCCGGGGTTCCTACCCGATCGAATTCATCCCCAATGCGTCGAAAGACAATTTGGGACCGCCGCCAAAAACGATCATTTTCCTCACCGCCGATGCTTATGGCGTGTTGCCGCCGATTGCGCGTTTGACGCCGGATCAGGCGATGTACCACTTTCTTGTCCGGCTATACTGCGCGCGTCGCGGGAACCGAAATCGGCGTGACCGAGCCGACGGCGACTTTCTCCACCTGCTTTGGCGCGCCCTTCATGCCGCGCCATCCCAGCGTATATGGTAATTTGCTGAAAGAGCGGATCGCCAAGGGCGGGGCCAATTGTTGGTTGGTCAACACCGGCTGGACGGGCGGGAAGGCTACCGATCCGGGCATTAAGCGGATGCCGATCAAGGCGACGCGGGCTTTGCTCAATGCGGCGCTCGACGGCACGCTTGGCAATGTCGAATTCCGCAGGGACGGCAATTTCGGATTTGAATATCCGATTGCGGTAACGGGCGTTGATAGCGCCATTCTTGATCCGCGCGAAGCATGGGCGGACAAGGAAGAATATGATCGCACTGCACGAAAACTGGTCCAGCAATTCATCGACAATTTCGCGCAATTTGAAGCGCATGTCGATGAAGGTGTAAGGCAGGCGGCTCCCATCGCCGCATGAGGCCCGGCAAATCCGGGCGCTGGAAAGGGTCTGGAAATGTCCGGTTTTGAAGTCCGTTTTTTTGCCAATGATGCCGCCATCGTCCATGTGGGCGAGGGGCTATTGGCGCGCACTTTGCCGCGCGAGTTATGGACCCATGAAGCGCATCTCGCCGTCGTGCCTGTGGATTGTACGCGACCGGCAGGATATCAATCCCGAACGGGACATGCCCCATAATATTGCCCGCTATAATGAGGCGGTGGGCGGCGTTAACGACGATACGCAGGGCTATCACGAGACCATCACCCAATTATATATTGCGGCGGTACGCCATTTTCTGGGCACACAGGTTGCGGGCAGAAAACTGGTCGAGGATGTCAACGCGTTACTCGCTTCTCCCTATGGAGCGCGCGATCTGCCCTTGAAATTCTACACGCCCGAACGGCTGTTCTCGGTCGAGGGCAGACGTAAATTCATCGCACCAGACCTGCTTGCGCTTTCGCAAATGGCCGTGATCGGATAGGAGGCGTGCCGATCAAACAAGGAGAATGACGATGGGTATTTTGGACGGTATTTTGGGCAATGTCGGTGGCCTTGCCGAAAAGCTGGGTCTTCCCGCAGACAAGGCACAGGAAATCGCAACTTCACTGACTGAAAAGTTGAGTGGAGACGGTGACAAGATGCAGGCCATTCAGGATATGGCCGCAGAGCATGGTATTTCGGTGGATAAGCTGAAAGATATGCTGGGCGGCGACGGCGAAGGCAGCATTTTCAATAAGCTAACTGGCTTTGTTGATAAGGATGGTGATGGCAATCCAATCAACGACCTGACCAATATGGCCAAGGGCTTGTTTGGCAGAAAAGAATAAACACGGCCACTGAGATCTATTTTGGGTAACAAAAAACCGTAGCCCTGAGCTTGTCGAGCCGTAGGCCACCGAAGGTGAACGGCGCTTTACAGATAAGCGCCGTTGGCCTTTGGCCGACTTCGTCCCCGACAGGCTCAGGGCTACGGTGTTTATTGAACCGATAGTTCGTGATCAGCTCAGTCGAGCAGTTCAGCCGGAACGACGCCGCCATTGGCGGCCAGTTCGCGCATCACGGCTTTATGCAGCCAGATGTTCATATCGGCGCTGCCGGTCAATTCGCCGGTATAGCCCAGTTCCATGGCCAGATCCTTGCGCTCTTGCAGCGAGCTTTCCATGCCGACGAGCTTCATCAAATCGACAATCGACGAACGCCAGTTGAGATTCTTGCCTGCACCCATTTCTTCGAGATGGGCGACGATGTCGATATTCTGGGCTGCCTCGACGGCAACGGCGTCGGCTGCGGCGGTTGCAGCGGCGGCGGCAGTATCGAAAATGCTCGGTGCGGCGGGGGTCGCGGCGACAGCTTTTTTGCCGAAAATCGCTTCCTTGATGCTGCTAAAAATTCCCATGTCAAAACCTTCCTTTATGGATTCGCCAAAGCGGCGCTGATGCCATCTAGCGATTTCTGTGTGTCAATTGGAGTGTAATCGCGCAGATGAATGTAAAATAGTTGTCATCACGTAATGGTTCAACGGTTGCAGCTTGCATTTGAAGGGAAAGACTATCACCCCTTGCATCCTGTTTTCGCCTAAAGGAGAGCGACCGTGGATTTAATCAGTGTTTTGAAGCAGAGCGGAGCCATTGGCTCGATCGCGCAACAATTGGGCGTGAACGAACAGGTTGCCGAAATGGGAGCAGGGGCATTGCTTCCTGCAATTTTGGGCGGTTTCAAGAAAACTACGCAAGCACAGCCCGGCGGGCTTGAAGGGCTGGGCGGTTTGCTTGGCCAACTGGGCGGCGGCGGCCTGTTCGACAATGTTGTGGCACCAGAGCCAACCAATGTGGACGCGGGCAATGATGTATTGGGCCAGATTTTCGGATCGAAAGATGTCAGCCGTTCGGTCGCGGGAAATGCTTCGGAGCAAACCGGGATTGATCCTTCATTGTTGAAAAAGATGCTTCCCATCCTCGCCATGCTGGTTGCGGGCTATATGGCCAAGCAGGGTGGCGGCGAAGCCGGTGGCGGCCTTGGTGGCATATTGGGTAGCGTGCTCGGCGGTGGCCAGCAAGATTCGGGCGGCGGCGGTCTTGGCGGATTGATCGGCAATGTGCTGGGCGGCGCGCTCGGTGGTGGCGGTCAACAAGCGGGCGGCGGCGGCTTGGGTGGCCTCGGCTCGCTGCTCGACATGGACGGCGACGGCAATCCACTCGATGATATCATCGGCATGGCGGGTAAGCTGGCGCGGTAAGCTGAATCTGGAACACCTCTCTCCCCTCGCGGGAGAGAATAGACTTGGCTTGGCGACTTGTCGCCTAGCAAGTCTTGAGTGGTGGGCATCGACATTTGTTGGCGAGCAGATAGCTCGTGCACCTTCACCAACTCCGACTAGGCAACAAGTTGCCAAGTCTGCATATCCTCTCCCGTCAAGGGAGAAGGGCGGTTAAACCCCCTCAACCAGCAACACAGCCCCATCGGCCCCGGCCACGCGCACTTTAGCGCCTACCGGCGCATCGGCCCCGCGCACGTTCCATTCGCTGTCGCCCAATTTTACACGGCCCCGTCCGTCGCTGATCGCTTCGACTACGGTTACGATTTCGCCCTTTAACCGTGCAGAACGGTCATTCAGTGCCGGGTCTTCGGATTCAATCGGATTGTCTTTCAGAAATTTCTTGCCAGCATAAACGGTGAGGATCGAAAGCACCGCGAACAGCGCCACTTGCATCGGGCATCGATATTCCGGGCAAGGCCCAGGCAATCATGCCAACGATGATCGCCGCCAGCCCCAGCCACATCAGGAAAAACCCCGGCGCGAGCATTTCCACCACGCCAAGCGGCACGCCCGACCGAAAGCCAGAACCAATGCGGTTCCAATGAAGACAGCCAATCACCCATCTTATTTGCCCTTACCTTCGCTCAGCGCATCTTTTGCAAGCTCGCCGATGCCGCCCAATGTGCCGATCAAGGCGGTTGCCTCAACCGGGAACAAAATAGTTTTGGCGTTGGGCGATGTGGCAAACTGGCTGATCGCCTCGACATATTTTTGCGCGACAAAATAATTGATCGCCTGACTGCCCGATGAGGCAATAGCAGCGGACACCATTTGCGTTGCCTTTGCTTCGGCCTCGGCTTCGCGTTCGCGGGCCTCGGCGTCGCGGAAAGCAGCTTCGCGGCGGCCTTCGGCTTGCAAAATCTGGCCCTGTTTTTCACCTTCGGCACGCAGGATTTCAGAAGCACGCGAACCTTCGGCTTCCAGGATTTGCGCGCGCTTTTCGCGTTCGGCCTTCATCTGGCGGGCCATCGCGTCGGAAATATCCTTGGGCGGGCGAATATCTTTCACTTCGACCCGGGTCAGCTTAACGCCCCATGGCGAGGTCGCGTGATCGACGACATTGAGCAGCCGCGCGTTGATCTCATCACGTTTCGACAGGGTTTCGTCGAGATCCATCGAACCCATCACCGTGCGAAGGTTGGTCGTGGTGATCTGCATGATCGAAAGATAGAGGTCGGAAATCTCGTAAGCGGCCTTGGCAGCATCGAGCACTTGGAAAAACACCACCGCATCGACGCCGACCATGGCGTTATCCTTGGTAATGATCTCTTGCCCCGGAATATCGAGCACTTGCTCCATCATGTTCACCTTGCGGCCAACGCGATCCACAAAGGGAAAGATGAAATTGAAGCCGGGATGCGCTGCATGGGTATAACGGCCAAAGCGTTCGATGGTATAGACATAGCCCTGCCGGACCACGCGGATACCCATCATCAGAAATACGATGGCAAGTGCCAGCAAAATGAGAACAAAACCGCCCATGAACAACCTCCTGTTTGACGGCAGGCAATCTCCCAAATAAGCGATGCTTTGCCAAGCGAAATCGGACGGGAATTGAACAGGTGCAAATTAGCCGACAAATTGAAAATGGTGCGGAGCGCGCTTTATGTGCCCGCATCCAATGCGCGCGCACTGGAAAAGGCACGAGGGCTGGATGCCGATATGTTGATCATCGATCTGGAGGATTCGGTTCCGGACGACGGCAAGGCGGAGGCGCGCATTGCTGCGGTCCGCGAGGCGAAGGCCGGATTTCCTGGCAAATTGCTCGCGATCCGGATCAATGCAACAGACAGCCCGCATGTCGATGACGATATTGCTGCCGTATGCGGGCGCGCAAGTCGATTGTTTCGTCCTGCCCAAAGTGGAATTCGGACGAGGGGCTTGATCGGATCGCCCAACCCCTTGGCAAACCTTTGATCGCCATGATCGAAAGCCCGGCGGGCATTTATGCGGCGCGCGACATCGCGGCCAATGCTGCCGTGGTTGCGGCCTGATCGCCGGGGCCAATGATTTTTGCGCAGAAACCGGGATCAGGCCCGGCCCCAATCGCGAAGGCCTGGAACTCGCCCTGCAATCCATCGTGCTGGCCGCTGCCTCGGCAGCGCATATTCCAGCCTTTGACGGAGTATGTAACCGACTGGACGATCTTACCGGTTTCGATTCCGAATGCCGACAAGGGCGCTGCTTTGGCTTTGCCGGGAAAACCCTGATCCATCCCAATCAGATCGCCATCGCCAATGCCGCCTTTGGCGCCAAGTGCAGAAGAAATCGCTGATGCCGAGGCGATGTTATCGAAGCGTCAAAAGGCGGAGCGCAACGCTTTCGGGGTCGCATGATCGAATCAATGCATGTAGAAGCAAGCGCAGCAATTGATCTTGCGCGCAAAAAGCGCAAGCAAAGCGGGAGGCTAAGGGGCGTGATCACGGGGGCAAAAACGGCAATTATGTCGGCGCTTTCATTGGCGCTGGTCACTCCCGTATTTGCCAATCAGTATCCGCGAAGAAGATTTGCGCCCGCATATCGCCATGATGGCGAGCGACGAATTTGAAGGCCGGGAACCGGGCACCGCCGGTGAAATCAAAACCATCGCTTATCTGGAAAAAACCTGGGCCAAGGCCGGATTGAAACCTGGCGCATTGGATGGCAGCTGGCTGGAACCCGTGCCGATGATCCGGCGCGGGCCGGACAAGGCGGTGTCGAGCTTTTATGCAAAGGGCGAGAAGCTGCGCTTTGCCGGCGAAGAAATCATACTGGTTGGCCGCGATCCGCATTATCAGGCGGGCAAATTGCCGCTGGTTTTCGCTGGGGCACGGCGTTGATAAAGACGGAAAAGCTCCCGTGGATATCGCGGGGAAGGCTGTGCTCATGCTTTCCGATCCCGCCGATTTTCTGCCCGAAGCATATAAATCGGGCCGATCACGGCGAGAGGCCTTGATCAAGGCCGGAGCCGAGGCGGTGATCACTGTTGCTGGTGAACAGTTCGATTATTCGAGCTATCGCCGCCAATATATGTCGCGGCCGATTGCGCTCGCCTCGCAAGACAAGCGCCCTCCGTTGGAAGGAGCCGTCAGCGCCAAGTTCATGGTCGCGTTGGTCACCGCGGCGGGCGGAGATTGGGACAAGCTTCGGGTCGCCGCCAAAGCGGCTGGATTTTACCGCCAAGCCGCTCGGCATATCCGCTGATTTCGATGTTACCTCTGACGTCACGCAAATTCGACAGCCACAATGTGATCGGCAAGATTGCCGGCAAGAAGCCAGCGACAGGCGCAGTGGTCTTCATGGGGCATTGGGACCATCTGGGGCTGTGCCGTCCCGAAGGCGATGCAGACCGTATCTGTAATGGTGCTGTGGATAATGCCAGCGGCATGGCCGTGTTGACCGAAGTGGCGCGCAAGCTGGCGCGTAAAAAGCATGATCGCGATATCTATTTTGTCGGAACGACGGCCGAGGAAAGCGGTTTGCTTGGCGCGCAAACATTTGTCGATAAGCCTGTGATCCCGCTCGATTCAATTGTCGTTGCGCTGAACGTCGATACCATCGCTATTGCTCCGCGCGGGGCAAAGGTTTCGATCATCGGCCGGGGTGTCACCGGGCTTGATCCCCTGATCGAAGCCATCGCCCGCAAGGCAAAGCGAACGATTGAGCCATCAAGCGATGCAAATGCATTTCTAAAGCGTCAAGACGGCTGGGTTTTGACGCAAAAGGGAATACCGGCATTGATGGTTGGCGGCTCCTTTGCCGACCTTGAAATGTTGGAACGCTTTCTTTCCAGCTATTATCATGGGCCGGATGATGAATATAGCAAGACGATGGAATTGGGCGGCGCTGCAGAGGATGCGACACTGCATGTGAAGTTGGGCGAGTATTTTGCCAGCGCCAAAAAATATGTCCGCAAAATGGAAGATAAGAAGACTGGCGGATAGCATAGCAACTGGTTACATGGGCCGCCACGAATTGACCCGCAGACAGAGCAAAGTGGCAATATGAAATCCGATAAAATCCGGCTTGGACTTACCTTTGACGATGTGCTGCTGCAGCCCGGCGA
Organism: uncultured Alphaproteobacteria bacterium; assembly: GCA_963732535.1. Classification (GTDB taxonomy): domain Bacteria; phylum Pseudomonadota; class Alphaproteobacteria; order Sphingomonadales; family Sphingomonadaceae; genus Sphingorhabdus_B. The sequence continues at coordinate 195,829 of CAVSZW010000016.1, read as the reverse complement.
ATCCGATGTGCTGCCCAGCCAAGCCGACACGCGTACCTTCATCACACCCAGCATTGCGCTCAACATTCCGATGATGTCATCCGCGATGGACACCGTGACCGAGGCGCGGATGGCGATCGTGATGGCGCAACTGGGCGGAATTGGCGTGCTGCACCGCAATCTTTCGATCGAAGAGCAGGTAGCCGCCGTTAGGCAAGTGAAGCGGTTTGAATTGGGGATGGTGGTCAATCCGATTACGATTGCGCCCGATGCCACCCTGTCCGAAGCACGCGCCATCATGGCGGCGAACAGCATTTCGGGCATTCCGGTGGTGGAGCAGGGCGGCAAGCTGGTCGGCATCCTCACCAATCGCGACGTGCGCTTTGCCGAAAATCCAAAACAGCTGGTGTCCGAATTGATGACCTCGGATAATCTTGCGGTAGCCGAGGTCGGCGTGAGCCAAGAGGAAGCGCAGCGGTTGTTGCATCATCGGCGCATCGAAAAATTGCTGGTGGTGGACAAGGGTTTTCACTGTGTCGGCCTGATTACCGTCAAGGATATCGAAAAGGCGGTCAATTATCCCAATGCGACCAAGGACGGGGCAGGGCGGTTGCGCGTTGCAGCGGCGACCACCGTCGGCGAAAAAGGCATTGAGCGCACCCGCGCGCTGATCGATGCCGAATGTGATTTGATCGTGGTCGATACGGCGCATGGCCATAGCAAGATGGTGAGCGTGGCCGTGGCCGAGATCAAGAAGCTGGCGGGTAATGTGCAGGTGGTCGCGGGCAATGTGGCCACGGCAGAGGCAACGCGGGCGTTGATCGATGCAGGCGCCGACGGCGTGAAAGTGGGCATCGGGCCAGGCTCGATTTGCACCACGCGCGTGGTTGCGGGCGTTGGCGTTCCGCAATTGACCGCGATTATGGACGCCGCCGAAGAAGCGGCGAAATCGGGCATACCGGTGATTGCCGACGGCGGCCTTCGCACTTCGGGCGATGTCGCCAAGGCGCTGGCCGCAGGGGCGGCAACGGTGATGGTCGGGTCTTTGCTCGCAGGTACTGAAGAGGCACCGGGCGATACCTTCCTCTATCAAGGCCGCGCCTATAAAAGCTATCGCGGCATGGGCTCGGTCGGCGCGATGGCGCGCGGTTCGGCAGATCGCTATTTCCAACAGGATATCAAGGATCAGTTGAAACTGGTTCCCGAGGGCATTGAAGGGCAAGTGCCGTATAAGGGGCCTGCTTCGGATGTGATCCACCAGCTTGTCGGCGGCGTGAAGGCGGCGATGGGCTATACCGGCTCAGCCACTATTGCCGACCTGCAAAAACGCGCTCGCTTTGTGCAAATTACCAATGCCGGTTTGCGTGAAAGCCATGTGCATGATGTTACGATCACGCGCGAAGCACCCAATTATCCTACGCGCGGGTGAGGGCATTGAACGAAGTTCTACCCTATATTCTGGTCATAATTGGCTGGGCACAGGAAGCGCCGAAGGAAGGCCTGTTGATCGAACACCGGCTTTTTGCGACCGAAGACATATGCAAGGCCCAAGGCAGCGAATATGTTGCCCAACGCAAAATCTATGCCAAAGAATTTAACAACGCTCGCTTTGAGTTTTTCTGTGTTCCTGCCCCCACAAAGAATGACTATGACACAAGTGAACGAGAAGGACGAGTGACCCCTTCGGCAAGGTTACAGGCGGCCATCGAACTGCTCGACGCCATCATTGTTGCGACGCGCGATAAAGGCGCATCGGCAGACCGGATCGCATCGGCCTTTTTCGCCGCGCGCCGCTATGCCGGATCGAAAGACCGGCGGGCAATTCGCGAACTGACATGGTCTCGCAATCCGCCGCTTTGGCGAACGCCCCGAACATGCCCGCGCTGCCTTTGTGGCATTGGCCGATGACGATGCCGAACTGGCGGCGTTGTTTGATGGCAATGGTTATGGCGCAGCGGCATTGAAGACGGACGAGGCGCGGGCAAAGGGCGGCGTTCTGCCGCAATGGTTGCTCCTGCATTTTTCTGAACTGATGGATGCGGCGGAACAAGCCGCGTCTGCTTGAGCGCGCACCGCTTGATGTGCGGGTCAATGCGTTGCTCGCGGAGCGCGACGCCGTTTTAGCAGCATTGCCCGAAGCACAACCGCTGCCGCAAACCGCATACGGTGTTCGCCTGCCGACAGGCTTTGCGCTCGATGGCCATGAACTGCTGCAATCGGGCAAGGTCGATATCCAGGATATGGGAAGCCAGTTAATTGCCCAAGCCTGCAAGGCCGAACCGGGGATGACGGTGCTAGACCTGTGTGCCGGAGCGGGCGGCAAAACGCTGGCGCTGGCGGCGGATATGCAGGGGCAGGGGCGGTTGATCGCGACCGACACCAATCGGGATCGGTTGTCACAATTGCCGCACCGTTCCTCGCGCGCGGGGGCGGGTTTCATTCAAACGATCCTGCTCAATCCCGGCAAGGAAGCGGCGATGCTTGCCGACTTTGCCGGGGCTTGCGATGTTGTTTTGGTCGATGCGCCTTGTTCGGGCAGCGGCACATGGCGGCGCAATCCGGAAACACGCTGGCGGCTGGATGAGCACGAACTGGGGCGGCTTGTCGGGCGAACAGGCGCGGTTGCTCGATATTGCTGCGGCGCTGGTCAAGCCGGGCGGGCATTTGGTTTATGCGGTCTGCTCGCTGTTGTCGTTGGAGGGTTCCGCGCAGATTGCACAGTTCCTTGCCCGCAACACCGGCTGGCGCGCGGTCGATTCCGGCATCGCCGCTGGTCGCAAAGATGGCGACGGCGTTTGCTCACCCCCAAACAGGATGGCAGCGACGGCTTTTATTTGGTAAGGATAGAAAAGCTGTGATAGCGGGGGCGTCCGTGTCGGATATCGGAACTTTGATTATGCGCTTTTCGCCTGCTGCCATTGCCCTTTCGTTGTTGCTCGCCACCGTTTCGAGTGTGAGTTTCAGCAAGCGGGCCGATCATGAGATTAATCCGCAATCGCTTTCGCTTGCCAATGAAGGCGCGGTGGCGCTGAAGGCGGGCAACAAAGACGCGGCGATTGGCTGGTATGAAACCGCGCTGGCCGTCGATCCGCTAAACCGCTCCGCCTATGTCGCGCTCGCCGAAATCGCCCGCGATCAGGGGCTGAAAGGCAAAGCCGTGCGGATGTACAAGGAAGCGTTGGAAATCGAGCCTAATGATCCGCAAGTGCTGGCCGATCAGGCGATGGTGATGCTATCCAAAGGCGCGCTTGATCCGGCAAAGAAAAATCTGGCGCGGCTTGCAACTGATCTGCAAATAACCAACTGTGCGGCGACAGATGCGTTGGCCAAAGCGATTGCGACCGCCAAAGGATAAGCCAGTGGTACAGGCGAGCGCCGTGACGATCCAGCCTACCGTGGAAGTAGTGCCGCCGAAACCGAATTGATATTCTTCAGATTAAATCTGAAAATTCAGCAACAAGGCTTTCATAAATCCGCTTTTTAAACGGAACGATCAGGCCCGGCAATTCCGCTGGCTCTACCCATTGCCATTGCGAGAATTCTTGGGTGGAGGTGGCGATATTGATGTCGCTATCCTCGCCTTGAAAGCGCAGCAAAAACCACCATTGCCGTTGCCCCTGCCATTGGCCGCCCCAAAGCTTTCCGTTCAGCTCGTCGGGCAGATCATAGAAATACTCCTCCGCACTGCGCGCCAAGACGGTGACCAGATCGCACGCAATGCCGGTTTCTTCTTCCAGCTCGCGCAGAGCCGCTGCTTCGGGCTCCTCGCCTTCGTCAATCCCGCCCTGCGGCATTTGCCAAGCATCGGATTTAGGCGGGCTATCAAGCCTTTGTCCGACAAAAACCTTGCCGTCGCGGTTCGCAAGCATGATGCCGGCGCAGGGCCGGTAGGATGGTGTATCGTTCATTAGGGATATTTGCTCCGAGCCGCCCTTCGCACAACGGCAGGGCGATTGCAAAGCCAGCCTGTGCCCTTCCACAGATTTCCTATATGGATTTGTCCCAAAACCGCGCATAAGGCATGGAAACAAGATAGTCTTTGAGGATGTTTCCATGGCAACTGCCGCGCGCAGCTTTGAAAATGACGCCGTACCCGAAAACTGACAGCGGAGAGGCCGTTGTCGTCCGTTTCGCAGGCGACTCGGGCGACGGGATGCAGTTGACGGGAGGGCAGTTCACGCTCTCCTCTGCACTGTCGGGCAATGATTTTGCGACATTCCCCGATTTCCCCGCAGAAATCCGTGCACCGCAAGGGACGCTCTTTGGCGTTTCCGCTTTCCAGATCAACTTTGGATCAAACGCGATTGATACCGCAGGCGATGCCCCCGATGTGCTGGTGGCGATGAACCCGGCGGCGTTGAAGACGAACGTGAAGGATTTAAAACCCGGCGGTCTGATCATCGCCGACAGCGGCGAATTTAACGCGCGCAATCTTTCCAAGGCGCAATATGAGGTCAATCCGCTGGAGGATGACTCGCTCGGCAAATGGCAATTGGTGCAGTTTAACATCAGCCAGCTGACCATCGACGCGGTAAAGCCATTCGGTCTTGGCAACAAAGACGCGCTGCGCTGCAAAAATATGTGGACGCTGGGCCTTGCGCTGTGGATGTTTGATCGCGACCGGCAACCGATTATCGATTGGCTCAACGAAAAATTCGCCAAAAAGCCTGAACTGGCCGGAGCCAATATCGCGGCATTGAACGCGGGCCATGCTTATGGTGAAACCGTGGAAATGGGGCAGCCGGGAACGGTGGGTATTCCGCAGCACAATGTTGCGGCGGCACCTGTTGAGCCGGGGCTTTATCGCACGATCAATGGCGCTGATGCTGCTGCACTGGGATTGGTCGCGGGTTGCCAGTTGGCGGGCGTGAAGATGTTTTTTGGCGGCTATCCGATCACGCCAGCCTCTTCGATCCTCCACGCGCTGACCAAATATAAAGAATTTGGCGTCACGACTTTTCAGGCGGAGGACGAAATCGCCGCCATCGCCTCGGCCATTGGCGCGAGCTATGCGGGCCAATTGGGCGTCACCTCCTCCTCCGGCCCCGGCATCGCGCTGAAGGGCGAAGCCATGGGCCTGGCGGTGATGACCGAACTGCCGCTTGTCATCATCAATTCACAGCGCGGCGGGCCTTCGACGGGGCTGCCGACCAAGACAGAACAATCCGATCTCTATCAGGCTGTCTATGGCCGCAATGGTGATACGCCGCTGCCGGTGATCGCGGCGCGCTCGCCCGGCGATGTGTTCGATTGCGCTATCGAGGCGGTGCGGATCGCAACGCAATATATGACGCCGGTGATGCTGCTCACCGACGGCTATATCGCCAATGCCGCCGAGCCGTGGAAAGTGCCCGATATGGCGAGCTATGCGCCATTCCCCGTCAGCTTCCGCACCGAAGCGCAGGAAGGCGGCTTCAAACCCTATGGTCGCGACGAAAAACTGGCGCGGCCATGGGTCAAACCCGGCACGCCCGGTTTGATGCACCGCATTGGCGGGATCGAGAAAGAGGTCGATACCGGCCACATCAACTATTCCCCCGCCAACCACCAAGCGATGACCGACATTCGCAAGGCCAAGGTCGATGGCGTCGCGGACAGCATCCCCGATCAGGATGTGTGTTTAGGGACCGAAGGCGGCAAACTCGCCATTGTCGGCTGGGGCTCCACTTACGGCCCGATCCACCAAGCCGTGCGCCGCGCGCGCGCGAAAGGGGCGGACGTCAGCCACATCCACATCCGCCACATCTGGCCGATGCCGAAAAATTTGGGCGATTTGCTGCACAGCTATGATCAGGTGATTGTGCCGGAAATGAACACGGGGCAGTTAAAAACCGCTACTGCGCGACCAATTTCTGGTCGATGCCAAGCCACTGAACAAAGTGTCGGGCCAACCCTTCCAGATCAGCGAAATTGCGGCGGCAATTGAGGGGGCTTTGGGGTGAAAAAATATCATCTATGGTTGTTGCTAGTTGCTTTTTTGGGCCTATCTGCCGCCGCAACTGCAGTTTCGCCACCGGCTAAAAAGGTCGTTGATGCCAAAGCAATTTTGGCGCCATTGCCTGTCAAACTGGCCGGAATGGATTTGTATTTTACAAGGCCCACTCTGAAACACTATCAGAATTCAGACGAAGATTCTGCTATAATAGTATCAATTCCGAAGATGACCGATTAGCATGTCTCGTTGGACGAATTTGTCCCTATTGCTAAAGAACAAATTTCCGTTTCTGATCATAATAATTTTAGAGCGATGAGATCATCCAAATATCCTGATGGTTCCGGATGGTATGTGCGTTTTTCATATGGGTTCGACGATCTGTGTGAAAATATTTCGCAACAATGGCTGTTTGATGTTGGTGATATTCGGATTGATGCCTCAGCATGCGCGTCCAGCGACAAGGAAGCAAAGCTTCAGCGGACAGAGGTTGAGAAATACCTGTTTGGCAAAGTGAAACTTTCGCCTTGGGTGGCAAAGGAAATAAAATGAACGACATGACCCCCATCAAAACCAGCACCCCCAAGGATTGGGAAACCGATCAGGAAGTCCGCTGGTGCCTCGGTTTCAGACATGCCTGAAATATGGACAGCCGGTCGATTATCGCGCTTTTGGGAAAGGATGGATGGTGGCTTGATCGGGTAAACGGGAGCCATCACCATTTCAGGCACGATATAAAGTCGGGTGTCACCACTGTTCCTCACCCCAAAAAGGATATAAAACCGGGAACATTGAAATCGATTGAACGCCAGTCGGGCGTTAAACTGAGAGGTCTGCGATGAAAAAGCTCTATCTGGGAGCGGTGAACGAAGATGAGGGCAGCTTTGGGATCGTCTTTAAGGATTTTCCCGGTTGCGTATCTTGCGGCGACACGCTTGAGGAGGCGCTTGTGATGGGCGCGGAAGCCTTGCAAGGCCATATTGAGGCCATGCGCGATGGAGGTGACTTCATCCCGACTCCCTCGCAACATGAGCTGAGCGACGTATTGACATGGCTGGATGAGGAAAATGACCCGTCAGGTGGGAAATGGCTTGGCCTTTTCCCGATTGAAACCAATGTTTCCGTTCAACCCGGTTCTGTTTCAATTCCAGTAGAGGCCGATATTGTTCACGAGATTTCAGCAGCATTGGAGCGAGGCGGCAGCGGATTGAGTCCTCGCGCGTTTATCGAACAGGCAACCCGCCGTGAATTGGCCCGCCTAAAAAAATCAGCCTAAGGTATAAACATGAACGACATGACCCCCATCAAAACCAGCACACCCAAGGATTGGGAAACCGATCAGGAGGTCCGTTGGTGCCCCGGTTGCGGGGATTATGCGATCCTGAAGGCGGTGCAGCGCACCATGCCCGAAATCGGACGTCGGCCCGAGGATACCGTGTTTATCTCCGGCATCGGCTGCTCCAGCCGCTTTCCCTATTATATGGAAACATACGGTTTCCACACCATCCATGGCCGCGCACCGGCGGTGGCGACGGGGGTGAAGCTGGCCAATCCCGATCTGGATGTGTGGATCATCACCGGCGATGGAGATGCGCTTTCCATTGGTGGCAATCACACGATGCATTTGTTGCGGCGCAACTTAGATTGCCAGATATTGTTGTTTAACAACGAGATATATGGCTTAACGAAGGGTCAATATTCGCCCACATCGCGCGTCGGCACCAAATCGCCGACGTCGCCCTTTGGTTCGGTGGACCGTCCGGCGATCCCTTGTGCCTTTGCACTGGGTTCGGGCGCGCGCTTTGTTGCGCGCGGCTTTGACGTGAACAAGAATCTGCCGTCGGTGCTAAAGGCCGCGCACGCGCACAAGGGCGCGTCGTTCGTCGAGATTTTCCAGAATTGCATCGTTTACAACGAAGATGTCTTCGCCCCCTTCACCGAAAAGGCCAACGCGCATCAGCAATTGTGGCTCGAAGATGGGCAGCCGATGCTGTTCGCGGGTGGCTCCAAAGGCATATCGATGGATATGGACACGCTGACGCTAAAGGTCGTCGAAGTTGTGGACGGCGATTGGGCGGCGGCGGGCGTGATTTCGCACAATGTGAAAAACCGCGCGGTGGCGCACATGCTGGTCGAGATGCCCTTTGGCGAATATCCGATGGCGCTGGGTGTGTTGTACGATGATCCTCGCCCGACCTTTGATAGCGCCGTGGTCGAGCAGAATGCGAAGCTTTCTGAAGGGAAGGTGCCCGATTTGCAGAAGCTGATTTCCAAGGGGCAGACTTGGACGGTGGAGTGATTTTTGCTCGGGAGTAAATCTGGTTTTTTTGTTTCATAAAAGCCACAAAGATAAAAAGATAAAAGGGAATTCGGTCTATGCGGCAAAACCAGCCTTTATGAAATATTTTGTTTGAAAATCATTACTAAAACAACATCTTGACTCATAATTCTGATGTCGAATTCTAACTGATTCACTGTTTCCAAGTCGTAAGGCAGATGAAGTGGCTGGCGACCACTTTTATCTTTTTGTCTTTGTGGCTTTTATGAAATCAATAATCTGGCTCGTGCCATTTGTTTCAAAAGAGGCGTGGAGAAAATAAGAGGTAAGGAGCGCGTAGCGCATTAATTCCAAACCTGTTTATTATCGGGACGACATGACGGTTGATGGGCTGACGCCCTCGTTTTTCTCTTACTTCCCTCCACGCCTCATTTGAAAAAAATAGCACAACACTGAAGCCCCAAACCACAGCCAAAGCTAACCCCTCCAAGGCCGCGCTTGCAATGTAGGATTTGTTTTGCAAGCACCGCATTATGGATAATCTCACCCACAGCCTCGTCGGCGCGATCCTTGGCCAGATGGGGCTTAAACGCAAAACGGGCCTTGCGATGCCCACCTTGATTATCGCCGCGAACATCCCGGATATAGACGCCGTCGCGGTGCTCCTTGGCGGACACCAGCATCTGGCGATCCGGCGCGGGATTACGCATGGGCCGATTGCGATGGTCTTGCTGCCGTTGTTGCTGTGGGCCGCGATGCTGTGGTTTGACCGCTGGCAAGTGAAGCGCGGGACAAGGCCGGAGAAGCGGCTTGCCGCTGGATCGCAAATGGCTGCTGATACTCGCCTATGTCGGCTGCCTCAGCCATCCGTTGTTCGACTGGTTCAACAGCTATGGCATCCGCTTGCTCGAACCGTTTTCCAGCCAGTGGTTTTACGGCGACACGCTGTTCATCATCGATGTGTGGATTTGGGCCGCTCTGATTGCCGGAGTGTGGCTGTCGTTGCGGCGAGAGCGGCAGGGGCAACCCAATTGGAAAAAGCCCGCAATTTTAAGCCTTCTAGCTGTGTGCAGCTACATCGTTGTCAATGGTCTGATCACGGGACAGGCAAAATCGGATGCCCGTAACCAAATTATCGCACGGTACGACAGTATAGCATCGATGCCGGAGCCGACGGTTGTCGCCAATCCTGTGCCGGTTGCCTTTTGGCAGCGCGAGATAGTTTGGCGCGATGGGCACGAATATGGCTCTGGCCATTACGCCTGGGCTCGGGAGCTGTTTTATCGGGAGAAGTTCGCCCACATTATATGGGGGCAGGAACCGCTAACCGAACAAAGCCGTTTCGCTTGGTCGTCGATAAGGGCAGCGATGCGGCATCGTTTTTATTCTGGTCGCGAATGCCGGTTCTAGAGCAAAAGGGACAAGAGATTATCATCCGTGATCAGCGGTTTATGGACCCGCGCATCGGGGATCGTTTTATGGTTCGATTGCCGGTGCCGAGTGCGGAGCCTTTGCAATGACCCAAATCCTCTGGCTCCGCCGCGACCTTCGCCTTGCCGATCAGCCTGCCTTGGCGGCGGCTGTGGCAAGCGGTGCGCCCGTCATCCCCGTCTATATCCTCGACGACGAAACTCCCAAGCATCGCCGCATGGGCGGGGCTTCGCGGTGGTGGCTGCATCATAGCCTGACATCGCTTGACGCAGATTTGCGGAAGCTGGGTTCGCGGCTGATTTTGCGGCGCGGCAATGCAGTGGCGATTCTGTGTGAACTTGCGCGGAAAACTGCAGCTTCCAGCGTCCACTGCCTCCGCCATTATGAGCCGTGGTGGCGCAATGCCGAGCGGGCTTTGAAGGCGGAGTTGCCGAAGGGCTGCACGCTCGAAAGGCACGATGGCAATTATTTGCTGCCGCCGGGAAGCGTCACCACAGGAGCAGGCGGGCCGTTTAAAATTTACACGCCGTTCTGGCGGGCCTTGGCGCAGCATATGCCGCCACCTGCGCCATTGGCCCCACCCAGCGTAATCAAGGCTCCGGATGATTGGCCTGAATCCGATAAACTTGACGACTGGAACCTCTTGCCAACCCGACCCGATTGGGCGCGCGGGATGCGCGATATGTGGACACCGGGCGAGGCGGGAGCGCAAGAGCGGCTCGCCGATTTTATTGATCGTGCGGACCGCTATCAGGAAGACCGCAACTACCCCTCGATCACCGGCACCAGCTTCCTTTCGCCGCATCTCCATTTCGGCGAAATATCCCCTGCTGCCTGCTGGCACGCGACGATGGGGGCGGGTGGCTCTGTCGAGACGTTCCTTAAAGAACTGGTCTGGCGCGATTATGCGGCCAATGTGATCCTGCAATTTCCCGATTATGGCGCGCGCAATGCGCGGGAGGCTTTCGATCATCTGCCGTGGCGTGACATGGGTGATGCGGCAGTAAAGGCAGACTTTGATCGTTGGACCAAGGGCCAGACTGGCTATCCCAATCGTCGATGCCGGAATGCGCGAATTATGGGCGACGGGTTGGATGCACAACCGCGTTCGCATGATCGCGGCCAGCTTTTTGGTCAAACATCTGCTAATCGACTGGCGGCAGGGCGAGCGTTGGTTTTGGGACACGCTGGTCGATGCCGATTATGCCAGCAACGCGGTAAATTGGCAGTGGACGGCGGGGACGGGGGTGGACAGCAATATGTTCGTCCGCATCATGGCCCCCTTAAGCCAATCAGAAAAATTCGATGCGACCGCCTATATCCGCAAATGGGTGCCCGAACTTAGCCGGTTTGGATGCGCCCACTATCCACGATCCAGACGAATTTGGAAGGCTGCCCGCTGGCTATCCCGCCAAAATCATCGGCCACCGCGAGGCCCGCGTGCGGGCTTTGGCGGCACACGATGTCATCCGGAAATAGGCTTATTCGACGGTGTAAAAATCAATCACGACATGATCGGGCTTGCGAATTCCGCGCGCGACAAAGGTTTTATGGCGCAACCATTCATGCGTCCCGGCCTTTACCTCGAATGTTGGCGTGGTGCGGAAATAATAGAGGCTGGGATCGACATCTTCGCCCTTGGCCAGCCGGTCGATCACTTCTGGAGAGGCAACGCGAACACCTGCGTTGGTAATTCCGATGACGGTTCCGTCCTGTGCGCGAACGAAATAGCGGGCATAAACCTCGGTCAAGCCGCCACTCCCGATTTTCTGCCAATCACCGCCGCCGGAAATCACTTCACCCGAAAGCATGGGCCCTTCAACGCTGCCGCCGGTGATGCCGATGAACCGCGTGCGCTTGCCGTCAATCTCGCCTTGTTCGAGCGGAGGCAAAAGCGTTGCGCGCACGGAAAATGCATATTGCAATGTGGGGGCGGGGGCAGAAGGCTTTGCCCACAGGCCCGAGACGGAAAGCAAAATTCCGCAAATGACGATGATCAATTTTGGCACGGCAATCTCTCCCGCTTGGAATGATGCCCTGCCTATTGCAGCAAATTGCGCCTAAAACATATATTTCATTTTGACGGCCTGATTGGCGCTGCCCGTTGCAACAGCAAAGGATGCTGATTTGAACTTCGGAGGGCCGGTTACCACCGCCGGGTTACGCGAAAAGCCAAAGCCTTCGCGCGGAATCATGATCGCCATGTCGAGTTTATCATTGGCATTTTCATCATGCATCAACGCCGCCGCATAAGTGCCCGATGATATGCCGTCAAAACGGATCGCCCCGGAATTCCGCGCGGCAATGCGCGCTCGGTGGCTTTTCGGATCTTTTGAACAATTGGGGAAATATTTTGGATTGGCGGTGACGCAAACCAGTACATTGCCCTTCATGCTGCGAAGGCCAGAGACATTGACTGTCAACGTGCTGACGGCATCCGATGCTATTCCTGCACCGCTAGCCGATGTCAAAACGGCCAAGGCCAACATCGGTGCCGCACATTTTGTCCCAAAAGCGAAAGTAGAGCCCATAATTTCCTCGATACATTTCATGGTGTTTCTGGTGATGCGTTGCTGTTATCAGCCAAATTCCTAATTTCCCGTTAACCACAGAATCTTGGAAATAATTCCCAGCCCATATGGTTGGTTATACCCATGATCGTCATGATAGCCAGCACTACTCCCAGAGCGGTTACCTGAATCGGAATTAAAAAGACTAAGACCGGAATTACCATCGCGCCCGATAACGCTTCCCACGGATGAAAGCTCATCGCAGCCCAGGCGGTTGGCGGACGGCTTTCGTGATGGACGGCATGGGCGGTTTTGAACCACCATGGCCGGTGCATCAGCCGGTGGGTCCAGTAAAACCACGTGTCATGGGCCGCCAGATACAGCACGACAGACAGCGGTAAATACCAAAGCGGAAACGCGCTGATGTCTGTGTAAACCTTTGTCCAACCGCGATTATCCCAGCCCCAGGCGACGATTCCAGCGGGAGCCCCGTAAATCGCGGCGGACAGCATTGACCAGTAAATTTCCTTGGCCATTTGCGGTTTCAACGCATCGTATAATCCGGGTCGCACTTTCCGGGTCAGCAAGGCAAACAGGCCGCTCGTCAGCAGATAGCGGATTCCGACGATGAAGCTCATCACCAGAGCCGAAATGATAATAGGTAAAGTTGGGTACATGTCGGTTCAGGGTGCTTTCCAACTCACCGAACCCTTATAGCGCCCCGGTACGGCAACACCTTTTTCATCCTTGGCGGGTGTAAAGCGGGCGCGCTTCAGGAACGCTTTACACGCGGCACTATCCAGATCGGTATGGCCGGAACTTGTGGTGACCGAACAGGAGATCGGCTTGCCATCGGCTCCGACCGTCATTTCAAATCGGGTGGTCCCCTGTTTATCGCGCGATGTTGAGGGGAAATCGCTGGCCGTCACAATCGACAAAGGGTTTTTGAGCGATGAAGCGGGGAGGAGGGGAAGCACATTTGCGGAGTCGGCTGGCGCATCGGTTTGGCAACGCGCCGAACCGCCTGTTAGAATTTCTACTGTCTTGGGAAAGCGGCAGGCAAACAGGCTGATCGCCTGTGCCGCCACAAACTGCCCGGGAACATCGCTTTGCGTCCCAACGCGCGCCGATTGCCAGCCGACGTTGCGGGCGCACTCACCGCCCGAGGGCGTGGCATCGCTGCACCAAGATACGTTGATCGCATAGTCACATTCGTTGACCAGCCGATATCCGCCGGAGGGCTGTTCTCGAAAAACAACGCATTGTTCATCGGTTAGTCCACCAACTGACGTTTGCGCCAAGGCAGGTATCGAAACCGAGAGCGACGCAGGAAATACAAGCAGTGCCAATGACAAGGGAGCAAGGTAGAATTGACGCACGAACATGACTTCGACGATATCTTGCAAACCGGCCATTGTCCACGCGCGCCATGACCGAATTTTACTCTCCACAACTTCGTTGCTTTGGGTGCTTCCCACGCATCCGCCCCGGCGCTAGGGCTCGGAAATGGCATCTGCGGCCCTTGAACATATCAAATGCGATCTCGCAATCGTAGGCGGAGGGCTGGCCGGTGGCCTGTTGGCGCTCGCGCTCGCCCGGTTACGACCCGAGTTGAAGGTCGTGTTGATCGAACAGGAAAAGCATTTCGGCGGCAACCATATCTGGAGCTATTTCGCCAGTGACATCGCTCCGGAACACCGCTGGCTGACGGCACCGCTCGTCACCTATGGTTGGTCTGGTTATGATGTTCATTTTCCGGAACATTCGCGCTCACTTGATAACATCTACTATACGATTGAGTCCGAAAGGCTGGATTGGTTGCTGCGGCATAATTTGCCCGCAAACGCCTTGCTCACAGGGCGACAGGTAAAGGCTGTATCACCGCGACTTGTTGTGCTCGAAGGTTCGCAGCGGATCAATGCAGGCGGTGTGATCGACGCGCGCGGTGCAGCGGATCTTGCACCATCTCGATTGCGGCTGGCAGAAATTCACCGGACAGTTGCTGCAACTGTCCGAGCCACATAGCCTGACCAAACCGATTGTGATGGATGCAACGGTCGATCAGCATGATGGCTATCGATTTGTCTATGTCTTGCCCTTTGGCATGGACAAAATTTTCATCGAAGACACCTATTATGCTGATCGCCCGGAAATGGACCCGCGCGCCCATCGCCGCCGGATCGCGGCCTATGCCGAAGCAAAAGGCTGGCAAGTCGATCGCGTGTTGCGCGAAGAAACCGGCGTGTTGCCAGTCGTGATGGGCGGTGATCTGGAAAATTACTGGGCGAGCGGCAGCGGGCGAACCGCGAAAGTTGGCGCGCGGGGCGGATTTTTTCAACCCGTTACCAGTTACTCTTTGCCCGATGCGGTGCGGACAGCAATTTTTATCGCCGAACAGCCCGATCTCGATGGGGACAAGCTTAATATGCTGCTGCGGCAACGGGCGGACGCGCATTGGAAAGCGGGCAAATTCTATCGAATGCTCAATCGCATGTTGTTCCGGGCGTCGCTTCCCGGCGAGCGCTATAAAATTCTGGAGCGTTTCTACAGGCTTAAACCCGGATTAATCGAACGCTTTTACGCGGGGCAAACGACAGGAGGCGATAAGGCGCGAATTCTCTCTGGAAAATCACCGGTTCCTCTTGGAAAGGCATTCAAGGCAATCAGGGCTAGGAAAAAAATCCGGTGAAATCGGCCATATTGATTGGGGCAGGCTTTGGCGGTTTGGCGCTTGCCATCCGGCTGCAGTCTGCGGGAGTTTCGACCACGATCATCGAAGCCCGCGATAAACCCGGCGGGCGTGGCTATTATTGGGAGCGGGAAGGATTTGTCTTCGATGCCGGGCCGACGGTGATCACCGATCCGCCTTGCTTGCAGGAACTATGGGCGCTTTCGGGCAGCGACATGGCGGATGATGTGACGCTTGATCCGGTGATGCCATTTTATCGGCTTAATTGGCCTGACGGCACCAATTTTGATTATTCCAATGATGAAGCCGCGCTGTATGCCGAGATCGCCAAGCTCAATCCGGCAGATGTTTGCGGCTATGAACGGTTCCTCGAATATTCGCGCGGTGTGTATGAAGAGGGCTATGTGAAGCTGGGTTCGGCGGCCTTTTTGACTTTGCCTCGATGATAAAGGCCGCCCCTGCGCTGATGAAATATCATGCATGGCGTAGCGTTTATTCGATTGTCTCCTCTTATGTGCAGGATGAACGGCTGCGGCAGGCCTTGTCGTTCCACACGCTGCTGGTCGGCGGCAATCCGATGAACACCAGCGCGATTTATGCCTTGATCCACACCATTGAAAAAGATGGCGGCGTCTGGTTTGCTCGCGGTGGCACGAACCGGCTGGTGGCGGGCATGGTCGCGCTGTTTGAGCGATTGGGCGGCACGGTGCGGTTAAACGATCCGGTCGAACGGATCACGACCACAGGTGATCGCGCAACGGGTGTGGTCACCAAATCGGGCTGGCGAGGAGAGGCCGACGCAATCGCCTCCAACGGCGATATGATGCACAATTATGCGGCGTTGCTGAAAGATCATCCGCGCGGGGCAAAAGGCCGCGAAAGTCGCTGAAACGCAAACGCTGGTCGCCATCGCTATTCGTCGTGCATTTCGGCGTGAAAGGTCATTATCCCGACATCGCTCATCACTCATCCTGTTTGGCCCGCGCTACAAAGGCCTGCTCGAACGACATATACAAAACCGGGATCGTGCCCGCAGATTTCTCACTTTATCTGCACCATCCAACC
This sequence comes from uncultured Alphaproteobacteria bacterium, assembly GCA_963732535.1. Classification (GTDB taxonomy): domain Bacteria; phylum Pseudomonadota; class Alphaproteobacteria; order Sphingomonadales; family Sphingomonadaceae; genus Sphingorhabdus_B. The sequence continues at coordinate 179,945 of CAVSZW010000016.1, read as the reverse complement.
GCGACCGATCCGAATATGGCACCTGAGGGCCATTCGACCTTTTACGTCCTCGCGCCTGTCGCGCATCTGGGCAAATCGAATGTCGATTGGGACGGAGGCTTTGGCGAACAATTCGCATCCGCTATTCTCGATGAAGTCGAACGGCGGGTGTTGCCGGGCCTGAAAGCCAATCTCGCTACCCGTTTCCATTATGCCCCCACCGATTTCGGAAGAGACCTGAACGCGCATTTGGGCAGCGCTTTCAGCCTGGAGCCCGTGCTGTGGCAATCGGCCTATTTCCGCGCACATAACCGCGATGATCAGATTTCCAATCTTTACTTTACCGGCGCGGGCACGCATCCAGGAGCAGGAATTCCGGGCGTTGTCGGCAGTGCCAAGGCAACGGCGAAATTGATGTTGGAGGATTTGGCAGGGTGAAGCGTTTGGCCGTTTATTGCGGGTCGGCGACCCCCGAAAACCCGATATATATAGACACAGCGCGCTCTGTTGGACGCGGCCTTGCCGAGCGCGGTATTGGTGTTGTCTATGGCGGGGGCCGGCTGGGCCTGATGGGGGCGGTCGCCGACAGTGCTTTGGAGGCCGGTGGCGAAGTCATCGGCGTGATCCCCGAGGCCTTGGTTGGCAGCGAAGTCGCGCATAAAGGCTGCACGACCTTGCACGTCGTATCGGGTATGCATCGAACGCAAGCAGATGTTCACCGATTTATCTGATGGTTTTATCACCATCCCCGGCGGTGTCGGCACGATGGACGAATTGTGGGAAGCGATCAGTTGGGCACAATTGGGCTATCATGCGAAGCCCGTTGGCGTTTTGAATGTCGCAGGCTTTTACGATCAATTGGTGGCGTTCAACCGCCATATGATCGAAACGGGCTTTATCCGCGCGCAACATGCCGGGATCATGATCGTGCGCGATGATCTGGACGCGCTTTTATCGGCAATGGCTGAATATCAGCCGCACAAAACCATCTTTCAAATGAAGGCCGAGGATTTGTGAACGAGCGGGCGGCCCTTAACCGCCGCGAACTGGTCGCCTTCGCCCGTGAGAGCATTGCACGCGGCTCCAAATCTTTCGCGGTGGCCAGCCAACTGTTCGACCGTAAAACCCGCGAACGGGTGTGGCTGCTTTATGCTTGGTGTCGCAAATGTGATGATATGGCCGACGGGCAAGACCATGGCGGTCGTATGGAGATGGTGGATGATCCCGCCCAGACATTTGCAGCAATCCGCAGCCTGACCGAACAGGCCATTGCCGGTGAAAAGACGGGTGATCCAGCCTTTGATGCGTTGGGAGTTGTTGCGGCGGAATGTGGGCTGACATTGTCTATGGCCTATGATGTGATCGAGGGCTTTGCTTTGGATGCCGCCGATTGGCATCCGCGATCCGAAGACGATCTTTACCGCTATTGCTTTCACGTCGCGGGCGCGGTGGGGATTATGATGGCCGTCGTCATGGGTGTGAATGCTGACGACCGCGATACGCTGAACCGGGCATGTGATTTGGGAATGGCATTTCAACTCGCCAATATTGCGCGTGATGTCGAAGAAGATGATGCTGCTGGCCGTTGCTATTTGCCCGATGATTGGCAGGCACAATTGGACATCGCACCCGGCGAACATATGCGCCCACATAATCGCGAAAAGCTGTCCCTGATGGCGCGATGGTTGGCCGATGAGGCGGGGCAATATGAGGTTTCGGCAAGAGTGGGGGCCGCGACCCTGCCGTTTCGATCACGTTGGGCCGTGCTGGCCGCTGCTGGAATTTACGGCGACATTGCCCGCAAAGTTCGCGCCGCCGGCGGACATGCCTGGGATCACCGCATTTTTACGAGCAAGGGCGACAAGTTCATATGGGTTTGGAAATCCTTTTGGATCGCACTGCGCTCGCCTATGCCAACCGCGCGGGAGGGACTTTGGACGCGCGCCCAATGAAAATCGAGCCGAGCTATCGTGGCATTATCGCAAATCTGCGCGACGCACATATCGAGACTTGAATAACTGCCTGCATTTGCCTGCCGAATTCAGCCCGATCTAAGTTCGATTGAAACCTCTTCCAGACTTCGTCCGCGGGTTTCAATCATGCTGAGCCTGACCCAAATTAGCTGAAGCACCATCATCCCGGCGAAAAACAGGAAAATAATAACCGGCGCAACCGAGGAAAGGACCGCTGGCATCACCAGCGTGAGCAGTGCGGCGAAAATCCAATGCGTGCCAGCGCCCAGCGATTGCCCCTTGGCGCGTGCCACAGAGGGAAATATCTCGCTGATATAAACCCAGATCACTGCACCCTGACCTATGGCGTGGGCGGCAATGAATGCGAAAACGAAGGGTAACACCAGTGCGAACTGTCCGGATGCAAAGCCATATGCGGTCATCCCAAGCGAGACTATGTAACCGAAACTACCGAGTGTCATCAGCCATTTGCGTCCGGCCCGGTCGATCAATGCCATCCCCAGCAATGTGAAGGCTAGGTTTATGACCCCGATTCCCATTGTGCCGAGAAGGGCGGTTGACGCGCCAGCGCCGGTCAGCTCGAAAATGCGCGGCGCATAATAAATGATCGCATTGATACCCGACAGTTGATTGAAAAATGCAATGAAGAAGGCGAGCATGATCGGTCGCCGGTAATGGGTGCTGAGGAAATGACTCCAACTGATCGACTTTGTTTCCGCTGCAGCCTCTGCCTGAATTGCGTCGAGCGTTTCCGTGACCGTTGCCGGATTGATCGCCGTCAGGATTGCCCGTGCTTCATCTGCGCAGCCGCGCTGGACCAGCAACCAACGCGGGCTTTCCGGGATACCGAGTACGCATAACAGATAGGCAAAGGACGGAATGGCTACAACACCCAGCATATAGCGCCAATCCTGATCACCTGTTCCCGCCAACAGCCAGTTCGACAGGAAGGCGACGAGAATTCCCGTGACGATCATAGTCTGGAAGAGGGCGACCAAACGTCCGCGCTGTGCCTTTGGCGCTATCTCGGAAATATAGGCTGGGGCGGCCACCGACGAAACACCAATACCGACACCGCCGATGAAGCGAAACAGCATGAAGCTGAAGGGATCCCAAGCCAGTGCCGAGCCAACTGCCGAGATTGCATAAAGGACGCCAATGCCGATCAAGGTCGGGCGACGCCCCCATTTGTCCGACGGCCAGCCGCCGAGCAGCGCGCCCAGCACCGTGCCCCACAGCGCCGAGGAAATGGCAAGGCCGTGGACTGCATCGCTCATCGACCAGACTCTCTGGATGGCTTGCTCGGCCCCAGAAATAACGGCGGTGTCAAAGCCGAAGAGAAATCCTGCCAGCGCTGCGACCAACGCCCATCTGCCACTGTTGCCCATATTCCGCTTCCCCAATCCTCCAATCAGTTGTCCTTGTTTCTTGCCAGCAAGCGAAATCCCCAGGCGGGCAACGTCACCACATCACCGGCCTTGAGTGTTATCGACTGACCGGTTCCAAACTCGCTGTAGCTTCCTGCCGCATGGGAATCGGCTAATATGGCAGTTACGGGAACGGCGGACAGATTGAACAGGCCGACCACCACATTCCCTTCCTTGCGGCGAACCCAGCTGAACAGTTGCTCCGGCTTGTCGCTTTCGACCTTTGCCATCGGTGCCCCCCATTTGCCGTTGGCTAGCGCGGGATTGGATTTGCGGAAAGCGATCAGGTCTTTGAGCAATTTTCCATCGGTACAATTCGCGCCCTGCGCCCAATTAATCGGGTCTTTCTCAAAAAACGCCAGACGATGCTGATTGCAGGCTTCCTGACCATTGTGAATCATAGCTAAGCCATCGCCGGTGAAGCTGAGAGCGGTGAAGGCAGGCAACGCCGGTCCAAAATTCTCCCGCGTTGTCCCTTCCCACGCATTGCTATCGTGGTTTTCCAGATAGGTCAGCCGCATTGATTGCCGCGGCCAAGCGCTTTCATGCTCGGCATAATAGCCATAAAAGGACATCGCATTGCCTTTGCCTTTTGCGACCTCTTTGGCCGTGACATGCCAGTCCCAAGCGTAGGTGGCATCAAAGGCCTTGCGCTGCAATTCGCTCGATTTCCATTCCGCGAGCATGAATATGGGCCGGATTTTTTCGAGCCGGGCACGCTCGCTTTCCCAGAAATCGAGCGGGACATAGCCGGCAACGTCAGCACGATAGCCATCGATACCAAATTCGCGGACCCAATATTCCATCGCCTTGCCCACATGTTCGCGTACGCCCGGCTTGGTCCAGTCAAGGTCAATAACGTCCGACCAATCCCACCAGGGCGTCGGGCGGAAATTGCCCTTCCAGTCTTTCTCGTACCAATCGGGATGTTCGGTCGCGAGCTTGTTGTCCCATGCGGTGTGATTGGCGACAAGATCGAGGATAACGTGCATCCCCTGCCGGTGGGCATCGTCGACAAAGGCTTTCAGGTCAGCCTTTGTGCCAAATTCGGGATTGACCGCATAATAATCGCGCACCGAATATGGCGAGCCGAGTTTGCCCTTACGGTTCTTCTCGCCGATGGGGTGGATCGGCATCAGCCAGATGATGTCGATGCCCAATGCCTTCAATCGCGGCAATTGCTTTTGCGCCGACGCAAAAGTGCCTTCGGGAGTGAACTGGCGGGTGTTGATCTGGTACAACACTGCATCTTTGGTCCACGGTGCATTTTGCACTGTGGCATAGGGCTGCGGTGTCCAGTCATCAGATCCGGAAATCTTTGAGCAGCTTGTTAGCAAAGCTGTAGCGGCAAGCAGGGTCAGGATTTTTCGCATTTCAGCTCCTCAGGCTTTGTTGGTTTGCCCCGGACAGTCTTCGCGTAGGCGTAACATGGCGAGAGCAGCCGCCACCATGACGATCGCTGCGACGAGCATTGTCCAGACCGGTTCGGTTGGAAAGAAACTGCGGATGATCCCGCCCATGATCGCTGCCACCATCAATTGCGGCAGCACGATGAAGAAGTTGAAGATGCCAATGTAAACGCCAAACTTCTTTTGCGGCAATACGTTGGTCAGGATCACATAGGGCATGGAAAGGATCGATGCCCATGCGATGCCGATGCCTACCATAGGCAACAGCAGGCCATATTTGTTGCGGATCACCAGCAATGCGGCAAAGCCCGCCGCCCCCGCCAGCAAGCAAACCATATGCGTTCGGCTGTTGCCGATCCGCTTTGCCAGCACCGGCAGGGTAAAGGCCGCAAGCGCTGCGACTCCATTGTAGAATGCGAACATCACGCCGACCCAGTCCGCCCCGGCATTATAGGCTGCACTGGCGGTGTCGGTTGATCCAAATACATATCGGGTGACGACTGGTGTGGTGTAAATCCACATGATGAACAAAGCGATCCAGGTGAAAAACTGGACCACGGCCAGTTGCTTCATCTGCACCGGCATTTGGGCCAGATCGCTGATGATATGTGCCAAGCGCGCCTTCACTCCTTCAGCGCCCGCACCACCAACTGGATCATACCAAATGCCGCTATCCCAATGCCCAGCACATAGAGTTGCTCTGTCGAGACCCGTCACATAAACCAAAGTCGAGCATAGTGCCACACCCGCCTACCAACCACACCACTTCCGCCTGCCGGATAGACCAGCGTCGTCTGGCCTCGACGGTTTCTGCAGTTTCTGCCTTCGAACGTCGGCCAGCTGTTCGGGGCTATATTCACGCACTTTCAGCACGGTCCACAGCACCGCCACCACGATCGCAGCGGCACCCAGATAGAAACTATATCGAACCGAAAGCGGTATTTCGCCAGCAGGTGCAGTATTTTCAATCCCCCATGCGGTGAACAGCGCCGGGGCAAGGCTGCCGATCACCGCGCCCGCACCGATAAACCAGGTCTGGACGGCAAAGCCCTGGGCGCGTTGTTCGCGCGGTGTCATGTCACCCACAAAGGCCCGGAACGGCTCCATCGAGACATTGAGCGCGGCGTCAAGCAGCCACAGGAATACCGCAGCGAGCAGCAGCATTCCGGCATGGGGCAATCCGACCAGCGCCAGCGCGGCGAGCACGGCACCGGCCAGAAAATACGGTCGCCGCCGCCCGAAGCGGCCCCAGGTCCGGTCGCTGTAATGACCGATCAATGGCTGGACGATCAGCCCGGTAACGGGGCCGGCGATCCACAGGAAGGCAAGGTTGTCGACGCTGGAACCCGAGCGACTGGAAAACGCGGCTGATGTTGGCGTTCTGCAGCCCGAAAGCAAGCTGGATGCCGAAATAGCCGAAGCTGATGTTCCACAGGCCTGCGAAGCTCTGGCGCGGCTTGCCCATCGTGCGAAATCCTCTCACCCGCCGGGCACCGCGCGGGCAGCCGGTCAATCGATGCGGAGGCGTTCGCACACCCAGGTAGCCGCGACAATCTGCGTATACGAATACATGGCAGCAGGACCTGCCCTGGTCAGGCGCCGCAGCTGCGCCGGACGATCAATCTGGCCGGCAAGGTGCGCGGCGGTTGCTCGCGGCCCTCGATCCGGCACAGCAGGGTCTCGACCAGCAATTCGCCGGCGCTGCGCAGATCCTGCATGATCGTGGTCAGCGGCGGATTGGTCATGCTCGCCGCTGGCTGGTCGTCGAAACCCGACGATCGCGACGTCCTCGGGCACCTTGCGGCCGGCGGCGGCCAGTGCGCGCATCGCGCCGATGGCGATCAAGGTCGCTCGCGGCAAACACGGCATCGAAGCCGCGCCACGCTGGCGATCAGGAGTTGCGCAGCGTCATGGCCCTCTTCCTCGGTGGTATAGGCATCGACCTGCAAGCCCGGATCGGGCGCGATCCCGGCCTCGGCCAGCGCCGCGCACAAGCCCGCGATAGCGTTCGGCGAACTCGGGATAGTGCTCGTCCGCCTGACCCAGAAAGGCGATCCGCCGCCGCGCCCCGTGCGAGCAGATGCTGCGCCCGCCATGACCCCCGCGCCGAAATTGTCCGAGCCAACCGTCACCCCGGTAATCGTCGTCGCGCACCGAGCCCCAGCGGACGAAATGGGTGCCGTGATCGACCAGCTCGGCCAAGACGCTGTTCGTAGAGGGTATAGTCGCCATAACCGAGCAGGATCAGCCCGTCGGCGCGGTGGCTGTCCTGGTAGCGGACGTGCCAATCGTCCTCCATCTTCTGGAACGAGATCAGCAAGTCCAGGCCGCGATTGGCACACTGCCGGGTGATCGCGCCGAGCATCGCCAGGAAAAACGGGTTGATCATCGATTCGTCGGGTGTCGGATCCTCGAAGAACAGCAGGGCCATGCGTGTTGGCGCGCTGCGAGCGCAGCGACGAGGCGTTCTTATCGACCGTGTAATGCAGTTCGCGCGCGATCGCCTCGATCCGCTCACGGGTGGCGAGACTGACCGACTCTCGATCCGCGCAGTGCCCGGCTGACAGTCGGCTGCGACACACCTGCCAGATAGGCGATGTCGAAACTCGTCGGCTTGGTGGAGGGAATGCGACCCATCTCTCGTCCCCTGGCGCGGGATAGTTGCCCGTCGTTTCACGCGCTGAGGTATAGCGGCTGGCCGCCCTATGCAATCAAATCGAAATGTGCGGCAAAGGGGCTGCAATTGCTTCGGCACCTGACGCATTAGGCAGAAGCCATGGCCGGCACCACTGACGCTCGCTACCGGAATTTCCCATCGGGTCGAACGTGTTCGGCCGTGAGCGGCAGCCCTTGCTGATCCTGGACGAACTGTCTGGCGAAGTCCCGATGCGGTGCTGGCGATCGCCGCGCGGGCAGCATTCGCGAGGCATGGCCCGCACTATCCGGGCATCCGCGCGCCGGTGCCGCGCGCGGCGACGCGATGCGCTGATCGCGCCCGCTCGGTGAGTTGCTGGTTCAGACCTTCGCGCTGTCGGAGATTCCGGAATACGACGAATGCTTCCTCAGCCTGGTGACTACTGCGGCGCAGGATTTGCAGCCGATCCAGCGCCTGCCGCATTTCGACGGGGTCGAGCCGGACAGGCTGGCATTTCTGCTCTACCTCGACCGGGCCGAGCGTGGCGGCACGGCTTTCTACCGGCAACGCGCAACCGGTTTCGAGACGGTGACTGCCGACCGGTTCGACGAGTTTCGCGATGCGCTGGAGCGCGGCGCCGCGCAGCAGGGTTTGCCGACCAGTGACTACATTCGCGGCGATACCGCGCTCTATGAACAGGCCGGCACGATCGCGGGCTGCTTCAACCGCGCGGTAGTCTATCGCGGCAACAGCCTGCACTGCGCTGACCTTGCCGCGGACTTCGAGCCGCATGTCGATCCGCTCGCGGGACGTCTCACGCTAAACCTGTTCCTGCGCTTGAGGGACTGAACCCGGCGCCGCTGCCGGGCGTTGCCATTTGGTCACAAACTCGCGCTGCAATCGAATGCGTATACGTATGCCATCTTCTGTTCTGCTTTTTGGCGGCCCATTGCGCCCTGTGAACGGCAGCGCCCCGCGATGGAGCGACTCTGCCTGGGGGGTCAAAGCCGAACCCCCGAACTTCTTCGGCTGGGGACTGGGAGAATACCTTTGGCACTTCGCACTTCGCTTGCCGGCGGCATCAGCGCGCCAGCTCTTGCTCTAGCACTCGCCATCCTGCCGACGCAGGCCTTCGCACAGGATGCGGCGCCTGCCGATGAGCAGGATGCCGAGGGCGCCGAGATTATCGTTTCAGGATACCGCGCCGCGGTTGAAATCCGCGATCAATCTGAAGCGGGAAGCGCCGGTGATCGCCGAAGCCTTCTCCTCCGAAGACATCGGCAAGCTGCCCGATGTTTCGATCGCGGAGACGCTGGGCCGCCTGCCCGGCCTTGCCACCCAGCGGCTCGACGGACGCAGCCAGGTGCTCTCGATCCGTGGTCTCGGCCCGGACTATTCCTCGGCATTGCTCAACGGCCGCGAACAGGTCTCCTCCGGTGACAACCGCGCGGTCGAATACGACCAGTATCCCTCGGAACTGATCGATTCGGGCGTGGTCTACAAGACGCCTTACGCCGGGCTGATCGGCCAGGGCCTGGCCGGCACGGTCGATCTCCACACGATCCGCCCGCTGTCGAAGAGCGACCGCATTCTGGCGCTGAGCGGGCGTTATGAATTCAACGAGAACGGCTCGCTCAATCCGGACTCGCCGGGTTGGGGCTACCGCGCCACCGCCGTCTACGTCGATCAGTTTGCCGATGATACGCTGGGGATCGCGCTGGGCGCGGCCTATCAGTCCTCGCCAAGCCAGGTCGAACGGTTCCGCGCCTGGGGCTATCCCGACGATTCGGGCCGGGCCGTGCTGGGTGGGATGAAGCCTTTCGCCAAGTCGGTCGATCTCAATCGTCTCGGCCTGTTCGGTACGCTCGAATGGGAACCGTCTGAAAACTGGAACTCGTCGCTCGACGTATTCTTCGCCGATTACAAGGAACGCCAGCCGCAGCGCGGGATCGAATTCCCGCTCAATCCAGGCTGGGGCGCTGGCACGGTCATCACCGCGGCCAGCCCAACTCCCGGCTTTGCCGATACCGCGCACTTTCACCGGGGTGCAGCCGGTGGTCCGCAACGACTTCGATTCGAAGGATACCAAGACCTTCGCGGTCGGCTGGAACACCAAGTACGAGAACGACCACGTCGCAGCGCTTGTCGATGTTTCCTATTCGCGTTCGAAGCGCGATCTTGAGCAGATCGAATCGTACAGCGGCCTCAGCTTTGCCGCGAACTCCGGCAGCACCCTCGGACACGGTCAGCTATACCCGCGTCACCCCGCCGGGCAGCAACTTCCCGTTCGTTTTCACCAACACCATCAACTACGCCGATACCAACCTGATCCAGCTGACCGATCCGCGCGGCTGGGGCGGTGGCGGCACGGGCAACATCGTCCAGGCCGGCTTCATCAACGCGACCGCAGACGCTCGACGAGCTGTGGTCTGCGCGGGGCGAGGTCGAAGGGAAGGTCGAGATCGGGCCTGATCAAGAGCCTGGTCGCAGGCTTCAGCTATTCTGATCGTTCCAAGACCCGCGACATCACGCAGAACTTCCTCAGTTTGGCGGGGCCGTCAGTCTACGTCGGCTCGGGCGCAGTGCTGCGTCAGTCCGATTCCAACCGGTGCGCTGCTGGCGCCGACCGCCTCGCTGGGCTTCCTCGGCTTCGGCAATCAGGTGACCTACGATCCGCGCCAGCTGATCGCCGATGGCACCTATATCCTGACCGACGTGCAGAGTTCGAGCCTGCCGTTCCCAGGCGACTGGACGGTCAACGAGAAGGTATCGATCGGTTATCTGCGCGCCGATCTGGAAGGCGATCTTGGTTCGATCAAGCTGACCGGCAACATCGGGGCGCAACTGGTCTTTACCGACCAGTCGTCGAGCGGGTTCAACTCGCCCGGCGGGATCGGCGCAGTCCGCACGGCGGTGACGTCGGGTGACAGCTATTCACACTTCCTGCCCAGCATTGCCCTCAACTTTGCGTTTTCGGATGCATTCAAGGTCCGCTTCGGCGCCGCGCGCACGCTGGCCCGTCCGCGCATGGACCAGCTCAATGCCTCGTCCAATGCCTCGATCGGCAACGCCCTTCAAGGACCGCTGAATTCGATCTTCTCGGGTGAACGGCGGCAATCCGGAGCTCAGGCCCTACCAGGCCGATGGGTGTCGATATTGTCTGCCGAATACTACTTCGACAACGGCAAGGGCTACGTCTCGGTCGCCGGCTTCTACAAGTGGCTCGACGATTTCGTGAACCCCAACGCGGGCGTCGTGCGCGACTTTACGTACCTGCAGTCCGGTCCTGACCCCGGCGCAGCGCGCGCTGGCGGATTCGACCACTTACCTCGGCGTCGTGACTGGGCCGGACAACGGTGCCAAGGGTTACATCCGCGGCATCGAAGCGTCGATCTCGCTGCCCTTCGCGTGCGCTGACCTCGGCATTGGATGGGTTCGGATTCCAGTCCAGCGCTTCCTACACCGAAAGCCAGCTCCAGATCATCGGCACCAATATCCGCCCAACCGTTCCGGGCCTGTCGAAGTGGGTGGTCAACTCGACCGTCTATTTCGAGAAGTCAGGCTTCGAGGCGCGCGCTCAGCCACCGCTACCGTTCGAGCTTCCTTGCCGAGTTCATCGGCATCTCGGCCGGTCGCGATTTCCGCCAAACCTATGCGGAATCGGTGTTCGACGCGCAGATCGGTTATCGCTTCTACCTCGGGTATGCTTGAACGGTCTTTCGAGTCACCGCGCAGGCGCTTAACCTGACCGATGAGCCATTCATCAACTACCAGAACGGCGATACCGCGCCAGATCATCGATTACGAACAGCTATGGTCGTACCTATCTGATCGGGTTTGGCTACAAGTTCTGATGCAATGAGGGGAGCGACAGGACCCCGGCCTTTGGGTCGCTAGCCCGGGTCCTGTCCGTTCCATTCATTCAAGCGCCACCGTCAGCGGCTTTTATCGCCTCCTGTTTCTGCGACAAAGGCAACCGATGCGGGCTGAACAGACCTATACGTTCGTGATCGTCGGTGGCGGCACCGCGGGCTGGATGACGGCTGCCGCGCTGGCGCGGTTCGTTCCCGACCGGCTACCGGATCGTTCACTGGTCGAGAGTCTGACGAGATCGGCACGGTCGGTGTTGGCGAAGCCACGATCCCGCAGATTCATCTGTTCAACGCCGCGCTCGGTCTCGACGAGGCCGAATTTCTGCGTGAAACCAAAGGCTCGTTTAAACTCGGGATCGAATTTGAAGGCTGGCTGGGGCCGGGTCAGAGCTATATGCATGCCTTTGGTTCGGTCGGACGGCCACAGGGTCTGCTTCCGTTTCAGCACTATTGGGCGCGCGGCCGCGAGCTGGGGCTAAGCAAGCCGTTGTTGCATTATTCGCTTAACGAACTGGCGGCGCGGACCATGCGGATGCAACGCGGACAGCGCACCGCCCGAATCGCCAGAAATGCCCTATGCCTATCATTTCGATGCCGGGCTCTATGCCGCCTATCTGCGCCGCTATGCCGAGGCGCGCGGCGTGGTGCGGCACGAGGGCAAGGTCGAAAGCCGTTAGGCGCGCGGAAAATGGCGGCATCGCAGCGGTCACGCTTGATGATGAGCGCGATATCAAAGGCGACTTTTTCATCGATTGCTCCGGCTTTCGCGGCCTGCTGATCGAGCAAGAGCTTCAAACCGGATATGATGATTGGTCACATTGGCTGCCCTGCGACCGGGCCATGGCGGTGCCCTGCGCCGCAGCGGGCGATTTCACTCCCTTTACCCGCTCGACGGCCCGACGCGCCGGTTGGCAATGGCGCATCCCGCTGCAACACCGGATCGGCAACGGCTATGTCTATTGCAGCGACTATATTTCCGACGATGAAGCTGCCGACTTCGCTATTCGCCAATCTCGATGGCGAAGCGCTGGCTGAACCGCGGCCATTGCGTTTTGTCACCGGCAAACGCCGCCAATTGTGGAACCGTAATTGTCCTGGCCATCGGTCTTTCGTCGGGTTTCATGGAGCCGCTCGAAATCGACCAGTATTCACCTGATCCAATCGACGATTTCACGTTTCCTTTCCGTGCTGCCTTTCGGGTCCGGCCGATCCAGCGATCATCGTAGAGTTCAACCTGCCAGGCCGACTTTTGAATTTGAACGGATTCGGGATTTCCTGATCTTGCATTACAAAGCTAACCATGCGCGTTGGCGAACCGTTTTGGGACCATTGCCGGGAAATGGCGATCCCCGAAACTCTCGCCGCCAAAATCGACCAATTCCGCGCTGCGGCCTATATCCACCGCGAGCATGAAGAACTGTTCACCGAGGTGGCCTGGTTTCAAGTGATGGTTGGGCAGGGGATCGAACCGACCGGTTGGAATCCACTTGCCGATGTACTGTCGCCCTGAGTCGTCTGGGCGAATTTCTTGCGGCGACTGAAAGCGCTTGTGTTGCAGAAGCACGCGAAATGCCGCTGCACATTGATTTTCTGACCCGCTTTTGCGCGCAGAAAGTGAAGGCTGCGGCGTGAGAAGGTTGCTTGCCACCGCTGTTTTCGCCTTGGCAGGGTCGGTGTTTGCCGCAGCCAGCCCCCGTGCAGGAAGATTATCGCGCGCGTGGACCCGAACAGGAAGTGGTCTATTTCGTCCTTCCAGACCGCTTTGAAAATGGTGATCCAAAAAATGACCGGGGAGGCCTGAAAGGAGACCGGCTGAAGACCGGGTTCGATCCCGCCGCCAAAGGCTATTTCCACGGCGGAGACTTGAAAGGGCTGACCGCGCGGCTAGATTATATTCAGGGACTGGGGGCAACTGCAATTTGGTTTGCGCCGGTGTTTAAGAATAAACCGGTGCAGGGGCCAAAGGGCGATGAAAGCGCTGGCTACCATGGTTATTGGGTCACCGATTTTACTCAGGTTGATCCGCACTTTGGCACGCAATGAGGAGTTTAAGGCCTTTGTCGATGCTGCCCATGCGCGGGGCATGAAGGTCTATATGGACATCATCGCTAACCACACCGCCGATGTAATCGAATATCGCGATGCGGGGACTATGCTTATCGCAGCAAGGCCGATTATCCCTTTTCGCGCCGAGGTGGCCTTGGCGGCGCTCCGATCAATGATGGTTTCGCGGGCGATCATGTGCCCGGCGCACACAATTGGGATAATCTGACCGATGCGGGCTTTGCCTATGCGCCTTATGTGCCCAAGGGCGAGGAAAAAGCCAAGACACCCGCTTGGCTTAACGATCCGATCTATTATCACAATCGCGGAAATTCAGACCTGGGTCGGGGAAAGTTCGCTCTATGGCGATTTCATGGGGCTCGATGATCTAGCGACCGAACATCCGCGCGTCGTTTCTGGCTTTATCGAAATTTATGGCAGTTGGATTGACCGTTTCGGAATAGACGGCTTTCGCATAGACACCGCCAAACATGTCAATCCAGAGTTTTGGCGGGCGTTCGTTCCCGCCATGCTGGCGCGTGCAAAGGCAAAGGGCATTCCCAATTTCCATATCTTTGGCGAAGTAGCGACGCAGGATATCGATCCTGCCCTGCTTGCGCGCTGGACAAGGATTGCCGGGTTGCCCGCAAATCTCGATATGGCCTTTGCCAGTGCGGTGGTCCAATCAACCTCGGGCAGGATCGGTACCGATCAACTCGCGCGGGTGTTTGATGGCGATGTGCTGTATGAAGGCGGAGAGAGGAGCGCACTGCAGCTGCCGACATTCCTTGGCAACCATGATTTCGGACGTTTCGCGATGTTCGTGAAGCAACACAATCCGGGGATTGGTGATCCGGAATTGTTGCAGCGGGTGATGCTCGGCCACGCCATGTTGCTCACGCTGCGCGGGGTGCCGGTAATCTATTATGGTGACGAGCAGGGGTTTGTGTCTGACGGCAATGATCAACTTGCGCGCGAAGATATGTTTCCGTCGCGGGTCGCGGTCTATAATGACAATGATCTGATCGGCACGAAGTCGACCACGGCGCAATCCAATTTCGACACCGGGCATCCGCTGTACCAGAAAATTGCCGCGCTTTCGGCGATCCGCAAATCCACCCCGGCATTGACCGGTGGTTTGACAAAAGTGCGCGCCTTTTCAGACCAGCCCGGGCTGTTTGCGGTATCGCGCTTTGATCCGCACAAAGGCCGCGAAGTTGTGCTGGCTTTCAACACAAGCAAGAAAGAAATTAGCGTCAATATCACGATCAATCCGGCTAGCCTGAATTTTGGCACAATTGCCGGGCAGTGCCCGACCACCGCCGCCGCCCCCGGCACCATCACCCTAAAACTTCCTGCGCTTGGCTATGCCGTTTGCGCTGCAACGGATTGAACGACCCAACACGATGTCCCAAGCGTCCCGCCTCGAAACCCAGCCGCAAGCCAATGCCGCCATTGCACCTTGGTGGCGCGGCGCTGCGATCTATCAGATTTATCCGCGCAGTTTTGCCGATTCCAATGGCGACGGCATTGGCGATTTGCCGGGAATTACCGGTAAGCTGGAATATATTGCGGGCCTTGGCGTGGATGCGATCTGGATATCGCCCTTTTATGCGTCGCCTATGAAAGATTTCGGCTATGACGTTGCCGATTATTGCGATGTAGATCCGATCTTTGGGAAGCTTGCGGATTTCGATTCTTTGGTGACCAGGGCTCATGCCTTGGGCCTGAAGGTGATGGCCGATCAGGTATATTCGCACACGTCCGACGCGCACGACTGGTTTGCCGAAAGTCGTCAGGATCGCAACAATCCAAAGGCAGACTGGTATGTGTGGGCCGATGCCAAGCCCGATGGATCGCCGCCCAGTAACTGGCAATCGGTGTTTGGCGGTCCAGCCTGGACCTGGGACGCACGGCGCGGGCAATATTATCTGCACAATTTTTTGAGTAGCCAGCCCCAGCTCAATGTTCATTTGCCTGCCGTGCAGGATGCGCTTTTGGCTGTGGCCCGCTTTTGGCTGGATCGGGGCGTTGATGGTTTCCGCATCGATGCGCTGAATTTCGCCATGCACGACCCGCTGTTACGCGATAATCCGCCCGCGCCTGACGATGGCCGCGTGCGGACCCGGCCATTTGATTTCCAGCAGCAGATATACAATCAATCCCACCCTGACATTCCGCATTTCGTCGAACGGCTGCGCGCATTGACGGATAGCTACGAGGCCGTGTTCACCATGGCGGAAGTCGGTGGGAAAGAGGCTGAGCGCGAGATGAAACTGTTTACGGCCGGCGATACGCGGTTGAACAGCGCCTATGGCTTCGACTTTCTTTACGCGCCTGAACTCACCCCGGCGCTTGTCGCACATGCGCTGCAGCTATGGCCTGACAGTCCTGATATGGGTTGGCCAAGTTGGGCGTTTGAAAACCACGATGCGCCGCGGGCACTTTCCCGCTGGTGTACTCCCGATTTGGCCGATAGCTTTGCCCGGCTCAAAATGCTGCTGTTTGTGGCTCTACGCGGCAACATCATTCTCTATCAGGGCGAGGAGCTGGGTTTGACCCAGATCGATATCCCCTATGAGCAGTTGCGTGATCCGGAGGCGATTACCAATTGGCCGTTGACCCTATCTCGCGACGGCGCCCGCACGCCACTGCCTTGGAAGGCACAAGACGAATTTGGAGGCTTCTCCGCTACCGAACCATGGCTGCCATTGGGTGAGGATAATCTTTCGCGCGCAGTCGACAGGCAGGATGCCGATCCCGCCTCGCTGCTCAATCTCACGCGCGAACTGCTCGCAGTTCGTAACGGCTATCTCGCCTTGCGGCTGGGCCGCGTCGAGACGTGTGTAGCATCGGGTGATTTGCTGATCCTTGAACGCACATTCGATGGCGAGCGGATACGCGGCCTGTTCAACATTTCTGATCGCGCGATCAGTCTCTCGGCAGAGCAAGGGCACGGTGACGTGCTTGTTTCGATCAACGCTGCGACCAGTAACAGCCTACCGCCGTTCGGCGCACTGCTGTTGCAGCGGGCGTGAGGATTCCGTTTGTCCTATGACGCAGGCCGCACCGCGCATAGTCATCCTCGGTGGCGGCACTGCCGGCTGGATTACGGCAGCGCTGTTTGCAAAGGCCTGGGGGCCGCAAAGCGGTACGATTACATTGGTCGAAATCTCCCGAGATCGGGATTATCGGCGTAGGCGAAGGGTCAACCCCGCAGCTGAAGGCATTGTTCGACCATATCGACGTCCCGGAAGCCGATTGGATGGCGGCGTGCGACGCCACATGGAAGCTAGGTATCCGTTTTACCGGATGGTCGGGCCGTACGGGCTTTGAAAGCTATTTCCACCCCTTTTCCGGCCCGATCGACCTGCACAGCGAGCCATCATTTGTCCGTAACTGCGCGCTGGCGCGGCGCGGATTCGATGTACCGGCGCATCCGGAACGCTTTTATCTTTCAGCATATCTGGCTGAGGCGGGTTTAGCGCCGCAGGCAGAGGCGAATTTCCCATTTGCGCCAAGCTATGGCTATCATTTCGATGCCGTCAAATTGGGTGGCTTCCTGCGTGACCATTGTGTGGCCCGTGGCGTCAACCATAAGCAGCGTACCATCGAAAAGGTCGAGTTGGCCGAAAATGGTGATGTGGCTGCCTTGCTGTGCGAGGGTGGTGATCGGATCGACGGCGATTTCTTCGTCGATTGTTCGGGCTTTCGCAGCCTGATCGCGCAAGAGCGCATGGGCGCGCGTTTCGTTTCATTTGCTGAAAATCTGTTCAATGATCGTGCGGTGGTTTTGCCAACTGTGTCTGGCGATGGCTTCAAGCCGCAGACCGATGCGATTGCCATGCGTGCAGGCTGGCGTTGGCAAATCCCGCTCACCACGCGCAATGGCAATGGCTATGTCTATGCCTCGGCCGCGATCAGTGATGACGAGGCGGAACGTGAACTGCGCGCGGCGCTGGGAATACTCGACGATCCCGCCACGGCGCGGTTCCTGAAAATGAAAGTGGGACGGCTCGAAAACAGCTGGACCGGCAATTGCCTCGCGACCGGGCTTGCGCAAGGCTTTATCGAACCGCTTGAGGCAACCGCGCTTCATATCGTGATTGCAACGGCGCTCGATTTCATCCGCGCATTTGAAAGCGGCGGATATACACCAGAACATCGGGACAGTTTCAACAAGTCGTTAGCCGAGCGTTACGACGGGATCAGGGATTATATTGTTGGCCATTATCGCCTCAACCAGCGCGGCGACACCGATTATTGGCGCGCCAACGCGGCCAACACCGCGCTTTCCGATAGCTATAGGGCGATGATGTCGGGCTGGTTCAGCCAGGCCGATATGGCTGAGACATTGGCCGCCACCTACCGCGAACCTGCTTATTCGCTCACCAGCTGGCACTGTTTGTTTGCAGGATATGGCACCTATCCCGATCAAGAGAAAATGCGGCCACTCCCGCCCGGCTATGCCGGTGTCGATATGGCAGCTCTTGATCAGATGCTATCGGCCTGCGCGCGGAACTTTGGCCCATGCGTATATTGAAGTTCAAGGAGACGAAAATGCTGAACAATAAAGCAATTTGCGGTTGTGGCAACAGGCTCTGCTCTGCCTGGCGCAACCGGCACTGGCCGAGCCATTAGCGAGCGCATCCTCTCCCGATGGCACGATCACGGTCGAAGTCAGCCTCGATAATGATGGCCGCGCGCAATATAATATCAGCCGCAAGGGCAAGCTGTTAATCGCGCCGTCAAAGCTAGGGTTTATCCTGACCGATCAGTTCGCGATGAATCGCGGCTTCAAATTTGCCGGTAGCGAAACCGGCAAGGGCGACGAAACATGGGAGCTTCCATGGGGAGAGCGCCGCCTAGTCCGCAATCATTATACCGAATTTTTGGTACGGTTTCGCCAAGAGGCATTTGACAAGCACCAGATGAATTTGCGCTTCCGCGTGTTCGATGGCGGTGTTGGATTCCGCTATGAAATTCCCGAGCAAGACGGCTTGAAAACCATGAATATCATGGACGAGCTGACAGAATTTGATGTCGTGCAAAAGGGCAAGGCGTGGTGGATCACCGGTGGTGAGTGGAACCGCTATGAACAGATATATCAGGAAACGGCGATTGATGCGGTGTCGACCGCGCACACCCCGATCACGATGAAACTGGACGATGGCACGCATCTGTCTTTCCACGAAGCAGCGCTTGTCGATTATTCGGGGATGTGGTTCAAACGTGCAGAAGGGCAGAAATTCCGCACCACACTTTCGCCTTCATCGCGCGGACCACGCGTTAGCCGTGCGACGCCCTTTGCAACGCCGTGGCGGACGATTCGCATTGGTGGCAATGCCGCTTCGCTCGTCGAGAATGATCTCGAATTGAACCTGAACGAGCCAAACAAATTGGGCGACGTGAGCTGGTTCAAGCCCGCCAAATATGTCGGCATCTGGTGGGGCATGATCGCCAATAAATGGACCTGGGCCGAAGGTCCGCGCCATGGAGCCACCACGGCGCGAACCAAAGAAACTATAGACTTTGCCGCAAAACACGGCCTTGGCGGTGTGCTGGTCGAGGGGTGGAACAAAGGCTGGAACGGCGAATGGTTTGGCCATGGCGATGAATTCAGCTTTACCGAGGCGACACCCGATTTCGATTTGAAAGCGGTGACCGATTATGCCCGCAAAAAGGGCGTAAAGCTAATCGGTCATCATGAAACGGGCGGCAATATTGCGGTCTATGAAGCGCAGTTGGACGCTGCGATGAAGCTATATGCGGAGCGCGGCGTCGATGTCGTTAAAACGGGCTATGTCGCCGATATGGGCGGAATTATTGCTCCGGGAGACAGACCGGGCGAGACGCGCCTTGAATGGCACGATGGTCAGCGACAGGTGCAGCACCATTTGAAAGTGGTTGAAACCGCCGCCAAATATAAAATTGCGATCAACCCGCACGAGCCTGTGAAAGACACCGGCCTAAGGCGCACTTATCCGAATTGGGTGGCACGCGAAGGCGCGCGCGGCATGGAATATAATGCCTGGGGCCAATTCGCCAACGGGCCGGAACATGAGCCGACACTGGTCTATACGCGGATGCTGTCTGGTCCGATGGATTTCACGCCGGGCGTGCTGACGTTAAAGAGTCCGGCTGGAGCCGATCTGGCATCGACACGGGCCAAACAATTGGGTCTATATCTCGCTCTATATTCCCCGATCCAGATGGCGGCAGACCTGATCGAAAATCTGGCGAAATTTCCAAAGGAAATGGAATTCATCCGGCAGGTTCCGGCTGATTGGGAGTTTTCAAAGTTGATTGCCGGTGAGGTGGGGGATTTCGCCATTTTCGCGCGCAAGGACCGAAACAGTGCGGATTGGTATGTAGGCGGGGTCAACGATGCCACCGCGCGGACCGTGGAGGCAAGACTGGATTTTCTGGACAGTGGGAAAAACTATATAGCGACCATCTACCGCGACGGAACGGGTGCGACTTATGAAACCGAGGCAAGGCATAACATCACCTATGAGACTAAGACGGTGAAAAAGGGGGATGTCCTGTCGCTGTGGCTCGCCCCTGGTGGTGGCGCGGCGGTGCGGCTGTCGCCCTGCGAAATAAAGCATTGCTTGACGGCTTGGCCGGTCAACGCAACAAAGCAAATTGGGAAGACTAGGGGAGAAATATTATGGCATTGGCACCAGCAGGAAATACCGCAAATCCGGGCGGTGGTTCGCATGAAGGAGCCATAAGCGGCAAAACACGGAGTGTGTTGCTGTTGACCTTTGCCGTGTTTTTCATCCTTGGGGGTGTCACTAATATTAACGATGTGCTGATCCCCAAGTTGAAAGGGCTTTATCAACTCAGCCATTTTCAAGCCAATCTGGTGCAGTTCGCCTTTTTCATGAGCTATGCATTGTTTTCGATTCCGGCAGGGATGCTGGTGGCGCGGATCGGCTATGTGCGCGGGTTTGTAGCAGGGTTTCTCGTCGTAGCGGCAGGCGCCTTGCTGTTTCTGCCAGCGGCCAATTCGGGTGTTTACATATCGTTTCTGGCCGCGCTGTTCGTGATCGGCGGCGGCATCACCTTGCTGCAAGTGGGCATGAACCCGGTTACCTTGGCTCTTGGCCCGCAGGAAACCTCGCATAGCCGGCTAACATTTGCCCAGTTGTTCAATTCCATCGGTGTGTTCTTGATGGTGTATGGCGGTGCGGAATTGATGCTGGGCAAAGGCAGTGGCGTTGATCCGGCGTCTCTCTCCGGTGCCGAATTGGATGCATTCCGGGTGTCCGAGGCCGCCGTCATTGGCCAAGCCTATATGTGGTTGGCGGTGGCGATGGCGGTGATTGCCGGGCTCTTCTGGTTCTGGCGCTCGGCGCTCGATACATCGAAGACCGAAGCGGTGGAGGTTGCGGGCACGTGGCCCTTGTTCTTGAACAATTCACGGGTTCGCTTTGGAGCGCTGTGCATTTTTACGTATGTCGGCGCAGAGGTTGCCATCGGATCGAACATTATAGCCTATCTAACCGACAAAGGCGTGATGGGGATCAGTGCTGTTCAGGCCGGACGAATGCTGGCTCTCTTTTGGGGCGGAGCGATGGTAGGCCGTTTCTTCGGCGGCTTCATCCTGCGCCTGTTCAAACCCGGTTTGGTATTAACGGCATTTGCCGGCGCGGCGATCCTTTTGATCCTTTTGTCGTGGATCAGTTCGGGTGCAATCTCAGGCTGGTCAATCATCCTTGTCGGCTTATGCAATTCCCTCATGTTCCCAACGATTTTCAGTCTGGCGACCGAAGGACTGACCGATGATGCGCCGCGCGCTTCAGGGATCATGTGCACCGCCATTGTTGGTGGCGCACTTGTCCCGCCACTGTTCGGATTGGTGGCCGATGGTGCAGGTCTGAAGGTGGCGTTGATCGTACCTATCGTTTGCTACGTGACAATCGCTGGGTACGGGATATGGGCGGCGCGCCGCGCGACGGCACAATAGCAGCGAGACCGTTCGCTATGTTGCCGCACATTCAAAGGCCCGCTGGATCGCGGAACCGGGATTGGGCGTTCAGCCGGATCGAAGCATTGGCGGCTCCATAGGCATCATAATTGCGTCGTTCGACAACTTCGAAAAAGACGCGCTTGGCAACGGCACGGCTGTAAAATTGGAAATACTCGCCAGTTTCGTCGCGGTCGTAGAGAATATTAAGTGCTGCCATCCGTGACACCGTTTCGGCGTCAAGGCCAAAGCGGGCCTCAAGGTCTGCATAATAGTTGGGGCCGATGTCGAGCATAGGCAGCCCCGCGTCACGGGCATGTTTGGCAGCCGTAAATATGTCAGCCGTGGAAAACGCGATATGCTGCACACCCGCGCCAAAATAATGGTGGATGAAACGGCTCGATAGCGCGTTCGCCGCCATTGATCCGTTGAGCGTGAAGCGCACTCCGCGTCCCGGGCTTTCCACTGCCTGGCTGTAAACAATCCCCATCGGATCGGCGATTTCCAGCTGCGGCGTTTTCGTCATGTCGAACAATGCGGTGTAGTATAGCAGCCAACTGAGGAATTCCTCATATTGCATCGTCTGCGCGACATGGTCGATTGCGGTCAGATCGCTGCGCGGCTGTGGATCAGCGGAGCGAAGCGGGAACTCTTCCTGCCACATCGCTTGCCGCGTCGCGTCGTCCACCAAATACAGCAGGCTGCCGCCGATCCCGCGGACCGAGGGAATTGCCCATTCTTCAGAGGCAACGGGTTGCTCGAAGCGTTCAATATCGAGCCCCTGCGCGCGGGCGAGGACGGCCTGCTGATCATCCACCGCCAGTCCGATGGCGCAAACCGAGCCGCCGTGCACTATGTCAAAGCTGTGTGCCAATCCTTCGGGTTCGGAATTGACGACGAGGTTGATGTCGCCCTGTTGCCAGCGGACGACATCTTTGGAACGGTGGTTGCCGACAGGCGCAAAGCCGAGTGCATGGAAAAAACGTCCAAACTCTTCCGCTTCTTCATGGCTGGCGGCGAATTCGATAAACTCGACCCGTCGGGGTTCGACGGGCGCAACCAGTTCAGGCGCAGCGCCCAGTCGCTGGCCCGCCAGATCGTGCAATATTTTCAGGCCGCGTATGCCGTCACGCGCGACACGGCTGGCTGAGCCTGCACGGAAGCGGTCGTTAAAAATTTCAAGGCTCCAATAGCCGTCATAACCGGTCTTGCGTATCGCTGTAACATAGTCGACCAGCGGGAAATCGCCCTGTCCGGGCATACAGCGGAAATGCCGGCTCCAATTGAGCGGATCCATTTCCAGCTTAGGTGCGTCGGCCAACTGGATGATGAATAATTTCTCGGCCCTGATGTCACCGATGCTGGACGACGGGATTCCGTTCGCCAACGAATGGAAACTGTCAAGACAAAGTCCAAGAGCGGGATGATCGACGTCGCGAACAAGACCCCAGGCATCACGGTGGTCATTGACATGCAGCCCCCACGCGAGCGCCTCATAGGCAATGCGTTTGCCGCGGCTGTCGGCAAGTTCGGCAAGGCGGCCCAGATCATCGATCAGTAGCTGGCGCTCACCACTCGCCTGTGGCGAACAGTTGGAACAAAGAAGAATTAGGTCTGTTCCGAGCGCATCCATAACATCGAATTTGCGCCGCATCCGGTCAAGCGCCCGGTCTGAGAGTTCACGAGGCAGGCCTTCATAGTCGCGAAACGGCTGAAACATCGCGCAATCTAGACTCAGATCGCGCATGATTTTGCCGACTTCGGCAGCCGATTGCGGTGCGCTCAGCAAATCATTTTCGAATATCTCGACGGCGTCAAAACCTTGATCGGATATGTTTCTCAACTTGTCGATCAACGTTCCACTTAACGAAACCGTCGCTATTGAGCTCTTCATCCCGCAATCTCCTCCATGCCCGGATACGGTCGCGTCGAAGTGCCTTGCCTGCATTCTTCTCCGATCGCCATCGAAACCCCGTTGGCAACGGTCTGGCCTCTACGTCGCGCGGCGGCAAGCAATTACGTTTTGAGTGGAAAAAATTGATTCTGGAAAGCCGTTGTGTTGGCGACACGCGGCATGTCGGGGAGGGTCGCGCCGCTTGCACAACGACGTTCGCTCAACGTGACGTCTTTCCCATTAATTTTTTCAAAGATATGGTGAGCCCTGCTGGATTCGAACCAGCGACCTACTGATTAAAAGTCAGTTGCTCTACCGACTGAGCTAAGGGCCCTACCGGCGCTGCGAAAGGTGCAAGCGCGTTCGAGAGCGCATCCCCTAGAGGCGGTTGCGCGCAGGGTCAAGCGGCTTGGCGCGGTTATGTCTGTGAAAAAGTTGACGGATGCTCAGGCCGGTCACCGGATCGTGCCAATCGGGGGCAATTGCCAGTGCGGGCGTGAGGACAAAGTTGCGCTCGCGGGACGACACATGCGGGATCGACAGCGGCGGCGAGGCCGAACTCCATATGCCGCCCGACCAAAAAATGATATCGAGATCAAGCGTCCGTCCTCGCCATGGTTGGCCGGATCGTTTGCGCCCGAAATGGTGCTCAATGCTTTGCAATGTCCGCAGCAGCGCGGGCGGATCAAGCTCGCTCGACAGCAATGCTGCGGCATTGGCATATTGCCGCTGTGACGGGCCAATGGGCGGGATCCGATAATCGGGGACACCGCAAATACATCTATTTCTGGCATTTCGAGCGCAGCGATGGCCTGTTCGATCACAGCGGCAGGCGCGCCGATATGCGCGATCCGCTGATTCGAACCGAGCGCCACGAGATAAAGATGGGCGCTCAAATATCCTCCGCCAGCCGACCGTAAAGCTGTGGTCTGCGATCACGGAAGAAACCCATGGCTGCCCGGTGCTCGCGGGCGCGGTCCAGATCGAAGTTGGCGACGATGATTCCCGTTTCGCGGTCATCAAGATCGGCGACTACATCACCTTTTTCATTGGCGATGAAGCTGGTGCCGTAAAATGTCTGCGGAATACCGGCATGGTCGCTTTCGGTTCCAACCCGGTTCGCCGCAACCACCGGCATGGCATTGGACACCGCATGGCCAACCATGGCGCGACGCCACATATCGCGCGTATCGAGGTCTTCGGCGGGTTCGCTGCCGATAGCTGTGGGATAGAAAAGTATTTCCGCACCCATCAACGCCATGGCCCGGGCTGCTTCGGGATACCATTGGTCCCAGCATATACCGACGCCAATCCGCGTGCCGCACACGTCCCAAACCTTGAAACCCGTATTGCCGGGCCGGAAATAAAATTTCTCCTGATAGCCGGGGCCGTCGGGGATATGGCTTTTACGGTATGTGCCGAGGATTTCTCCGCCTGTATCAATCATCGCGACGCTATTGTAATAATGCGAACCATCGCGTTCAAAAAAGCTTGCGGGAATGGCCACACCCAGTTTCTTGGCCAGCTTTGCCATTGCCTGAACCGAGGGATGTTCCGCTGTGGGACGGGCGAGGACGAAATGGGCTTCGTTTTGGGTTTTGCAGAAATAGGGGCCGGAAAACAGCTCGGGCGGCAGGATGATCTGCGCGCCCCTCGCCGCAGCATGTGCCACTAAATCAGAGACAGCTTCGATATTTTCAGCTTCACCGCCGGAAAGCGGGAGTTGCAGCGCGGCGACGGTGATCATGTCCGCGCTATAGCCTCACGCCGAAACGTGCGGCAATCGCAATTGTGCACAAATAAAGGACGACGGTGAGAACTATCCCTGCGGACAGCGAAAGCCAGAAGCTCTGGCCGCCGCGCAACATCCACGGGATCAGCAGAAACATCGGCAGGCTAGGCAGCACATACCAGAATGTTGCCTCTGCATGATCGGCAAGTAACTTTGCGTCGCCGGTGTCGCGCCACAGCCAGATCATGCCGAGGATCGAGATGAGTGGCAATGACGCCACGATGGCGGCAAGGGCAGGGGCCTTGCGTCCGATGAGCGCGATCAGGGCAATGATCACGCCCGACAACAACGCTCGGGTAACAAAAGCGGCTGTCACGGACGCTTCTTGAACAGCAATGTCATCCGGTCTGTTTCGCCAATCGCCTCATATTTTGCGCGGTCTTTGTCCTTCAATGTGTACACCGGAGGCAGAGTCCACACGCCGTCTGGCCAGTTTGCGGTATCCTTTGGATTGGCATTGATCTCGCTTTTGCCGACCAGTTCAAATCCGTTCAGCTCCATGCGTTTGATGATGTCGGCTTCGCGCATATAGCCCATGTTGCCGTCGGTGTAGCTATAGGGAGCACCTGCTTTGGCACGATGCTGTTCGATGCCGACCAAACCATCCGGTTTCAACAAGTCACGCATCGCCTTCAGTTCTGAATCGACCGCGTTCCAGCGGGTGAGATTGTGCATCATCCGCATGATGAGGATACGATCAAACGTGCCCTTTTCGCCTTCGGGTATCGCGCCCAACGTATAAGCTGCATAATCACTGGCAGGACGACCCGTCACTTTCGCTACATCTTCGGGATATTTGACCGCCCCGGCTTTGGTGCCTTCCTGCCGCTTTGGATCGCTGAAAATTTTGGGATCGAAATAGAGGCCGACAAGCTTCCCCTTTTCATTCACATAACGGCCCAGCAGCCGCGAAACCCATTCTCCGCCGGGGGCATATTCTCCAATTTTGTGATCGGGATGGACCTGGAAGAATTCCAGGGTTTCTGCCGGGTGCCGGTATTTGTCGCGCTTGGCGTCTTCGATGCGCGACGGATCGGCGAGGACAGCGGCCAGCCGTACTTGATGTTCTTTATGCATCGCGGCGTGGGCTGCGTCATGGTGGTGGTGCGCGGGTTTAGCCTTTGTTTTGGCGTGGGCAGCACCCAGCGACAGGGCAAGTGCTATGGCAGTGGCGGAAATGACACGGGGAGACAGGTGGAGCATTTAAGGGTTCCTCTCATTTTGATCCCCCTTGGTATCACAGCCAGAATTTCAAGCAAAAGGAACTTGCTGGCTCGAACAATGAAAACTGCCGCCGCCGGTCAGCACTGCGTCGGCAGGCAGGCCGATGATTTTGCGGTCGGGGAACAGCGGTTCGAGTGCGGCAAGCGCGGCTTCATCATGGCGACTGCCATAGGTGGGGACGATGACGGTACTGTTACCGATATAGAAATTCACATAGCTGGCGGGCACAGCCTCGCCATTTTGCATGAAGCGACCGACCGAGGGCAGGGGCGTTACCTTGCAGCCAAAGGCTTCGGCACGCTGGCGGGCATCGGCGTAAACGGCGGCATTGGGATCGTCCGCATCGCTCGCCTGCGGGATCACCAGATGGTTCGGCCCCACAAAGCGCGCCAGATTGTCGATATGGCCGTCGGTATGGTCGTTGGCGAGACCGTCACCCAGCCATAGGGTTCGGGTGATGCCCAGATCGCGGAGCAAGCGCGCTTCGATGGCGGCCTTGTCGAGCGTGGGATTGCGATTGGGGTTGAGCAGGCAATCGACTGTGGTGACTGCCAGCCCCGTGCCATCGACATCTATCGAGCCGCCTTCGAGCACCCAGTCTATGTCATCAATGGCCAATCCGGCTGCCTCCGCCAAGTCGCGGCCTATGCTTTCGTCCCCGGGATAGTGATATTTTTCACCCCAGCCGTTAAAGCCAAAATTGCGCGCACGACGGGATTGGCCATCGCTGACGACGATACAACCGGTATCGCGCAGCCAGACATCGCCTATCGGCCGTTCCTCAACGATCACATCCGCTGCCACCAAATCCCGCGCCCGTGTTGCAGCCTCGACAGTGCCCGCGATCAGGTGAACCGTCTCACCGCGTCCGCTATCATGCACGGCATTGGCAAACGCCGCGACCTGCGCCTGTGCCGCCTCCATAATCGACGCATCCTCCCAAGCCTCAAGATGTGATGGAAACCCGATCAACACGGCTTCATGCGGTGCCCATTCGGCGGGCATTTTGAAATAGTTTGACATCATTGCAATTTAGTATATTTGATTTAGGATCATTTTGGAGACCAGACGTGGGAAAATATGAGCCAATAGCGCGAAAGTTGAAGCAAGCAAGCAATGACGAATATTGCGCCAGCCTGAGTGAGATCGAAGAGATATTGGGCTTTAAGTTGCCTGCAAGCGCGCGGAAACATCGGGCTTGGTGGAGCAATAGCTACAAAGGCAACCACAGTCAGGCAGAAGGCTGGATTGGTGCAGGTTGGGAAACACGCGACATCGACGTAAAGCGGGAACGGGTCCGATTTGTCAGAACCGAAGGCGCGGGTCGCTCGCATCGTGGCCTTAACAATCTCGATCTTTGGGATAAGGCCCGGTCTTTGACTGGAATACATGATCGGATGGAACTTGAGGCCGCAGCGGTTCGAGCTTTACTTCAACAGGTCGCCGTGGAGGAACTTATCAAACTTGGCGGAACAATGCCCGATCTTGTCATTCCTGCCCGGGAACGGCCTTCCTTGTGATCCTGATCGATACATCCATCTGGGTTGATCATTTTCGGAAATCTGAGCCACGAGTTGCGGCGCTTCTCGCCGCCGGGCAGGTTGCCATTCATCCTTTTGTGATCGGTGAATTCATTATGGGAAATGTTCCGTCTGTTGATCGGATCATTTCTTTTATGACCTGCCTTCCGCTGATCGAAACGGTGACTGCAACCGATTTCTATGCATTTGCGACAACCAATAAGATCGGCGGAACAGGGCTCGGATTTGTCGACGCACATTTGATCGCTGCATTAACAGGCAGGAATGAAGCTTCTATCTGGACACGCGACAAGCGCTTGGCAGCGGAAGCATTGCGGCTAAAATGCAATTGCTACTCCGAATAAGACTTATTTCCCGCTCCGGCTCTTGTCCCGAATGGCGCGGAATTCGTCGCCTTTGTTCCAATTGGGCCACGCCTCGGTCATCGCCAGCATCCTACCCACGCGGTAATAGAGCCGCAAATCGGCCATCACGCCAGTCCAGTCCCATGTCTCGTCATATTCATCCGACGGCGCGTGATAGCGGTTTTCGGTATAGTCGTCGGCTGCCTTTTTGCCCGCCGCGACGCCACCGGTCACCAAATCCTCTCCGCCTTCGAAATAGACCATCGGGATGCCCTGTTTGGCAAAGCTGAAATGGTCTGAGCGGTAATAAAAGCCCTTTTCCGGGGTCGGTTCGCGTTCGGGGGTGCGTCCCTCGGCTTTGGCGGCGGCGTTCAGATAGCCATCAAGCTCCGATTTACCGAGGCCGACCACGGTCAAATTCTTCGCTGGCCCTGCCATCGAAAACGCATCCATGTTCACCCCGCCCACGGTTTGCGCCGCTGGATAAACCGGGTTTTCGGCATAATATTTGGAACCCAAAAGCCCCGATTCCTCTGCGGTCACGGCCAAAAACACCAAGCTGCGATCGGGCGCTCCCGCCTTTTTATGCGCCTCGGCAAGGGCGACGAGCGCTGCGCTGCCGGTGGCATTATCGACGGCTCCGTTGCAGATGTCGTCGCCATCCTTTGGAGTGCATTTTCCCAAATGATCCCAATGGCCGGTATAAAGCACATATTCGTCCGGCCGTTTTGCACCCTTTAACAGGCCAACGACATTGCGGCTGTTCAGTTTCTTGATGTCATTATCGAACGACAAATTGGCCTTCAGCCCCAGCGGGACTGCCTTAAATCCCTTTTGCTTGGCAGCGGCCATCGCTTTGTCGAGGTCTTGGCCGCCCGCCGTCATGATCTTGCGGGCTACCTCTTTCTGGATCCAGCCATTGCCCGCCGTTTGATCCGCGCCGGCATTTTTGGATGCGGCCAGAAATTGCGTGCCGGTCCAGCTGCTGTTGACCACGTTCCAGCCGTAAGCGGCTGGCTTTTCATCATGGATGATCAGCGCCGCTGCCGCACCCTGCTTTGCCGCTTCTTCATATTTATAGGTCCAGCGGCCATAATAGGTCATGGCCTTGCCGCCGAACGGGCCTTCGAGGCCTTCGGTTTCAAAATCGGGGTCGTTGACGAGGATCAGGACGGTTTTGCCCTTAACATCGACGCCGGCATAATCGTTCCAGCCCTTTTCGGGGGCGTTGATGCCATAGCCGACGAATACCATGTCGCTTGCCGCGATTTGTGACTTGGGCGCCTCACGGTAGCTGCCTACGACAAAGTCAGTGCCATATTGGAATTCAAGTCCCGGCCCATCGGCCATGATCGAGAGCGGCGAGACATTTTTCGCGGTGATTTCCACCAGCGGCACATCCTGTGTCCAGCCGCCGTCCTTGCTGCTCGCAGGGTTGCCCGGTTCCAGCCCTGCGGCCTTGAATTTCTCGATCAGTAAGCGCGACCGTTTTTTCCTCACCCACTCCGCCCGGCGCGCGGCCTTCAAAGGCGTCGGACGACAATGCTTTGGTGACATCCTTCATCGTCGCTTCGGACAGTTCGCCCACCTTCACCTCGGGCATCGCACCCGCATCGGGGCCGTCCACTTTCTTGCACGCCGACAGCGCAAGACAGGACATTACAGCAAGCGTCAAAACGCGCATGGGATTCTCCTCATTGAAATATTATTGCGCCTTATGGCGGAGGAGAAGGCAAGGCTCAAATGAAAAACAATTGGTCGGAAATGCTCTGAATTTTTCCCTCTCCAGTGGGAGAGGCAGCGAGACTTATGAGCGCAGCGAATTAGTCGCAGCGGTGAGGGGATGTGCATTATCGACAAGGCACAACCCCTCACCAACTTCGGCTAGTTCGCTAACGCTCTCAAGCCTCCATATCCTCTCCCACTGGAGAGGATATGTGGCGATATGGATTGAGCAACAAAAAAGGCGGCCCCGCAGGACCGCCTTTTTGAAACTGGTTTTGAGACCAAATCAGCGCGAATAGAATTCGACGACCAGATTGGGTTCCATTTTCACTGGGTAAGGTACTTCGTCGAGCGTGGGAACGCGAACGAATGTCACCTTGTCATTGCCATCGGGTGCCGACATATTCGGGGATGTCGCGTTCGGCGAGGCCTTGCGCTTCGATAACCAGCGCCATTTCCTTGGCCTTGTTACCCAGGCTGATCACGCTGCCGACGTCAACCTGACGGCTGGCGATGTTGCACTTCACGCCGTTGACGCGAATGTGGCCGTGGCTCACGATCTGGCGGGCAGCAAAGATGGTGGGGGCGAATTTGGCGCGATAGACGATCATGTCGAGGCGACGCTCCAACAGACCAATCAGGTTCTGCGAGGTATCGCCCTTCATCTTGTCGGCGGTTTGATAGCAGCGCTTGAACTGCTTTTCGGTGATTTCGCCGTAATAGCCTTTCAGCTTTTGCTTGGCGCGCAGTTGCAGACCATAATCGCTAGTTTTGCCCTTACGACGCTGGCCGTGCTGACCGGGGCCATATTCGCGGCGGTTGACAGGTGATTTGGGGCGGCCCCAAATATTTTCGCCCATCCGGCGATCAAGTTTATACTTCGATGCGTTACGCTTCGACATAGTCGAACCCTTTCAATTTGCTTTTCGTTTTCATGTCCCCGGAACCGCACCAGTCCGCCAATTACGAACTGCGGCCACTGCTTCACCGAGGGTGCAGGGCCAATTGCGAAGGCGCGCCTATGGCGACGGGCGTAGCTGTTGTCAAGGCTGGGATCATTTGAATATCTGGCCAAAACCGTAGCCCTGAGCCTGTCGAAGGGCGCGTTGCCGGATAAGCGCCCTTCGACAGGCTCAGGGCTACGGTGAATTTTTATGTCCTCATTTTTGATCTGCGCGTTTCGCATGTCGCCCGGCAAAGGCGCTCAATACCCCGCGTAAGGTGCGAACCTCCAAAGCGTTCCAGCCGGGTTTGGTGAGCAGATTCCTGAGCGTCTGCTGCGTCACATGTGCGCGTTCCGGCGGAAAGAAAAAGCCGCTTTCGTCGAGCATGGCGAACATCTGTTCGATCATGCCGTCGAGTTCGCCTTGCGGGGCAGGGGGATCGAGATCGACTTTGGGCGGGCTGGCCAAGGCCTGGTGTTTTGACCATTCATAGGCGCACAGGATCACGGCTTGCGCCAGATTGAGCGAGCCGAATTCGGGATTGATCGGAACGGTGATAATGCTCCGCGCAAAGGCAACCTCCTCGGTTTCGAGACCGGACCGTTCCGCACCAAACAGGATCGCACTGCGCGCCGTGGCCGCATGTATCTCGGCTGCGGCCTCGGCAGGGGTGACGACCGGCTTGGTAACACCGCGTTTGCGGACGGTGGTGGCATAGATATGGCTGATATCGGCAACGGCCTCTGCCAGTGTGTCAAAAACCTGTGCGTTGGCGAGGACGATATCCGCGCCCGATGCTGCCGGGCCCGCATCGGGATTGGGCCAGCCATCGCGCGGAGCCACCAGCCGCAATTCGGTGAGCCCGAAATTGAGCATCGCGCGCGCGGCCTTACCGATATTTTCGCCCAGTTGCGGGCGGACTAGGATGATGATGGGGGGGGCAGTCACTTTTGTCCCGCTTCGCTCACCGCTCCTGCAAATTCTTCGAAATCCTTGGCTTCGGCAAATTCTTTATAAACACTCGCAAAGCGGATATAGGCGACGGTATCGAGCGCTTTCAGTCCGTCCATCACAAAAGCGCCGACGCGTGCGGACGGGATTTCGTTTTCTCCCAAAGTTTCCAGATGGCGCTGAATGCCCGATACCAGCCGTTCGATCTGCACGCTGTCCACCGGTCGTTTGCGGCAGGCGATAGCGACAGAGCGTTCGAGTTTCTCGCGCTCAAATGGCTCGCGCCGCCCTTCGCTTTTCAGCACGGTCAATTCGCGCAGTTGGATGCGTTCAAAGGTCGTAAAGCGCGCGCCACAGCCTTCGCATTGCCGCCGCCTGCGGATCGCGGCTGCATCCTCGGTGGGGCGTGAGTTTTTTACCTGACTGTCTTCATGTCCGCAAAATGGGCAGCGCATTATGTCTCTTTTTCTTGGTTCTTTTTCTTGTTCATATGACGGTACGCCACGATACCAGCGCCGATTACTGCGCCGGTCGCAATGCCAATGGGCGCGATCAGAGCAGCGGCAGCGCCAAGGGCTGCACCGCCTGCAACTTTTTTGGCGCTATCGCCGTCTGCCAGATGCTTGCCGGATTGATAGGCGTCTTTGGTCGCCCCCCATAATTCGTCGGCGGCCTCGCCCATATAATGCTTGGCCTGATTGGGAAAGCTTTCCTCGGCCAGCCGTTCGGGCGTTTTTGCCCCGCATTTGGGGCAGAATTTCATGCCTTCGGTTACTTCGGTAGCACACTCATTGCACGTCTGGGACATCATCGGTCTCCTTCCGCTGTATTAGATGAGTAAGGCAGTAGCAGAATTCAAGAGGGATAGATAGGGAAGCGTGCACACAGTGCTTCGGCTTCTTGCTTAACCCGTGCTTCGATCTGGCCATCGCCCGCCTCGCCATTTTTGCGAAGGCCTTCGACGACATCGGCGATCATCCGGCCAATCTGGCGGAATTCGGCGGGGCCAAAACCGCGGGTTGTTCCCGCAGGCGAGCCGAGGCGCAGACCAGAAGTGAGCGCGGGCTTTTCGGTGTCGAAAGGGATGTTGTTTTTGTTGCAGGTGATCGAAGCGCGATCGAGCGCGTGTTCGGCATGTTTGCCCTTGGCCTGCTTTGGACGTAAATCGACCAGCATCAAATGGTTGTCGGTTCCACCTGAGACAATATCAAGCCCTTGTTCCTGCAAAGATGCCGCCATTGCCTTGGCATTTTCGACGACGCTTGCCGCATAGCTTTTGAACTCCGGCTTCATTGCTTCGGCAAAGCACACGGCCTTTGCCGCGATCACATGCATCAAAGGTCCGCCCTGAAGCCCCGGGAAAATCGCCGAATTCATCTTCTTCGCAATAGCTTCGTCGTTAGACAGGATTACGCCCGAACGCGGACCGCGCAGTGATTTATGCGTGGTCGTCGTCACGACATGCGCGTGCGGGATCGGCGAGCTATGTGCGCCGCCTGCAACCAGTCCCGAAATATGCGACATATCGACCATCAGGATAGCGCCGATTTCGTCGGCAATTGCGCGAAAAGCCGCCCAATCCCAACCGCGCGAATAGGCCGTGCCTCCCGCAATGATCAGCTTGGGCCGGTTTGCACGGGCGATGGCGGCGACATTGTCCATGTCGATCATCTGATCGTCTTCACGTACACCATAAGGCACAGGCTTGAACCATTTGCCCGACATGTTGACCGGCGAACCATGCGTCAAATGCCCGCCTGCGGCCAGATCGAGCCCCATGAAGCTATCGCCGGGTTGCAACAGCGCGAGGAACACAGCCTGATTCATCTGGCTGCCCGAGTTGGGCTGCACATTGGCGAAATTGCATCCGAACAGCTTCTTCGCGCGCTCGATCGCTATGGTCTCGATCTCATCAACATATTCGCAGCCGCCATAATAGCGCTTGCCGGGATAGCCTTCGGCATATTTATTGGTGAGGATCGATCCGGTTGCTTCAAGCACCGCGCGCGAGGTGATATTTTCAGACGCGATCAGCTCGATCTTGTCCTGCTGACGGCCCAGTTCTTTGGCGATCCAACCGGCAATATCGGGATCGGCCTCGGCCAGACTTCGAGTAAAAAAGCCGTCGGGCTGAACATCGTTGGCTGCGGCGGAGGTCATGCGGATTCCTTGGAAAGATTGGGGGAGTAGCTGGGATGGGAAAGTTTGTGAACACGGCGCGAATGGCGATCACCGCCAAAATCGGTCGAGAGGAAGGCATCGAGACAGGCCTTAGCCATATCAATTCCCGTTAACCGCGCGCCCATGGCGATGACATTGGCATCATTATGTTCGCGGGAAAGCTTGGCCGACAATGGCTCTGACACCAACGCACAGCGGCAGGCCGGGTTGCGGTTGACAGCAATGGAAATGCCAATGCCCGATCCGCACAAGGCAACGCCGCGCTCCGCATCGCCGCTGGCAACGGCTTCGGACAGTCGATAGCCGTAATCGGGATAATCGACGGAAACTTCTTCGTACGGGCCGATGTCGAGCACCTGATGCCCCGCTTCGGTTAAATAGGCGACAAGTGCCGATTTCAGGGCGATGGCGGCATGATCGGAGGCGATGGCTATACGCATAGGGGCGTTCCGTTTGGCAGGCGAGTTGGTTTCGCCGCGTCCTTAAGGCAGAGCGCCAGAAAACGCTATGCGTTTCCGCCCCGCTTGCGCGCACGATCCACAGCTTTTATGTCGGCGGTATGACCAATGCAGTTCTCGCCATCGCTATGCTCGCCGGATTCGCGCTTTTGTGGGGCGCGTGGGCGTTATGGCAGCGCGAAGGGCTGGGGCAGAAAATGTGGCTGATGGTGGCAGCGGCGTTGGTGATCTTTGCCAATGTGGCGATCTGGACGGTGCCGGATGAGGCAGGGCGATCTTTAGCAGATAATAAGAATAAATAATTCACGCGGAGGCGCGGAGTGCGCGGAGAATATTCCAAAAAACCTCCGCGCACTCCGCGCCTCCGCGTGATTTAATATAATCACTTGATCGGGCAAGCCGGATCGAGCCGCATATCCAGATAATTATCGACCGACCCCATCAACAGTTCCATTTCATGTTCATAGAAATGGTTCGCGCGGGGGATTTCGTCGTGGTGGACAGTGATGTGCCGCTGGGTGCGGAGTTTATCGACCAGCTTCTGCACCGAATTGGGGCTGACCACTTCGTCATTCACGCCGTGGATGATGATCCCGGATGAGGGGCAGGGGGCGAGGAAAGTGAAATCATACATGTTCGCAGGCGGCGAAACCGAGATGAAACCACGGATTTCGGGGCGACGCATCAAAAGCTGCATTCCGATCCACGCACCAAAGCTGAACCCTGCGATCCATGTGGTCGATGCTTCGGGATGGAACGCCTGAATCCAGTCGAGAGCGGCAGCGGCATCGGAAAGTTCGCCAATGCCATTGTCAAATTCGCCTTCCGAACGGCCGACGCCGCGAAAGTTGAAACGCAAAGTCGCAAATCCTCGCGCGACAAAGGTTTTATACATCGCCTGCGTAATCCGGTCATTCATCGTACCGCCTGCTTGCGGGTGCGGATGCAGGATCATGGCGACCGGCGCGCGCGGGCGCGGCGGCGGAGAAAAGCGGGCTTCGATGCGGCCTTCGGGGCCGGGAATGGCAATTGCTGGCATGAGTAAAGTTCAATCGTGACAAATTGGGCGCTGCACTTCGGGCTATGCAGCAGTTGGCTGGCTATATAGAAGCGATTGCGAATTTCGCAACTGTCATGGATGTAAGTGCACACAAATGATCGCCGACCGTCTCTATCTGGATCATGCTGCGACCACGCCGATTATTGCTGCGGCGCGTGATGCCATATCCGACGCCATGGCGCGCTGGGCCAATCCATCGTCGCCCCATGCCGAAGGGCGCGCGGCAAAGGCGGCGCTGGAGGATGCGCGGGCGCGGGTGAAGGCGGCCTTGGCTGGGACGGCGAACTGCTGTTCACCAGCGGTGCCAGCGAAGCCATTGGTCTCGGCCTTGCGCGATTTTGATTCGATCGCCAGTGCAGTTGAGCATGATGCGGTGCTCGCCGCTGTGGGGCAGGAAGGGCGGTTGCGCGTTGATGCGAACGGCATCGTGCACTTGCCCTCGATTGCCTCCAACCGGCGCTATGCGATCCAGCAGGTGAATAATGAAACCGGGATTATCCAGCCTTTGGCGGCGCTGAGTGCAGAAATTCGGCAGGGAGGCGGATTGTTGTTTGCCGATTGTTCGCAAGGCTGGGCAAACTGCCCTTGCCCGATGCAGATTTGATCGTCTTTTCCGGGCATAAATTCGGAGCGCCGCCCGGGGTGGGAGCACTGTTGCTGAGTGACTTATCGCTGCTTAGCCAACAGGCGGGCAAGAAAAGGGCTATCGGCGCGGGACCGAGAGCCTGCCGCTGATCATGGGCATGGCGGCGGCATTGGAGGTGGGTTTTGGCTGGACCGAACGGGCCGTGTCGCTGCGCGCCAAGCTCGATGCAGCCATATGGGAGAGGGCGGCAAAATCGTTGGCGTAGCATCGCCGCGTGTCGCCACCGTTGCGGGATACCGGATGCCCGGCGTTTCCGCGTCGAGCCAGTTCATCTCCGTTCGACATGGCGGGAATCGCGGTGTCGGCGGGTAGCGCCTGTTCTTCGGGTACACTGAAAGGGAGCAAGGTTTTGGCCGCGATGGGCTGGGACGATGTGGCGGCGGCAGAAGTCATTCGCGTTAGCTTTCGGCCCGGCCACCACCGAAGCCGATATCGACCGCTTTATGGCCGTATGGATGGGTATCAGAGATCGTGCAATGGCGGCATGAGCGAGCCGATCTATCTCGATTATCAGGCCACCACGCCCGCTCGCGCCCGAAGCTTTTTCGGGGATGGAGCCATGGCTGCGAGACAATTTCTGGAACCCGCACAGCGCGCATGTGGGCGGGCGAAAGCGGCGGCGGCGGTCGAAGTGGCGCGCGAGCAGGTGGCGGCACTGTTGCCGCTCGGGGGACGGGTAATCTTTACGAGTGGTGCCACCGAGGCGATCAATTTGGGCCTTAAAGGCTGTGGTTTGCCGGTTTCAGCCATTGCCACCGAACATGCGGCGGTGCTCGATTGTGTGGGATTTTTGGGCGGCAGAGTTTTGCCAGTCGAGACAGATGGGTTTCAAATCCCGCTCCCGAAGGTGAGGGGCGATTTATTGCGGCATGCTGGCTCAACAACGAGATAGGTTACTATGTCAGCCGAATCTCCGCAATCGCCGATACCGTGCACGCCGCAGGTGGTTTGCTGCTCTGCGATGCCGTTCAGGGCTTTGGCCGTATGACCATTCCAGTTGGCCCAGATATGATTGCTCTATCGGCGCACAAAATTCATGGGCCAAAGGGGATTGGCGCACTGTGGGTGCGCGACGGGATTGGGCTTGAGCCTTTGATTCATGGGGGCGGTCAGGAGCAAGGCTTGCGCTCTGGCACGTTGTCGCCCGCATTATGCGCCGGTTTTGGGGCAGCGGCGAAGCTTGCAGGTGATCGTATGGAAGCGGATACGATGCATGTCGAAACTCTTTGGAACCGCTCCACTGAACTTTTCGCAGATTGGACCATCAATGGCTCGGTCACCCACCGTTACAAAGGCAATCTCAACATCCGCCGCGACGGTGTGGATGTGGCGCGCTTGATGAGCGAATGTCGTGATGTGATGTTCTCTGCCGGCAGCGCTTGCGCCAGCGGCTCGGGGCGCCCCAGCCATGTGTTGCGCGCTATTGGATTATCAGACGCTCAGGCGAAATCCTCTATCCGCCTTGGATGGGGACGCTATACCATGTTGGAAGAAATCGAACGCGCAGCGGAGTTGATCAACGCGGCGGCGGAAAGGCAATTGGGTTGAATTTTGCAGCGCAATAAATACCGTAGTGCTTAGCCTGTTGAAACACGCCTCAAGGTTTGCGCCAACCTGTGAAGCGCCGTTGGCCTCTGGCCGCCTTCGGCTCGACAGGCTCAGGGCTACGGTATAGTTTTTGAGGATAGTTTGTTTGATTAAAATCCATTTCATCAGCCCCGATGGCGAAACCACGCAAACGGTGGAGGCGAAGCCGGGCGAAAGCCTGCTCGATGTCGCACAAAATGCCGGACAACCGCTTGAGGGGACGTGTGAGGGGCAAATGGCCTGTTCCACCTGCCATGTGATCATCGCCAAGGACTGGTTCGATAAGCTGCCGCGCGCGAGCAGCGACGAAGAAGACATGCTCGATCTCGCCAGCGGGGCACGGCGGACGAGCAGGCTGAGCCTGCCAAATCGAATTGAGCAGCGAACTTGACGGACTCATTGTGCATATCCCGTCCGAGAGCCGGAATATGCAAGGGGTATGAAGTTAGGAATACCCTTAACGGCGTTCGTTTTCCTGAGCTTTTTGGCGACACCGATTTATGCCCAAGACGGCTCTTCACAATCAGACAGCGCCGCAGATACAGAGCTGCAAGGCCACTATTATCTAAGTGGAATCAGGGAAGTCGGCTCGGAATTGATATTACGGCGCGACAAAAGCTATGAATGGTTCCTGGCATATGGTGCGACCGATCAGGTCAGCAAAGGCACCTGGGAACGCGTCGCTGACGAAATTGTCTTGGTGAACTATCCAGTCGACAATTCGGGACCCTGGTTCAGCTTGGAAGAAATCGGACCTTGGAACGCGGCTTTTGAGCAAGATGTGCAAGAAGCCGAATTTGCCGAACGCAATGCCGCCGTCTCCAAGCGATGCAAGTTTTTGGCTGACGGCGAATTTGTGAGCGCACGATCCGTTTCCACCATTTCAGGATATGATGAAAAGGTAACCCCCGCTGAACTTCGGGCCGCTGAAAATGCAGAAACAGAGGAAGCCGAGGCGCGGGCAAGGTACGAAGTCGCTGCGATTACGGCCATGGGAGGCGATGCAAACTCCAATGCACTGCACGATGCCGCCCGAACAGCGCGCTATGCATGGTTAAATGCCTTGGAACGTCGATTTCAGGCACGCGGTGCTGCGCGTTTGCCTTATGAAGAAGCACCCGATGCGCGGCTCCCCAAAGGTTGCCAATATGAAAATCGGCCGCAAATGGCCGGTCAAATGGAAAAGTCGAAATGGACGCAAGGCGTCGGTGTTTTAGTGCACGATCCCGAAACCGGAAACCATTTCAACCGGATCGACATTCGATTCCGGTTTTCCGGAGACGGTGAGGAAATGCGGCGGATTGAGAGCGGCGGACGGACATGGGTGTCCACAAAGCCCGACAAGAAAGTTATCGGGATTATTGCCAAGATCGATTTCGAAGGTGACACCCACGAGCAAGCCTTTACATTCCCACCAATGGCCTCGGGCGTTGTTTCGATAATCTTGCCGACGTCCAAGGTCGTCGATCTAGCTTTTAGCGAAATGCGTTTAAGGATTGACGGTAAGAGCCTAGTCGGATTTGACGGAAGGGGACGTTACGACCGGGCGCGATAGTCGTCAGAATATGAAAAACGACTGCCTTCACTTCCCATTCACCAAAAAACGCCTATATAGGGCATGTCGGGTTCGCCCGACTATGGCGATAAATTGCGGTGTGCAATAGATACAGCGGACCCGGGGGCGGTACCCGGCAGCTCCACCATATCTCTTGAGAAATCAGGAGTTTTGACGGGGCTGAACTAGGATCGACGTGTGTTCAAAAGCATTGTTTTTGCCCGGCATGAATAAGCCGTGAAATGGTTCAAAACTCATAAGTGCAAACGATAACGAAGCACTTGCTCTCGCAGCATAATCCAAGGGCCTCACGGTCCTAGATTATCTAAAAGAACGCGGCCGAACCGGCCGGGCAACAGAAAGGTTACAGCGGCCCCCGGGAGAGCCGGGCAACAAAATCTCCCGGACCTTCAATTATCCAAAAATTTTCAACATCCTGAACTTGTTTCAGGATTACAGGCGACGCTGGTTTGTTATCCTGAAACAAGTTCAGGATGACGTCAGGGCGTGATCGTCAATCGTTTCCAAACATGCGATGATATTCCACGGCCTGCAGCATTTTGGACGAAGCCATGAAAACTGCGCCGGTGCATAGCGCTAAAAACACCCAGCCGATCCGTCCCGGATATTGCACCATATAATCCTGCCCGCGCTTTATCGCGCCCAATGCCAGTGGATAGGTGATGAGGAAGACCTCTGCTTTGGTCTTGATCTGAAACAGGCGCGCGAGTTTTTTCATAGGTTAATGTAAAATATAGCAAGCCCCGTGCCAGCCGCAGTAATGCGTTGGTTTTGTAGTTAACGCGATGGCAGTTTGTAAGGGAATCCGACGGATTATGGCCCATAAAGGCCACGAAGGAAAAAAGGAAAAAGACGGGGATTGAAGTCAATCTTCTATCTTCTTTCCTTCGTGGCTTTTATGCCAAGATAGTTCAATCCAGTTCACTTAAATCGCAGACCCTGAGAAGTGCGCTACGCGCCTCTTGCACCCGTGCTGTTAACGCAGGATCGGGCAATTGGTCAGGTGATATATTCTTCGGCCAGTGAACCGAAATCACTTCCGCCATCCGGTCCAGTTTCGCTTCATCAGCGATAAAGCGCGGATCGACCGTTGCCGGATCAGCCACTACGCGCAACCGCAAACAGGCAGGGCCGCCGCCATTGGCCATGGATTGACGGACATCGACCGGAACCAGCCGCCGGATCGGGCCATTTCCGGCGATCATCTCTTCCAGCCAGCCCCAAACGCGAGGGTTGGCTTGTGCTTCGGTTGGCAGAATGAGGGCCATGCCGCCGTCAGGAAGTGTCACGAGTTGTGCATTAAACAAATAGCTTTGCACCGCATCGGCCAAGCTGACGCGATCGGCAGGGACGACGATAATCTCCGCCTCGGGCATTTTTTCGCGGATTGCGGCATAGGTGGCTTCGGGGTCTTCAAACGCCTGTTCATGGGTGAAAAGCACCCGTTCGTTGGCGACCGCGACCACATCGTTGTGGAATGCACCTGCCGCGATAGCGATTTCGGATTGCTGGATGAACAGGGTCTTTGCCGGATCAAGCTTGTGCGCGCGGGCTATGGCTTTGGATGCCTCGATATGCTGCCGCGCGGGGAAGGGGCCGCCCGATTTGCCATAGACGAATATCTCGATCCCTGCCTCGCCATGCGAAGGGCAAAGCCGCATGAAATTGGCTGCACCCTCATCGCCAAAGGGGGGCGGCACGGGGCCGTGCACGGCAAAATGCAGGTCGTCGGCAAAGGCCAGTTGCAATTGTGCCAGCGTCCCGGTCCATTCATGGCTGCGGTGCGCCATGGTGAGCAGATTAGCAGCCGATAAGATGGCAGCGCCCGTCTGCGGTATCAGGGGCAGGCGAAACAGTTGCTGCATTGGCCGCCCACATGGCGGATGCCGAAAAAGCGGCGGCGCGGATATGCGGCTCGGCGCTTGCCATGTCGGTCGCAAGTCCGTCGAGCCAAGCCCGATTGGGCCGGTCCAATGGCATGAAAAACCCTTGCGCCAAGCCCAAGCTGCAAATTGGCGCGCATTTTTTCGATGCCCTGTAGGGCAGCGGCGCGCGGTTGCGAGACCGCGCCTGCATGATTGGCCGAGGCGAGATTGCCCGGGCTCAGCCCCGCATAATTATGGCTGGGACCGATGATGCCATCGAAGTTGATTTCGGTAAGCATCTTGGTTCACGCGGAGGCGCGGAGACGCGGAGGGGTAATCGGAACAATCTCCGCGCCTCCGCGTCTCCGCGTGAACAAGAAATACTTACCAGCGCGCAACATGCGTCACCATATCGCCTTCGCCGACGCCGAGCAACGCTGCTCCGGCATTATCAATCGCCACTCCGCCATCGCGCCGTTCTATCCATGCAAAGGCCGCGCGGAAATCAAGGAGCCTGCCGCGTGAGGCCAGCACCTTGTCGCCGCCAATATGATCGCCAATGCTGTCGATTACGGCGACAACCCGGCTGTCCTCCGCCTCGCGCACGCTTTTGATCGAGTCCGTCTTCACCGTCATCGTCGGGCCACCATCAAAAATGTCGAGATATTTCTCCCACTCAAAGCCTTCGTTTTCGAGCATACGCATCGCCGCACGACCCGTGGGATGCGGCACACCGATTACCGCGCGCGCGCTTTCCGGAAGCATCGCGGTATAGATAGGGTGCTTGGGCATCAGATCGGCGATGAACTGGTTGCCGCGCGCGGCGTTAAATTCGTCGGCGTCCTGAAAATTCATCCCGAAAAAGCGTCCGGCAATCCCGTCCCAAAATGGCGACATTCCCGCTTCGTCAATCACTCCGCGCAATTCGGCGAGTGTTTGATCGGCAAAGCGGGCGCGATGGTTGCGGATGAAAAGATAGCGGCTGCGCGCGATCAACATGCCAAAGCCGCCCGAGCGCTCCGCCGGATGCAGGAACAGCCCGCCGACTTCGGTTGACCCTTCGAGATCGGTCGAGAGTGTGAGCATTTCGGCGCGAAAGGTTCGGTCCAGTTCTGCACTATGCTGGGTCAACATGCCCAGTCGATAGGAATAAAAAGGCCATTTTTGCCCGACCTGGCTAAAAATCTGGCATGTGCCACGCACTTCACCGGTGGCGGTGTTTTCCAGTGCAAAGACGAACATGTCGTTGCCGATGTCATCTTCGCGCCGCCCAAAAGCCGCATCGGATTTTTCCAGCTTAGCTTGCAAAGCGGGCTTGTCGGGCGGCAGATTGGTAAATCCGCCGCCGGTGCGTTTCGCCATTTCATATATTGGTTGCAAATCTTCGCCGGTGGCCGGTCGGATGATGAAACTCATAAATGTCCCTGTTGTGCAATGCGGATCAGGGCGAGCGCCGATAATCGCGCGCGCTCAACCAGACTTTCGGTGATTAGAAATTCGTCGCTGCTGTGGATATGGCCACCGCGAACACCCATGGTATCGATAACGGGGATTCCGCACGCTGCGATATTATTGCCATCGCATACCCCGCCCGTCGCGCGCCAGCCGATTTCAAGGCCAAGGTCAGAGCCGCATTGCTTGACCAGATGAAACAGCTTTTCCGATTGCGGGTCGAGCGGTTTGGGCGGGCGACCAAAGCTGCCGTGGAGATGTATCGAAACATCATGTTCGCGCTCAATGGTTGCGATCAAAGCCTTGATGGATTCTTTGGCTTCGGCTTCGATTTCAGCCGACATCGGCCGCAGATTGACGCGCAAAACGGCATTGTCCGGAACCACATTGTTCAGGCTGCCGCCATCAATTTTGGCCGGATTAACCGACAATCCGTCACGCGTGAGCGCCTTTAGCCGAAGCGCCAGATCGGCGGCGGCGAGCAGGGCATTGCGGCCATCTTGCGGGTTGCGCCCAGCATGTGCGCTGCGGCCATGGACGACAATCGAGAAATTGCCGCTCCCTGCGCGCGCGCCTGCCAATGTGCCATCAGGCAAGGCGGGTTCGTAGGTGAAGGCGGCGAGCTTTCCCTTTGCCAGCGATGCTATCAGGTCTGCCGAGGACGCCGAGCCCGTTTCCTCATCGCTGTTAATCATCACCTGATAGCCGACTTGCCCAAAGGATTCATGCATTTCTGCCGCGCTGAGCGCTGCCAGCATGACCGAAATTCCGCCCTTCATATCGGCAACGCCCGGCCCGTTGAGAATGCCATCCCCCAGCCACTTTTGCTCTTGAAAAGGGTGGTCGACGGGGAATACCGTGTCCATATGTCCTGTCAAAAGCAGCTGTATCGGTGCCTCGGGGCGGATGGTGGCGACCATATGGCGGCCATGTTGCTCCTCGACGACGCTGCCATCGCCTAACACGCGCTTCACCGGGGCAGGTTCATGCAATTCGACATGACCGTGCAAAGAGGAAAAGGCGTCGGCCAACAGACTTGCCGTCGCACCCAATCCTTTCAGATTGCCCGTGCCGCTATTTATCCCGGCCCAAATCTGAACCTGTGAAAGCATCCGATCATGATCCGGACGTTCCAATGCGGCCTGTTCGGGGGACGAAAGCGATTGCATT
This sequence comes from uncultured Alphaproteobacteria bacterium, assembly GCA_963732535.1. Lineage (GTDB taxonomy): Bacteria > Pseudomonadota > Alphaproteobacteria > Sphingomonadales > Sphingomonadaceae > Sphingorhabdus_B. Next base: position 136,222 of record CAVSZW010000016.1, on the reverse strand, counting down.
TGCAACCAATAGCGCGACTTAAGGCGTTGCGCCACCCCTAGCGCTGTTACCCCAGCGTTTGGGCAACCGCGCACCATTCAGCGATATCGACTGTTTCGGGGCGGCGGTCTTCGGCAATACCCGCGTCGCGCAGGGCATCGAGTGCATTTGGCACGCTCTTCAAGCTTTGGCGCAGCATTTTTCTACGCTGGCCAAAAGCAGCGGCAGTCAGTTTTTCGAGCGTTGCCATATGAACGCCTTCGGGCGCAATAGCGGGCGTTATGTGCACAACCGCCGACATCACTTTGGGTGGTGGCGTGAAGGCCGAGCGATGAACGGACATCGCAATTTTCGATATCGACCGCCATTGAGCGAGAATTGCCAAGCGTCCATATGCGTCGCTTCCCGGCTTGGCGACAATGCGCTCAGCCACTTCGCGCTGAAACATCAGTGTTAAGGATTGCCAAAGCGGTGGCCATTCGGCGCTGGTAAGCCAGCCGACGGTCAAAGCCGTTCCGACATTATAGGGCAGGTTTGAGGCAATATGAAAGGGACCGCCAATTTCAGCCGTCGCGTCGATTTTCATCGCATCACCCTCGATTACGCGCAATTGCCCCGGAAAGGCGTCCGCCAATTCGGCAAGGGCAGGGAGGCAGCGACGATCCCGCTCGACGGCTGTCACTTGTGCTCCCGCGCGCAACAGGGCCCGGGTCAGGCCTCCGGGGCCGGGGCCAACTTCATAAACCTGCTGCCCGGCAAGTGATCCGGGAACCGCCGCAATCCGATCCAGCAATTGTTCGTCAAACAGGAAATTTTGGCCCAGTGCCTTGCTAGCGGACAGGCCGTGGCGGGCAATCACCTCGCGTAATGGAGGCAGTTTCGGACGTATCGCTCATTCGCAATCGGGCGCGGCATAGGCCTTGCGATTATGAGCAAACATCGCGGCCATGCGGATCGCGGCAATCATCAAATCAGGTCTCGCTACACCTGTTCCGGCAATGGCAAAGGCCGTGCCATGATCGGGCGATGTGCGGACAATGGGCAAGCCCAAAGTGATATTGACGGCTTCGTGAAAATACAGCGTCTTCAGCGGCACCAATGCCTGATCATGATAACCGCATAAGGCCGCATCATATTGCGCGCGGGCCTCCGTATGGAACATGGTGTCGGCAGGTAGGGGGCCGATGACATTCAATCCTTCCGCGCGCATTTGGGCAATGGCCGGCGCGAAAATCTCGATTTCCTCTTTGCCCATATTGCCATTTTCACCAGCATGGGGATTGTATCCGGCAACTGCCAGACGCGGATTTTCTATGCCAAAATCGCGTTGCAGGCCCTTGGCGGTCGCTTTGATTCTCTGGCAAACAAGCTCAACCGTGAGCGCATGGGGTACGTCAACGAGCGGCATATGCGTTGTCATCGGCACGACGCGCAAATCGGGACCCGCGAGCATCATAACGGCATTGTTGCGCGATATCCCGCACCGTTCGGCCACAAATTCGGTTTGTCCGGGATAGGTAAAGCCGATGGTGTATAATTGCGTTTTCGATACCGGACCGGTTACCACTCCCGCAACCGTGCCCGACCGGGCGAAACCGGTGGCGATTTCCAGCGCTTGCAGGGCACAATGCGCGCCATCGAGATCGGGCTTTCCGGGTATGATTTCGACACACTCGTGGACATGAAAAACAGGTAATCCGCCCCGGAAAGCCTCTACCGCCTGATCCGGATTGTCGATGATTTTTACCGGCCCGTCCCAATGTTTGGCAAAGCTATTGGCATCGCCCACCGCGAAAAACGGTGGCAGTTTCTTAAGGCGGCGCACGCCCCACGCTTTGCCAATAATTTCCGGCCCGACACCTGCCGGATCACCGCTGGATATTGCCAGCGGAAGGGCAGGATCGGGAACGGACATCAATTATATTCGATGATAGCGTCGCGTCGCAAATCGCGCATATACATGCGGGCGCGCTTGTTCGTGCGTTCCGCTTCCAAGCGCTGCATCACATCGTCGAAGCTTTCTTCAGCAACAGCTTCGGGCGTGTCTTTGCCACACATCACAAAGACCCGGACGCCGTCCTCTAACGAACCATAAGGCGGGGTTGATTGGCCAATTTGCAATGTGAGCATCACCTGTTGCAGTGCACCGGGCAAATCGCGGATTTTTAATCCGTCGCGGTTTACCACTTCAGCACCCAAAGATTGGGCCATAGCATCGGCTTCGCCGCAACCGCGGATTTTCTGCGTTTCCTCGGCAAAGCGCTTCACCATGGGGGCTGCCTGTGCTTCGGTCGTCCCTTTGGGAAAGTTTACCGCCAATTGCTTCAAACTTAAAAGTGCATCGCGTGGATCACTGGTTGCGACCTGCCGGCTGTCGATCAGCAAAAGCAACGATATCCCGCCTGGAGACGGAACCGCCACGATTTCATTGGGACCAAGCCCAGCGGCAGCCTCGGCCAGCGATTGCGGCAATTGGCCCAATTTCACCCAGCCAAGATCACCGCCGACGGGGGCCGTGGAAGCTTCGGAAAACTGCCGTGCATAGGCAGTGAAATTACCGCCCGCCTGAATTTGTTCGAGTATTTTTTTGGCGTTGGCGAAAACCTTTTCCTGATTTTCTGCCGTGGCTGATAAGTAAATTTCCCCAAGCCGATATTCGGTCTGCCCCTTATTGGCTTTCAGGCGCTGCAAGATCGTATTGACCTCTTCTTCGCTCACATTGATTTGCGGGCGGACGTTGCGTCCAAGCACTCGGTTCCAAGCGATTTCCGCTTTGATTTGCCGCTTCAGCGTCGAAACCGAAGAGTTTTTGGAGAGCAACAGTTTCTCGGTTTCCTTGGCAGGCATTTTGAAATTCTGCTGCGAGATTTCGGCGAAATAATTTTCAATTTCGCTGTCGGAAATCTTGATTTCGTTGGCTTCGGCCTCCTGGATTTGAAGCGATTCGTCGATGAGATTGGTGAGGATTTGCTGGCGAAACCGCTCGACTTCTTCCGGCGGCAAGGGTTCATTATTGGCAGCCAAAATCAAAGCCAGCCGGTGATCGACGTCAGTACCGGTGATAATCTCGCCATTTACGATAGCGGTTGCCCGGCGAACATTCGGGTTGTTGGGTTTGAACAGCATCTGCCCCTCGGGGATATCCAATCCGACATCCTGTACACCCATGTCAGGCACAGTCTGGCCATGGGCTGGCGCAAGCGCAGCAATGGCGGCAGCAGTCAAAAACAGTGCAAGACGTTTACGTGCGATCATCATTTATATTCCATCACCTATGAAAGGGATCGGTGCGCTAGCGATTGTCGGCTGAACAATAGCTGAGCGATGCCTCCCCCTAATGCAGGTTTCTTTAGACACCCAAATTGCGGAAAGCCAGCCGGAACAGGAATGTATTGCCGCGTCGGGCATCGCCCGTTGGTTGATAGTCACGTCGCCAGGTAACGGCCATCGACAGGCAGTCGTCGTCATAGGCGATCCCAAGGCGGTGACGAATGGGATCAAATCCGTCCGATGTCGTCAGCGGGTCTTCCCGGGCGCTGGTTAAATCGATGATCGTCGAGCCGAATACTGACCAATAGCGGGCCACACGTACACGCCCGGCCAAACGGACTTCCTCGCGGTCTGACAAATCTTCTACCGAGTTGATATCGCGGTTGAGCTTTAGATAGCCCACTTGGAAATAGGTGCTGCGTGAACCAACCGTCGCATCCAATTCGTTGCGACGAACGGTGAAATTGTCCTTGTCCAAGCGGAAGCGATGGCTGAATTTGACGAAATCCTTGAACCGCAATTCGCTGCGCCCAACAATATCTGACACCTTGTCGGAAAGCCCAGTGCCATTGGGAAAAATGGTCGAGCGGTTCGACAGTCGGTAACTTTGCCCGATGTTGAAATCAAAATTCACATTTTTGCGGCGTACCGACCAATCGACGCCGTAGGTCATCCGGAAATTATCCTCGATACGGTCGTATCCCGGAAACCGATTAAGCGAGAATAAATTGCTATCTTCCAGATCGACCGCCCGTGCGTCTTCGTTGGGAACCTCCAGATTTCCCGTTGTTTGCGTGCCGACCAACTGGATTCGCGGTGTCAAAATCTGCGAACCACCAAAAGCTTTGCCAACAAATGGCCAGCGTAAATCGGCTGCGGCGGTAAACAAACCCCGGCCTTTGAAGCCGCTTTCGCCGCGGTAAATAGCGGTCAATGTCGTGTCATTTTCATCGCTGTGATAGGCATCACCGCGTGCCAGCACGGTCAGGTTCAGTTCCTGTCCCATTCCCGTTAACCGCCGCATATCCCAGCGCGCCGAGCCAAAGGCGCGCTGTGTATCCTGCCCCGACGTTCGCCCGATGGCGAGCGTATTGGCTTGCAGCTGCACTTTTCCACCAAAAATCGGATCGGAAAGCCGAAGCCGATAATCGATTTCCGGCAAGGCAATGGCTTGCAAGCCCTGCCTGTCCCCGGTTCTCAAGGTTTGCACGCCCCAACCATTGAATGAGAAATAACTATCGGCGTCGATGCGCTCCAGATTGAGGTTGGACCGGAGCCTGTCATCACGGCTAATATCATAACGTCGCAAAAATGTTCGATCCGTCGCAAGGCGCAAAGATCCGCTGGCTGACCAATTTGGGTTGAATTGGAAACGTCCGCTACCATCCAGATAGCCGCGAACCCTGTCCGATCCGGTCGTGGCGGTTCCACTGGTTGAAACACGGTTGGAATAGGTCAAATAGCTGCTGACCTGAAAGGCGCCCTTATCTTCAAATCCGCGAAATTGGGCATGGACCATCGGGGCTACATCGCTGAACAAATGGCCGGAAACCTGTAGGTCTCGATGTTCGGACATCCGCCAATAATAGCCCTGTTCGATCTCCACGCCATTGTTGCGTGAATAACGCAAATTGGGAACGAGAAACCCGCTTCCCGCCTTGGATTCCGCTGGATGCGAAAGCAATGGCAACGGGATCACCGGTAATCCGAACAGTTCGATCCGCGCACCATCATATTTTACACGCTTCTTTGCGGGATCGTAAACCACTTTGGTGGCTTTGACCTGCCAACTGGGCTCTTTAGGGCATCCGTTGGGTAATTCGACTTTACAGGGAGTGTAGGCCGCCTGGTTCAGGGTAAGCCGACCATCGTTGCGCGATCCACTGCGCGCAGCGAGGCGGCTGCCGTCGTTTAAAACCAACAACAGGTTTTCAACAACGCCGTCTTTGAGCGAGATCTGTAACCTGTATCGAATCGCCATAAGCGACATCGCCGCGCGGACCGATCGAGCGTATATTTCCGCTGGCGGTCACTTCGCCGGTATTGCAATTCCAGACCACGGTGTCCGCCTGCAGTGTATAGCCTTCGCGCTTGACGACCACATTGCCTTTTGCGGTCACGATATCGACGTTGCTGTCATAATCGATCACATCGGCGGAAAAGGCTATGTTCTCGGCGGAATCGGTTGTCTTCTCCTCCTGAGCCGATGCCGCAGACAGGCAGGCAGGCGCCGCGATGAGAAAGGCCGCAACGGCGCTTTTTAAGAAAAGTTGGGGCATGGCAGGGCAAGTCATTTCTGGCGGCGTCCTTAACTTCCCCAAACGGTGCGGTCCAGCCCGACCAATGCACCGGATATGGTTAACAGTTTGTGAGCGAAAGCCCGGCAGACAGGTTTTGCTTTAACCGCGTCCCAATGTTCGCCTATAGCCTACGCCAACAACGCACGGAGCGTTACCTGATTTTTGGCTGAAAGGCATGACTTAAATGGAAATCCGCTTTGCAGATGCGCGTCCCGAAGACGCGGATGTTCTGGGCTTTATCGTCACCAAGAGCAGCTGGGAGAATTTTTCCTTCCCGTTGGAGAACCCCGAAGCCGCTAGGGAAATCGCCAAAGTCGCACGTTTTGAAGGGGCATCTGGGCAAAGTTTTCTCTATTTTGCTCAAGAAGGCGGACGGACCGTCCGGATATGTCTGCTGGCGGTCGCCGACGGCGAATCCGGCGATTACCTGAAGGCTGGAGGCGAGTTGATCGCCAAGGTGCAGACAAGTGGTGCAAAAACCATTGCTCTGCATGCTGAAAATTTGACGCCAAAGGCTGCTGCGGAAGCGGCCTATGGCGCAACATTGCGGAACTGGCGGATCGATAAATATCGCACCAAGCTTGCGGAAACCTCGAAACCTTCGGTTACCGGGCTAACGGTGGTCGGCGCACAGGACGGAACAGAGGCGATTTGGTCAGCACATTCCGCTATTGCAGAAGGTGTGGCGTTGACCAAGGAATTGGTCAGCGAGCCCGCCAACATCATCTATCCTGAAAGCTTCGTCGAGCGGTGCCTGCATCTGGCTGAACTGGGTGTGGAGATTGATATTCTCGATGATAAGGAAATGGCAAAGCTGGGCATGGGTGCGCTGTTTGGGCGTGGCGCAGGGTTCGGTGAAGCCTGCGCGGATGTTGGTCCTGAAATGGGATGGCACTGGCGGCGCTCAGGAAAAACCGTTGGTCTTTGTCGGCAAAGGCGTGACCTTCGATACCGGCGGTATCTCGATCAAGCCTGCGGCGGGCATGGAAGATATGAAATGGGACATGGGTGGTGCCGGGGCCGTTGCGGGCGTGATGAAGGCGCTCGCCGGTCGTAAGGCAAAGGCGCATGTTATCGGGGTTTGCGGGCTGGTGGAAAATATGCCCGATGGCAATGCACAGCGACCAGGGGACGTTGTGACGTCGATGTCCGGGCAAACTATTGAAGTGATCAACACCGATGCCGAAGGGCGGTTGGTATTGTGCGATGCGCTGCATTGGGCGCAGGAAACGTTTCAAGCCCGATACCATCATCGATCTGGCCACATTGACCGGTGCGATCATAACTTCGCTGGGCAAGGAATTTGGCGGACTGTTCTCGAACGATGACAGCCTTTCCAATAAATTGCTGACTGCAGGCACGTCGAGCGGCGACAAATTATGGCGTTTCCCGCTGTCGCCAGCGTATGACAAGATGATCGACAGCCCGATTGCCGATGTGAAAAATGTGGGACCGCGCGATGCCGGTTCGATCACGGCGGCTCAGTTTCTGCAGCGTTTTATCAAGGATGGAGTCAAATGGGCGCATCTGGATATCGCAGGCATGGTCTGGGCCGATAAAGACGGGCCAACATGGGCAAAGGGCGCGACCGGCTATGGCGTGAAACTGCTCGATCGCTTTGTTGCGGATAATTACGAAGCCTGATGCCTGGCAATCCATGCAAGTCGATTTCTATCAGCTGACCCGCGATCCTGCCGAACAGGTGCTGCCGCCCATCGCGCAAAAGATACTCGACAATGCCGGGCGGCTGTTGGTGGTTAGCGGGGATGCGGCGCAGCTGGAAAAGCTGTCCGCAGCATTGTGGGGCTGGAAGCCCGAGAGCTTTCTGGCAAATGGCAGAGCAGGTGAGGAAGGCGATGGCCTTCAGCCGATATTGCTTGCGGAAAAAGTCGAAGCAGAAAATGGTGCAAAAATGGTCGCGCTGGCTGATGGTGTCTGGCGGGAAGAGGCCTTGGGCTTTGATCGCGCTTTTTACCTGTTCCCGCCCGATAAAACCGAAAATGCCCGTGCCGCTTGGCGGGCCTTGGCAGACAAAGAAGGCGTGGAACGGCGCTATTGGAAGCAAGACGGCGGCAAATGGCGGCAGGGGCCGTAATCGCGCGATAGTTGCGCCCTTGCGCTAATACGCCCGCCCCGCTAGAGGCGCGCCAGTTTTTCAATCCCAATAATGGAGTTCTCCCATGGCGGTTACCCGCACTTTTTCGATTATCAAGCCCGACGCCACCCGTCGTAACCTGACCGGAGCCGTCACCAAAATGCTGGAAGAAGCTGGCCTTCGCGTTGTCGCATCGAAGCGTATCCAGATGAGCAAGGAACAAGCCGAAGGTTTTTACGCGGTCCACAGCGAACGTCCGTTTTTTGGCGATCTGGTGGCCTTCATGACCTCCGGCCCGGTTGTCGTACAAGTGCTCGAAGGCGAAGACGCGATGCAGCGCAACCGCGACATCATGGGCGCTACCAACCCCGAAAATGCCGAACCCGGCACAATCCGCAAGGAACTGGCCGAAAGCATCGAAGCCAATTCGGTCCACGGTTCGGACAGCGACGAAAATGCCGCAATCGAAATCGCCTACTTCTTCAAGCCTGAAGAAATTGTAGGCTAAGGATATCGCCTTGAAAATTAAGAGGCCGCTGGAGAAATCTGGCGGCCTTTTGTGTTTGCCATCAATCCCCGGCAATAAAATAGCTTATTACCCAACCTTTCTCTTTGCGCTCAAATCCAATGCGATAATCGAGAAAGCCGCGCAGATAATCATTGCGGATATGGCCGGTTTTGCCATCGGCGGTTTTGACCTGAGACCATGGCGGCGTTCCGCTGGTTCCCATCACTTCCACCACTTCCCAATTGATTTTGCGGAGCGATGCACTTGCCGTGGTTGGTTGCGCGCGCAGATTGACGGCCGGGCCGAGTACCAATGCCGCACTTCCGCTGGCCTCTGCGAGGCCCGGGTCTTGTCCGAACATATGCGGCATCGCAGCCGTGCCTTCTCCTTGAGAAATGCAGCCTAGCCGGATGATCCGGTCAAGTTCGCTCCAGATCGCGGATGCCTTGCCAGTTTCCAGCTTCCAGTTTTTGGCAAAAGCCTCTTTACCGCCGTCGGCCCCAAAGCTCCAGCTGATCGCCGGGGAAACCATGGCAAGAAACGCCTTTGCATCACGCCGCTTGACGATGCCTTCAAAATTCTGCCGCATCTCGAAATAGCCATCGATGTGCAGACATTCGTCGCGCGGTGGAAAAACCTTGGCAGGTGCGGCCATGGCGTTGGTTCCGATCAAGGAACCGGCAAACATCATCACCAGAAACTTGGATTTTACGGACATCGTCGTTCCCTCTCCGTTGAGGCCGATAGTCTTCCGCAAAATGGAAACGAAGACAAGCGCTGTCGTCCCGGCGATGAAAGCTTTACATTTTGACATGGCGCTTGTTTTGAACCCGATGGCATATCACTCTGGCTTCTGAGGAGACTGACGATGCAAGGCATGGGAGAAGGGGGCGAAGATTGTCCTTTCGCGTTTAATTTCGATCCTGAAACTTTCAAAGTGGGCGATATTGTGAGCTACCGGTTGACGGGAAGCCTTGCCGATTTTCCGTTCGTTGGCACGTTGCTCGAAGTTCACACCGATCATGTCATCATTGCGGGCGATCCCAATGATCCGGCGGCGCGATATCGTGGCACACGAGACAGCAGGCCAATGGTCGACGAATCGGAAATCAAATGATCCGATCACGTACGCCGGAGGAGGCCGCCGAAAGACAGCGGTTCATTCAGGCCGATGGCCCGCGGATCGAACCTTATTCTCCCGATGAAATGCCCGATCTGGCATTGGAGATGCATGGCCGGGTTAGCGTTGTTGCCAATCGCAATGACCGCATCCACACCAAGGAGGATTTGCCGGAATTTTTTGGCACGTTGATGCGGCATCCTGCTTTGTTTGAAAAACAAACGGAATTTGGCCTCGAACTTCTGGCGCGCGGCGCAATTCCGCCGCGTGAGCGCGAATTGGCGATATTGCGGATCGCTTGGCATTGTGGCGCGCCCTATGAATTTGGTGAACATGTGTTTTTTGCACATCGGCTGGGGATTACGTCCGAAGAAATTGATGCGGTGAAAACCGGGCCGGATGCCGGAAACTGGTCGGCGCATGAACGGCTTGTGATAACAGCTGCAGATGAACTATTTGAAAATGCAGTTATTTCAGATGCAACTTGGGCAGGCTTGGCGCAAAGCTATGATGAGCGACAGCTGATCGAGTTGCCAATCGTGATCGGGCAATATCATTCGATGGCCTATTTGTTGAATACATTGCGGGCGCGATTGCATGAAGGCAATGCGGGCTTGCTAGCGCGTTGAGGCGATTGATCCGGGCTGGTTGACGATGCAAAATTTCTGCATTTTTCCGCAGCTTTTTGTTTTCGGTGCATTGACGGATGGTGACTTGCACCGCACATTTTCATTGTAAAGTCTTCACCATTTTCAAAGGGCTGGTCAACGATGTGCCGTTTCCTAATATTGGTTTTTGCAGCCGTCACCTGCACATTTTTGTCATCACCCGTTCAGGCCAGTGGCGATTACGGCTGCACACCCCAATGGCGCGTCGTTCAATATGAAAATGGCGGTTGCAACAACAGTGCGATCCTAGGCCCTGGCAATGATACGCGGGTTAACCTGTTGCTGTTGATGCAGGATTTTTATCCCGACGGCAAAGGCGCGCAATCGACCGGTATTGAGCCCCTTTTTGAGTGGCGCTCCCTGCGCGACAATCTGTATTACCAGAAGCCGAAAAATGATGGAATATTTCGCGAACATACGCGTTGCGGTTCAAATTCCGACGGTGCAATGGCATTTGAAAAGGCCGTAAAGGCTGCGAAAAATCTCACAGCCTCCGAACGCGATGCGCTTATCAATGCCCGCAAAATATTTGAGCCTGAATGTGGCGGCGGGATGAGGGAAATTCCATTTCGGATCGTGCTGGACGGGATCAAGACGGACACAGCAAAGGAATTCCGCGATTATTTGCGCGCGGCGATCATATTTTATGATGGTGATTTCGATGCCGCACAAATCGCCTTTGCGGCCCTATCCAAAGCCAAAAGCGATTGGGTGCGCGAGACCGCACAATATATGCTCGCGCGCAATGCGCTCAATCAGGCACAAGACAATGCTTTTGACGAATGGGGCTATTTTGATGGCACGCGAAAGCGCGATGTTGTGGCGCTCGAAAAGGCGCGTGAAAGATTTCAAAGCTATCTGAAAAACTGGCCTAAAGGACGATATGCCTATTCGGCACGCAGCCTGATGCGCCGGGTGTATTGGCTGGGCAATGAACCGGCAAAATTGGCTGCAGAATATCGCTGGCATCTGGGCGCAATTAGTTTTGGGCAAGCAGAAGATTTGGGTCGCACCAATCAGGCCGCTCTGGCCGAGGAAATTGATAGCAAGCTGCTGCCGCGCAACAATGGCGGAAGTTTTGGCGGCAGACCCGCTGTTTCTGGCCGTCGATGATTTGATGCGGATGCGGGAACGCGGCGGATATTTCAGCAAACAGATCACCCGTGCCGAAATCGAAGCGCAAAAGCCGGTATTTGCGCGCTATCCCGAACTGCACCAATATCTGCTCGCCGCCCATGCCTTTTATGTTGATAAAAAGCCTGCCGAGGTGATTGCAATCATCCCCGATTCAGCGCGCTTCCCGCGAATGGGCTTCATCCATTTTTCTCGCCAAGCTTTGCGCGGATTGGCGCTTGATGCCGTGAAAGACCGGAATGCGCGGGGCTTTTGGGAACAATTGGTTGCCCATGCCGGAGCTGTCCCGCAAAGCGCCATTGCGGAAATGGCGCTGGCAATGAACATGGAGCGCGGCAATGCCGTGGCCGAGGTGTTTGCGCCGAAATCACTGGTTCAGGATATCACGGTCCGCGAGTTGCTGATGCTGCATGTCGCAAGTCCCGCTATTTTGCGCGCGCAAGCGGCCGACCCAACCGGGCACACTCATGGACGTGAAGTTGCGCTGTTTACGCTGCTTTACAAAGGGCTGAGCCGGGGGCGCTATGGCGAATTTGTCTCCGATTTGAACCTGACCCCGAAAGGCGCGCGAACCGAAGGCTATTTCAGCGATTTACGCACCGATACGGAAATTCCCGTCGGACTGTTCAAGGCAGGGGGCAAGGCGGGCGACTTCGCCTGTCCGCATATTCGGGAAAGCGCCGCTCTTCTCGCCAAAAATCCCAGCGACGTTCGCGCACGGCTATGTGTCGCCGATTTCTTTCGCTTGAACGGTTTTGATCAGATGCAACTCGAAACTCCGCCTGAAGAAGGCCAGCTTGGCAGCGGTAACTCCTTGTTTCCGGGACAATCCTATTCGCGGCTTGAGCTTTATAAGGAATTGATTGCTGATCGCAAAGCGGGGGCGGACGAAAAGGCCTATGCGCTTTATCGTGCCGTGTATTGTTATGCGCCGGGCGGCAATAATAGCTGTAGCGGCAAGGAAGTGGCGCAATCGCAACGCAAGGCCTGGCACGATCAATTGAAGCGCGAATATCCGAAATCTCCTTGGGCGCAGAAATTGCAGTTTTATTGGTAGGCTGTTCTTTTGCGCCAGCTTGTGTGCCTTTTGCTGCTCGCCTTGACGGCGTGTTCGCCCGAAGCGACCGTCAAAGCCGATAACCACGATTCATTCTGGCTTTGGGCGGGCGTAAAACCGCAGCCTGTGCTGAAAAAGGCCAAAACCGTCTATTTGCATTATGGCGAAGTGCAGGCGGAGCCAGAGGGGCAATTGCAAGTGATGCGACCCCAAGCACCGACGCACCGGCAAACAGGAAATCTGGTTGGTGGTGCGCGCAGAGAGTTTGCAGTGGAGTCCCGCAACATATGGCGCGCTGTTTAATGCCTTGGATGATTGGGCCGCCGCCGGAAATAATCTCGCCGGTCTGCAAATCGATTTTGATTCGCAAACACGCCATCTGGATCGATACGCAACGTTTCTTGTCCGATCTGCGCCGCCAATTGCCCGCCAAATATCGGTTGAGCATCACCGGCCTATTGGATTGGAGCGCCAATGGTGATCCTGAAAAATTGGCAGCACTCGGCAATATGGTCGATGAAATCGTGGTTCAGACCTATCAGGGACGCAAAACGATTCCCGGGTATGAAAATTATCTTGCGCGGCTCGTCGGCTGAAAACGCCGTTCCGTATTGGACTTGTTCAAGGCGGCGCATTGGAAAGCGCCACAATCGCTCGCCAGCAATCCAGATTTCAGGGGATATGTGGTATTTCTGGTCAATCCGGAAGCGGTCGATTAATGTTGGGGACAGGTGCGAATAGCCAACAGCAGAAATCGGACACGCAAAGTGCTTGGCGCGGCGCGCAAGAGCAACTAAGGAACCTGCCCATGAACAAGAAATTGGCATATGTCCCTGACGCTGGGAGTCCTTTCAACCACGCTTTCGCCGGATGTGCTGCATTGGGTCTTGGCGGCGGATGCAAAGCCCGGCAAAGACACGCGCTATGTCGCGCGCGATGTGAACACGCTGTATTCGGCGGCCAAGGATAGCTGGATCAGGGCAATTATCAGGTTGCAGCCGCGCTGTTTGACGAAGTCGAGCGCCAGCATCCCTATTCGCCATGGGCGCGCCGCGCGCAGCTGATGAGCGCGTTCAGCTATTATATGGCGCAGAAATATAACGAATCGATCTCGTCATCGAAGCGTTTCCTGTCGATCCATCCGGGCAACAAAGATGCGCCCTATGCTTATTATCTGATCGCGCTGTGCTATTATGAGCAGATGAGCGATGTGACGCGTGACCAGAAAATGACGCAACAGGCGCTTGGCCGCCTTGGGCGAAGTGCAGCGCCGCTATCCCACCAGCCGCTATGCCGCCGATGCCGGATTGAAAATCGATCTGGTGAACGATCATCTGGCGGGCAAAGAAATGGAAATCGGTCGATTCTACCAGCGCCGTTCGCTGTGGCTCGCCGCCAGTGTGCGTTTCCGCGAAGTGGTCGATAAATATGAAACCACCACGCACGCGCCCGAAGCGCTGTTTCGGCTGACCGAAAGCTATCTCGCCATGGGCGTGCCCGAAGAGGCGAAAAAGGCCGCGGCCGTTCTGGGAGCGAACCATCCCGGGTAGCGAATGGTATGAGCGCGCCTATGAGCTGATGCAAAAGCACGCGCCTTCGGCATGATGCGTGCGCCATGCTGACCGGGCTTTCGATCCGCGATGTGGTGTTGATCGAGGCGCTTGACCTTGAATTTGAACGCGGGCTGGGTGTGCTGACCGGAGAAACCGGCGCAGGCAAATCGATCCTGCTTGGATGCGTTGGGGCTTGCGCTGGGCATGCGCGCGGATAGCGGGCTGGTGCGTGCAGGGGCCGAACGCGCACAAGTGACCGCCAGCTTTGATGCGCCCGCAGGCCGTTGCAGCACTGCTTTTGAAAAATGACATCGCATTGGAGCGCGGGCGAGCCGCTGTTGATCCGCCGTTCGGTGCAAGCGCGATGGCGGCAGCAAGGCTTTCGTCAACGATCAACCGTGCTCAGCGGCGTTGTTGCGCGAATTGGGATCGATGCTGGTCGAAATCCACGGCCAGCATGATGATCGCGGGCTTTTGAACCCGCGCGGACACCGGGCGTTGCTCGATATTTTCGGACGCTGTGATACCGCAGGCGTGCCAGCCAATTTTGCCGCTTGGCAAGAGGCAAAGGCTCCGTCTGGATGTGGCGCGCGAGGCGCTGGAAAATGCAGCGCGGGACCGCGAATGGCTCGAACATGCCGTCGCCGAGCTTGCCGCTTTCAATCCGCAACCGGGCGAGGAAGAGCAACTTGCCGGCGAGCGATCCGATATGCAAAAGGGCGAACGGATCGCCGAAGATCTGAAGAGCGTCCTTGAAAGCTTCGATGGCCCGAAAAGCGGCATTGCCCTGCTTCGCAGCACGGCGCGCAAGCTGGACCGGCTGGCCGAGGGCCATGCGATGCTGGCCGATGCGCTGACTTCGCTTGATCGCGCCGTGATCGAGGCGAGCGAGGCCGAGGATAAGTTGAACGCGGCGGCGCGGGCGATAGAATTTGAACCGGCGAGGCTCGACGAAATCGAGGTGCGGCTGTTTGAACTGCGCGCCCTCGCTCGCAAACATAATGTCGCGCCCGATGCCATTGTTGCGCTGCTGGAAAACCTGAGCGCGCGGCTTGAATCGATCCAAGCGGGCGGGGAAGGTCTGGCGAAGCTGGAGGCCGAAGTTGCCGCCAAACATGCCGCCTATGTACGTTCGGCAACGGCTCTGTCTGATGCGCGCAAGGCCGCTGCTGCAAGGCTGGATGAAGCCGTGAAAGCCGAACTCGCTCCGCTAAAGCTTGATGCGGCGCAATTCCAGACTGCGGTCGAGACATTGGCGGAGGACCGCTGGAGCGCCTCTGGCATGGACCGCGTGGAATTTCTGATTTCAACCAACCCCGGCGCGCCCTTTGCCCCGCTCACCAAAATCGCCAGTGGCGGCGAACTTTCGCGCTTCATCCTCGCGCTGAAAGTTGCCTTGGCGGAGGAAGGCGGAGCGGCCACGATCATCTTTGACGAAATTGATCGCGGTGTGGGTGGAGCAGTGGCAAGCGCAATTGGCGAGCGGATGGCGAGGCTCGCCCAATCCACGCAATTGCTCGCCGTCACCCACAGCCCCCAAGTCGCAGCCAAAGGCCAAACGCATTATTTCATCGCCAAATCGAGCGAGGGCACGGTTACGCGAACAGGTGTTAACGCGCCTCGATGACGATGGTCGCAGGCAGGAAATAGCGCGGATGCTTTCGGGCACCGAAGTGACTGATGAAGCGCGCGCACAGGCCGAGCGGTTGATGGAGGCGGTGTGAGGCTGTTGACATGACCTGTTTAACGGCCTAATAAAAGCACCATGAACGCACCATTCAAAATTGAAACGATCCTAGCCGAAGCAACAGTTGGGATAAGTGATCTCAAGAAAAATCCCGCTTCGGTTATCGCCGAAGCGCAAGTTCGTCAGGTTGCGATACTCAATCGCAACAAGCCAGTTGCCTATGTGATCGCGCCACATGTCTGGGAGTATATCTGCGATCTGCTCGCCGATCAAAGGTCTTTAGACGAAGCCGAGGAAGAATTGGCTCGTAATGACGGGCAAGGTATCGAGGTCGATCTTGCCGACTATCTATAAGGTCGTATTCAGACCGCGAGCGAAAAAGCGCTTTGATAAACTGGCCACATCCGTTCAGCGACAAATCGCCAAAAAACTGGATGAACGATGGCGGCATCCTAGAGTGGTTGGGGATGCGCTAACAAAGATGCCCGATTGTTATAAGATCAAACTGCGGACCCAAGGTGTTCGGCTAGTCTACAAAATTCAGGATGGGCAATTGATTTTGCTGGTTTTAACCGTGGCAGGGCGCGACAAGGATGAGGCCTATATATTGGCCGCGCAGGAATTGGCTAAACTGGATGACTGACCCCGAAAATCTCTCCGAAGGCCGAAGCCTCCAATGAGCTGATGCGCCTATCCAAGGCCATCGCGCATCATAACAGGCGCTATCATGCCGAGGATGCGCCGGAGATTTCGGACGCGGAATATGATGCGCTGGTTCGGCGGAATAATGAACTGGAGGCGGCGTTTCCGCATCTGATCCGCGCAGACAGCCCGAACAAGGCGGTGGGGGCGGCGGTAGAGGGTTCTCCGCTGGCCAAGGTTACCCATGCCAAACGGATGATGAGCCTCGACAACGCGTTTGACGATTCCGATGTCGAGGATTTCGTCGCGCGGGTGCGGCGGTTTTTGAACCTGCCCGACGATACGCCGGTTGCATTGACGGCGGAGGACAAGATCGACGGGCTGTCCTGCTCGCTGCGTTATGAAAACGGTGTGTTGGTGCAGGCGGCAACGCGTGGGGATGGATCGGTTGGCGAGGATGTGACCGCCAATGTGCGGACGATTAGTGACATACCTCAAGTATTAACTGTCGTCCCCGCGAAGGCGGGGACCTTAGACAGTTTGAACCAACATTCGCAGCATATACCGACTGAGGCCCCCGCCTTCGCGGGGGCGACGCATATCCCCGCCATTTTCGAAATCCGTGGCGAAATCTATATGGCGAAGGGCGATTTCGAAGCGCTCAATGCCCGCCTGCTCGCCGAGGCCGACGATCCTGAAAAAGCCCGCCAGTTTGCCAATCCGCGTAATGCTGCGGCGGGTTCTTTGCGGCAAAAGGATGCGAGCGTAACGGCTTCGCGGCCCTTGCGTTTCCTCGCGCATGGGTGGGGAGAGGTGAGCGACTTACCCGGAGCGACGCAAAATGACGTTATGGCGGCCATCGCAGCGTGGGGCGTGCCGGTTTCGCCGCTGCTGACACGTGTCGAAAGCACCGCTGATGTGCTCAGCCCATTATCGCAGTATCGAACGGCAACGTGCTGATCTCCCTTATGATATCGATGGCGTAGTCTATAAGGTTGACCGGCTCGATTGGCAGGAGCGTTTGGGCTTCGTCGCAAAAGCCCCGCGCTGGGCCATCGCGCATAAATTCCCGGCGGAGCAAGCCGAGACCACGCTCGAATCCATTGATATTCAGGTCGGTCGTACCGGCAAGCTGACGCCCGTTGGCCGGTTGAAGCCAGTGACGGTGGGCGGGGTGGTCGTCTCCAATGTTACGTTGCACAATCGCGACGAAATTGCCCGTCTGGGTGTGCGCCCCGGCGACAGGGTGAAGGTGCAGCGCGCCGGTGATGTGATCCCGCAGATTGTCGAAAACCTAACGCGCGAGGAGGAGCGCGCGGCCTATACCTTTCCCGATCATTGCCCCGATTGCGGCAGCGAAGCCGTGGCCGAGGAAGGCGAAGTCGATGTTCGCTGCACCGGCGGCCTGATTTGTCCGGCACAGCGGGTGGAGCGATTGAAGCATTTCGTTTCGCGCGGTGCGCTCGATATCGAAGGGCTGGGCGAGAAGACCATTCAGGAATTTTTCGATCTCGGATGGCTGGAAAGCCCCGCGGACATTTTCCGCCTGCGCCGGAAACGCGCTGAAATCCTCGGTCGTGAAGGTTGGCAGGAAAAGTCTGTGGATAATCTGTTGGCAGCGATTGAGGTGAAACGCACGCCCGATCCGATCAAATTTCTCTTTGGTTTGGGCATCCGCCATGTCGGCGCGGGCACGTCAAAGGATTTGATCCGCGCTTTTGAAACGGTCGAGCATATCCGCGAAATTGCGACGGCTGAAAATGGGCAAGAGGATCTCACACAAATAGACGGAATTGGCCCGGTGGTGGCAGAAGCGCTGGCCGATTTTTTCCACGAAGAGCATAACCGCTCTGTTTGGGATGATCTGCTCTCCGAAGTTGCGCCTCCGGCATATGTTTCCAACGTCCGCGCTTCGTCGGTCTCCGGCAAAACCGTTGTCTTCACCGGCGCTCTTGAAACCATGAGCCGCGATGAGGCCAAGGCGCAAGCCGAGGCATTGGGGGCCAAGGCGGCAGGTTCTGTCTCGGCAAAAACCGATCTCGTTGTCGCCGGACCCGGGGCGGGATCAAAGTTGAAGAAAGCCACCGAACTCGGCATCGAAGTGATCGATGAGGCGGCTTGGGCGGAAATCGTAAAGGGGGCTGGGGCTTAACATGGCGAAACAAGGCTATTTATCCACGCTGATGCACGATCTGGAATCGCCTGTCGAAGTGCGACGGTTTGGCAGTGGCTGGTTGTCGGGCTTTTTCGCGCTGCTCTTTGCAATCTCGGGCTTCGCGCTGGTTGTGGCGCTGCGTTACCCCGATTGGTTTGGCACGCCTGAACTGGAAATACTGAAAAACTGGGGCGGCTTTCGCGGGGTGGTTCATGCCCTGCTGCTGGCGAGCTATGCGTTGGCACTGCTCAGCCTGCTGTTGCGGCCACGCAAGGCTTTGGGAGCGACGGCGCTGGTCATTGGTATCGCCGCCACATTGATCGGCGGAGGCAATGTGCAGCCGCAGGAGACGCGTGATTGGGGCATATTTTTTGGCATAGATTTCTTCGCGGTCAATCTGCTCGCTACGGGATTCATGTTTGCACCCTTGGAACGCTGGCTCCCGCATCGGCGCAGCCAACGCCTGTTCCGCCCCGAATGGCGCGAGGATCTGTTCTATTATCTGGTCAGTTCGATGTTCGTGCAGATATTGGGATTTTTGGCGCTTGCACCTTCGACGATCATCAATGAGCGGACGGGATGGTTCGACGCATTTCGGGCCGATGTGGCGTCCATGCCATGGCTTTTGCAATTTGCGATCGTGCTGATCTTGTCCGATCTGGCGCAATATTGGTATCACCGGATGTTTCACAAAATCCCGTTTCTATGGGGTTTTCATGCGATCCATCACAGCGCTAAATCGATGGACTGGCTGGCCGGATCGCGGATGCATTTCGTCGAGGTCGTGCTGTTAAGGGCGGTCACCTCGCTGCCACTGTTCACGCTGGGGTTCAGTGCATCGGTGATGCAAGCCTATATCGGCTTTATCTATATCTGGTCGTCATTGCTGCACGCCAATGTGGGCGGCGATTTTAACCGGCTTGGCCATTGGCTGGCGACGCCGCGTTTTCATCACTGGCATCACGGGCTGGAACGTGAGGCGTTTGATGTCAATTTCGCCATTCACTTTCCGTTTCTGGATAAGCTGTTTGGAACTTTTCATTTACCCAAAGATCGCTGGCCAGAAAATTACGGAATTCCCGAGGAAGTGCCAAAAGGTTATCTCGGGCAATTTGCCTTTCCGTGGACGCGGACGGGGAAGAAGCTGGACGAGGCCGATTGAGATTCAATACCACCACATCACGCCAAAAGGCAGCGGTGTCCAATAGCCGGTTTTAACGCCAGCGCGGCGCAATCCCTCGCTCACCCAATTGTTGCAGGTGAACAGCGCGGAATATTTCAGATTTGGCATGCCGTTGTCGTGCGGATATCTGCCGACGGGATAAAAGCGATCATCGATGCCGTAGCCGGGATCAGGTTTGGCCTTTGTCCCAAAATTATCCGGAAAATGCTGGATGAGAAATTCAAGCACCTTGATAAATTCTTCGGTTCTAAGTGTCAGTTTTCGAATTCCTTCTCGCGGTAGCCGATCCAGCCTATCGACATGAACCAGCGTCTGCCCCGAACCGAAAAGCGCTGCTCCTGCCGTTCCTGGCTTCACGTCGGCCCAACGCGGTGTTTCGCGGTAAAAGCGCGCATCGCCCCAGCCGAACATAAGAAACGGGAATTCTTTGGCTGAACCGGGAAAGCGGTTGTCAGGCAATTTATCGGGCGGAATATTGAAAATGTCAGTAGCGCTTTCTTTCACCCTGATCCATTCCAGTGGGGGATCGGCAACGACATGGCCCAAATCAAAGCCCGCATTGGTGCGCGGAATGATCAGGCTGGTATGGATGCCGTTGTCATAAAGATAGATTGTTTGTCCCTTTTCCGGCGGGGTCCAATCGCGGTTCACCGGAACCATGCTTCCCGCCAGAGCCGCCGCGAAATACAGCCCCACCACCAACAATGGCCAGCCGAGCAATGCCCGCAAAGCTGTCCAACGGCTGTTGATGCGAAACAGTTTCAAGAGTAACTACCCTTCTATGGCCGAATTCGAACATGTCTATGACAAGCCCCCTTGGCACGCAAACGCGGATTGGACGGTCCCGCAAGATTGGGAGGCGTTTAGTGCGGACGAACATGCGCTGTGGGACCGGCTGTTTGCGCGACAGTCGGCGATGCTGCCGGGACGAGCAGCGGAGGCATTTCTGCGCGGTGTCGATATATTGAAGCTCGAAAAGCCCGGTATTCCTGATTATCGCGAACTCAATGCGCGGCTTATGGCGGCGACGGGCTGGGAAGTGGTGGCCGTGCCGGGATTGGTTCCGGACGCCGTGTTTTTCGATCATTTGGCGAACCGGCGTTTTCCTGCAGGAAACTTCATTCGTAGGCCGGAACAGATTGATTATTTGAAAGAACCCGACGTTTTCCATGATGTCTTCGGCCATGTGCCGATGCTCGCCGATCCGGTGTTCGCCGATTATATGGTAGCATATGGCAAAGGTGGGCTGCGGAGCCTTGGTTTTGGCGCGCTGCATAAATTGGCGCGACTATATTGGTACACAGTGGAATTCGGGTTGATCGAGGAAGCGGGCGGGCTTCGCATTTATGGTGCGGGGATTGTTTCCAGCTATGGCGAGAGCAACTTTGCGCTCGATGATCCCAGTCCTAATCGTATCAAGTTCGATCTGCTCCGCACGATGCGGACCGATTACCGGATCGACGATTATCAGCAAAATTATTTCGTCATCCCCTCGCTTGAACATCTGCTCAAAGTGACGGTCGAAACCGATTTCGCACCGCTGTATGCCGAACTGGAGCGGTTGCCCGATATCGCGATTGCCGAGCTTTTGACGGAGGATGAGGTGATTACCCGCGGTACGCAGGAATATGCTTCAAGCAAAGCCGGATAGCGTCACCAAGTGCCAAAATCTCCGGGAGGCTGGCTCGTGCGCCTGCTCGCCCGCAACGGTCGCTGCCAGCCATGTTGGCGGCGCTTGATCAGCCACAGGCAGGGCCAATCGCCATTGTCAGTGCGGCGATGGAGGCGAAAGCCTTGGGCGCGGTAGGCGCGGAGGACTGCTTGGGCTTGGGTGTCGAGGAGCCCGGCAAGGATCAACGAGCCACCTTCGCGGGCTATTGCTGAAAATGCGGGGGCGAGTTCGATCAGGGGGGCTGCCAATATATTGGCGATAATCAGGTCATAATGCGCGCGGCGCTGGATCATTTCATGGTCAGTGCCCGATGCGGTGCACAGCGCCAATTGCCCCATCGACTGCCCAAGCGGTTCACCATTTTCGTCGGCATTGTGCGCGGTCACATCGATGCTGACGGGGTCGATATCGGAAGCCGTAAGATAGGCGCGTGGCCATAAATGACGCGCAGCAAAGGCGAGAAGACCCGTTCCTGTGCCGATATCGACGATATGTTCAAACCGCCTGCCGCCGCGCTTCATCGCGTCGAGCATGGCCAGACACCCGCTGGTCGTCTCATGTCCGCCGGTTCCAAAGGCCTGCGCCGCCTCAATCAAAAAGGGTTTCGTACCTGGCGGTATCGCCCCTTTATTTGTCGAAGTATGGACATAAAAACATCCGGCATGAACCGGTTGTAAACCTTGCTGGCTCATCACCAGCCAGTCCTCATCGGGCAGTTTTTCGATCTTGGGCAGGGCGTTAGCGGCGCTGGGCAGCCGGTCGTGGATTGCGACTATGGCGGCTTTATCGGGCCTTTCAGGAAAATAAGCCTTCACCTGCCATTTATCGTCGTTAAACGCCTCGATCTCCTCGGCAACGATAGTGGGCACAGGATCGAATAGCGACAGCCACTCGTCATCCTCATGCAGCGCCTCGGCCTCTGTGCGGGTGCAGGGTAGGGTGAGCAACCAGTTCATTTGGCCGCCTCTTTGGCCCCAACCTCTTTTGCAAGGCGTGCATCGAGCCGCTGACGGGCGTTTCCGGCGTAAGTCGCGCAGCCTTTAGGATCCACAAGTGGTTTTTCACCGGCAAGCCGTTCAAAAAAGTCGCTTTGGAATGGATGCGGGCTGATCATGATGTGGCAATCGGCTGATCGCCTCGATCCGCTGCATAGAGCTGCGTAGAGTCGCCACATAGGCAGGATGGTCGGTGAACCGGTACGCGTCGGCAGATACGGCATTCAGGCTGTCGGCATAGACGATCCTGCGGCAGATGTCGCCTTCGCAGGATTTCCACGTATAGCTTGTCCCTCCGGGAGAATGGCCGGGCGTGGCAATGATGGCGATGGATTGGTTGCCGATCCGCAGACTTTCGCCATCGTTGATAATCCGCTCTGCCTTGATACCTGGAAAGGCTGGATGCAGCCCGTGCTGCGGATCATCCCCTTGCGGAAGGCCTGCCTCCATGGCTACCTTTGCTGCATCGCGGACCGCGAATTGGGCACCCGTGATCTGTTTGAGCTTTGCCAGACCACCGGCATGATCGAGATGTTCATGCGTGCCCAGCAAATAGCGCACATCCCTCGGATCGAAACCCAGTTTGCGGATATTGTCGGCAATGCCCTCAGCCGCTTCATCGGTCGCACCGTCGATCAAGAAATGCCCCTCGGGTGTCGTGATCAACAGGGCAGTAATGCCGCAGGTTCCGACCATATGAACATTGCCAAATACATGCGCGGGCGGGGCAGCGTCGCTCCAGCCGTCGCGTCCGGCGCACGCCTTTTTGATGGGTTCATACGCTGTTTGTGCAGGCGCGGGCGGCGTCGGCGCACATCCTGCGATGGCGCGCGGTACAGATGGCAAGGCAGAATTTAACGGACCTAGGCTCCACGGCCACAAGCCCTTTCAGTAGTGTAACGATGACAGCCGCTTTGTCCTTGAGGGCAACGGTAATATAGAGATTGCTCATGTGCCCGGATTAGCGGACACAGGGCATCGGTCAACCGACGAGTTTGCTCACAAATCGGCCCGCATTGGATCGCAGTGCTGAAATCTTTTGTTCGACTTCACCAAAACCATTTTCGAGCAAAGTAATTTCCGACACGACATTCTCGGTATCGCTGCGGATTGCGGCTATGGTTGACGACATGAGATCGGCGGCGAGGGCGGTTTCATCGACCGACGCCGTGATCATCGTCACGGTTTGCGCCTGTTCTTCCATCGAACGGCGGATGCGTTCGGCAGAATCATGCACATCGGCGACGGTCGCGCGGATCGAGGCGTTGGTATCGACCGTTGCTTTTGTGGCAGATTGGATGGCGGCAATTTTCTCGGCTATTTCATCGGTCGCTTGCGCGGTCTGACTGGCAAGGCTTTTCACCTCTTGTGCCACCACGGCGAATCCGCGACCGGCATCGCCCGCGCGCGCCGCCTCGATTGTTGCGTTCAAAGCCAGCAAATTGGTTTGTCCGGCAATATCGCGGATCATGCCGAGGATCGATTCAATCGACTTTGCCTGATCGGACAATGTGTCTGTAGCGGCGACGGCTTCCTCGGCACGCAGCGTTGCGCGGTTGGCGACTTCGGCGGCGGTTTCCACCTCGCTTCTTGTGTCCTCAATAGCGCGGATCAGGCCCGCCGCGGTCTGTGCGGCTTCGCGCATGGCAACCGCCGATTGCTCCGAAGCCGTGGCAACTTCGGATGCCTTGGTGAGCATACCGTGCGCCACTTCCGAACTGCTCATCGCTTGCTGCCTCAAAATCTGGGATTGTTCCGAAATACTCTCGGTCGTTGAACTGATGTCCGATTCAAACCGTTCGGTTTGCTCTATCCGTAATTCCTTGTTTTTCTGCCGTTCGTGATGGCTGTGGCACTCGGCAGTAATCGCAAGTTCAGCACCGGTCGCCATCAGCAACGCTTCGGCAAGATCGACCTTTTCGTCGGCACTAATATCTTCCCGTTTCAGCAGTGTTTTCAGCGCAGCGCGTTGGCCGAGGGCCGATACCGCCAAAATCTGGCGCATCGGCAGGCCACGATTGAAATGGTGGCTAACAAAACCAGCCAATTGCAAGGGCCAACTGGGTGAATCGAAGTTCTTCAATTTATGCTGGCTGAAGGATGCAGAGCGATCAATGGCGATTTCGATGACCGAGGGATCTTGCAAATTGGTATCGGGGCTCAGTTTTTGCCACAGATCAAATTGCTGCTCGCTCAAGTTGCGGAATTCACCAGCGAGATAATCTGCCAAGCGGCGGCAATCGGCGGCAACTTTGCCGTCAACGTCGAAAGCATGTGCGATTGCGGCCAGTTCGTTTTCAAACGCCTGTTTTTCGTTGCCTTGGCTTAACTGATCGGACATCTGCCTGTATTCTCCAATCCACTTTACGCTGCAATTTGGGGTTGCTCGATCTCGCTTTCGCATGAAAATGGTTAACGGGCCGTTAGCCATGCAAAACGACGTAAATTTCCGGGAACCATTTTCAGTTTGATTTCCTGTCGCGCAGGCCTTGCACAGGCGGCGCAAAGCGGTAAAGAGCGTCGGCATAACCAGCTTGAAGGGCCGTAATATGGGGCAGACACCCGCCAGACCGCTATCGCCGCATGTGTGGCATTATCGCTGGGGGCCACACATGATGGCCTCGATCATCCACCGCGCTTCGGGTTTCATCATTGCCACCGCCGGGATGCTTACTTTGCTTTGGTGGTTGTCGTCCATTGGCGGCGGAGCGGAAAGCTATGCCACGTTCCAGAAATGGGTGGTTTCTGCGGGTAAGGATGCCACCGGCGCACAGGTTGCGGTAAACTGGCTGTTCCGGCTGATCGGACTTGTCGTCGCATGGAGCTTTTTTCAGCATTTCTTCTCTGGCCTGCGCCATCTGGTGATGGACATGGGCGCTGGATATGAATTGAACACCAACCGGACATGGGCGATCGCGGTGTTTATCGCATCGATCACCGCAACCGGTTTGCTGGCGCTTTATGTCGCCGCAAAAGCGATGGGAGCCTGAACATGGGAAATGGAACCGGTATAGGGCGCGTTCGCGGGCTTGGCTCGGCAAAGCATGGCAGCAAGCATTGGATTGATCAGCGCTTGACCGCCATTGGCAATCTGCTTCTTACCAGCTGGCTTGTGATTTCACTATTGCTTCTGCCCAATTTTGAGCATGAAACCGTGGCGGCATGGCTCGCCCAGCCTTCGGTTGCCGTGCCGATGATCCTGATGCTGATCAGCATTTTCTGGCATGTGCGTCTGGGCCTGCAAGTTTTGATCGAGGATTATGTCCATGATGATGGCAATAAACTGATCGCGCTCGCCATCCTCAACTTTTACGTTCTTGGCGCGGGGGCTTTCGGCCTGTTCACCGTCGCCAAACTGGCCTTTACAGGAAGCCCCGCATAATGTCTGACAGTTACAAGATCATCGATCACACCTATGACACGGTTGTCGTCGGCGCGGGCGGTTCGGGATTGCGCGCAACGATGGGCAGCGCCGAGGCGGGCCTGAAAACGGCTTGCATCACCAAAGTATTCCCGACGCGTAGCCACACCGTGGCCGCACAGGGCGGGATCGCGGCTTCCCTCCAAAACAACTCGCCCGATCACTGGACGTGGCACATGTACGATACCGTGAAGGGATCGGATTGGCTGGGCGATCAAGACGCGATTGAATATATGGTGCGCGAAGCCCCCGCCGCCGTTTACGAACTGGAACATGCAGGCGTGCCCTTCTCGCGAAACGCCGACGGCACCATCTATCAGCGCCCCTTTGGCGGGCATATGCAGAATATGGGCGAAGGCCCGCCGGTGCAGCGCACCTGCGCCGCCGCCGACCGCACCGGCCACGCGATGCTCCATGCGCTGTATCAACAGTCGCTGAAATATGACGCCGATTTCTTCATCGAATATTTCGCGCTCGATCTGATCATGGAAGACGGCGAATGTCGCGGCGTGATTGCGCTGTGCATGGAAGATGGCAGCATCCACCGTTTCAAAAGCCAAGCGGTTGTGCTGGCAACGGGCGGCTATGGCCGCGCCTATTATAGCGCGACTTCGGCGCATACCTGCACCGGCGATGGCGGCGGGATGGTGCTCCGCGCTGGATTGCCTTTGCAGGATTTGGAATTCGTGCAGTTTCACCCCACCGGCATTTACGGTGCGGGCGTGCTGATCACCGAAGGCGCGCGCGGGGAGGGTGGCTATCTCACCAACTCCGAAGGTGAGCGTTTCATGGAACGCTACGCGCCGTCGGCCAAGGATTTGGCGAGCCGCGACGTCGTGAGCCGCTCGATGGCGCTCGAAATGCGCGAAGGGCGCGGCGTTGGGCCGGACAAAGACCATATCTATCTGCACCTCGATCATATCCCCAAAGAAACGCTCGCCGAGCGGCTGCCGGGGATTACCGAGAGCGGCAAGATTTTCGCAGGCGTCGATTTAACGCGGCAACCTTTGCCGGTTTGCCCGACCGTGCATTATAATATGGGCGGAATTCCGTGCAATTATCACGGCCAAGTCGTGACCAAAAAGGGCAAAGACCCTGAAGTGGTTGTTCCCGGGCTGTATGCCGTGGGCGAGGCGGCTTGCGTGTCTGTGCACGGGGCCAACCGTTTGGGTTCAAACTCGCTGATCGATCTGGTCGTCTTTGGCCGCGCGACCGGCTTGCATCTGAAAGAAACGCTGAAAGCCCAATGCCCCGCACAAGGCTTTGCCTGCCGACAGCGCCGATCTGGCGCTCGCCCGCGTGGACAAATTCCGCAATGCAAAGGGCGGCTCGACCACAGCAGCGATCCGCCTCGATATGCAGCAAACGATGCAGAAACACGCCGCCGTTTTCCGCGATAGTGCTTTGCTTTCCGAAGGTTGTGCGTTGATGCAAAAGGTGAATAAGCGGATGGCCGATGTGTCGGTCACTGACCGAAGCCTCATCTGGAACACCGATTTGATCGAGACTTTGGAGCTCGACAATCTGATGAGCCAAGCCGTCTGCACCATCGAAGGCGCCAACGCCCGCAAAGAAAGCCGCGGCGCCCATGCCCACGAAGATTTCCCCGATCGTGATGACAAGAACTGGATGAAGCATACGGTTTCATGGTTCGATGGCTGGGGTGGTTCCGGTGGTGCTGTGAAGCTCGATTACCGCCCGGTGCATGATTATACCCTGACCGATGAGGTGGAGTATATTAAGCCGAAGGCTAGGGTTTATTGAGGCATGGCTGGCTTTGGCAAGAAAGGCGCGGTGTCCCAGCCGCTGGTCGCCTCCAGTCGAGGGCATATCTCGCCAAATAATGTGCTGAAATTTGATGTGACGCCTAAACCTGCAAAGATGATATTGGGAATCGCGTTTTTTGGTGCGGGCGCATTGATATTTTTTGACAAGCTCCTCGATCCACGCGGCATCATAATCAACGGACTGATAGAGCTTGGGCCCGCAGGGGCTGACATTTTCTATTCCGTGCTGATTCTTGCAAGTGCTGTTTTTGTCGCCTTCGGCATCGTCGGTTTGATAAAATCATTCGGTGAGCCAACCTTTATTGTTTTGGATAGCCAATCGATTTCTGGGCCGACCAGATATGGCGGATCGTCAATCGCAAGAATTAGCTTCAACGCTGTTCGTGACGTAAATGTATCCAGTATATCAAATCACGAGTTTCTGGTTGTTACCGGATCTGACGGGAGAAAAATAAAAGTTGGTCAGGCCAATTTTCGAAATTCTTCGGATTGGTCCCATTTTTTGGCTGAGCTCAATGCTAAACTGAGATTTTCTGGAACGAAGCGATAAGGATTTTAAAATCCGCCCGCCCGAGGGGTGACCCGTTGTCGCATTCAACACCCACCGTCGCCCCAGCGAAGGCTTTGGCCCATCACGTCTATCCGTCTATCACCGCCTTATGCTGCGAGGCGTGATAGGCCCCAGCCTGCGCTGGGGCGACGGTGGGTGTTGAATGTGATATTCACTCACTCCCTTCAGCATCCCAAATTTCAATTCTCAAATGCTGTCACGTCTCCATCTTCAAATGCTGCGCCGGATCGCGGCTGACGTGGATGATGCTCAGCACTTCGACGCTGTTTTCAGTGGCCAAATAGTAGATGTGGTGCATTCCGCTACGCTTACGGCGCAGGCCAGCAAAGACATCAACAAGAACCGGATAGCGTAGTGCTGAAATACGCAACGCCTTGATGTCGGCCACCAAAGTTGCAACATAACGCTTCGCCTGCGCTCTGCCCCAAGCGGCCAGCAATTCTGGGGACACAGCAATTCTGGGGACACAACACTACAGCAATTCTGGGGACACAATACTAAATAGATATCCCTGGCGTTTGCATTGTTGGCTGGACGTTGAGAGGCTGAAGCCAACTTCTACCGCCCCCCACTCCCAAATTTCTCCTTCATAAACGCATCCCAATCGAAACTTTCCGCAGGTCCGCTGTCCTCCCCATCCCGGATCAAAGCGATCAGGATTTCGCGCTTCAACTCTACCGGCATGTCGAACTGCTCGCCTTCGCCGGTGACAGGGTGGTAAGTGCCATATTTCGTATGGATGAAACCTGCTTCATCCAGCTTCACGCCCTCAATGCGGTTAACATGGGATTTTTTGTTGGATTTGATGGCACGGTTCGTCATCATTCAATCCTTTCGGCATCCCAAGTCTCATTTCTCAAATGCTGTCCCGGATCACGTTGGACGTGGATGATATTGAGGATTTCAACGGCATCGTCGGACGCCAGATAATAGATATGGTGCATCCCGCTGCGCTTTCGCCGCAATCCCGGATAGGCCATTTCATATAGAGGATAGCGCAGGGCGGCGACCCGGAGCGACTTAATATCGGCGATGAGTGTCGCGACGTATCTTTGGCCTGCGGTCCGCCCCATGTTTGGATCGTATAACGCTCCGCCTCACTCAGGCCCGCAAGCGCAGCCGGACGGTAAATCAGCTTTCGCGTCATTCTGGGCCGAACTTTTCCTTGAACCAAGCGTCAATATCAAATTCCACGGCAGGGCCGCTGTTGATGGACGCCTGGACCATGTCGCGCAATGCTTCGATCTTGGCGTCTTCCTGCATATATTGCCGCATTGCATCGCGAACGACTTCGCTGGTCGTTGCAAATGCACCGGATGCAACCTTGCGTTGAGCAAAGTCGGTGAAAGGTTTGCCAAGAGCAATCGATGTGTTTTTACTAGCCATGCCCCACAGTTACCAAATATTGGTAACCGATGCAACATCCTCCCCCATTCACCTCCCGTTCAGCCTTGCAACCATAGCCAAGCCGTGCAATTCTGTCGATGAACCGAAAATCCAAAAGGACCACCAATATGGCCACCGAACGCTCGCCGGGTTTCAAGCTTTTCTTTGCCGGGTTGATCGGAGCGATCCTGATTGTGCCGTTGATGATGGTCTATGCGCTGTCGTGGGACCGGCAGGAACAGGCGCAGACGGCGCAGGATAGCATTGCTGCGGGCTGGGGCGGGCCGCAGGTGATTGTCGGGCCGGTGCTGGTGATCCCCTACACCACCAACAGCGTGGAGACCGTCACTGAGAACGGCAAGGAAACGACGCGTTCTGTGCGGGTGACGAAAGAGCTGTATCTTTCGCCCGAAACCAATGCGGTGAAAACCGAACTGAAGCCGGATCGCAAAAAGAAATCCATCTATGAAAGCGTGCTGTTTGTGGCGGAAAACAGCGGCAACGCGCGTTTTGCATTGCCCGCCGATTTCGCGCGTTATGGCATCCCTCGCGACAGCCTCAATCTCGGCGGAGCAGAGCTACGATTTCGGCGTGTCCGATGCGCGCGGGCTTCAGGCCAATAGCAAGGTCGTGGTGAACGGCAAATCGCTGGAGCTGCAACCCGGCAAAGGCCTTGCCGCGTCGGGCAATTCGGGCTTTTTCACCTTTATCGATTGGGACGCCAATGGCGCGCTCGATGTGGGCTACACTTACGCATTTCGCGGCAATAAATCGCTCACATTGGTTCCGCGCGGCGGAGAGACCAAATGGGATGTGAAATCCAGCTGGCCTAATCCCAGTTTCGCGGGTGATTTCCTGCCCAATGCGCGCTCTGTGAAGGGCAGTGGTTTTACCTCTAGCCATACCGTCACTAATCTGGCGCTGGGGCAGGCATTGGTGCTGACCGAGGATCAGGGAGCCCCCAACGTGACCGATGGCTCTGCGCCCTATAAAATGGCGGTCGAGAGCGCATCTATGTCGCCGCGCCAATCGGTTGGCGGACCGAGTCAGGCGGCAACGATCAGCATGATCGAGCCGGTGGACCTGTACAGCCAAGTGGACCGGTCGGTGAAATACGGCTTCCTGTTCATCGGCTTCACTTTCCTCGCCTTCCTGATGTTTGACATCGTCGCCGGGGCCAAGGTTGCGGCGGCGGAGTATCTTTTGACCGGCGCAGGGTTGGTGCTGTTCTTTGTGTTGTTGCTTGCCTTTGCCGAAGTGGTGGGCTTCACATGGGCCTATCTGATCGCAGCGGGGGCGATTGCCGGTTTGCTGACGGCCTATTCGGCTTCGGTCCTGAAAAGCTGGCTTCGCGCGCGGGTGATCGGCGGGCTGCTGGTGGGGCTTTATGCCACGCTTTATGTGCTGCTGAGCCTTGAGGCCTATGCCCTGCTGATCGGATCGGTGCTGTTGTTCGTTGCACTGGCGGTGGTGATGTGGGCGACACGGGCGATTGATTGGGCCGGGAAGCGGGACGTGATGGA
The DNA here is from genome assembly GCA_963732535.1 of uncultured Alphaproteobacteria bacterium. Lineage (GTDB taxonomy): Bacteria > Pseudomonadota > Alphaproteobacteria > Sphingomonadales > Sphingomonadaceae > Sphingorhabdus_B. The sequence goes on along the minus strand of CAVSZW010000016.1, from coordinate 105,516 downwards.
GGCTGGTACTTAACTCCCCTCCCATGGGGAGAGGATATGCAGTCTTATGAACGGAGTGAATTAGGCGAAGCTGGGTGAGGGGTTGTGCACTATCGAGAGGGCACAACCCCTCACCCAGCTTCGACTAGCAAGCAAGCTTGCAAGTCTCCGCAACCCTCTCCCCAAAGGAGAGGGAATTGCTACCGATACCGCAGCATATCCCGGTTCAGCTCGCCAACGGACTTAACCCCCATCAGCTTCATGTCGCGCTCGATTTCGTCGCGCAATTTACCCGCGATTCGCTGCACTCCTGCTTCGCCGGCGGCGGCGAGCGCATAGAGATACAAACGCCCGCCTGAACAGGCAGTGGCCCCTGCGGCTAGCGCCTTTAGCACATGCGATCCGCGCCGGATTCCGCCGTCGCAAATGATGTCAATCTTACCGCCCACGGCATCGGCAATCTCGGCAATCTGGTCAAATGGCGAGCGCGAGCCATCGAGTTGCCGCCCGCCATGGTTGGAGACGTAAATTGCCGTCGCGCCAATATCGACCGCGCGCTTTGCGTCCGCCACCGACATCACGCCTTTGAGCGCGAATTGCCCGCCCCAGTCCTTGGCGATCTCCTCGGCCATTTTCCAGTCCATCGTCTCGTCGAGCATAGTGTTGAAATAATCAGCGACCGAGAGCGCCACATTGGTCCCTGCATCGACATGGGTTTGCAGGTTGGGCAGCGCAAATTTCTCGCGCAGCAAATAATTGAAAACCCATGCCGGATGCGTGGCATAGCTCAGCACCGATGAAGGCGTAAAACGCGGCGGCGAGGAAAAGCCGCTCCGCAAACACCGCTCCCGATTGCCCGATATGGCAACATCCACGGTAAGCGCGATGGCGTCAAACTTTGCCGCCTTGCAGCGCTCGATCATCGAACGGTTCAGGCCTTTGTCTTTATGGACATAAAGCTGGAACAATTTGGGGGTTTTGATCTGCCCGATTTCCTCGATGCTGACCGTGGCAAGTGACGAAATGCCGAACCAGGTGTTAAACGCCTCCGCCGTCGCCGCGACTGCGCGCTCGCCCTGCCAATGGAACAGCCGTTGCAAAGCGGTGGGTGAGAACATCAGCGGCATCGCAATTTTCTGTCCCATCACCGTGACCGACATGTCGATCTTGTCGGTGCCCGCGAGGACATTGGGGACAAGATCGCAATCGTCAAAGGCGCTGCTGCTGCGATTTTTGGTTATCTCGTCATCCGCCGCTCCGTCGATATAATCATAAACCGGCGAGGGCAGGCGACGCTTCGCCAAGCGGCGGAAGTCATGGACATTGTGGCAATCGGTGAGTTTCATTTTCAGCTAACCTATGTGCGTCACCCCAGCGGAGGCTAGGGTCCATCACGTCTTTCGGAGAATACTGACAGTCTTGATGGGCTCCAGCCTTCGCTGGAGCGACGGTGTTTTTGATTCGTGTTGGCGCAATGCCTAAAGCACACCCTTGAAAAAATCACAGCTATTCGGATTGCCAGTTTTCAGGCCTGCTTGCAGCGCGGCCATGCGTTGTTCGGACGAGCCATGCGTGAACATGCTTTCGACCGGAGAACGCCCGGCCTGCTTCATCAATTTGTCGTCACCGATGGCATTGGCAGCGCGCATCCCTTCTTCAATGTCGCCAGCCTCGATCCGTTCGGCATTTTTTGCGGCCCATACGCCCGCGTAGCAATCCGCCTGCAATTCCATGCGGACTTGAAGCTGGTTGCCCTCGGCTTGGCTCGCACGGCCTTGGGCATTCCGCACCTTGTCGGCCACGCCCGTGATATTCTGGATATGATGGCCCACTTCATGCGCGATCACATAGGCATAGGCAAAATCACCGCCGCCGCTCATTTGCTGCAATTGCTGGAAAAAGGCGGTGTCGAGATAAACGCCCTGATCCGCCGGGCAATAAAATGGCCCCATCGCCGATTGGGCCGCACCACAGCCGGATTGACCGCCGCCTTGGTAGAATTCGAGTTTTGCGGGGCGGTATTGCGCGCCCGCTTGCTGGAAATATGCCAGACCATGTGCTTTCGGTGGAGGTGAACACGCGGCAGGCGAAGAGTTCGCTTTCAGTATCACAGGCTTTGGTGCCGGCGCTCTGTTGCTCTGTTTGGCCGCCTTGGCCGACGCCCGATCCACCCAGATTCAACATGCCACTGCCAAAAATAAAATAGGCCCCAACGGCCAGCAGCAAAATCGTGCCACAGCCCATTTTACGCCCGAGCAACAGCGGTAGAAATCCGATGAGCAGCGATCCGAGGCCGCCGCCACCACCCATGCTAAAGCCACCACCGCCTTCGCCTTGATCGTTTATATTCCCGCTTGGATCAATATCATCAAGACGCACGGCGATTCTCCCTTTTTATCAAGACCGAGCATTGCGGTTTTGCCCCAAAAGCGCAAGGAGGAAGGCGGATTTACAAATGACAAGGACATCTCCCATGTTTCTCAAAGGCAAAACGGCGCTCATCACCGGCTCCACCAGCGGCATTGGCTTGGGCTATGCCCGTGCTCTGGCAAAAGAAGGAGCCAGTGTGATGATCAATGGCTTTGGCGATCAAGCAGTGATAGACGGGCTCGTTGCCGAGTTGTCCGCAATCAACAACACAGGCGCACTCCATTCCCCGGCAGATATGACCAAGCCCGATGAAATTCGCGCGATGGTTGCGGATTGCACCGCAAATTTGGGCGGCCCCGATATTTTGATCAATAATGCCGGGATCCAGCATGTCGCACCGATTGATGAATTTCCCGATGATAAATGGGACGCAATTCTCGCGATCATCCTGTCGTCGGCCTTTCACACCACCAAGGCTGCTCTGCCGGGGATGAAGGCCAAGGGTTGGGGCAGGGTGATCAATACCGGATCGGTCCACAGCCTGATCGCCTCTCCCTATAAGGTCGCCTATGTGTCGGCCAAACACGGGCTGGCGGGGATGACTAAGACCGTTGCTGTGGAAGTGGCGCGTGAAGGTATCACCGTGAACAATATCTGCCCGGGCTATGTCTGGACGCCACTGGTTGAAAACCAGATTCCCGATACCATGAAGGCGCGGGGGATGACCTATGAGCAGGTGACACAGGATGTCATGCTCGCCGCGCAACCGACAAAGCAGTTTATCCAGATCGAGCAACTCGCCTCGATGGTGATCTATTTATGCAGCGATGCGGCGAGTGCGATTACGGGGACGAACCTGTCGATGGATGGGGGCTGGACTGCCGCTTGAGCACTTATTGCGATTTAATCGCAAAAATAGGCGGTTCAATCGATTCTCTCGATAACAGTGTTTGGAAAAAGCCGGTGGACCTTGCCTGCGAAACGGGTATCGCGGACCATGAACTGGATTAGATGGTCTGGTCACTCTGCCCAATATGAGGAGAAATATCATGGGACTCAAAGGCTCGAAAACCGAAGACAATTTGAAGGCCGCATTTGCCGGTGAAAGCCAGGCCAATCGCCGCTATCTCTATTTCGCCCAGAAGGCCGATATCGAAGGCTGTAACGATGTCGCTGCAGTTTTCCGTTCGACCGCAGAAGGTGAAACCGGCCACGCCCATGGCCATCTCGAATTCCTTGAGGAATGTGGCGATCCGGCAACCGGAATGGCCTTTGGCAGCACTTCGGACAATTTGAAGACGGCAATCGCGGGCGAAACCCACGAATATACCGACATGTACCCCGGTATGGCGAAAACCGCGCGCGACGAAGGCTTTGACGAAATTGCCGATTGGTTTGAAACGCTCGCCAAAGCGGAAAAAAGCCACGCGGGTAAATTCCAGAAGACGCTGGATACATTGCTCGCCGAAGCTTGAGCATGAAGGAATAGCAAGCACGCTACCCCCAATTTTGCGGGGTAGCGTTGCTCGCCTTGGAGCAGGGGGAAAGCGCATGAAAGAAGGCAGCCTAGGCGCACCGGTGCGCCATCCAATTCCTTGGCAGGAAGAGGCTTTTTACGACGAGGCCGCGCTTGATTCTGAATTGCGCCGTGTCTTCGATATTTGCCACGGTTGCCGCCGCTGCTTCAACTTGTGCGACAGCTTTCCCAAACTCTTTGATCTGGTCGATGAAAGCCCGAACGAAGAAGTCGCCGACCTCACAGCGGAAGATTTAAAAGCCGTCGCCGATGAATGTACATTGTGCGACATGTGCTTCATGGTGAAGTGCCCCTATGTGCCACCCCATGAATTTGATCTCGATTTCCCGCACTTGATGCTCCGCTATCGCGCGGTTGAGCATCGCAAAGGGCTGGTGAGCTTTGCGGATCGTGAACTGGCGAAAACGGATCGAAACGGCCAATTGGGCTCCTATTTCTCCGGAGCTGTAAATGTCGCGACCAAGAAAGGCAGCATGGCGCGCGGTGTGATGCAGGCAACGCTCGGCATTGACACACGCGCCCATTTGCCCAGCTTTGCCGATGAACCGCTTACCAACAAGCAATCGCAGGTCCCGCCTCCCAATCCCGATGGCCCTGGGTTTGGCAAAAAAGTTGCGCTCTACGCCACCTGCTATGGCAATTTTAACGATCAGACGCCGGGCGAGGCGGCGATCAAGGTGTTGGCGCATAACGGCGTGTCGGTGCGGATCGAGCATCCTGAATGTTGCGCCATGCCCAAGCTGGAAAATGGTGATCTGGCAGGCGTAGCCAGCGCATCGGAGCGGATTGCGGCCCATTTTTCTCCGCTGATCGACGAAGGCTATGATATCGTTCCGCTCACCACCAGCTGCTCGTTGATGCTGAAATTTGAATGGCCGTTGATTAATCCCGGTAATGACGATGTGGTCAAGCTCAGCCGCCACACCTATGATCTCTCGCAATATATTGTAGCTTTGTCGAAAGACACAGGTCTGGCCCCAATCGAGTCAATGGCGTCCAACATCGGCGTCCATTTTGCCTGTCATGCCCGTGCCCAAAATATGGGGCCGCAGGCGATGGAGATGCTGAAGCTGATCCCCGATGCCAAACCCGCCCTCACCGAGCGCTGTTCGGGCCACGGCGGCAAGTGGGGAATTTTCAAAGAGAATTTCGATACGGCAGTCAAAGTCGGTCGCCCGGCGGCAAAGGCATTGGCGAAGGACAGCCCCGATTATGTCGTCAGCGAATGTCCGCTTGCCGGCCCGCATTTGAAGCAGGTGATGGAAATGTCAGGAGCAGACAAGGTGCCAGACCGTGTCGGCCATCCCATTGAAATCCTCGCCAAAGCATACGGATTTTAAACATGCCCCGCGATCAGCGTACAATCACCGATGCCGATATCATGTCGCTTCAGGATTATGAAATTATCCGCAAAGAAAAGCGCGAGGAAAACATTCTCCGCAAAAAATACCGACAAATGGCAATCGGGCCGCACGCCATGATCACTTTTGAGTGTTGGGACAGCATGTGGCTGCAAGTGCAGGAAATGCTGCGGATTGAAAAAGGCGGCGACGGACAATTGGCGGACGAACTGGCTGCCTATAATCCGATGATTCCAAATGGCAGCGAATTGACCGCGACTCTGATGTTTGAAATCGACGATGAGGATCGTCGTCGCGCATTGCTGTCAAAATTGGGAGGCATTGAACAAACGATCTTCATCGATCTCGATGGCGAACGCATCGCGGCGGAGCCGGAACAGGATGTCGATCGCACCACTTCCGATGGCAAGGTTAGTGCAGTCCAATTCCTGCATTTTGCCTTTGCGCCGGTGCAACGGGCGAAATGGGTATCTGGTGAAGGCCAAGCAATGCTGCGTATCGACCATGCAAACTATGGTCACGCAGCAATCATCGATTTGGCAAGGCGAGCCGAATTGACGCGCGATTTTGCCGATTGAGCACCCGCTGTGCTTTAGTCGTCTTCATATGAAGCGTTGTTTTCCGATGACGAAGGTCCGGAATAGCTTTGCCCACCTATATTTTGAGGCCCTTCTGGTTGCGGGCGTTCTCCGCCTTCGGAAGCGACTTGGCGTTCACTAGCAGGGCGGGGGTCAAACATGGGTTGGCCAAATGTTTGTTGCTGCAACGATGCAGAATCGACCGAATTTGGAGAGCTTTGGTCGGAATAGGGCGGCACATATGCCGGGGCTTCGTTCTTTCGGCCAACATTCGCTTGATTTATTTCACTGACAGGAGCGGCATTGTTGACAGGCTCGCCGCCTGCGGGATTTGCCGCAGCAATGGGGGCTTGATCCGAGTTTGCCAGCGGATCACCCGGAGGAATGGCCAAAATGGCAATTGCGCTCACCCCCAGGCAAGCCAGCAATATTTTGAGCGTTTTATCCATATATCCCTCGTCGATTCATGTGAGGGAATAGCGCAATTGCAGTTAATTTTCGGTTTCAGGACAAATAACAAAAACAACGCACACCATCAAAAAAATGCGCCGATCCCGAAGGACCGGCGCATAGGCGTTTTTCCTCCCCAGGAAAAGTCGGGTTTAGCGCGGCATGGCGCTGCCAAGACGGTGATAAAGTCTGGCAAATTTTTTGCTTTCCTCGCCGTCTTCGATGGTGGGCAAATAATGTTCGAGCGCTTTGCGGATCAATTTGAAATCCTCGTTAGAGAGGACAGCGCGAGAGCGGGCAGGTTCGGTCATAGTCATTCTCCTTTCAGATGTTCAGGCGGCATTTGCGAATTGGTTCATGGTATTGTCTTTGCCACCGGCTTTGAGCGCGGCTTCCCCGGCGAAATACTCCTTATGCTCGTCACCCATGTCTGAACCCGACATATTCTGGTGCTTCACACAGGCGATACCCTGACGGATTTCCTTGCGTTGGACGCCCATGACATAGCCGAGCATTCCCATTTCACCGAAATAATCCTTCGCCAGATTGTCGGTCGAAAGCGCTGCTGTGTGATAAGTTGGCAGCGTTATCAGGTGGTGGAAAATTCCCGCACGCTTGGCTGAATCGCGTTGGAAATTGCGGATGCGGTTGTCCGCTTCAAGCCCCAGTTCAGTTTCGTCATAGGCTGCACTCATCAGGTTCGCCCGGTCATAGGCCGTCACGTCGAGGCCTTCGGCGCTCCAAGCGTCAAACACCTGCTGCCGGAAATTAAGCGTCCAGTTAAAGCTGGGCGAATTATTATAGGCTAGCTTTGCGTTGGGAACGACTTCGCGGATGCGGTCAACCATCCCGGCAATCTGTTCGATATGCGGTTTTTCGGTTTCGATCCAGATCAAGTCCGCACCGTTTTGCAAGCTGGTGATACAATCGAGAACGCAGCGGTCTTCACCGGTGCCAGAGCGGAACTGGAACAGGTTGGACGGCAACCGTTTGGGGCGCAGAAGCCTGCCATTACGGTTTAAGATGACATCGCCATTTTGCGCTGTGCTTGGGTCAATTTCTTCACAATCAAGGAAGCTGTTATAAAGGTCGCCAAGATCGCCCGCTTCTGTGGAAACCGCGATTTGCTTCGTTAGGCCAGCGCCAAGCGAATCGGTGCGCGCAACGATTATGCCGTCGGGAACGCCCAATTCTAGAAAGGCATAGCGGCAGGCGCGGATTTTCTGGAGGAAATCCTCGTGTGGTACGGTCACTTTGCCGTCTTGGTGGCCGCATTGCTTTTCGTCCGAAACCTGATTTTCGATTTGCAGCGCACATGCTCCTGCTTCGATCATCTTCTTGGCCAGCAGATAGGTCGCTTCGGCATTGCCAAAGCCCGCGTCGATATCGGCGATGATCGGAACAACATGGGTTTCGTAATTTTCGATTTTGCCCATCAACTCGGATTCCATCGCCGAATTGCCTGCGTCGCGGGCCTTGTCGAGATCGCGGAACAGCAGGTTTAATTCGCGGGCATCGGCTTGGCGAAGGAACGTGTAGAGTTCTTCGATCAGCGCCGGAACGCTGGTTTTTTCGTGCATCGATTGATCGGGTAGGGGGCCGAATTCGCTGCGGAGTGCGGCGATCATCCAGCCGGAGAGATAGAGATAACGGCCTTTGGTGGTGCCGAAATGCTTCTTTACCGAGATCATCTTTTGCTGGGCGATGAAGCCGTGCCAGCAGCCGAGGGATTGGGTGTATTGCGCCGGATCGCGATCATAGGCTGCCATGTCTTCGCGCATGATTTTGGCGGTATAGCGGGCGATATCGAGGCCAGTTTGAAAGCGGTTTTGCAGGCGCATTCTGGCGACGGCTTCTGGGCTGATGGAATCCCAAGTGCCATTCTGGGCGGCAATGAGGTGGCCGGTTTGTGCGATGTGATTCTGGTACGACATTGACAATTCCTTTGGAGAGGGATGCGTGGAAGTTGGGGAAGTTTTGGCGTAAGCGCCAGTCAATTTTGTCATATTTGTTGTGTGTGCGTCGCAACAATAATCAAAAAACTTGTAATATTGTAAATAATATGACAAAGTATAACCCATGGCCGAACAGAAACTTTATGCCGGACACACCGTCCGCCGAATCCGCCGGGCCAATGGCTTGACGCAAGTGCAAATGGCGGAGGCGCTGGCCGTATCGCCCTCCTATTTGAACCTGCTGGAGCGCAATCAACGCCCGCTGACAGCCGCGCTCCTCCTCAAACTTGCCGAGCGCTATGATTTCGATCCGCGCACCTTGACCGGAGCAACCCCAGGCGGCGGAGCAGAGGCGCTGCGCCGCCGCCTGTCCGATCCGATGTTCGCCGATCTGGCGCTCGACAGGATCGCGATCGAGGAATGGATTGCTGCCGCCCCTGATGCAGCCGAAGCTTTCGCCCGCGCCTTTGACCAGCTTGGGGCAGGCGGAGGCTCCGCTCCCGCCAGCGAAGCCGACAGCATTGCCGCCGTCCGCCGAGAAATCGAACGTTGGCGCAATCATTTCGCTGATCTCGATGCCGCCGCCGAAGCCCTTGCCGACGAACTGCGCCTCGGCAGCGCCGATCTATATCCCGCCCTTGCCGAGCGCTTGCGTGTCAAGCACCAGTTGAGCATCCGCATCCTGCCCGTCGATGTTTTGCCAGACCGGCTAAAACGGCTTGATCTGCACGCCCGCCAGTTGCAACTTTCCGAGCTGCTCGATCCCGCAAGCCGCACTTTTGCTGCCGCGAGCGAACTTGCCCGGCTCGAAGCCAAAGCGGATATTGACGGGCTAGTGCGCGGCGCGAATTTTGCCGAGCGCGCCAGCCAGCGGCTGTATGAGCGCCATCTCAACAGCTATTTCGCCGCCGCGCTGATGATGCCCTATGCCCGGTTCCTGCGCGCCTGTGAAAGCACAGGCTATGATATCGAGCTGCTGCAACGCCGCTTTGGCGCGGGCTTTGAACAGGTCGCTCACCGGTTGACCACGTTGCAGCGCGTGGGCGCACGGGGGCTACCCTTTTTCATGATCCGCATTGATCGCGCCGGACAAAGCAGCAAACGCTATGCCGGGGCCAGCGGGTCGCCACTTGTTGAAACCGATTTCCGCTGCCCCTTGTGGCAACTCCACAATGCCTTTGACCGGCCCGGCCAATTGGTACGAAATCTGGTTGAACTGGAAGATCAATCACGCTGGCTCACGCTTGCCCGCACCGTGCAGCCGCAACCGGGACGCGCGGGCAGTATCCGCGCCGAATTTGCCATTGGCTTGGGGCTAGACGCCAAACTCGCAGCGCCTTTGGTGGCTGCACGCGGGCTAGACCTTAGCGCGGGCGAAGCCACCCCCATCGGCCCCGGCTGCCGCGCCTGCACCCGGCCCGATTGCCCGCAAAGGAGCGCACCGCCAGCGGGCAGGGTGCTGGTGTTCAACGAACGGGAACGCGGATTGACGCCATTTGTGTGGGCTTCTGGCGATTAGGTTATGGTCATTCAGTGTCGCAAAAGGCACACCTCCTTAAACTCCTATCCACCACATCGTTTGGCGAAATCGACAAAAGCGATTAGTGTTTGACGGCGAACAGGAGCAGCGCTCATTTCGCATTTAAACAATGCGGGAATCCGCAACGTACCGGGAGGGTATAATGAAAAAATCCAGTTACCTGTCATCAACCACATTGGCGGCGTTTTTGCTGCTGGGTGTGTCCAGCCCAACATTCGCGCAAGATGCCGACGCGGCTGCGGAAGAAGCCGATGACGATGCGATCATCGTGACGGCGCGGAAACGCGAAGAAAATCTGATCGACGTGCCGCTGCCGGTAACGGTGGCGACAGCGGCCCAGCTTGCGCGCGATCAGGTGTATAACCTGAATGATCTGCAACGCATCACGCCTGCCCTTGAAATCAGCCAGACTTCGGGCGGCGAAACCAACGGTGGTGGCCGTTTGCGCGGTGTGGGTACGGGCGTGTTCAATGCCTCGGTTGCCTCATCGGTGGCGGTGATTGTGGACCAAGTTCCCATCGGTAACCTGTCATTCCCGCAGATGTTCGATCTGGGTCAGGTCGAAGTTTTGCGCGGGCCGCAGGGTACGCTCTTTGGCCAAGGTGCTTCTGCCGGTGTGCTGAACATTTCGACCAAGGCGCCTTCGACCAATGGTTTGGCGGCGAACGCCAGCATCGATTTTGCAGACAAGGGCACATTGGGTTCCGAAGTGGGCGAAATCGTGGTCAACAGCGGCATTAACATTCCGGTTGGCGAACAAGCGGCATTCCGAGTGTCGGCACAATATAAGCGCGAAACCGGATTACAGCATAGCGTGACGACCGACCGCGACAACAAGATCGAGGATTTCGGCATCCGCCTGCGCGCGTTATTGAAGCCGTCCGAACGGATGACCGTTAATCTGACGGGGCAATATGGCAAGAATGTTTCTGATGGACAGACTTTCTTTGCGATTGCAATTGCACCCAACAGCACAGCGCCGTTCGGCCCTCCGGGGGGAACAAGGGGCGGAATTTCAACGGGTGCGTTCCTTAGTCCCACTGGCTGCGGCATGACGGTGATCAGCGCGCGGGCCGAGGAATATTGCGAAGACACACCAACCTATTTGACAACAACGGTTGGCGGTCTTTCTGCAGTTGTCGATCTTGAACTGTCCGATACATTGAGTCTGACATCAGTTTCGGCTTATCGCGAACGCACATTCAAATCTTACAGCCGCGATTTCTCGCGCATCACCGGCACCTTCGCTGCGCGCCAGGAACGGACCGAAGAAAATTCGCGTGGGTTTAGCCAGGAATTGCGGGCTAACGTGTCGACCGATACACTCGATCTGGTGGTCGGTGGTTTCTATTCCGATTTCCGTTTTGATCGGGTTCCGATTGGAACCGGACCCTTTGCCTTTAACAATACCGTGTCGGGGCAACGCGTCGGTTTCAGCATTTGCAACTACAATATCAATGCTTGTATCCCGCAAGCCTTCAATCCTGGCCCGCTGTTCGTCAATTTCTCGAAAGAAACGACTGAAAACCATGGCCTTGCGGGATTTGTTGATGCGACGGTAAAGCTGGGTGAACAATTTTCGATCTTTGGCGGCCTACGCTATGACGATTATTCGAATACCACTGCGGTCGGTACCAACACATTGTCGCCTACAGGTGTTTTTGATACGACGGACAGCAATGTTTCCGGGCGCATCGGAGCTAGCTTCAAGCCCAATCCAGACACCAATATCTTCGCCTCCTTTTCGCGCGGATATAAACCACCGGCAGTTGGAACCAATCCCGCTGGCACATTGTTCGAGCTTGATCCGGAAAAATCGGATGCGTTTGAACTTGGCGTAAAAACCCGTCTCGGCAGAGTGCAACTCGCAGCCAATGCTTTCTATACCAAACTGCAAGATTTCCAGAGCCAGACCAGTGTTTTCGTTGGCACTGCGCTGGTTTCACAGCCGCTCAACATTTCAAAGCTGACATCAAAGGGCTTTGAATTGTCTGCGTTTGGGCAGGTGTTTCCGGGCTTCAATATGAATGCCGGTTATCAGTTCAACACTTTCAAATTCCCCGCCGGATATCTGGGAGATGATGGCGGCAATCTGGGCGGTACGCAGTTCCTCAACGCGCCCAAGCATAAGTTCACCCTCTCCGGTGATTATGGCTTGCCGTTGAGCGATGGCATGGAATTGTTTGTGAACGCCAATGTGATTTACAAATCGAAGGTACTTCTCGCGGCTCGCGCCGACCCGCGTTATCGTTATCCAGCACATGAAATCGTCAACTTGGGTCTCGGCATCCGCCATCCCGATGGTGATTGGAATGCATCGGTCTTTGTCCGTAACCTGACGAAAGAGCGCGAACCGACTGCTTATCTCGCTAGCACCTTTGCAGGAGCCGCAGATGGTGGCCTTCGCGCATGGCCGGTTGCGGGGATGACCGCACGGGTCGTGGGCGTCCGCGCCGGGTTCGACTTCTGATTATTGAAGCAAGATCGACGCTTAGCTCTCGATTGAAAATTAAAAGGCGGGTTGCAGAAATGCAGCCCGCTTTTTTGTGCCTATCCTTGCTGCTGAAACGCCAGCATCCGGGGGCGCAATGCCAACAATAGCGCCAGCGTGATCGCCATCGCTCCGGTCAACACAAACTGGATCGCAGTGCCCAATTGCGCCTCGCCAAAAACATATTGGCTTAATGCGCCGACCAAGGCTGGCCCCACCGTGAAACCAAACAGGCTGATGATCAGAATCGATATCGCGGCGATGCGTGATCGCAGTTCGGTGGGGGCGATTTGCTGCATGATCGTGTTGCTGATCGCGTTGCACGGGGCGATGCAGATTAACAACACCGTCAGCCAGCTGAAAAAAGCGGCGCTGCCGTCTGCCTGAAAGGCGAACCATGCGACGGGGATTGATAGCGCAATCGGGATCAGGCCGATCTTGATCGTTGCATCGCGCACCCCGCGCGTGGCGAGCCAATCGACGATAATGCCATAAGCGCCTTGCCCAGCAAAGGCGGCGAGCAATAATAGCGAGCCCAATGTCGCCCCTGTCTGCATTGGCGGCACAGCATGGACGCGCTGCAGATATTCGGGAATCCATGCGGTCACCACGCCCAGACCCATTGCCGAAATGCCGGCCGCCATCAGCGCCATCGCCATCATGATCCAGTTTGCCTTCAGGAACGGCGCAATCGGGGCTTGGGGCAGGTTGGTTGCGGGTTTTGGCCGATGTTCTTTGGGATCGTGCAGCAACGGGATCAGCAGCAATGCGGCGACTCCTGGGATGCCGATAAACAGAAAGGCGACGCGCCAAACGGGCCATTCGCCGATGACCGGCATATTGGCAAAGGCTCCTGCTGCACCTGCAGAAAGCACCGCGCCTGCTCCTGCCACGCCCAATGCAGAACCCACCTGAAAGCCGATGCCTTGCAGCGCGAGTGGCTTTGCCAGCGCGTTTTTGGGAAAGCTGTCCCCGATGATGCTGTGCACGCACGGGGCCAGCCCTGCCTCGCCCGCACCCACCAGCATCCGCATGACAAACAGCATGGCAAAGCCCGTGGCCCAGCCACAGCTCACCGTCGCCAGCGACCAGAGGAACAGGCAGATAGCGAGCACCTTTCGCCTGGAATAGCGATCCGCCGCCCAGCCGATGGGGAGCAGGAACAGGACATAGAAACTGGTGAAGGCGGCGCCGACGAGCAGGCTCGCCTGAAAATCGCCGATGCCGAAGTCTTTCTTGATCGGCCCGATCAGCATGGCGATGGCCATGCGGTCTGCCATGGCAATGGCGGTGATCACGAAAATGATGATCGCGGATCGCCATGCGATGCCGCGCGGGGGGAAATCGAGTGTGGTGCCTGTCATTTATTCCCCCATTTTTCTGGGCTGTCCCAACTCCAGATTTGACCGTAGCCCTGAGCCTGTCGATGCACGTCTCTCGGTACTGCGAAACGCCGTTGGCCTCTGGCCGCCTTCGGCTCGACAGGCTCAGGGCTACGGTATGATCGGAACTAATTATCGTCTAGTTTTGATTATAAACCGGATCAACATCCTCGGGCTTCATCTGGTCGAGCGGCTTTCCTTCATGCAAATAAGCGGGAGCCTCGATCAATATGAATGCGATGCGGCACACTGTGTCGGTGGTGTTGCGCCACAGATGGTTGGTGCCGCGCTGGACGATGATGCCGCCCTGTCCGATGGTTTTCTTCGCGCCATCCTCCAGTTCCAGCTCAATTTCGCCTTCCAGCACGATGCCATAATCGATGCTGTTGGTGCGGTGCATCGGGCTTTCGCTTGCCCGGCAGCATGTCAACGATGCGGATGACCGAACCTTGGTTGAGCGTGACCCCGGCATCGCGATCCCGCCCGTCGGTTTCATCATTATTGTCGGCAGGAACGGTGTCTGTGGTCCACACCAGCAGAAACGATGCGTCGCCGCTGGGGATCATTTTGGTCGGCGTGACGTCTTCCGATTTGAACACCGCGCGGCCCGCCGCATTATGGCCGGTGACGACGCGCTGGACGGGGGGCAGGCCTGAATCGAGACCCTGAATCTGCGCTCACTGCGAAACCACCCTCTGCTCAATCGCCCCAAAGGGCGCGCTGCCATCTTTCGCGGTTCCCTGCATCCGCACGCGTATCGCCAAAGCGCATGAATTCGGTCTTGGCCGCGCCTTCATCGACAATCTCAATCCCGCGCCGCTCGGCGATGCAGGAGGAGCCACATTCGCGGAAATTCTCGTTGGAAACCGTGCCCGAACCGATCACCGTTCCCGCCACCAGATTGCGCGTTTGCGCGGCATGGGCGACGAGTTCGTGAAAGCCATAGCCCATCGGTTCGCCATTGGCCGCGCCAAAGCGTTTGCCGTTCCAATCGACCAGCAGATCCAGGCAGACGCGGCCATCGCGCCAATCTGTGCCCAGTTCATCGGGCGTCACCGCAAAGGGGGCCATGCTGCACGGCGGCTTGGCGCGCACCCAGCCAAAGCCGGTTTTCATTTCCGTGCCCGCCAGCGCGCGGAGCGACCAATCGTTGATCTGCACGATCAGCTTGATATGTTTATGTGCATCGGCGGCGCTTGTGCCCATCGGCACAAAATCGGTGATGATCCCGAATTCGCCTTCGAAATCGATATTATAATCCTCGCCCGCCATCACCACATCGTCGGTAGGGCCATAGAATTTGTCGGACACGCCCTGATACATCAGCGGGAAATCCACCGCTGGCTTGTCGATACCCAACACTTTGTCCATCAACACGCCGTGGCTGGCAAAGACCGAACCATCGAGCCATTGCCATGCGCGGGGCAGGGGGGCGGCAATTTGGGCGCTATCCAGCGCGTGCGGAAAAGCGCTCACCGCTTGCAACGCATCCCAATTTTCCATCGCCGCTTGCAATGTCGGCAGATTGGCATCGGCATAATGCCTGCCATCGGGCGATACCATGATCAGCTTGCCATCGGGGGTACCGTTTTTCAATGTCGCCAAACGCATTTTCAAATTCTCCTTTATCTTGCCTCCTAAACAGTCGCGGGAGCAAACCAAATAGAATATGCTCGATAGCATGGATCGACAAATTGGATTGGTCGTGAAAAGACCGGCGCGGCATAGCGTCTGCGAACGAAGGAGCATGACATGGCTGAATGGCTGAAACGCGGCGCGACGGCGGAGGCAAAGGCGGACACGGATCGCAAAGTGCGCGATACGGTGGAGGGCATCCTTGCCGATATCGAAGCGCGCGGCGATGCGGCATTGCGCGATCTGTCGATCAAATTTGATGGCTGGGATCGCGAAAGCTATCAGCTGACCAAGGCCGAAATTCAGGGCTGCATCGATCAGCTGACCGGGCAAGACCTGAAAGACATCGAATTCGCGCAAACACAGGTGCGGAACTTTGCCCAAATCCAGCGCGACAGCATGAAGGACGTCGAGGTGGAAACGCTGCCCGGCGTGGTGTTGGGGCATAAGCATTTGCCGCTCAATGCGGCGGGTTGCTATGTTCCCGGCGGCAAATATCCGCTGCTGGCGTCGGCGCATATGAGCGTGATTACCGCAAAGGTTGCGGGCGTTCCGCGCGTCGTGACCTGCGCGCCGCCGTTTAACGGAAAGCCAGCGCCCGCGATTGTCGCGGCGCAAGCGATGGCGGGTGCGGACGAGATTTACTGCCTTGGCGGCATACAGGCTGTGGCGGGCATGGCGATTGGCACGCAGAGCATCGCGCCGGTCGATATCCTTGTCGGCCCCGGCAATGCCTTTGTTGCCGAAGCGAAGCGGCAATTATTTGGCCGCGTGGGCATCGATCTGTTCGCTGGCCCCACCGAAACGCTGGTCATCTGTGACGAGATTGGCTGTGACGGTGAACTGGCCGCGACCGATTTGCTGGGTCAGGCCGAACATGGCCCCGATAGCCCCGCGATCCTTTTGACCACGTCACGCAAACTGGCCGAAGAAACCATGCGCGAGGTAGAGCGGCTGCTGCAAATACTGCCCACCGCCGATATTGCGCGGCGCGCGTGGGAAAGCTTTGGCGAAGTGATTGTCGCGAAGATGATGCCGAAATGGTCCGCATTGCCGATGAGATCGCCAGCGAACATGTGCAGGTGATGACCGCCGACCCCGATTATTTCCTGAAACACATGACCAATTACGGCGCGTTGTTCCTCGGCAACCGCACCAACGTCAGCTATGGTGACAAGGTGATCGGCACCAACCACACGCTGCCCACCAAAAAGGCCGCGCGCTATACCGGCGGATTATGGGTGGGCAAGTTCATCAAGACCTGCACCTATCAACGCGTGTTGACCGATGAAGCCTCGACGATGATCGGAGAATATTGTTCAGCCGCCTGTGTGCGCTGGAGGGCTTTGCCGGGCATGGCGAACAGGCCAATATCCGTGTGCGGCGTTTTGGCGGAAAAAATGTGCCCTATGCGGGCAAGGCAGAGGCGGCTTAGCGATGAGTTTACGCAAAAGTTCGGTAGGCCCGCGAAAGCGATGGTCGCATTGGCACCTGCTGTCCATTTCAGCAGGAGGCGTTAAGCTGATTGGCAGATCTTCTCAGATTTTGCGGACTCGACGCAATTCGATGATGGATTCTTGCTCCGCGCCTTGCGTGATCCGCCTCAGCGCTGCAACCAGATGTTAAGATACCAGTTCAGATGAAGACTTTTCCCGTCACCCCATCTTTCCGCCTTGACGGCCGCCGCGCAATCGTGACCGGCGCGGGCAGGGGCATTGGCTTGGCCGCCGCCGCTGCTTTGGCAGACGCCGGGGCCGAGGTCACTTTGGTTGCGCGCACTGCATCCGAAATCGAGGCGGCTGCGGCAGAAATTGGCAAAGGAGCGGTTGCTGCGACGCTGGACGTATCGGATATTGCTGCGGTCAAAGCCTTTTTTGCTGCACGTCCCGCGTTTCACATATTGGTCAATAACGCGGGCACCAATCGGCCCAAACCGATGTGGGAAGCAAGCGAGGAGGATTATGACGCGGTGTTCGATCTCAACGTCAAATCCGCCTTTTTTGTTGCGCAGCATTGCGTGCAGCAAATGCTGGCCGAGGGCGTGTCGGGCAGCCTGATTCACATGACCAGCCAGATGGGCCATGTCGGCGGCCCGAACCGCAGCCTGTATTGCGGATCGAAATGGGCGCTGGAGGGGATGAACAAAGCGTTCGCGCTTGATCTGGCCACGCACAAAATCCGCAGCAACACCATTGCCCCGACCTTCATCGAAACCCCGCTGACCAAGCCGTTTTTCGAAGACGAAGCCTTCAAAGCCAGCGTTTTGGCGAAAATCAAATTGGGCCGCATCGGGCAGGTCGAGGATTTAATGGGTGCGATCCTGTTCCTCGCATCCGACGCATCATCACTCATTACCGGAACCAGCATCGTCGTCGACGGTGGCTGGACAGCAGATTAGGAGAAACGAAAATGGCCCGTAAATATATCGATCTTTCGATGACGCTTGAAAATGACATCGTCAGTGATCCCCCGTTTTTGAAACCGCATATCGATTATGAAGTTCACGCAGATACTCGGCACGAATTGGAAACATTCTTCCCCGGTGCCGATATTGACGGTATCCGTGGCGGCGTGCCTTTTTGTGCGGCGGAATGGGTGAAGTTGACCACGCACAGCGGAACGCATGTCGATGCACCTTGGCATTATCATCCCGACACAGGATGCTGCTTTGCCCGGCGGTTCGCGCCCCGCGCAGACCATCGATCAAATGCCGCTCGAATGGTTTTTCAACCCCGGGGTGAAGCTGGATTTCCGCGACAAGCCCAATGGCTATGTCGTCACCGCGCAGGATGTTGAGGATGAATTGAAGCGGATCGGCCATGATTTGCAACCGTTTGATATTGTTGTCGTCAACACCGCCGCAGGCATGGCCCTGGCCAACCGCGATCCGGGCTATGTCGGCATTGGCGCGGGCGTTGGCTATGAAGCGACCATGTATCTGCTCGAACGCGGTGTGCGCGTGACCGGCACCGACGCATGGAGCTGGGACGCGCCGTTCAGCCACACCGCCGAAAAGGTGAAGGAAACGAATAATCCCAAACTGATCTGGGAAGGCCACCGCGCGGGCGTTGATATCGGCTATTGCCACATCGAAAAAATGCACAATCTGGAGGCGATCCCGGCAACCGGATTTATGATCTCCTGCTTCCCGCACAAGATCAAAGGGGCGAGCGCAGGCTGGACGCGGGCGGTGGCGATTTTCGAGGATTAAGGCATGGCCGATTATCTGAAAAACATCTGGTATATGGCCGGATGGAGCGAAGAGCTGACCGACACGATCCTGTCGCGTCGGCTCTTTGACCGGCCAATCGCGTTTTTCAGGGCGGAGGATGGTTCGGTAAAGGCGATTGCCGACCGCTGCCCGCACCGCTTTTCGCCGTTGAGCATAGGCGAAAAGATCGGGGATACGATCCAATGCCCCTATCATGGCCTTACTTTTGACGGGTCGGGCGCGTGCGTTCGTAATCCCTATAGTGAGAAAATTCCGGCGGCACGGCGCGGGTTGACGCGTGGGTCTGCGCCGAACGCCATGGCATGATCTGGTTGTGGGGCGGAGACGCGGCTTCTGCCGATGAAACGCTGATTCCCGATTTTGCGATGGTGGAGGATAACGCCGATCGACCCGCGTCGTTGCGCGGCTATACACTGCTCGAAGCGCCTTATGAATTTGGCACCGATAATCTGATGGACCTGTCGCATATCGAATTTGTCCACGAAGGCAGTTTTGCCGGCGAATGGCGTGATCTTTGCGCGGTCAAGCATGAAGTGATCGAGCAAGGCGATACGATCCGTTCCAATTGGTGGATGCCGGGTGTAAAAGCTCCGCCGCACACCATGGGTGTCTATGATTCCGGAAAGGCATAACCGACCATTGGCTCGACATGCGCTGGAATGCGCCTGCATCAATGCATCTGGAGATAGGCGCTGTCCGGCCGGTGGCAGATCGCGCGCAAGGGGTGAGTCGGCGCAGCAATGCCATATCTTGACGCCTGCGACGACCACAACGTCCATTATTTTGGGCGACAATGCGCGCTATCGATGATCTGGAGTCCGCGGAGACCGATGCTTTTCTTAAAACTTTTCGCGCAAGGCATTTGACGAAGAGGACAAGCCGATGATCAAAGCCGCCTATGAAAATCTGGAAGGCGAGGATTTCTGGGCGGCCAAGCCATTGTCGCTGGGCATTGACCAAGGCGGAACGCGCGCGGCGCAAATTGCAGACCATGCTCGCTTGCGAAAGAAGCGGCCATTGGCTGAATTCACCTTCCACCATGGCGGGGTTTCGGTCCCCAGCCTTGAGGATGCGATCCTCTGGTATGGCGATGTGCTGGGTTTTGAGGTGGAAAAGCGGTTCCGGATTGCCCCTGCCAAGGCCAATGCCGCGATGATCCGCAAAGGGCCTTTGCGTTTTGAACTGTTCGAGGTCGAAGGCGCGGCACCCTTGCCCGAAGACCGGCGGATGCCGATTCCCGACCTCAAAACCCACGGCAACAAACATGTGGCTTTTCGTGTCGAAGACCTCGATACATTCCTTGCCGAAATGGAAGCAAAGGGAGCCGACATCGCCTTTGTCGTGCGCGAAGAATTTGGCAGCGGCTGTTTCATCCGCGATTGTGCCGGAAATCTGATCGAATTTGTAACGGAGCCAAACCCATGAGTCAAATGACGCTGTTTCTGTTTCCCGGCGGCTGTTCGCGGGTGGCGCTCACCGCGCTCGAACATGTGGGAGCTGAATATAAGGCGGTGATGGTCAACCTGATGAAGGGTGAGCATATGCGCCCCGAATATCAAGCGCATCAATCCGCGTGGGAAAATGCCGGCGCTGCATGTTGACGGAAAGCTACTCAGTGAAAATGCTGCAATCCAATTGTGGCTGAATGATCGCTATCCCGAAGCGGGTCTGCTCCCCAAGCCCGCCGATGATTGGGAGCGCGCGCAACAACTTATCCGATTTCTTCTGGGTCTCTTCCGTCTGGCATCCCTATGTGCGCGCGAATAAAATGCCGTCGCGCTGGACCACCGGCGACGAAGCGCCCGTGCGCGAACGGGGCGTTGAATTGTTGACGCCTTGCATGAAGATTTTGGAGGAGCGACTGACGCGACCGCGATTGGTGGTATGGCGACTGGTCGATCCTCGATGTCTATTTCTATTGGGCCTATACCACCGCAGAAGAGGGGCGTTTTGATCTGTCGCCTTATCCCAATATCAACCGGCACCGCCTTGCTGTTGAGGCATTGCCCGCCTTTCAAAGGGCATTGGCGCGCGAAGTTGCGGCCAGACAGGAGAGCAAGGCATGAATTTCACCGATCCCAAAGTAGCCGCCGTATTTGCGGATTACATCGCGCGCGATGTGGATGAACAGGCGCGGATGAAGGAGATGGGGCCCGCAGCCTTTGGATCACGTGATGAATTGCTGTTGCCGGTGGGCGAGGATGTCGGCGCATTTCTGCACGCGCTGATCATTGCGAAAAAGCCAAAGCGCATTCTCGAACTGGGCACCAGCTATGGCTATTCCACTGTGGTGATGGCCGATGCAGCGCGGACGGTTGGCGCAGAACTGATCACGATGGAACTGGCCGATTACAAACAGGCCTATGCGCGCGAACAGCTGGAAAAGGCAGGGCTTGGCGGCGTCGTCGATTTTCGCTGCGGCGACGCGGTGGAGATGATCAAGGCAGATGCCGGGCCGTTTGATTTCATCCTGCTCGATATCTGGAAAGAGCTTTACACGCCCTGCTTCGATGCCTTTTACGACAAGCTATCCGACGAAGCGATTATCGCTTCGGACAATATGATCACCCCCGAAATGGCCCGCCCTGATGTGCGCGTTTACCGCGAAGCCGTGCGCGCCAAGGCGGATTTGCAAACGGTGCTGCTGCCAATTGGGCAGGGGATTGAGCTGACGGTGAAATGGTCGGCGGGGAATGCGAAGCTATGAAACTGCGACACCAAGCCTTTTTCTGGCTGAAAAACGCTGGATCACAATCTGATCGCGAAATGTTGATTGCGGGCCTCAAAACATTGCACGGCATCGACCTGATCCGCGAACTCCATATCGGCGTTCCCGCCGCGACCGAACGCGCGACGTGGTTGATAACAGTTTCGACGTTTTGGAATATATGGTGTTTGATTCACTCGAGGATCAGGCAGCCTATCAAATCCACCCGATCCATCAGAAATTCATCGCAGACTGTGGCCATTTATGGGCAAGGGTTGTGGTGCATGATGCGGTTGATGTTTGACGTTAGAAGTCAAGCTGCCAGAAAACGCGGCACATCAATTTCCCGCTCCATCGCCCGTGCTTGGGCAATTTCATACGCTGTTTGCATCCGCAGCAGGGTATCCATCTTCACACCGAATGCCTTTTCGATCCGAAGCGCCATTGCTGGCGAAAGTCCGCTATGGCCGTTGAGCAACGTTGATAATGCCTGTCGCGTGACGCCAAGTGCCAGCGCACCGCGCGTAACGCTCAAAGAGTGCGCTTCAATGATTTCGGTGCGGATGAAATCGCCAATATGTGGGGGATTGTGCATGGGCATATTCGTTCGTCCTAATGATAATCTTCCAGGTCGAGAATAGTGATTGTTCGTTCGATATCGTTCACATCAAATGTCAGCCGATAATTGGCCGTAACATGTAAACTCCACCGCCGATCACTCAAACGGTGGGCCTTCCAAAGCACCAGTCCCCGCAATTCATCGCTGTGGTCCATTCCTTCAAGAAAGAAAAACTGCTTGCGAAGCTTGTCAACTACACGGCTGTCCAGCTTTGACGGATCTTCGCGGCGATATAGGCGTTCCAAACCTTTATGCCGAAAGCTGACAATCTCCATTCATTCCATTTAGAAGAAGTTGTGTAGCCCGTCAAGTGTCAGGCGACGGAAGGGCGATTTCCAAACTCTAAATCGCGTGCTCGTCTTCCTCGGTCAGCTCTGCCAAGTTTGCCTTCGTATGGAAACTTTGCCCGGC
Source organism: uncultured Alphaproteobacteria bacterium (assembly GCA_963732535.1). Taxonomy (GTDB): domain Bacteria; phylum Pseudomonadota; class Alphaproteobacteria; order Sphingomonadales; family Sphingomonadaceae; genus Sphingorhabdus_B. Next base: position 83,269 of record CAVSZW010000016.1, on the reverse strand, counting down.
TTTGCCTTGCGAAAGGCATCAAAGCTTTTGCGCTGCAAATCGAATGTCATGTCCCACGGAATATCATCGCCGCGGAAAATTGGCGGGGCATTGTTGCTCCATAGCAATGAGCCAAAGCGGAAATCCCAAGCGCGGGGAACCCAATTATCGTCGAGATAATCGCTGTCGGCATGATATTCGGCCTCGCCCGATTTTCCGGGGATGTCGCAATAATAATAGATGGCGCTGGTCGCGCGGTGGCGGCTGATCCCGCCTGAGCTGTTCATGCTGGTATTTTTCCAGCCCTTCGCTTCCATGATATTCGCGCCCAGCATCACTTCGTCGATGTCGTCACAGCCAAAGGCGATGTGCATGAATTTGAAATGGTCTGGCGCAATCGGCAGGTCGCAATTCACCCAGAAGATCGAGTGATGTTCATAAGTGCCGCTTGCGCGCGCGAAAACGCCGGTTCCCTTTGAATGGTCAGTATAGCGAAAGCCCAGATGGCGATCATAAAATTCAAAGCTGCCGATATAATCGGTCGAGAAAAAGACGACATGGTTGATCGTTTTGGGTACGCATTTGTGCCGCCAGATGCGGTGCTGGTTGAAGCGGGGATGGCTGGTCGGCGTGTTGACCGGGCTGGCCTCGCTGACGAAGGGCCGTTTGGTCCACAGGCGCAGGCCGATTGGCTGGCCATCGGGGCAGACGCAGCGGACTGTGCCATCGGCAGCCGTTGTGATCGCAACTTCTGTCGCTAGGCTTTCGGCGTAGCGATTGAGAGCGGCTTGATCACCCACGCCCCAGATTGTTTCCTTCAATCCGTCTCCGGGGAAAGGATCGGGCGAGGGCAAGCGTACATCGCCATGTTTGTACAGCACAACCTGACTGCCAGAGGGCAGTCGAAAGACCGACCGGGATTCGTCACCGCTTTCCAGCGAAAGGCCGAAATCGCTCCAGAACCGCGTATGTTCTTCAAGGTCGCCAACCCCGAATATCGCGCTTTCGACGCCCAATATGCTCATGTTCGCTCCACTATAATCACCGCCTCTATATGCGTGGAGCAGTCCGAAGCAAAAAGCGAAAAAATCGCGTTACTGCTATTTGCGGAATGGATAGATCAACAGTTTGCGCGTTTTCATTCTGACCCTAAGCTTTGAGCAGTTCAATATTAATCGGTTGCGAACGCAGTCGCACGCCGGTTGCCGCGAAAATAGCGTTGCACAGCGCCGGGGCGACGGGCGGCAAGGCCGGTTCGCCAAGGCCTGTCGGCGCATTATCGCTTTTGATGAAATGCACATCGACGGGCGGTGCTTCGGGCATACGGATCAAGGGATAGCTATCAAAATTACCCTCTTTGACCGCGCCGCCTTCGATGGTGATTTTCTGGTAAAGCGCAACCGATAGCCCGTCGATCACCGAACCTTGCACCTGATTGACGGCGTTCAGCGGGTTGACAATCTGGCCGCCGATATCGCCGACCACCCAGACTTTATCGACCTTTGGCGTGCCATCGGCTGCGACCGTCACCTGCACCACTTCGGCGAAATAGCCCAGATGGCTCCACCATTGTGCGATCCCCATCGCGGTGCGTTTGGGGAGTTTGCTGCGGCCTGCCCAATTTGCTCTTTCGGCCACCATCTGCAACACGTCATGCGCGCGTTTGGGTTCATATTTCCCGCGCACCCGGTCCATCACGGGCTTGTCTGCGAGCATCGCCAATTGGAACGCCAGCGGGTCTTTGCCCGCCGCATGGGCCAGTTCATCGATAAAGCTGATAAACGAAAAGGCGAAAGCGTTTGATCGTGGTGCACGCAGCGGTCCGATAGGGACGCCCAATGGCATTTCTGTATAGCCAAGCGAATAGTTTTCGATCAGGCCAGCGGGAAATTCATGCGGCGGAATATCCGCATCAATCTTGAAAAAGCCTTCGGCGGCGTAAGTGATGAAATGATTTTGCCATGCGGTGATGGTGCCGCTGTCGTCCAATCCGGCGCTCAGATAATGGAAGCCACCGGCGCGATAATAATCATGCTGGATGTCATCCTCTCTGGACCAGATCAGCTGGACGGGAACGCCCGCCTCGCGCGCGATCCATGCCGCCTCGACCATGAAATCGTTGATCGCCCGCCGCCCGAAACCGCCGCCACCACGCAGATGTTGATGCTGATATTCTCTTCTTTGATCCCCAGCGTTTTGGCGACAAGCTTGCGGCCCTGATCGGGGAATTGGGTTGCCGTCCAGATTTCAAGCTTGTCACCGGTAAAGCGCGCGGTGCAGTTCATCGGCTCCATCGTGGCATGGGCGGCAAAGGGATAGTCATAGGCAGCTTCGAGCCGCTTGGCCGAACCGGCCAACGCGGCCGCCACATCGCCATCGTTGCGGATGGTTTTGGTCGGCGTTGCCTTGCTCAATTCAAGCGCGCGTTTGGCAAAGCCTTCGCTGCTTTGGCTGGACGTCGGATGATCGGCCCATGCGATGTCGAGCAAGCCGCGCGCCTTTTTCGCGGTCCACCAGCTATCAGCGACCACCGCAACGCCGGGCAATAATTCGTCGATCACATCGCCGCCTTCGACGGTGAAAACCTTGTGCACCCCGGGAACCGCGCGGGCGGCGTCCAGATTGGCGGATTTCACCTTGGCTTTGAATACCGGAGCCTTGGCATAGGCCGCATATTTCATACCCGGCAGGCGCACGTCGATGGCAAACAGCGGCTGTCCGGTGACGATTTTTGGCCCGTCATATTGGCGCACGTTGCTGCCGATAATGCGGAAATCCTTGGGGTCTTTTAGCTTCAGGGATTTTGGATCGGGTATGGCTTCCTTCGACGCCAACGTGGCAAGGCTGCCATAGGTCGCGGATTTGCCGCTCGCCTTATGGAGCACCTTGCCGGTTTCCGTGGTGAGTTCTCCAGCCGGAACACCCCAGCTTTTGGCCGCCGCCGAGATCAGCATCGCACGCGCTGCCGCACCCACGCGGCGCAATTCTTCCCAGCCCATCGTGGTGGCAAAGCTGCCGCCCGTCATCTGGTTGCCAAGCGCCGGATCAAGGCGCGTATCGGCGATGCGGACGTTTTTCCAGTCGGCATCAAGCTCTTCGGCGATCAGCATGGGGAGCGAGGTTTTGATCCCTTGGCCGATTTCGGGCTTGCGCGAGGCGATGGTCACAATGCCATCGGGCGCGATGCTGAGGAATGCATTGAGCTTTGCCGGGCCAGCAGTCTCGGCGGCAAAGCCGCGCGCGGGGATGGCAAAGGGGATGATCAGGCTGCCCGCCGCAATGCTTTTCAGCATATCGCGGCGTGATGAGGGGAAGGTCATGGCTTATGCTCCCTTCTGGGCCGGAGATGCGATCCCGGCGGCTTGCTTAATCGCGGCGCGGATGCGGATATAGGTCGCACAGCGGCAGATGTTGCCCGCCATGGCTTCGTCAATGTCAGCATCGGTCGGCTTGGGTTTGGATTGCAGCAAAGCGGTTGCCGCGACAATCTGCCCCGCCTGGCAATAGCCGCATTGCGCGACGTCCAGATCAAGCCATGCCGCCTGCACGCGCTTTCCAACCGGCTTGCGGCGATGCCTTCGATGGTGGTGATCTTGCCCGAAACCGAAGAGGCGGGCGTCACGCAACTGCGCGTCGGCTCGCCATCGACCAGCACCGTGCAGGCCCCGCATTGCGCCATGCCGCAACCGAATTTCGGGCCGATGATATCCAGCTTATCGCGCATCACCCACAGCAGCGGCATTTCGGGATCGGCGTCGACGGTGTGGGCCTTGCCATTGATGGTCAGTTTCATTGGGTTTCTCCTCAAACCGGATTATCGAGCCTGCCAGCCTTCATAGCAGCAATCACGCCGCCATCCATCAGCAGATCGCTGCCGGTGATGAAACTGGCTTCCGGGCCAAGCAGAAATGCCGCCGCCGCTGCAACTTCTTCGGCAGAGGCCATGCGTTTGGATGGTGACGCTTCGATCATGGCAAAATAGATCGCTGCGCTGGGTGATGTCATTTCCTGCCGTGCAAGCGGCGTTGCGATAATGCCGGGGCTGATCGAATTGACCCGCGCCCCGCGTTCGCCCCAGCTGAGCGCACATGCCCGCACGCGCAGATGGTTTGCGCGTTTGGCAAGGCCATAAGCGACCATCGAATCGGGAACGGCCTGCGCCGACAATATGGGCAGCGCGAGCAACTCTTCAGTCGGTGTAAAGGCGAGTGCATGTTCGTCTTCGGGCGAAAGATGCGGCGGCATATGCCCCGCCATGCTGGAAATCACGATCCCGCAGCCGCCCGGCGCAATCACGCGTTCAAATTCGTCAAACACCAAGGCGACGCCGTAAAGATCGACCTTCAAGATCATTTCCGGCGGGGCCATATTGGGCGAAACGCCAGCGGTGTTTATCACCTGTGTTACGCTGCCCAATGCCGCCGCCTTATCGGCCAAAGCCGCCACTGAAGCGCGCGATGTGACGTCGATGGCCTGCGTTTCCACCGAATAGCTCGCCGCTGTCATCGCGTCTGCGGCGGATTGCAGAATTGCAGGGTCATTATCCGCCAGCAGCACGGTTTTGCCAAAGCCCTGCCTGCGGGCAATGGCTTGGCCGATGCCGCCTGATCCGATGATGACAATAACTTCGTTGTGCATGAAAATCTCCTGATGATCGGCACTAGCGGCTTTGCACTCAATCGATTAGATATATAAATCTGCATAGGTTCATGAAAGATAATCATATATGGCGCGAAAAAATCTGAATGACTTGGCGGCCTTTGTTGCCGTTGCCGAAGCGCGCAGTTTCACCCGCGCGGCCAAACAGCTTGGTATTTCGCAATCGGCGCTGAGCCATGCGATGCGCGGGCTGGAGGAAAGCTTGGGTGTTCGCCTGCTCGCGCGCACCACGCGCAGCGTTTCGCCTACCGCCGCAGGAGAAAGGCTGTTGGCGTCGGTGGGGCCGCGATTGGCGGAGATTGAGGACGAGATCGCCGCCCTCGAATGAAATGCGGAGCCGCCCTTCGGGCGCAATCCGCATTACAACGTCTGAACATGCGGCGACACGCTATTTGTGGCCGGTCGTGAGCAAGCTGATGCAGGATTATCCCGACATCTCGGTTGAGATCAACGCCGACAGCCGCTTTGTCGATATTGTGGCGGAGCGTTTTGACGCGGGCATCCGACTGGGCAAATCGCTGGAAAAGGATATGGTCGCGGTGCGGATCGGGCCCGACATGCAAATGGCGGCCGTTGCTTCCCCGGCCTATCTCGCCGAACATGGCGTCCCCGAAAACGCCGCAAGACCTGTCTTCACACAAATGCATCAACCTGCGCTTCAACACCCAAGGTGACATCTACACTTGGGAGTTTGATCGCAAGGGAAGGGCGGTCAATATCCGGGTCGATGGGCCGTTGATTTTGAATCACGGAGAGTTAATTTTGCGAGCCGCAAAGGAAGGCCATGGCATCGCTTTTCTGCTGCACGATTATGTGGAGCGAGAAATCGAAGCGGGTCGGTTGGTGCGGGTGCTGGAGGATTGGTGTGAGCCATTTGGCGGCTACCACCTCTATTACCCCAGCCGCCGCCAACACAGCGCCGCCTTTGCGTTATTGGTGGACGCGTTGCGCTATCGGGCGTGAGCGCTACCGCCGGAATAGCAAACTCAACAGAAACAACACCGTCTTGAAATCGAGCAATTTCAGCGCGGCACGCGCCTCTTTCGGGCTCAGCTTGGCGACCATCGGCATTGCGCCGAAGATCTTGCCGCGAAAAACCAGATTGCTTCCATCGCGTTCGATTGCGCGCACCTGCATCAGCTCGGTATTATTGGCGTCATAGATTTTCATGCGGCTCATCACCTTGTCAAAATCGATCCCCAGATCGTCCATTACCTTGATCGCACAGGGCCGTCCGACACCAAAGATCGCCCCTCCCGGGTGCATGAACGGGCCGCACAGGTAAAGCCGCTCCACGCCGGGAACGCCATATCGCGCGAGTTCGGGTGTCGGGCGGAAACCCATGGTCTGGAACAATTGCAGCCCCGCACCGTGCACCTCTCCATTGACGAACTGATTGGGTGACCAGCGCTCCATATCAAGCGGGCTATCGACTTCGCGGGCGATGATGCTTTCATTGAGGCCTGGGAAGAAATGCGAGAGACTGTCGATCAGCTTATCCGCCACATCTTCCTTGATCTCATCCCAGCGCGCCGGGCCTTTCCGGTCTAGGCTATAGGGCTGGTAGCTGGTGAGATAGAGCTGCGACTTGCCCTCGGGCTGGAGCCCCGGAAAACCGATGATGCCGCCGCCGTGGAGCGGGTTTTCAACGCCGGGTTGTTCGCGGCGGAGCGGTATGAAACTGTCGAGAAAGCCTTGGAGCGTGGTGGCGGTGATGCAGTTTGCGGCGGATTCTGCGAGTTCGACCGGAATTTTTGACGACAATTGCTCAACTGATTTATCAAGCGCGGCATCCACCTTGAACAAGGTATAGGGAGCGTTCTTCACCCGCTTTGCCCGTGCCAGCATGTCGGCATCAAGGCCGGTGACGAAACTGTCGAGCCGTGCCGGGTGAATGCCCGCGACCACCGCATCCTTCGCGCGGAATTCTTCACCGTCCACCGAACGCAGGCCAACCGCGCGACCGCTTTCGACGATCACGCTATCGATTTTGGTATTGCACCGGATTTCGCCGCCAAAATCGGTGATGCAATCGGCCAGCGCCTGACTGAGCGAACCGCTGCCTTTGGTAGGAAATCCAACAGGATAGAAATGCACCAGCAGGATCATGATGATCAGGCCAAAGCCCGTCCCCATGTCATCCGGGAATTGCAGGATTCCTTCGGACACCCATTTCAACAGGTGGATTTTGAGGATGTCAGTCTCGAACAATTCATCGACGATCTGCAAGGGTGAGCGGAACATCAGATCGAGCATCCGCCGCCCGTCTTCGTTCGATTCCATCATCGCCATGAAGGGGCCCATGGGGATGGGCACGTTGAACATGCCCTGCAACAGCATCGGCATCATCCGCGCGCCCCAGTTCACGAATTCGCGGTAGGCATCTGCGTCTTTCTCGGAATATTTGGCGATTTCCTGGCAGGTTTTGTCGACATCGACATAGGTTAGGAAATGCCGGAAATCCTTGAGCAACAGCCCCATCGGCGCTTCGGGATAGAAATAGTCGAGGCCATATTTGGATTTGAGCTTGAGCTCATCATTCACCAGCAGCGGATTGGCCTGGATCATGCCGTGCATCGCGCTATGCTTGTTGTGGAAAAAGCCCGGTACTGTCCGTTCGAGCGTCACCGCACCGCCGCCGATGAATTCCTTCATCTCCAGCACCAGCACCTTCTTTCCCGCCTTGGCGAGATAGGCCGCAGCGCCCAGCTGGTTATGGCCAGCGCCCATGACGACGATGTCGTATGTCAATTTTTCAATCCTTCTTCGCGTCTTCGCGCCTTCGCGTGAGTTCTAATTTTTTTCAAAAAATGTCCGAAAACCGGAAATCCCCGGCACATGCGAAGCACAGCCGCCGTCTGATACCAGCACTTGCCCGGTGATGTTGCGTGCAGCAGGTGAAGCGAGGAAGGCGATGCTTTCGGCAATGTCTTCGGGTTCGCCCAATTGATCGCGCAAGGTTTCGTCCTCGACCAATTGGCGCAAGGGCGCTGGGAAGGCTTCAAGCAGCGCGGGCGTGCTCGTCATCCCCGGCGCGACCGCATTGCAGCGGATCCCGGCTTTGCCGTGGCTCGCGGCAATGGCACGGGTCATCTGGATGATGGCGGCTTTGGACGAACTATACGCCGCCTGGATCATATGCCCTTGGAGCGCGAGGTTTGATACCGTGTTCACAATGCAGCCTTGTGAGGCGCGCAAATGTGGCAAAGCCGCACGGCAAGCGATCATCGTGCCGCGTACGTTCACGCTATAAGTACGGTCCCACAATTCGGTGTCCATCTCTTCGACATTGCCGTCGCGCTGGGCAACATCCGGGCCAAGCAAGGCAGCGTTGTTCACAAGGATATCGAGCCTGCCGTAATGCGAAACGGTTTGCGCCACCATCGCCTCGATTGACGCTTGCTGCTCCAGATCGAGTTCCACGGCCAAGGCATCGTGCAATTCAGAGGCTAGGCTTTGCGCGGCCTTCATCGCAATATCGGCAATCGCAACTTTCGCTCCGCGCGCCGTCATCAAACGGGCTGTTGCCCCGCCTATGCCTCCAGCTCCGCCCGTAATGAGTGCGACTTTGCCGTCGAGGCGAATGGCATCAGGCATTGCGTTTCCCCGTTGATGCCAGGAATTCGCGACCGATGGCATCATGTTTGGCCAGGGAAACGATATTGCTGTCTGATTTCGGCTCGTCATTGGCGACGGCAATCAAGCGTTCGACCACCCAGCGGATCGCCGGATCATTGTTGTTGGCGATATCCCATTGCACGGCTTCGCGGATGGGCGGGATGGTGAGCGGCGTTTCGCGGATGATAATTGGCAAAGAATCCGCCAGCCGCATTGCCAGCCTGCGGTGAATGGTCGCGATCCGGTTTGTGCCGATGAGCAATCCCGGGATGGACAGGAATGAAGGGGCGACCACCTCCATCTTGCGTTCGCGCGATTGGCGGCGCGTGAACCAATCGTCAAAGGCCAATATCCGGGTTTTGCCGAAACGGGCGGTGACATGGCCGAGGCTGAAATATAATTCCTCGGTCATTTCGCCTTGCATTGCCGGGTTCTGGTCCCAGCCGATGACAACATGGTCGCTCTCGAATAAAATTTCACTTGGGTGATCGGCGGAAATGGCAAAATCCACCGTCACCAGCAAATCCACCTGACCGCGTTCGAGTGCCTCGACCGGCTGATCGTACATGGGCTGGATTTCAAAGCGCATATTGGGCGCCAGATCAGACATATCGCGCAATGCATCGGCGATCAGCACTTCGGTGGCGAAATCAGAGGCCATGAATGAAATCACCCGGTCTGATGTTGCCGGATCAAAGGGCGGGGTGACGGCGATGGTGGTCTTGATCTGTTCGAGTACCGCGCGGACCGGTTCAACCAGCGATTCCCCGCGCGCCGTCAGCACCATCTGACGGCCCTTGACGACGAGCAGATCATCGCCAAAATAATCGCGCAACCGGCCAAGTGCCGAAGACGTTGCCGATTGCGACAGGCAGATGCGCTCGGCCGCAAGGCTGACGCTTCGTTCGGTGAGCAAGGCATCGAGCGCCACCAACAGATTAAGATCCAGTCGTTCAAACCGCATTATGTCTCTCCTTGCGCGATCACGTTTAGCGCGTTGGTCACCAATGTAGCGAGATCACCATCATGGGCAAAGCCCGCCCGTTCGGCGGCGGGGGTAGAAAGCGGGGGTTGCGCGCCAAAGCCTGCCTCCAAGGCAGCATCCGGGCGGTAGCTGACCAGATCGGTTGCTACGCCGCATTGACGCGCTATTTCAGAGGCGAGCGCACCCATGGTGATGCGCTGTGCGGGCAGGGTGACGACGCGCGTTACCGGCATCAGGCTCGCATCCATGGTCAACGCATGGGCGAGATTATCCGCACATTGCTTTACCGATTCCGCCCAGATCGTCGCACCCTCGGAGACCGGACAGACAAATTCCTCGCCCGCGCGCAATGCGTGGAACAGGTCGCTCATAAAGGCGGATTTCATCCCCGACGGCCCTTTGGGGCGGGCGAGGATGCCGGGCAGACGCACCGAAATCCCTTCGATCTCTCCGCGCTGGTGCATCATGGAAACGGCTAGCTCCATCATCGCCTTATGCCCGCCATAAACCATTTTGGGCGCAAGCGGTGTGGTGTCGTCAACGCCGCTCGGTGGAAGCGGATCGCCAAAGACCGCAATCGAGCTGGCATAGATAATGCGCGGCTTTGGTCCAGCGGCTTTCGCATCTTCCAGCAGATCATACATCGCATCGATATTGATCCGCCGCGATGCCGCAGGATCGGCCTCCGCAGCACCTCCGGGAACGGTGGCGAGATGGACGAGCGCCGCGCAGCCATCGCGAAATGCTTCGGCACGGACATCGGCGCAGGCTATGTCACCGGCAACGGCGCGGACCCCTGCCGGGATATGTGCCGATACGCTGTCCATGCCGACGACATGCGCTCCCGATGCAACCAGCTGCGCCGCCAATTGCCGCCCGACAAAGCCGCCTGCGCCGGTGATGATAACAGGTCCTTGGTTCACCATGCGGTTGCTCCTGCATCAACGGCGATATCGGCTGCGGTGACATAGCTCGCCTCGTCCGATGCCAGCCAGACGGCGCAATGGGCAATGTCTTGTGGGGTGCCGAGCCGCTTGATCATGTTTTTTTCCAGGACTTTGGCCTTGAGCGATGGATCGCTATCCAATATGCGCGCGCGTTGCCGCCGTCTGGATGAAGCCGGGAGCAATGCTGTTCGCGCGGATACCATGGGCTGCACCTTCCATTGCCAATTGCCGCGTCATCGCAAGGACACCACCCTTGCCAGCGGTATGCGCCAAAGCGGGGGAGCCATCGAGCGCATGGCGGGCGTTGGCGGAGGCAAAGTTGATGATCGACGCTTTTCCGCTCGCCTTTAGCAAGGGCCAGCATGCTTTGGTCAAAAGGAAGACGATATCGAGTTCGCCGGACAGCGTTTTTCGCCAATCGTCAAAGCTCAATTCCTCTATCCATTTGAAAACGGCAGTGGCAGCGGCGTTGACTAGGATGTCGATCCTTTGGTGTTCAGCGGCTATTTTCGCCACAAGCGCATCGACCTGCACCGGATCGAGCAAATCGCAATTCTGCTCGGCCCCGGCCATATCGACACCGATCACCGTCGCCCCCTCACGCCGGAACGCTTCGGCACAGCCTTGGCCGATGCCATTTGCTGCCCCGGTAACAAGGGCAATTTTGCCGGAAAGCCGCGCGCTCATGCGTCAACCGGAACCGGTGTTTTCAACGGAGCGATCAGGGCAAGCAGAGCCGCTCCAACGCACAGCCAGCCCAATACGCCGATCGTCGGCAAAATGCCTCCGGTGAAACTCATTATGAACGGGATGGCAGCGTTATAGCAGACGAACTGGCCGAGCGTGAAAGTCGCGGTCCAAACGCCCGTTCCGCGCCCTCGCACGGCAAAGGGCAACTGGGCGACGGCCCATGTCAGCAATGTGGGAAGCAGCATCCCCGCGCCAATTTGATCAAGCCCCGCCGCAAAGGTGAAGGCCCAAGGGTCCTTCAAAACCGACATCAACAGAAAGCCGAGCGCGAGTAATGCGAATTCCAGCACAAACATTGCCTTCAAGCTGAGGCGTGGTGACAGAAACCAGAAGAATAGCGTACCCACCGGCACAAATAGGCTCGCCACCGCCGTCATCATCCCACCGCGCGCTGAATCATAGCTGCCATCGGGCAGTACCACGCCGAGCGCATTATAAGCATCGGGCAATTTGATCTGCACCGTGTAGAACATCACCGATCCGAACAGGGTAATCAGACAGATGATCGTCATCAGCCCCCACGGAATATCGCTCCATTTTCCCTGCACTTCTTTGTCGGACAAATGCCCGCTTTCTTCCGGTTCCCACGTAAATATCAGCACCAAGGCCAAAAAGATCACCGGCATCAGATAGAGCAAAAAGACATTGTGCCAGTCTTTCGCGCCGACAATCCCCGCGATCAGGATCGCAAAAATGGCGAAAGTGGAGGCAACGCCGGTTTGTGCGGAAAGCCAGCGGTTACGCGCCTCTCCTTTGAAGAAATCACCGATCAATGTGGTCGAAAGCGTCATCAGCACCGCCTCGACAATGCCAACGGCAATGCGCGTCCACAAAATCACTTTGAGGTCAGTGAGGAAAAACGGCGCAACACCGACCACGATGTAAAGCGCCATAGACCAGATGAGCAGCCGCCGCCGCCCAACCCAATCCCCCAGCGCCCCCGCCGGGATCGAGAACAGCGCCACACATAAAGCCGGTGCTGTGATGATCCAGCCGATGTAGAAACCCAGTTCAGCGGGGCTATATTGGCCGGTGGGGCCATAAGCTTCGGCAATTTTCGGGGCGATGGGCGCGACAAATAGTGCGGCCATTACGGACAGTGTAATCGGGAATAGCAGGGCCAGCCCGGTCATGAAGGTCGGCTGCCGCTTCGATGGCATGTCGGTCATAGTCTCTCCCCTATGTGCAGCAAATAAGCGGGGAAGGGGGCAGGCGGCAACCGCAATCGCTCGATAGGTTCCATCCATGCACCCAATAGGTGACGGTTGGACGGAGTTAGGGTTGCCGAACACCTACGAGTCGTCCGACGACCAGTTTAAGCCCGGTATCAAAATCAACGGAGAGAATGTCCGCCACGGCATCGGCAACCACCGCGGGTGATTTCAATGTTGAAGGGTCTTCGCCCGGATAGGCCTTGGCGCGCATTTGCGTTGCCGTACGGCCCGGATCGACGATGGCGACTTTCAACCGCGACAGATTTTTCACTTCATCGCCATATGCCAAGACCAGATTTTCCAGCGCCGCCTTTGATGCGCCATAGGCTCCCCAATACGCGCGCGGTTTTTGCGCGACACTGGACGTAAGCGCCAACAATCGGGGCGCTTCGCTGGCGCGGAGCAAATCGTCAAACGCGGCGATGATCGCCTGCTGGGCCAGCACGTTGAGCGTCAGGACGCGGTTGAATTCCTTGATATCAAGCACAGGCACGGGCGACAAACTGCCCAGCATTGCGGCGTTCAGAATGAGGAAATCCAGTCGTCCCCACCGTTCCCGAACGGCCGCTGCCAGCCTGTCAATGCTGTCGCCTTCGAGTAGGTCCATAGGCGCAATCGTCGCGGCCCCGCCTGCTTCAAAAATCCGCTGCTCCACAGCTTCCAGATCAGTGGCACTTCTTGCGGTGATGATCACATGCGCGCCGTCTGCAGCCAGTTTTTCCGCTATCGCCGCACCAATGCCGCGGCTTGCTCCGGTGACCAATGCAACTTTGCCCTGCAACTCCGTCATTGCTTAACCAACAGCCTGCAACGATAATTGCCCGCCCGATGATTGCGCCTCATGATCGGTCAGTCGCGTCGGATATTGGCCGGTGAAGCAGGCATCGCAATATTGCGGCATCCCCGCATCGCGTTTGGCCTCGCCCAAGGCGCGGTAAAGCCCGTCGATGGTCAGGAAATCGAGGCTATCGGCAGAGATATAGTCGCACATTTGCGCGATATCCATCCGGCTCGCGAGCAGCTTTTCCCGTTCCGGAGTGTCAACGCCGTAGAAGCAGCTGTGCATCGTCGGCGGACTGGCGATCCGCATGTGAACCTCGGTTGCACCGGCATCGCGCATCATCTGGACAATCTTGAGTGAGGTTGTGCCGCGCACAATTGAATTGTCGATCAGCACGATCTTTTTCCCCGCCACCAGATTGCGGTTGGCATTATGTTTCAGCTTCACACCCAGATGGCGAACGCCGTCGCCGGGCTGGATGAACGTGCGGCCCACATAATGCGAACGGATGATGCCCAGTTCAAACGGTATGCCCGATGCTTCGGCATAGCCAATTGCGGCGGGAGTGCCGCTGTCGGGAACGGGGATGACATAATCGACACTGACCGGATTTTCCCGCGCCAGTTCTGCGCCAATCGCCTTACGAACCGAATAGACGCTGTTGCCGTCCACAATCGAATCGGGCCGCGAGAAATAGACATGTTCGAAGATGCAGGGACGCGAAGACGCTTTGGCAAATGGCCGGTGCGATTGGATGCCGCGATCATTGACGATCACAATTTCGCCGGGATCGATCGAGCGGACAAATTCGGCACCGACAATATCGAGCGCCACCGTTTCCGAAGCAAAGATCGTGGCGTCACCCAATTTGCCCATCACCAATGGGCGAATGCCCAAAGGATCGCGGCAGGCAATCATCCCGTCGTTTGTCAAGCAAACGAGCGAATAGGCCCCTTCGACCTGTTTCAGTGCATCGATCAACCGGTCAAGCACCCCGCGCTGCCCCGATGTGGCGAGCAAATGGATGATGACTTCGGTGTCCGAGGTGGATTGAAAGATTGACCCGCGCTGCACCAGTTCGTGGCGCAGCGCCATGGCATTGGAGATATTGCCATTATGGGAGACAGCGAAATCCGCCGGTCGAAAGATCGGCAAACAAAGGCTGCACATTGCGGAGCGATGTCTCGCCAGTGGTTGAATAGCGCACATGGCCCGCAGCGGTTCGCCCTTTCAAACCGCCGATAATTTCTTCGCGGTCAAAATTTCCGGCAACATGGCCCATCGCGCGGTGGGTGTGAAATTCGACGCCGTCAAAGCTGGAAATTCCGGCGGCCTCTTGTCCGCGGTGCTGCAGCGCGTGCAATCCCAGTGCGACCATGGCCGCAGCGCCATCCGCGCCATAAACGCCGAATATCCCACACTCCTCGCGCAATTTATCGTCGTCGAAAGGATGGGTCGTGAAATTACCGTTCATGATGTTGTCGAATCCGCAGCCGCCTGCGCGTGCCTATAGGGAGCGAAACAATGTTTGTCTTCCCCAGAGTCGGGAAAAGAGTCCGGAAAATTGTGTTTAACAGAAATCGAGCGGACCGATTGCCAGCCTCCGAACGCTAAGCTAGCGCTGTATCATGAACAACGAACGCGAATCTGGAAACGTCCTTGATCCAAAATATGATGCAGGCGGGCTGCTAACGGCAGTCGTCAGCGATGCGGCGGATGGCGCTTTACTGATGGTCGGCCATATGAACGGCGAAGCATTGGCAAAAACCCGCGAAACCGGCACGGTCCATTTCTTTTCGCGCAGCCGTCAAAGACTGTGGCAAAAAGGCGAGAGCAGCGGACATTTTTTGCATGTCGTCGAAATGCGGATCGATTGTGATCAGGACGCAGTCTGGATCATCGCGCGGCCTGATGGTCCGACATGCCATACCGGCGAGCGCAGCTGTTTCTATCGCCGGATCGGCAAGGATGGCTTGGAACGGTTATGAAGGCTTGCCTGCCCTTGCTGTTGCTCGCGGTGCTTTCAGCCTGTGGATCACAGGATAATGCCAAATCGGGCAGCACCGATGCAGGCGAAGCATTGGACAAACAGGCGATAGAAAAAGGCTTGCTCCCCGATCCCGAAAGCCTTTCGTTATCGGGCCGCTTTGAAACGCGCAGCGAATTGGGCGTCGATAAATTCTGCGCGGTTAATAATGGGGGCAACAGCCGTTTCGGAATATTGGCGGTCTTTGGTCCCGAAAGCAAATGCGAGGGCCAGGGGAGCGCGAAATTTGCCGGAAACACAGTCAGTCTGGAATTTGAAGGCAAAAAGTCTTGCAGCTTTGAAGCCGAATATGACGGGATCGCGATCCGCTTTCCCGGCAATATCGGCCCCGGCTGTGCCAGCTATTGCAGCCCACGCGCGAGTATGAGCGGTACGCAGTATTTCCTTGTCGAACAAGGCAATGAAAGCGCGCGCCGTGCACTGGGCCGCGACATAGAGCGGCTTTGCCCGTAAACGTTTAGTTAGCGACGGAAAGACAGCTTTGACCGGCCGCTTTCACCTTGCCGCACATGGCATCCGCTGCACCACGACTGGCAAAGGGCCCTGCCTGCAAGCGCGTGATGCTGCCCGCTGAAACCAGATAGGGCGTCAATGATGCAAGACCGCCGACGCGGGCCTCAAGGCTGTTCCACAATTTGGTGGCATTGGATTCATTGCCAAATGCCCCCAGCTGTATCCGCCATTTGCCAGTTGCAGCGGTTGCGGGCGCGGGCGTCGCGCGCGGGGCACGCGGAGCGGCTGCCGGAGCTGGTGTCGGGCGAGGGTTGGGTGTCGCCACCGGTGCTGGTCCGGGAAAGCCGGGTTCATAGGTGTCGGAGGCGGGCACTTCGACAGGCTGCACCACAGGGCGCTGCGGTGCGGTATTAATCGGGAAGCCTGCGACCTGTTCAGATCGCACCTGCTTTGTGCGTCGCTCGATTTCTCCGGCAAGGACAATGCCCTGTTGGCGCTGTTCCAACGGGATATATTGATCCATTTGCGCCAGGCTGCGCGAAGCAGGGGCCACTCCCGACGACGAAGCCCGCGTCATCAGGGCATAGGCACGTACCCAGTTTTTCTGCACGTTCACGCCATTGAACAATTCGGTAGCCAGCAGATATTGCGAACGCGGTTCGCCGCGATCAGCGGAGCGTTCCAATATCGGCAAAGCATCGGCGACCTTGCCCTGATAATGCAGCAAATGGGCATAGCTGTCTTCGGCTTGTAAATGCCCGCGCGAGCCGGCTTGGCGATACCAGTCTGCCGCTATCGCCAAATCCTGTTTCACACCGCGCCCCATTTTATAGGCCTGTGCCATATTGAATTGCGCGTCGGCATCACCGCTTACAGCGGGATCGCGCCAGATACGAACTGCGGTCTCATATTCACCGCGCGACCAAGCATCGACACCATCTTTGACACTGTTGGCTTTAACATTGGCAGATGATTTAGCCGCAGGCTTTGCTTTGGCGGCAAAGGTTGGCGTAATGACTGCACAACTGGCAGACAGAGCAATGAGGGCAAGTGTAATGCGTTTACGCATAAGAAAGGCTCCAAACTATATTCGGCTTCTCTCTATCGCGCGTAAGCTGCAAATTGGTAAACAAAAATCGTAAAGTTTTTAACCAGCAGCGCCTACTACGCCAATCGCGGCATCACCATGCAAAGCGCGGTATTTCCGGCGACCCAATGCAAAGTGATGTAATTTTACTGTCGGTGTCGTTAACTACTTTTTAGGCCTGTTCTGTCAGATCATCCCTGTAACAAACGCAAAAGGGGATAGATGTGAGGGTTCTCGCATTAGCTTCGCAAAAAGGTGGATCGGGCAAAACGACGTTGTCCGGGCATCTGGCAGTACAAGCACAACTGGCGGGCGCAGGCCCGGTCGTACTCATTGATATCGATCCTCAAGGCTCGCTTGCGGACTGGTGGAATGAGCGTGAAGCGGAATTGCCCGCCTTTGCCCAAACCACCGTTGCCAGACTGGCATCGGATCTGGCGGTATTGCGCCAGCAAGGTTTCAAACTCGCTGTTATCGATACGCCTCCCGCCATTACCATGGCGATCCAGAGCGTGATTTCGGTATCAGAGTTGATTGTCGTTCCGACACGCCCCAGCCCGCATGATTTGCGCGCCGTTGGAGCTACGGTCGACCTTTGCGAACGCGCTGGTAAACCATTGATTTTCGTGGTCAACGCGGCAACGCCCAAGGCAAAGATTACTTCCGAAGCCGCCGTTGCGCTGTCACAGCACGGCACAGTGGCGCCGATCACGCTTCACCACCGTACCGATTTTGCAGCCTCGATGATTGATGGCCGCACGGTGATGGAAGTGGATCCCAACGGCCGTTCGGCAGACGAAGTCCGCAATTTGTGGGCTTATATTTCTGACAGGCTTGAAAAGAATTTCCGCCGCACAGTGTTCAGCGCACCAGCAGCAGCCAATCCGCAAGTGGCACAAGCCCGCCCGATGGGTGGCTTTGGCCGCCGGGTCGTTGGTTAAGGTCGGGAGGGGGACATGAACATGGAAGCCAAACCGATCGCCTCGCTCTCGTCAGTCTTGCTGGCCAGAAAAGGTGCCGCGCGTCCGGCTATGCGCCGCCCCGCAGCCAATAATTTCGGCGATGGTTCTGCTTTGGCGCAGGACGATCTGGGCTGGAACGACATGGGCTATGATGTCAATCCCGATCCAGAAACGCCTATGGATTACGAGCATGAAAGCGGCTTCAATCCGCTTGCCAATGCCGTTCCAGAGGTCCGTCCGGAAGTTAAACAGCAACAGGATCGCATCGCTGAACAGTTAAATGTTCAGGCCGATGAAATGCACGAGAATTCCGCAGCCTCGCATAAACAGTCGGA
Source organism: uncultured Alphaproteobacteria bacterium (assembly GCA_963732535.1). GTDB lineage: Bacteria > Pseudomonadota > Alphaproteobacteria > Sphingomonadales > Sphingomonadaceae > Sphingorhabdus_B. The sequence goes on along the minus strand of CAVSZW010000016.1, from coordinate 65,452 downwards.
AGTTGTTGCGTTTATTCCAAGAGCCGAAACCCATGCAAAGCCGGTGGCACGCACGCCTCGTGCGGCTGCGGGTTCAAAAGGCAAATCTGCATTTACATTGCGACTGGATCAAGATCGCCATTTGAAACTGCGTCTTGCCTGCGCTGTCAGCCATAAATCGGCGCAGCAACTGGTGATGGCGGCACTCGACGTGTTCATCGAATGTATGCCCGAAGTTTCCCAACTCGTTTCGCAACTTCCCGCGAAAAAACAGTTTCAGACCAAGTGACGAATTTTGAGGTGATGTCATGAAAAAGAAGACTATCGTGAAATTGGCGCTTTCGACCATTGTCATTGCCGCTCCAGCCATCGGTGTCAGTGGCGTTGTCGCAAATGACGGCGCTGCGTCCAAAGATCAGGTTAAGCTTGCCAAAAAGGCCTATGGCTTTGCCAAGAAAGCAGAAAAGGCACTCGCCAAAGGCGAAGGTGTCGAAGCTGTGCAATGGGCCGAATCCGCCGTTGGTATCGAACTGAACAATCTGGATTATCGCGGGCTGCTTGCCCGTGCTTATATGAAAGAGGGGCGTTTCCAATCAGCCGAACGGACTTTGATGGACGTCATCGAGCTTGGTCAATCGGATGCGCGGACGATTGTTTCGCTTGCCTTGACCCGCATCGCCCAAGGGAAAGTCGATTCGGCCATTGCCTTGGTCGAAGCCAATCAGGCGAAGCTTCCCGCCAGCGATTTTGGCTTGGCGTTGGCTCTGGCCGGTGAACCAAAACGCGGCATTGCTGTGTTGACCGAAGCGATCCGTTCGGACAATTCGACCGCACGGACCCGCCAGAACTTGGCGCTTGCCTATGCTCTCGACGGCCAATGGCGCAATTCGCAGACTATGGCGGTGCAGGATATGCCCAAAGACCTGGCAGATCAGCGATTGGTGGAATGGGCGCAATATGCCCGCCCCGGTGCGTTCCAAACGCGTATCGCCGGATTGCTTGGTGTTTCTCCGAAGGAAGATATGGGGCAACCCGTTCGTCTTGCGTTGAATGTTGTGGCAGGTGAAGTGAATGTTGCGGCGGCGGCTCAGGCGCCCGTTGCGATGCGCAGAGGCGCCTGTTCAGTCGATGTCCGGAACTGGCCGCGGTTGGCCCGGCACCGGTTGAAACATCGGTTGACCAGAACACCCAATTCTTTTCCGAACCAGCAGTGAAAGTGGCCGTCGCGGACCAGATTTCGGTTCCTGTAAACAAAAGCGGCATCACCTATGTCTCCAAACCCGTTTACTCTGTGAACTTTGCGTCCAGCAATTCGGCTCCGTTGATCAAGGCTCCGACAGGGCCGGCGAAAGCATCTAGCCCGGTACGCGTTGCTGAAAAAGTGTCGCCGCAGCCTGTGAAAATGGCGCTGGCCGATACAAATGAATCCGCACCACGCAAGGTTTCCGGCACGCATATCGTGCAGCTGGGGGCCTATAATTCGGCCGAAGGCGCGCAAAAAGCCTGGACCCAGTTAAAGGGAAAGCACAGCGTATTGGACGGCCTTTCGTCGGCAAGCTCGGTCGCGGTTGTCAATGGCAAGCGTTATGTACGGCTCGCTGCCGCAGGCTTTAGCGACTTTGCCTCGGCCAATGCAGCATGTGGCAAAATCAAAGCCAAAGGCGGCGATTGCGTTGTCAAGAACATCGGCGGCGAAGCGCCTGTTCGCATGGCAGCGGCCAAGCCCAAAGCAAAGCCCGTGAAGGTTGCGATTGCATCCAAAACGCGCTTTGTCCGACAAATTGCTTCGCGCTAAAAAATAGAAATTTCACCCGACAGGAAGGGCGGCGGGATCAAAGGATCTTGCCGCCCTTCATGATTTTGCGGACGCGGCCTTGAACCGGCAGTTTGTCAAAGGGCGTGTTTCCGGCCAAGGCGGCCATCTTGTCGCTATTCACCTGCCATGGTGCATCGGGATCGACAAAGATCAGATCGGCCTCCATACCCGCCGCGATCTCACCGGCATTTACGCCCAATATGCGGCCCGGCGTGGTCGCCAACAGCTCAAACAGCCGCCCCATCGGAATATGCCCGTCGCGGACAAGATTGAGCGACAGCGCGAGCAACGTTTCTGCCCCCGCCATGCCGGGAGCCGCCTCGGCAAAGGGCAGGCGCTTGTCTTCGGGGCCGCGCGGATCGTGGCCCGAGGCGATCACGTCGATGGTTCCATCGGCCACCGCCGCGATACAAGCGAGTCTATCGTCTTCAGACCGCAAAGGCGGCGATATCCGGGCAAAGGTGCGGTAACCGCTCAACGCTTGTTCCGAAAGAAACAGATGGGCCGGGGTAATGCCGCAGGTGATTTTGAGGCCGCTGGCCTTGGCCGCGCGGACCAGATCGAGGCCCGATGCTGTCGTTACCTGCCTGAAATGGACATGCGCGCCGCTTTCGCCCGCCAATATGATATCGCGTTGCAAAGCCAGCGTTTCGGCGGCAGATGAAGCGCTCGAAAGCCCAAGCAATGTTGCATTTGCACCCTGCGTGGCCACGGCGTCGCCTGTCAGGCTATGGTCCTCGCTATGCACGATGATTGGCAGTTCGAGCATCGCGCAATAGCGCATCAGCCGCAGCATGACGCCCAAATCGCTGATCCAGCGCCGTCCGGTGGAAACGGCACGCGCGCCCGCTTCCTTCATCAGTGCGATTTCGGCCATATGCTGGCCATCGAGGCCGTGGGTCGCGGCGGCCAAGGGATGTACCCAGAAATCGGGTTTGCCCTTACGCGCGGCAAAGCGGATTGTTGCCGGATCGTCTTGCACCGGCGATTGATCGGGCATCAACGCGGCGCGGGTGATCCCGCCAAAACGGAAAGCCGGTTTATCGGTGGCAAACACGCCCAGATCGATAATGCCGGGGGCTATGACCAAGCCTTCGGCGTCAACCGGCTCACCATGTGGATTGGCTTTGCCGACGTCTGCAATTGTTTCATTTGATATGTACAACTGGCTGGGTTGCGCCGATTTCTCGCCGGGGAGCAGCACATTTCCGTTCAGGATGTTGACGCCGTTCATGCCCAGCCCTCCACGCGGCGCGCTTTTCTGGTGAGGATATCGAGGCAGGCCATCCGCATTGCCACACCCATCTCTACCTGTTCCGTAATCGCAGAGCGCTCCAGATCGTCGGCAATATGGCTGGCGATTTCGACGCCGCGGTTCATCGGGCCGGGGTGCATTACCAAAGCATCGGGCTTTGCCAGCGCCAGCCTCCGTGCATCCAATCCATAGAGGTGGAAAAACTCGCGCGGCGAGGGGATGAAATCGCCGCGCATCCGCTCATTTTGCAATCGCAGCATCATCACCACATCGCTGCCGGGCAGGGCTTCGTCAAACACATGAAAGGGCTTTGCGCCAAAAGCTTCGATCCCGGTGGGCATCAGGGCAGGTGGCGCAACGACGCGCACCTCTGCGCCCAAAGTCGTGAGGCACAACATATTCGAACGCGCCACCCGGCTATGCAATATATCGCCGCAAATCGTGACGGTCAGCCCGTCGATCCGCCCCTTGCGCCGCTTGATCGTTAACGCATCGAGCAGTGCCTGTGTGGGATGTTCGTGCGTGCCGTCGCCAGCATTGAGTACCGGGCAATCGACCTTTTCCGAAATCAGATTGACCGCCCCCGAGCTGCCGTGGCGGATCACGATCGCATCGGCGCGCATGGCATTGAGCGTCATCGCGGTGTCAATCAACGTCTCACCCTTTTTGGTGCTCGATTGCGCGGCGTGCATATTGACGACATCGGCGCCAAGCCGCTTTCCGGCGATCTCGAACGACAGCAATGTGCGGGTGGAGTTTTCAAAAAAAGCGTTGATGATAGTGAGCCCGCGCAGCCGATCATCATGCTTCGCCGCCCCAGAACGGTTCAGCGCCACCCATTGCTCCGCCTCTTCCAGGATAAAATGGATTTCCCACGGATGCAGCCCCGCAATCCCCAAAAGATGCGTGTGCGGAAAAGCAGCCGACCCTTTGGGGAATCGGTTGGACGATGCGGTTGGTGGCGATGTCATTAAAGGCAGGGTCTTAGGGGCATAGGCGCGGACTATCAAGCCACTAACGCATCAATCGCCGCCTGCAAAATATGCGCCGCCGCCGCATTGTCGATCCGTTCGGCCCGTTTGGCGCGGCTTAGGTCTGCTTCGATCATCGCGCGTTCAGCGGCGACGGTGGACAAGCGTTCGTCCCACAGCAAAATCGGTAGGCCAAGGTCTTCGATATTCTTGGCAAAGGCACGGCTCGATTGGCTGCGCGGGCTTTCGCTGCCGTCCATGTTGATCGGCAGGCCTACGACGATGCCTTTGGTGGCGCGCGTGGCGATGGCGGCGACAAGGGCGGCTTTATCCTTCGCAAATTTGCTGCGGCGGATCAGGCTTGCGGGTGAAGCAAAGCTCCAGCCTGCGTCGCAAAAGGCCGTGCCGATGGTGTTGCTGCCCAGATCAATTCCAATCAACACGCCGCCGGTGGGCAGGAGTGCGCGGAATATGGGGGCGGAGGTGGTTATCATGGTCATCAAACCGTCCTTAACCGACCATCCCGAGCGAAGTCGAGGGACTACACCGAGCGTAGCCGAGGTGCTTACGCACTTGAAGTCCTCGGCTTCGCTCGGACGGGTTTCTCGACTTCGCTCGAAATAATCGGATCTAGGGGAGGTTTTGCAAATCTCACCGCGCCATAAACTTCTGCACCCGCCACAAGGCATCTGCGCGCACATTGTTCCAGAACAGCGGAATATCATAGACGTGGTAATTGTTGCCGGGAAGCACATAGGGGCCAAGCTTGGGCGGATCGCCGATCAACAGGAACCCGCGCTCGTCACAACGCGCAGGTATGGCTTGGGCGATCAATTCGCCGCTTTTCAAATCATCGGACGGGCGCAATGTGCCAATATTGGCATCGGCAGGGGCATCGGGTGCAGCGCCGCCCGTCAACGGATTGGTGCAGAGCAACGGCGTGCCCGCCCGGCTGTTGCCATCAAAGCCTGTGGTGGCGTCATAGACATCGACAATGCGCTGATAATCCGCCGGCTCGGCATAGCTTTGCCAGCTCATCATGCAGCCGGTGGCATCGGCGGAGGTGCAGGCGGGCAGGCCCATGGCGACCATATCCGTCACCGTCGATACCGGCCAACCGACGACATAGGCCGCAACGATGCGCTTGGCGACGGCTTTGCCCGCAATCCGGTCTTTCAGCAAATGCGTCAGATGCAGCGCGCCTTGGCTGTGGCCGGCCAATATGATCGGACGGTCTTTCTGCACCTTGGCCATGAAGGCATCAAAGGCGAGCAACACATCCTGATAGGCCGCATCCAGCGCCTGTTGCCCCTCGGGCTTCGTCGTCAGAAAAGCGCCGATCGCGGCCTGCCGATAACGCGGAGCCCAGATTTCGCCTGACGGCGCAAAGGCGCTGGCCATGCCGCGCAAAAACAACTTGGCACGGTCTTGTGACACCGGATCGTTCAGCGGTGCATTCCAATATGATTTGTCCATATAGCTGGTGGGATGCACGAAAAAGATCGCGGCTTGGCCAGGGATTTTTGTTTCAGGTGCGCCGGAGGGTTGCCAGCGGACGGGATTATCATTGCCTGCTTTGCCTCCTTGAAGCCCCATGGCGAACCACATAGTGGGTTCGTCATAAATGCTGGTCGCCAGCGCTTCCTGTTTCACGAACTTGGTGGTGGGTACAAAGGCGAGTTCGGTAAGCTCCTTTTCATACACGCGCACGACGAAAGCTCCCGCCAGCGTGAGGATGATTAAGCTTGCGATCACATAAAGAAATTTGCGCGCCACTGTTGCACTTTCCACCTTGGTGTTTGCATCGCCCATAATCGATCCTGCGAAAATATCAGTTAGAAATTGAACATTGGCTGAAAAGCCGTTGAAGCGGGGCAGGGCGGGTGCTAGCGGCCCCTTTATGTCAGTCGATAAAGATACCGTGAACAAGATCGCGCGGCTCAGCCGGATCGCGATCAATGATGAAGAGGCCGAAAAGATGGTCGGGGAGCTGAATGGCATCCTCGCCTGGGTCGAACAATTGGGCGAGGTGGATGTGACCGGTGTTGAGCCGATGACCGCCGTTATCCCCAACACGCTGCGCCTGCGCGACGATGTGGTGACCGATGGCGATGTCCGCGACAAGGTGCTCGCCAATGCCCCTGCGCGCGAAGGCATATTCTTTGGCGTGCCGAAGGTGATTGAATGATGATCTTCAATTTTTCCTCCGCGCCTCCGCCCTCCGCGTGAATCTTTCAACCTTTTTTTGTTCACGCGGAGACGCGGAGACGCGGAGAATGGAGTTTTTGGCGTGACCGAATTGACCAAATTGGGCGTTGCCGCCATCCGTGATGGCGTCGCCTCCGGCGAATTCACCGCTGTCGAAGTGGCCGAAGCCTTCAACGCCAATGTCGCCGCCGCCAAAGTGCTCAACGCCTTCATCGTTGAAACGCCGGAACTTGCGGTCAATGCCGCAAAGGCCGTCGATGAAACCCGCGCCGCTGGCAAGCCGCTCGGCAAAATGGCGGGCGTGCCGATTGGCATGAAAGACCTGTTCTGCACCGAAGGCGTGCAGACCACCGCCGCCAGCCACATGTTGGAAGGCTTTATCCCGCAATATGAATCGACCGTTTCGGGCAAGCTGTGGGCCGCGGGCGCAGGGATGCTGGGCAAGCTCAACCTTGACCAGTTCGCGATGGGTTCGTCGAACGAAACCAGCTATTTCGGCAATGTGATTTCGCCTTGGCGGCGCAATGACGGCAGCAATGCAGCGCTTGCCCCCGGTGGTTCATCGGGTGGTTCGTCCACGGCGATTGCGGCGCGGCTGTGCCCGGCGGCGACCGGCACCGACACCGGCGGCTCGATCCGCCAGCCTGCGGCGTTCATCGGGCATCAGCGGGATCAAGCCAACCTATGGCCGCTGCTCGCGCTGGGGCATTGTGGCGTTTGCCAGTCTCGCTCGACCAAGCAGGGCCGATGGCGCGCGACGTGCGCGATTGCGCGATCATGCTGGAGGCGATGGCGGGTTTTGACGCCAAGGATTCGACCTCGCTCGACCTGCCCGTGCCCGAATGGGAGGCTGGCTTGTCCGGCGACCTGCGCGGCAAACGCATCGGCATTCCCAAGCGAATACCGCCTCGACGGCATCGACGAAGACATCGCCGCGATGTGGGACAATGGCATCGCCTGGCTGAAGGATGCAGGCGCAGAGATCGTCGAGATCAGCCTGCCGCACACCAAATATGCGCTGCCCGCTTATTACATCATCGCCCCTGCCGAGGCATCGTCAAACCTCGCGCGCTATGATGGCGTGCGTTATGGTTTGCGCGATTTGCCCGATGGCGCAGGCCTGCAAGACATGTACGCCGCCACCCGCGCCGCAGGGTTCGGCGAAGAAGTCCGCCGCCGCATCATGATCGGCACCTATGTGCTCAGCGCCGGTTTCTACGACGCCTATTACACGCAAGCGCAAAAGGTGCGGGCGTTGATCGCGCGCGATTTTGAGCAGGCTTGGGAGCCAATGCGACCTGATCCTTGCGCCAACCGCACCGAGTGCCGCCTTTGGCCTGGGCGAGAAAACCAGCGATCCGCTGTCGATGTATCTGAACGACGTGTTCGCTGTGCCTGCGCTCGCTGGCGGGATTGCCTGCAATGTCGGTGCCGGGTGGGATCGATAAGCAAGGGCTTGCCGTTGGGGCTTGCAGATCATCGGCAAGGCGCTGGATGAGCAGAGCGTGCTGAACGCAGGGCTGGCGATTGAGGAACGGGCCGGCTTTACGGCGGAAGCGGAGAAGTGGTGGTGACATGAACAGACGTTACATAGATGCAGTTGAGTCTGCGGACCAGTAACACTTGATTGCCGCTCGCGTTAGAATCGTCAAGGTTAGGCGACATTCTACATTGCAGATGTCTGGCACAATTCTTGGCCGAGAGGCTTGTTGCGCAGACGAATGCCGTATGCGACACTATGGCTTCGATATGAGCTGACGATTTCGCATTCCGAAGATGTCGTTCGATCGAAAATTTTCGTGGAATGATTGCAGTCGAAGCAGCATCGTTGATGAATAATTAGCTGCAGAACGAAAGTGTGGACTAATGTCACTAGCGAATACCGCATCCAAGGCGCAACTGGCGAATGGGAGGTCGTGATTGGCCTTGAGGTCCACGCGCAGGTTACGTCGAACGCTAAGCATCGAACGCTTCGGCCTAATGGCGTGAAAGACTAAGGCAGTCATCCCCATCGCGAGCTTCTGGCCACCCTTGCGACGCATGATGATCGTCGAAACGCTCCAAATTCATCCGTTCGTACCGATCCTCGAAAAAGCGAGAGCTTTCAAAAGCCGACAGCTTCTCGGCCACGGCGGTGGCCATGAACTGGTTCATACTAATACCATCGAGCCTTGGCATAACGCTCTACCGCCGCCTTGATCGATCTGTGGCAGACGAAGTTGATATACAGCGGGGCTGTTCATCTCAAATTCTCCAACGCTTCCCGTGGAAGCCAACATTTGTAATTAAACTTTTGCGGCGTGTCGCCAAAATCACGTTTGTTAAACGTGATGATCGCACGGGCCCCAGCGTTCAGCGCCGTTTCAAGTACCATTTCATCCGCCGGATCGCGCGTCAAAGGTCTGTATAGATAATAAATTCTCGTCCATTCCGAAACGCCGACAAGCACATCCAAAATTACTTGCACATCTTCGGCGGTCAATCCGCTCGCTTCCAGATGCTCCGGTCGGGTCGCTACTGCTTCATACTCAAGCACCAACGGGACACTGACCACAGGCTTGATTTTGCCATCCGCGCCATTCTTAACAATTCTGCCGAAGCGCCTGTTGGACTGCGAATGGCCGCAATAACTACGTCAGTATCAAATACAACCATCATGTCGTATATGATATTATTGCACAGCATAAACTCTAAAGCCAATCTTGCAATTTCAGTCGGAAACCGTCATCGCGACGCAATGACTAAATCAACATACCGCATCCAAGGCGAAACTGGCGAATGGGAGGTCGTGATCGGCCTTGAGGTCCATGCGCAGGTTACGTCGAACGCGAAGCTATTTTCGGGCGCATCGGCCGCTTTTGGCGGCGAACCCAACAGCCATGTCGTCGCTGGTTGATGCCGCGATGCCGGGGATGTTGCCGGTGGTGAACCGCGAGTGCATCCGCCAGGCTGTCCGCACGGGCATGGCGATCAACGCGCAGATCAACCGCTATTCGCGCTTTGACCGGAAGAATTATTTCTACGCCGATTTGCCGCAGGGCTATCAGATTTCGCAGCTCTATCACCCGATTGTGGGCGAGGGCGAGATTGAGGTTATTCTCGACGAGAAAGACGCCGATATCCCCGCGCAAAACCATCGGCATCGAACGCATCCATGTTGAACAGGATGCGGGCAAGTTGATGCACGATCAGCATCCGACCATGTCCTATGTTGACCTGAACCGCTGCGGCGTGGCGTTGATGGAAATCGTTTCAAAGCCCGACATGAATTCTCCTGCCGAAGCAGGGGCTTATGTGAAAAAGCTGCGTTCAATTCTGCGCTATGTCGGCAGTTGCGACGGCAATATGGAGGAAGGATCGATGCGCGCCGACGTGAATGTCAGCGTGCGGAAACCCGGTGGTGAACTGGGCACGCGGACCGAGACGAAAAACGTCAACTCGATCCGCTTTGTCATGCAGACGATCGAAGTAGAGGCGCGGCGTCAGGTTGATTTGATCGAAGATGGCGGCGCGGTGGTTCAGGAAACGCGGCTGTTCGATCCGAACAAGATGGAAACGCGGTCGATGCGGTCAGCAAAGAAGACGCGCATGATTACCGCTATTTCCCCGATCCAGACCTGCTGCCGCTGGAACTGAGCGACGAATTTCTGGCGGAATGCCGCGCGTCCTTGCCCGAACTGCCCGATGCAAAGCGGGTGCGGTATGAGGCGATGGGCCTTACGGCCTATGCCGCCGCTGTGCTGACCGCAGAGGCCGAAACCGCGTTCTGGTTTGAAGATTTGCTGGCGGCAGGCGCGGATGCCAAGCAAGGCTCCAACTGGCTGCTATCCGAACTGTTCGGCGCGCTGAACAAAATGGGCAAGTCGCTGGACGAAAGCCCCGTGATCGCCGACGCAAGCCGCCGAATTGCTCGGCCTTGTCGCCGACGGCACGATTTCGGGCAGCATCGCCAAGCAGGTGTTCGAAATCATGCTCGAAACCGGGCAGGGTGCATCCGCGATTGTCGAGGAAAAAGGCCTGAAGCAAACCAGCGACACCGGCGCCATCGAAGCCGTAATCGCCGAAATCCTTGCCAGCAACCCCGGCCAGCTGGAAGCCTATCGCGGCGGCAAAGAACAGCTTTTCGGCTTTTTTGTCGGCCAAACGATGAAGGCCATGCAAGGCAAAGCCAACCCGGGTGTGGTGAATGATTTGCTGAAAAAGGCGCTGGCGGGATAGGTCTCAAAGCATCTTCCGTTTCCAAAATGCTGCGTTATATTCGATATAGTTAGAGGGCATATCGGGCGCAAGCGCCTGCAAAGGAGGGGAAATTATGCGACGGGATTTTCGCGCGCTCGTTTCGGGTGTGGTATTTTTTTGTACAACGTCGGGGCAGGCGGCTGAAGCGGATTTGAGCGCTTCGCCTTTTGGCGTTGTCACCATCGCGGCAGACGAAGCAGCAAAGCTGCAATTGCCTGATTTGAAATTTACGGCAACGCCCGAAGACGACGGCAATTATGACAAATATTATTATTTCCACCGCAAAAGCACCGATTTTCCCACAGCCTATGCCGATGTCACCGAATGTGATGGCTATGCTCGCGCGTTGGCATCGAGCTTCAAAGGTGCCGACGTTCCCTATCCCTACGCCGGGACAATGGCAGGAGCCGCTGGCGGCGTGATTGCCAATGCGATGATGGCGGCGATCTTTATTCCCGGAGAAAAACGCCGAATGCGCCGCGTGAATATGCGGCAATGCATGGGCTTTAAAGGCTATGACCGATTACGGTCTTTCCAAAGAAAAATGGGAAGCTTTTAATTTCGAGGAAGGCACAGGTGCCGAGGAAGAGGAAAGCAGGTTGAAAGCGTTAAAGCTTCAGTCCCTCGTTGCCGCCAATGCCAGGCCAGCCGGAAAGGTGCTCCCGCGATGAAACGTCAATTTGCAATGCTTGCCACCGCCATAACCTTCTCGGTCACGGCGCAGGCCAAAGAAAAAGACTATGTTTTCGTTGAAACCAAGCCCGTCAAAGATGCCAAGGTCGTCACGCTTGATCCGGCAAAGGCCTATATCATGCTCCGCACGCCCAATGCGATGCCGGTGCATTTTACCAAATTGCCATCGGCGGAAGATCTCGTCGAATATAAAAAGCGGGAAAAGGAAGCCTTTGCCAAGGCGCAGAAAGATTATGTCAAAGCACTTAAACGCTATGAAAGCGATCTAGCGATGGCCAAAAAAGTGAAGGGCACCAAGACACCCAAAAAGCCAGTCGAGCCGACCCGGGAGACTTTTCAATATATGGCGTTCGGGCAAATTGCCAATTTCACGGTCGGCGCGTTCAACCGTTTTTATAGCGAGAAGGGCGACAGTGCCTATTTGCAAGCCGTAACGCCAGGAACCTATCGCATTTACGGGCAGATGGATCCTTTGCTTGGCATGGGGGTTTGCTATTGCATGGGCAGTGTAACTTTTGATGTTGAGGCGGGGAAAATTACCGATCTGGGCACACTGGGTGCCGATCCCGATAATGCCGGGGTCGCAGAAAAAGGCGACAGCAGTTCGCCCGCTTTCGCCGCTTATGCGTTTGCATTAAAGCCCGCTGATGACGCGACGCCAGTTGATGTCCGCATTGCCTCGTTTCCGCGCATGAAGGCCAATTTCAGGGCAGCGGCAAAGAGTGCAAACTATATGGGCGTGGCAATCTCGCGCCTCCCCAAAATAAAAGATGTACTCGATTATGACCGCGACCGGATATTGGATTTGAAGGCCGCTCCACCCGCACCTTAGGGCAGAGTATGCACCTGTAACAGGCCCTTTGCCCAGATCAGGGTATCATCGGGCGCGCGTCCGCCGCGTTTGACGAGCGGGCCGTTGAAACCGGCGGCATAGCCTTGTTCGTGGTTTTTGTCCTTATAGGCTTTCAGGTCCGCGCTCGTCATTTTCAGGGCGATCGGGATCAAATCTTCCATCCGCGCAAAAGCCGCTGCGAGACCGTCCTTGGCGAGCTTCCCCTGATCGGCGCTCCATAGCTTCACGTTGTCGACAGGTTCGAATGAACGTTTGCGGAGTTGGACGATGCTAGTGATGAGGTGCGAAAAAATTGGACCGCCAGCGGTGGTTGCTTTGCTTTTTTTCGATTTAACGCTGGGACTTATCTGGATATCCGCGAACAGCCGGATGCCTGAAAAATCCGGAGACATTTCATAGCGGTAGGAAATGTTCGCAGCCGGGTTAGACACATTTTCTGGTTTATGACCTTTGGCGATCATGGTTGGCTTGTTCTTGAACCATTCAGGAACAGCCAGCGCTTTTTCCGTGGTTCCGATGGCAAGGGCTTCGACGTCGAAGCCCTTGAGTGCGGTGCGGATCGGCTGAATTTGTTGGTCCGCTTTCTCCTGCAGGTTTAACGATAAAATGTCTTTCCGGTTATCGTCCATCGTATCGATGATCAAAGCATCCAAAAATCCTCCAGACATAGAGGGCGCAACACGGCCCAGATCATAGCTGGCCTCTAGCCAAGTCTGCGGCATCCAGATGTTGATTTGATAGTCAGTCGCAAGGGTTTGGTTGCTGGCCGATAGCAACACCGGTTCGCTCCGCTTTTTAGGCGCTGCCGAAACGGCAGGGGCCACCATGCTGATACACAGACTTGCCGCAAGAATTGTTCTCAACATGATACCCCCGCATTATTGGTTTCTGGCCGCTGAAGTCCGATAAGAACCCCAACCGCCAGATAATCCCGCATCCTTATTTGGCGGCTTTTATACCCTTGGCATATTCGATAAAATTTTTGGCAAAGGCATCGCGCAGGTCTTTTTCGGCCATCTCGGTTTCGTCAGTGGTCTTGGGCGGGAAATGGGACAGGCCGTTGCCGCCACGTCCTTTGACCAGCTTTGCTTTTGAAAGACCGGTGCGGAAATCTTTGAAGATGAAGCGGTTATTGAGTGAACGGCCGTAAATAGCCTTTTTCGTGTAGAAATTTTGCGTAATCAAAAGCTCGGCATAGCAAGGCGCGGTCGACGTGCTCAGCCGGTTGGTGGCTTTGGTGGAAACCTTGCGGTCTGCAATCGGTGTTTCGTAGATGATCTGTGATGGAGCCAGCTTCAGCTCCTTTACCAGATCAACGGATTTTAACGCTTCGATTTGAAGACGGGGGCCAAGCGCTTCTTTCATATATTCGGTTTCGCTGATGTTCCGGTCTTTATTGGCCGATGCATCGGCAATGGCGCCGATGATGCCAAAACCCGCAAGCATCCCGGTCGTCATCGCTTGGCCTTCCAATGTCGGGAAAACATGCAATTCACATTCGGGTTGCGCGACAGTCGCTACAGCGGCGGCACTTTCGGCAGCATCTTGTGCGGCTGCTGGAACGCTCAAAGCGGTAGCAAGCAGGGCAATTGGAGTAAGTGCTGGAATTAATTTCATGATACGACCTCTCTGTTTTTAAGAACTAAAGTTGGAAATTACGGTGTTGTAGCGGGCTGAACCAATTGCGCGGATTCGGGGTTTCCGGTGCTCCCGCTTTGCAATGGAACCGGCTGTTCAGCGGCAGGTGCGGGTGGTGGAGCAACCGCATAGCTGATATCTTCGCCGGTTCGGGCTTTCAGCTCTCGCCCTTCCGGAATCGCGCCTGTTTTGCCGGTGACAACCAGCCCCCCGAGTATTCCGACCGCAAAAACGGCCGTCGCCGCGCCGCCACTGTTATGCCCGCCTTCTTCGCGATAGCGGCCATCGAGAATATATTGTTTTCCGTTGAGTTCCAGCTGGCGCAACGAAATGCCGATGATCCCCGGTTTGCCAAACGCCCCTTTTTTAGAGAGGAATGTCAGTTCGCCATGTCCCTTGGTTCCCTTGGGAATCGCAATGGCATCGTTGTGCAACACGTCATAAAGGACGGTGACGCCAAAATTATCGCCCAACTTGTTTTCTTTTGTGGAAACGTCCTGATCGAGCGTCACGATCACCGTGGTCCCGGCAGGTAACAAGGCCTGAGCCGCAGGTGCGGCGGTCGGCAAAATCATTGGCGCTTCCACCGGTTTGGCGTCCTGCGCGTTTGCGCCGACACCGATGCAGGCAATGCTAAGCATAGACCATTTAATGATGTTCAATTGATTTGCCCCCCGGCGATCACAATAATATTAGCGTTTAGCCCCAATGACCTAAACCGTAACGATTATAAGCAACAAGTGCGCGCCGACGCAAATATTTTCGATCAATCCGTTTGTTAGCCAAACAGGAATTGTTGCTTGCCAAACTTTCGACTTTGCCTGAAACATGTGCGATGCAGCCGAAATCGCGTTTCGATTGTCATGGAGTGTGAATGTGCGAGGCATAGCCCTCTTCTTATGCCTGATAAGCAGCAGCGTTTCTGCCGAAACTGAAACGGCATCGCTTGACGATATCCTCGCCGCGGCCAGCGGGACCGGGCAGGTTTATGTCGGGCCGCGCAAGGCGATTGTTAAGGAGGGCTTTGCCTTTCAATCCCATGCACCTGTCAAAATAGTTCTGTTCCGCCCTGATGTGCGCGTTACCGAACAGAGTACCGCCGGGCTCGATCAGCCCAAGGCCGATTGGACAGAGGCTGCGCGGCTGCAATTGGCGGTTGCCATGCAATCCGATTCCACACGGCGCGGATTGGAAATGCAGATGATGGCAGAGCTGGATGGCGATGATGCCCGGTTAATGGCTGATTATAAGAAATTGTTCAAAACGGTGGCTGATGCGGCGATCAGGCACCGGCTGTTTGCTTCGTCGCCTTTGCCGACCAAGGCCGAAAACTTTGATTGGTCGCTTGGCCCCGGGATTGCGCGGCTTGGTAAACTGGGTGGCGGGGACTTTGGATTATTTGTCTATGCGAATGATAGCTATGTCTCGCAAGGGCGCAAAAATGCGCGGTTAATCAGCCGGTTGATGGGGGCGCCCGACGAAGCTGTCGACGCCGAAACGCGGATTGGCTATGCAGGATTGGTGGATTTGAAAACGGGCGAACTTGTCTGGCTGAACGTCGACGTGAACGGACGCGGTGACATACGCAGTTCGAGCGGTGCTGCGGTGCGCGTCACGGGTCTCATGCAAGGCTTTCCCGCTGTTGTACAATCACGATCAAAGTCGCGCGCCAAATGAAGCGTTTGGGCAAAACGCTTTTGTTCTGCGCGGGGATCGCCCTGGCCGGAATGGGTGTGGCCCAGCCTGTTTCCAAACCAACCAGCTTTGATTATCGCCCCGTTGACGAAGACGAGCGCAGCTTGTGGCTGGAAATGGACGAACAGGAACGCGACGTTCGCAATTCGCCATTTCTGGTCTCCGATCCCGAACTCAATGCCTATGTCCGGTCCGTATTATGCCGCACGGTGGGCGACAATCGCTGTAGTGCCACGCGCATCTATATCTTGCGGACCGCGCATTTCAACGCAGCGATGGCTCCCAACGGCATGATGGTGGTGTGGAGCGGGTTGTTGCTCCGCACGCGTAATGAGGCAGAGCTGGCGACCGTTCTGGGCCACGAATTCGCCCATTTCGACAAACAGCATAGCCTGCAATCCTTTCGCGATCTGAAGGCGAAAACCGATGCGATGACTTGGCTGACCTTCGTACCCGGCGGCATGTTCGCGCAATTGGGACTGTTCGGATCGGTATTCCAGTTTAACCGCGATATGGAACGGCAATCGGATATGCAGGCGCTGCGCTACTTGGCGCAAAGCGGCTATGATACAAAGGCGGCGTCGCAAATTTGGGAGCAATTGCGGGCCGAAATGGACGCGACCAAAAAGGGGCGGTTGATCCGGCGGGCTCAAGATGCCGAGGATAATTTCTTTGCGAGCCACCCGAGCAGCAAACAACGCATGGATTATCTGCGCGGGGCAGCGGCAAAGATTGGCAAAACCGGCAATGATCTGGGCGAAGACCGCTATCGACGGGCGCTTTCGACATGGTGGCCGCAGTTGATTGATGATCAGATCAAACTGACCGATTTTGATGTGACCGAGTTTCTTTTAAAAAGCATCGCCCGCGATCGCTGGAGTGCCGGGCTGCTGTACGCGCGCGGCGAGCTTTATCGTTCGCGCGCCGGCAAAGATGATTTTGCCAAAGCGATTGCCTTTTACCGCAGCGCCATTGCCGCCGAACCGGTGCTGGCGGAAAGCTGGCGCGGGCTTGGGCTATCGCTGCTGCGGACCGGAGAGACGCAAGCGGGCAAAAAGGCTTTGCGCGAATATCTGAAACGCATGCCCGATGCTTCGGATCGGGCGATCATCGCTTCCATGGTGGATGCGCCATGAAGATCGGGGTCTCGATAGCAGTAGCGCTCGCCATTGCCATGCCGTCAACCGCGCTGTTGGCCAAGGGCTGGACGGTAATGGCCGCACATATAAAGGCAGAAGTTGCCAAGGGCCGTTTAAAAGTGATCCCCGCGAACGACTGGAACCGTTCATCGTCGCGCCCTTCAAACCGGGGTGAAAGCTGGACCCGCGATGGCATCACGCTCAACGAGCTGACTTTTTACGCAGGGATAAAGCCCGGCGAGGCGATTTTCCGCCAAGGCTATGAACTGGACAAAGAATTGCCCCGTTTCAAAGCGGAAATGTTGCCTACCGATCTGGTCGAACTGTTCGAAGCGTCAAATCGGATGTTGCTGCAATCGTCGGTTTTCAAAGTGGAATTGACCGAGCCTGCCAAATTAGGCGGCCATAATGCCGTGCGGTTCCGCTATAGCTATGCCGCACAAAACGAAGATTTGCCGCGAAAAGGGGAGGGAGTAGCTGCAATTATCGATGGCGAGTTGCACATTGTGAACTTCATCGCCCCGGCCCTGTTTTTCTTTGATCGCGATATCGGCGAGGTCCGCAAAATGATCGAAACCACTGAAGTCTTAAAGGCGGACGAAAAAGACAGCTAAGCAAGCTGCCGCGCAACGATATCAAACTGCCCGATCAAATGTTCATCCGCACTTGCCCTAGGCTTTCTTTGCCGTTAGAGGCTCCCGACCGCACGGCCAAGGCTGGTGAGCGGAGCGGGCGTGGCGGAATTGGTAGACGCACCAGATTTAGGTTCTGGCATCGCAAGATGTGGGGGTTCGAGTCCCTTCGCCCGCACCAACCGCCTTCGCTTTGCTTTGGTACCATGCCCGTTTTTCATTTGAATATCGGGTGCACAACTGCACCTGTTTGAGGATTAGAGTTCGACACCATGCAAGCGCAAGAAACCCAGAATGACGGCCTGAAGCGGGCCTATCGCATCACCCTGACCGCCGCCGATATCGAGGCGCGGATCGACAGCGAAGTGAAAAAGATCGCTCCGACAATCCGGATGCCCGGCTTTCGCGCCGGCAAAGTGCCTGCCAATCTGGTCAAGAAAATGCACAAGGATGCCTTGCTGCAGGAAGCGCTAAACAGCTCGATCCAGGATGGCGTGCAAAAAACGCTGTCAGACAACAAGCTGCGCCCCGCCACGCAACCGCATGTGCATCTGGGTGACGATTATGCCCCCGGCAAGGATGCCGTGGTTGATTTCCATTTTGAAGTGTTGCCGGATATCAAGGCCCCGAACATCGAGGGCATTGCGCTTGAACGCTTTCAGGTCGAAGCCGCCGACAGCGAAATCGAAGCTGCGATTGCGCGCCTTGCCGAAGGACACAAGAATTTCGAAGCTGCGGCGAAAAGCCATAAAGCTGCCATGGGCGACGTTGCCGTGATCGATTTCGAAGGCAAGGTCGATGGCGTTCCCTTTGAAGGCGGCAAGGGCGAGGGCATGGCGGTCGAATTGGGTTCAGGCCAGCTGATCCCGGGCTTTGAAGACCAGCTCGTTGGCGTAAAAGCCAATGACGCGAAGGTGCTAAACGTGACGTTCCCGGCGGATTATGGTTCCAAAGATCTGGCGGGCAAAGCCGCGACCTTTGACATCGTTGTCGCCGAAGTCCGCACGCTCAGTGAAACAAAATTGGATGACGAACTGGCGAAAGCCTTTGGTCTTGAAAGCCTCGACAAGCTGAAAGAGCTGATGAAGGTACAGGTCGAGCAAGAACTAAACGGCCTGACGCGCACCCATATGAAGCGTCAGTTGCTCGATCAGCTGGCTGCCGAACATGATTTTGATGTGCCGCCAACGATGGTCGAAGCCGAATTTGAACAAATCTGGCAGCAGTTGGAGCAGGAAGCTTCGCGCGAAGACGATCCCGAAGCTGCGCGCAAAGAAATGGAAGACGAAAAGGACGATTATCGCGATATCGCGGTGCGTCGTGTCCGTTTGGGTCTGTTGCTTTCCGAAATTGGCCAAAGCAATGGCGTGGAAGTTTCCAGCCAGGAAATGAACATGCTGGTCCAACAAGCGGCCCAGCAATATCGCACCGAAGACCGTCAGCGTTTCGTGCAATATCTTGCAGGAAAACCCGATGGCAGCCGCGCAACTGCGCGCTCCTTTGTTTGAAGACAAGGTTGTCGATTTTCTGTTCGATAAGGCAACTGTCACCGACAAAAGCGTGACGCGGGCGGATCTGGAAGCGGCGATCGAAGCCGAACCCGAAGCGAAACCTGCGAAAAAGGCTCCGGCCAAAAAAGCGGCTGCAAAGAAGGAAGCAGCGCCTACTGAAGAAGCAAAGCCAGCAAAGAAGGCCGCTGCTCCCAAAAAGGAAGCTGCGCCCAAGGCTGAAAAGGCTGACGCAAAGCCTGCCGCCAAAAAGGCTACTGCAGCGAAAAAATAAAAGGCCGGTTGGCCAATACGACAAAGGGCCTCCGGAGAGATTCGGGGCCTTTTTCGTTTTTGTTTGGTCCGGCCCCTAATCCTTAACCCTTTTGCGCTTGAAAAGGGATGCGCCCACGCCGATGTAGGGCAATATCCTAACGCAAACATCCAACAGAGGTATTTCATGCACGATCCGTATCGCGATCCCACTCAGGCACTTGTCCCCGTCGTTATCGAGCAATCGAACCGGGGCGAACGCAGTTGGGACATTTTTTCCCGGTTGCTGCGTGAACGGATCATCTTTGTGACGGGTGAAGTGGAGGACAATATGGCGGCGGTGATCACCGCGCAGCTGCTGTTCCTCGAATCGGATAATCCCAAAAAAGATATCTGGATGTATATCAATTCGCCCGGTGGCGTGGTGACGGCGGGCATGGCGATCCATGATACCATGCAATATATTCGCCCGCGCGTGGGCACGGTCTGCATCGGTCAAGCGGCATCGATGGGCAGTTTCCTGCTTGCAGCGGGTGAGCCGGGGATGCGGATTGCGCTCACCAACGCTCGTATCATGGTGCATCAGCCGTCGGGCGGAGCACGCGGCATGGCGTCTGACATCGAAATTCAGGCGAACGAAATACTGCGTATTCGCAAGCGGATGAACGATCTTTATGCCAAATATACCGGCAAGGCGTTGAAAGACATCGAGAAGGCCATGGATCGCGACACGTTTTTGGAAGCGGATGAAGCCAAAACCTTCGGCCTTGTCGATGAGGTTTTCGACAAGCGACCAGCAGCGGCAGAGGCTGATAACGGTTGACCGGTAAACCATCCCATTTCCAGACGCCCCGGCGTTAAGGATTTTGATGGCGATATTCGTCTATTGCGAAATTATGACACGGCTTTAAATTGCCGCAATGGGTGCACCGGCTTTTGGCCTGCCCGATTATTTGGATTGGTTTATGACGAAATTGAGCGGTTCGGACAGCAAGAGCACATTATATTGCTCGTTCTGCGGCAAATCGCAGCACGAAGTCCGCAAATTGATTGCGGGGCCGACGGTGTTCATCTGCGATGAATGTGTTGACCTGTGCAACGACATCATCCGCGAAGAAACCAAAGGTGCGTTGACCGGTAAAAAAGACGGCGAAGTCCCTTCACCGCAGGAAATCTGCGATGTTCTCGATGATTATGTGATCGGCCAGTATAAGGCGAAGCGCGTTCTTTCGGTCGCGGTGCACAACCATTATAAACGGTTGAACCACGCGCAGAAGAATCAGGACGTCGAACTGGCAAAGTCAAATATCCTGCTCGTCGGACCCACCGGCTGTGGCAAGACCTTGCTCGCCCAAACATTGGCCAAAACTTTTGACGTGCCCTTCACCATGGCCGATGCCACGACATTGACCGAAGCGGGTTATGTGGGTGAGGATGTCGAGAATATCATCCTGAAGCTGTTGCAGGCATCGGATTATAATGTCGAACGCGCGCAACGCGGCATCGTTTATATCGACGAAATCGACAAGATCAGCCGCAAGGCGGAAAATCCCTCGATCACGCGTGATGTTTCGGGCGAAGGCGTGCAGCAGGCGTTGCTCAAGCTGATGGAAGGCACCACGGCGTCTGTCCCACCACAGGGCGGGCGTAAACATCCGCAGCAGGAATTTCTGCAGGTCGACACAACGAATATCCTGTTCATTTGTGGCGGCGCTTTTTCGGGGCTGGAAAAAATTATTTCCAACCGGCTTGAGGGTAAATCCATTGGCTTTGGCGCGCATGTTGCTGATCCCGATGACCGCCGCACGGGCGAAATCCTGAAACAGATCGAACCTGAAGACTTGTTGAAATATGGCCTGATCCCCGAATTTGTCGGTCGTTTGCCCGTTACGGCGACATTGGAAGATCTGGACATTTCGGCATTGGTAAAAATCCTGTCCGAGCCGAAAAACGCGCTGGTCAAACAATATCGCCGCCTGTTCGAAATGGAGACCGTGGCGCTCACCTTCACCGAAGATGCGCTGGAAGCGGTGGCGAAGAAAGCCATCGAGCGCAAAACCGGCGCGCGTGGTCTTCGATCGATTCTGGAAACGATCCTGCTCGATACCATGTTCGAATTGCCCACCATGCACGGCGTGACCGAGGTTGTGGTGGACAAGGATGTGGTCGAGGGCCGTAAAGAACCGATCCGCGTCTTTGAACCCGACGTAGCGCAGGAAAGCGCTGCCTGACGTCGCTGTTTTGCATTGCGGCAACAGTTTCAAATAAAATGCTCGCTTTTGCGTTGCCGCCATAGCTGTGCGGCGAGCTTACATATTGATATTTCAATATTTTACACGACCAAAGTGGTTTTGCGACGCAATTTGTCATTGAACTGCCACAGTCAAAAGGCAATGCGACAATCATTGCCGCTGATCGCCACTTTGTGCGAAACCTTCAACGCGGTTACCACTCGGGCGAAATGCTCAAAATAATAGGGGTGAAAAATGCAAATCCGTTTCATTTTAGCGGTCAGTGCTACCGCGCTTTCGATCGCAAGTTTCTCGAACTCCGCTGCAGCCCAGTCCACCGGCTCGGTTGATTTCGAAGAAGAAATCATCGTCACCGGCTCGCGCGCACCATCGGGCGTTGCTGGCGTTGTCGCACCGGACACCACCAAGGCAAAGGCCGTTTTGACGCAGGAGTTTATCGAACGGCAGGCTCCCGGTCAGACCGTCAATGACATCATCAATCAGCTTCCCGGTGTCAGTTTCCAGAATAACGATCCCTTCGGTTCAGCGGGCGGCAAATTGTCGATCCGCGGTTTTGACAGTACACGCATCAATCAGACATTTGACGGCGTGCCGTTGAATGACTCGGGCAATTATCAATTATATTCCAACCAGCAGCTTGATTCGGAATTGATCGAGCAGGTCAATGTCAATCTGGGCTCGACCGACGTCGATAGCCCGACGGCCGCTGCATCGGGTTCAACCGTGAATTACCGAACACGCAAGCCAGCCGAAGAGTTTGGCGTGAAACTGGTTGGCTCTTATGGCGATTTCAATTTTTTCCGTATTTTCGGAATGGTCGATACGGGTGTTTTCACCCCTTGGGGTACGCGCGCATTCTTCTCGGCGAGCACATCGACCAACGACACGATTTTTGGCAATCAAAATATGCCCGCTTTCGTAGCGACGCCCACTACCGCCGCCCGGCCAGCGATCACTTCGCGAAAAGGTGGAATCAACAAGCAGCAATATAACGCCAAACTTTATCAGCCAATTGGCGATGATGGCGATTTTGTCGCGGTTTCTGGCCATTACAACCAGAATCGGAATAACTTCTTCGGTTCGGTTGCTCTACGCAACGTGCATAATATTGCCTCGAACTTTGTACCGAATATCTTCCCGCAAAGTGACGACGAGCGCGATTACGGCATCGCGCGTTGCCAGACGAATTCGGTCGCAACTGCTGGTGTTGCAAACTTGGCGAACAGCTGTGGCTCGGCATTTGACGAACGCTTTAACCCTTCAAACACCGGCAATATCCGGATCAATTCGCGCTTCACCTTGGCGGAAGGGATTACTCTGACCGTTGATCCGAGCTTCCAATATGTGAAGGCCAACGGAGGCGGTACAATCGTAGGTCAGGAAACGCGTTTCGACGTTAACCCGACTGGCGGCCAAGCGAATTGCAACACAACGGCGAACAGCGCGACCGTCAGTTGCCAAACCGGCTATATCGGCCTTGGTACATCGGCGGGCATCCCATATTTTGGCCGTGATCTTAACGGCGACGGCGATTTGCTCGACACCGTTCGTGTGTTGGCGCCCAGTCAAACGCAAACACGTCGTTTTGGCGTAATTGCAGGCCTTCGTTATGAGATTAACGACGAGCATACGGTCCGTGTGTTTTACAGCTATGATCGCGCACGGCATCGTCAAACCGGCGAAGTTTTGGGCCTGATCAGCGATGGTTCACCGATTGATGTGTTCCCTGTTAATGATGGAATGGCTGATGTTGGCAGCAATATTTTGCAAAAGCGGGATCGCAAATCGATTGCCGGTCTTAATATGGTGGGCGGCGAATATCGCGGTGAATTTGGCGCGCTGACCGTCCAGGTTGGCGGTTCGTACAAGATGTTCAAACGTGATCTCACCAACAACTGCGCCACCTCGACCGTTGGCGGTAATGTGCAGTGCTTTGGCTCAAACGCTGCCGGTCTGGCTGCATGGCTTGCCGCCAATCCGACTGTTTCAACGGGTCCCGGAGTTACCAGCCCGGTACAAGGTCCGCAGCAGCGTGTTCGCAAATATAACAAATTCACGCCAAATCTTGGCCTGACCTATGACCTGTCAGACGACATCAGCGTTTTTGCCAACTATTCGAAGGGTGTGCAGGTTCCGGGAACGGACAATCTGTACAATGCATTCTTCTTCCCGTCGAATACACCTTCGGCCAATCCTATTCCGGAAACGACCGACAATTTCGATCTGGGCTACCGCGTGAGTGGCAGCCAGCTACAGGCGCAGGTCGGCGTCTGGTATACAATTTTCCAAGATCGTCTTGCATCGTCGTTCGATCCGGATACGGAGCGTAATGTCTATCGTAACCTGGGCCGGGTGGACAAATATGGCGTTGATGCCAGCGTTTCGTATCGTCCAATTCCCGAGGTGTCGATCTACACCTTTGCTTCTTATCTGAAGTCGGAAATCAAGGACAATGTGCAAAACGGCCTTTGCACGGCGGCGCAGGTTGCAGGCAGCCAGAACCTTTGCACCGCTCTCAACGGTCCGGCATTTGCCTTGACCGCTGGAAAGCGTGAATTGGGTTCGCCTACCTTTACGTGGGGCGGTCGCATCCAAGGCGAGCTGGGTCCCGTCGATCTGGGTGTCCAGATCAAGCGTACCGGTCCGCGCTATGTCAACGATCAGAATATCGGCTTAATCCAGACCGTGAACGGCGTTGCCAACACGGTGGTGTATGGCAGCAAGACCCCTGCCTACACGCTGATCGACCTCGATGCCCGCGTCCGTCTCGATTGGGCAGGCCTTGGTGACAAGACCTATCTGCAGCTCAACGTCAGCAACCTGTTTGACAAGCTGTATGTCGGTGGTTTTGATGGGCAGCTGGCCAACAACTCGGTTCCGTTCGTCCAGATCGGTTCGCCGCGGACCTTCATTGGTTCGATTGTTGTCGCTTATTGATCACTGCCTCAAGGCAGCATTGCAAAATCAAAACGGCGGGGCCTTCGGGTTCCGCCGTTTTTATTTATAAATACACCCATCCAGCCCATCCCGCTTCACCACGCCGATCCGTGCGGCAATCGTGTTGCCATAGCGGCGGGTGAAGCCGCTGACGCCGGAGACGGCACGTTTCTTGGGAAGCGGCAGGATGGCGGCGAGCCGTGCCGCTTCGACGCGCGATAATTGGCGGGCACTCTTGCGGAAATAGCGGCGCGCGCCCGCTTCTGCGCCATAAGTGCCGATCCCGGTCTCGGCGACGTTCAGATACACTTCCATGATCCGCCGCTTTCCCCAGAATGTTTCGATCAAAAAGGTAAACCAGAACTCGGGGGCTTTACGCACATAGCGCGTCCATCCGCTGCCTTGCCACAGGAACACATTCTTTGCGGTCTGCTGGCTGATCGTAGAGCCCCCGCGCAATTTGCCGCCGCGCTGATTGCGTTCCAGCGCCTTTTCGATGGCGGCGGTGTCAAAGCCGCTGTGGCTGCAGAATTTGCCATCCTCGGCCGCGATCACGGCGCGCACCAGATTGGGCGAGATATTGGTAAGCGGTTCCCAGTCGCGTTCGGCACCATTGCTATCGAACAGCATTGTGGCTGTGGTGGGCACGGGGATAAAGCGGTAGATGAGCACCAGCGCGAACGTGAGCGCCAGATACCAGAACAGGCATTTGAACAGGAAGCGGATAAGGCGCGATATCGGCGAGCGTTCCTGTTTGGTCATTGGCTATGGCTAGCGCGGGATCGGGCCGGCGTCATCTGATTTGTTATAAAGACAAACCTTAATAAACATCCATCGTCACCCCAGCGAAGGCTGGGGTCCATCACGTTTGTCGGTTTAAACCGAGAGTCGTGATAGGCTCCAGCCTTCGCTGGAGCGACGGTGAATTTTGGACTTGAAGGCTGTGTTTCAAACCGCCAGCAACAGCCGTTTCTCGCCCGCGATTCGCAACATCGCCTTTTGCAGTTTTTCGAACGCCCTGACCTCGATCTGGCGCACCCGTTCGCGGCTGACGTTGAATACCTGACTGAGTTCTTCAAGCGTCTTCGGCTCTTCGATCAGGCGGCGTTCGGTCAGGATATGTTTTTCGCGTTCATTCAGGCTGTCCATCGCTTCACCCAGCATCGCATGGCGCATTTCGCCTTCTTGTGCATCAGCCACACGCTCGTCCTGCAACGGTGTGTCGTCGGCGAGCCAATCTTGCCACTGTCCATCGCCCTCTTCGCGCATTGAAACGTTCAGAGAGGTATCGCCGCCCATCGCCATACGGCGGTTCATTTCGACGACTTCGGTTTCGGTGACACCCAATTTGGTGGAAATTGTTTCCACATGTTCGGGGCGCAAATCACCATCTTCAAAGGCTTGCAGATTGTTTTTCATCCGGCGCAGATTGAAAAACAGCTTTTTCTGGCCTGCGGTGGTGCCGATTTTGACAAGGCTCCAGCTTCGCAGAATGAATTCCTGCATCGATGCCTTGATCCACCACATTGCATAGGTGGCAAGGCGGAAGCCGCGTTCGGGATCAAATTTCTTCACGCCCTGCATCAGCCCGACATTCCCTTCGGAAATCAGCTCTGAAACGGGCAGGCCATAGCCGCGATAGCCCATCGCGATCTTGGCCACGAGCCGCAGATGCGAGGAAACGAGCTGGGCCGCTGCTGCCGGGTCTTCATGCTCGGCATAGCGTTTGGCGAGCATATATTCCTGCTCGGGCTTCAAAATTGGGAATTTGCGGATTTCCGCAAGATAACGGTTAAGGCTTGCATCCCCCCCAAGGGCAGGGATCGTTGCCGGTACATTTTTAGTCACTGGCACTTCTTCCTTCTAGTTTGTCCTCCGCCGGGCCTCATCAAGCACCCCTTGGCGGACGGTTGTTGAAAATTCTATGCTCTCAAATCGCTTAACAGAGCCTGTATATCTTCAGGCAAACCACATCTCAAAGCCCAGTTTTTCCCCGGTAACGGGATGAATAAACCCCAATGATGCGGCGTGCAAGGCTTGGCGATCAAAATAGGACTGATTTGGTCCAAATCTAAATGCTTTTTGTCGAATATTGTAAGTGGCATCTCCGATCAGTGGATGGCCGATATGCGCCATGTGGACGCGCACTTGGTGTGTTCGGCCTGTTTCCAGGCGACATTCGACCAGCGATGCCTTTTTCAGCGGCTCGATCATGCGGAAATGGGTGACGGCGTGTTTGCCTTTGCCATCGGGGAGCACCGCCATTTTCTTGCGGTCTGCGGGCGAGCGGCCGATTTGGGTGCGAACCGCGCCTGCGGGAGGCGCCGGTTGCCCGGAGACTACGGCCAAATAGCGGCGCTCGATATCATGCGCGGCAAAAAGCTTGGCCAAGCCTTCATGCGCTTTGTCTGTTTTGGCTACAACCAGTAGCCCTGATGTATCGCGGTCGATCCGGTGCACGATTCCGGGACGCTGAACCCCGCCAATTCCAGACAGTTTTCCGCTGCAATGGTGCAGCAGGGCATTGACCAACGTCCCATCGGCATGGCCCGCGGCGGGATGGACGACAAGTCCTGCGGGCTTGTTGACGATCACAAGATGTTCATCCTCGAAACGGATATCGAGCGGGATTGACTGGGGTTGAGCGCGGTCGGGGCGGGGCAGGGGGACGGAAAGGGCAAAAGCCCTCCCCGAATATCTGGTACTCGACGGATCAGAAACAGGAGCGCCTTCAACCGACAAAGCGCCTTCGCCGATTAGGGCCTGAATCCGCGCACGCGACATATCTGGAATCGCCTCCACCAGCGCGCGGTCTATCCGACCGCTGCCTAATATGCCGTTATGGGTAGTCGCGATGCCCTCCATCCCCTAAATGTGGGTTATGCGATTGAGGATATCAAGGCAGCACGCGGCAATTTTGCGCCAATGGGCTGAACTGGCTTTGCCGAAAGAATGTTGCGGGCTTTTGTTCGGCGAAGGGGGCCGGGTATCCGCTATCGAGTTAACGGCCAATGTTGCAGAAAATTCCGCACGGCATTTCGAAATCGATCCGGCCAGATTGATCGCGGCGATGCGGGCGACGCGCAATGGCGGTCCTGAAATTATTGGTTATTTTCACTCGCATCCCGAAGGTGAGGCGCAGCCTTCGCAGTGCGATGCCCGGATGGCTTTGGCCGATGGTCGTTATTGGTTGATCCTGGCGGGCGACGCTCTGCGTGTCTGGATGCCAACCGACAAATGCGGTAAAGTCTCATTTATGGAAGCGGGATTGGTGGTCGAGGGTTGAATCCCTGCAAAACTGCGTCCATTGCGCCACCATATATTTTGTACAGGAACGTTATTTGCCCATGTCCGACACCGAAGTCGATCTTGCCGCCCTGCTTTGCTCGCGTTTGTGCCACGATCTGTTGAGCCCTGTGGGCGCCATGAACAATGGCCTGGAACTGCTTGCCGATGAACATGATCCGGAAATGAAGCGCCGCTGCATGGATTTGCTCGCCGAAAGTGCGAAATCAGCGGCGGATAAGTTGAAGTTTTTCCGTTTGGCCTTTGGCGCGGCGGGTGGCTTTGGTTCTGAAGTCGATCCACAGGAAGCGCGCAGTGTGATTGAGCCGTTGGTGACGGCATCGGGGAAAACGGAGCTGATTTGGTCCGTTCCCCCCAGCCTCATGCCCAAAAAGGCGATCAAGGTGATGCTCAATCTGGTGCTTATTGCCAATGATGCGCTGGTTCGTGGCGGCAAGCTGTTTGTCGGTGCCGAAGCCCATGACGGTGCACAGGAAATCGTCATACGCGCCGAAGGTCCGCGCGTGGTGTTTGACGAAGTGGTGCGCTCGGCACTGGTTGGTGAACTTGCCGCTGAAGCTGTGGATTCCAGAACGGCTGCCGGTTGGATGGTGCGCCAATTGAGTTCGCAAAATGGTGGTTCGGTGCAAATTGCCATGCCCACCCCAGAACAATTGCTGATCGGTGCCCAAATCCGGTAATTTCGCAGAATTTCACGCATTATTAACCATGATCGTTGAAGGGTAGCGGTTCCTCATTGAACAGGGCTGCCCCAATGGACGATCTGCGCGACGATTTTATCGCAGAAACACGCGAAACGCTCGAAGTGCTAGCGAGCCAATTGGTGGCATGGGAAAAGCAACCCGGCGATCATGAACTGATCGATAGTGTTTTTCGATTTGTCCATACGGTGAAGGGCAGTTGTGGCTTTCTTGATCTTCCCCGCCTTTTAAGGCTGAGCCACGCTGCCGAAGATTTGTTGAGTGTGGCGCGCGAAGACCGTTTAGAAGTGAGCGCCGGGCTGGTGACGGCCGTACTGGCGGTGATAGACCGTATTGCCGAGCTGACAGAAGCGCTTGAGAGTGGATCGTCCATTTACGATGATGACGCTGTCTTGATCGATGCGATGATGGCATATCATCCGGATTGCGCGGATTCCAAAGCGGACACGCCCGCAGACTTTGGCGTCAATGAAAAGATTCCGGTTGAACAAGAAGCAACCGATCCCGTTACCGCCAAGAATCGCACCGTCAGGGTATCGTTGCGGCAACTTGATAAATTGATGAACGGCATTTCTGACCTGGTTTTGGCCCGCAATGAATTGTCCCGGCAATTGCGCGTCCAAGGAATCTCCAACGAACTGGACATGGCCTTTGGTCGACTCTCGACCTCTGTTGCGGATATTCGGGATTCCATCGGAACAATCCGGATGCAGCATATTGACCGCCTGTTTGCCTCGGTCCCGCGGTTGTTGAGAGACA
The DNA here is from genome assembly GCA_963732535.1 of uncultured Alphaproteobacteria bacterium. GTDB lineage: Bacteria > Pseudomonadota > Alphaproteobacteria > Sphingomonadales > Sphingomonadaceae > Sphingorhabdus_B. The sequence continues at coordinate 36,619 of CAVSZW010000016.1, read as the reverse complement.
TTTGTGTAGATTTGGGCAAGCAAATCGAATTCAGTATTGATGGGGGTGAAGTGGAACTCGACCGTGAAATGGTCGAATTGTTGCGCGATCCGCTGATCCACATCATTCGCAACGCAGCCGATCACGGCATCGAACTACCTGCAGAACGCACATCTGCGGGCAAAGACCCTGTGGGTCATATCAACATTTCGGCTCGCCAGACGGGTAATCAGATAATCATCGAGATTAGCGACGATGGCCGGGGTGTCGACCTTGATCGATTGGGCAAGCGGGTTGTTGCAGGAAATATTGCTCCGCTAACAACCTGGCAGCAAATGGGCGAAGCGGAAAAGCTTGCCATGATATTTACGCCCGGACTTTCAACGGCGCAAACTGTTACCGCGATTTCGGGACGCGGTGTCGGGATGGACGTGGTCCGCACAAATCTGGATGCGATCGGCGCGACGATTGATCTCAAAAATAGCGAAGGACAAGGGTTTACGATTGCCCTGCGGCTGCCTTTGACCCTTTCAATATTGGCCGGGCTTTCGGTGCGGGTTGGCAAACAGATGTTCGCGCTGCCGCGCAGTACAATTGTTGAAATATTGTCGGTTTCAAGCACGCATGTAGAAATCGAATCAATCGGCGGAGCCAAATTGGCAAAAGTTCGTGGTGAGAGGCTTGCATACGCGCGACTTGAAGATGTTTTGGGAATTGAGGCCGCAGATTCAGGCCTGTCGGCAAGAACGCTGGTGTTGATACGCTCGTCGATGGGCACTGTCTATGCGCTGGACGTAGAGGCTGTGGTAGATACCGAAGAACTGGTGGTAAAGCCCTGTGCACCGCTTGTCATGGCAACCGGGCTTTATGCCGGGACGACCTTGCCTGATAGCGGAAAGCCTATGCTGCTGCTCGACACCAATGGCATGGCTGCTGCTATTGGAGCAACGAAATTGACGCTTACCAAACAGGGTGTTGAGAAAGATGATCCTGTTCAAACATTGGACGCTGGTACAGATTGTGTTTCGGTGCTGGTTTTCGTTGGCATAGATGGCAAACGACGCGCCCTTCCACTGGCGATCATCGAACGCATGGAAGATGTGGATGCAAAGCAAATAACCGAGGTTGATGGCCGAAAATTCCTGTTAGCCGACGGAAAAACCTATGTGCTGCTCGGATTGGATGACGCACCATATTCTGGCTCAATCAATGTATTGAAGCTTACGGACGGCAACAGCACGAAATTCATGGCGATCGAGGATGTGTTGGACATCCACAGCGTCGTACCCGATCGCACGCTTGGTTCACCATTTGGTGCAATCGAAGGGTTGGTGCAAATTGATGGAACGCTGATCGAGTTGCTTTCGGCGTTCAGCTTGTTTGCCGATAACGGAACGCCCGTTCGATCACTCACCCGACGCCCGCTTTGTATGGTCCATACGGAAAATAACGAAGGCTGGGCGCATAATATTCTCAAGCCCCTGTTGATTGCCTCGGGATATGATGTCAGCTTTGACGCAGCAGATCGTGCCCGATCAGATATTGTGATCGAAGGCGATGCTGGGCCCGATGCAAGCTTTGATCCGCAAACCATTCAACTCAGGGATCAACCAGTGGCCGATCAGAACAGCCATAGTATTTACCGTTATGATCGCCTGTCCTTGTTGACGGCCATCGAAGCGCGAATGGCGGGAAAAGGCTGATGGAAAACTTGTATCTGATTGCGGTTGTTGCCGGAAAACGCGTAGCGATTGAGGCCAAATATGTGGAATCCGTCGTAAAAGTCGGCGAAGTCATTTCCGTTCCGCATACCGATCCCGTTGTTGCGGGGCTGTATGCTTTAAGAAGCCGGGTGATGACACTGATCGATTGCCAGTATCGGATAACCGGGACGACGCTTGGGACGCAGGGGCAGGAATTGGCTATAATCGCCTCAGTCGGTACCTGCCAATATGGCTTTCTCGTTGAAAAAGTGATCGATGTCGCGACCCCTGCCTGTTCTGCCATGCAATCGCTTCCGTTAAAGATCGGCGTTTGGAGCGATATTATATCGGGTTTGATCGATGTTGCTGGCGAAGCGGTAATGGTGATGAATATCGAAAAATTGGTGTCGCGCGAAAATCTGGCAAAGGCTGCCTGAACATCTATCGCCTTTCTGTTGCCGAATTAACCAAAAGCTAAGGTCGATTTTCTATCATGCCACGGCGACCCGTTGGAGAGTGATAGGGACAATGAAAACATGTTTGATTGTGGATGACAGCAAAGTCATCCGAAAGGTCGCGCGTTACATATTAGAAGCGCTCGATTTTGCCGTAGTCGAAGCAATGGATGGGCAAGAGGCTCTGGAATGTTGCCGATTGCAAAATCCCGACGTAATTTTGCTCGATTGGAATATGCCGATGATGAGCGGCATGGAGTTCCTGCGCGCCTATCGTGCTTCGATTTCGCAGGGGGCAAAAGTGATTTTCTGCACCACCGAAAACGGCGTTGGCCATATCCGGGCGGCAATTGATGCCGGTGCCGATGAGTATGTGATGAAGCCCTTTGATCGCGAAACATTGCAAACCAAATTACAGCTTGTTGGTTGCATGTAATCGCTTGATTTAATGTCTGTATATACTTCTCTCCCCGATATCCGGCATGTCGAGGCCGCAAAAGCCAATCCGGGTGATGTTGGTGGATGATAGCCGCGTCGCTCGGTCGGTTTTCACCAGGATGCTTGAAAGCCATGCCGATATTGCAGTGGTCGCCACGGCTGAAGACAGCGAGCAGGCGCTGGATCAACTTGGGACGCTCGAAGTAGACATCATCCTGTTGGATATAGAGATGCCGAGACGCAGCGGTATCGACGCCTTGCCCGATATTTTGGCGGCAGCTGGAAACGCAAAAATTCTTGTTGTTTCGGCCTTTGCGGAAAAGAATGGCCCCGCCGCATTGCAGGCACTATCGCTCGGGGCCTGTGACACATTGGCAAAACCGGGGCGTTCCGGAAGCAAGAGGGGCGGCTTTTCAGAGGCGTTGCTCGACAAAGTTATCAGACTCGGCAAAATTTCACCGCCGCGAACCAAGCCAAAATCCGAAGTGCCTGACGAAGGCATTCCGTCGCTTGCGATGCCTAAATGTATATCAATAGGAGCATCGACTGGCGGAATTCCGGTGATTTTCGAAATCATCAACAAACTTGACCCGGCTTTACAATGCCCCATTTTCATCGTCCAGCATCTGCCCGAAGCTTTTATGGATTTTTTCGCGCGTCAATTGCGCCTGCACACTGACAGGCCCGTTTCGGTCGCAGTCTTCGGTGAAGTTGTTCTAGACGGCCATATCTATATTGCGCCGGGCAATGCTCATCTGGTCTGCCGTAAAGATCGCGGACGGGTGATTCTGGACCATGAAAAAAATGGCGATATCAGCCGTTATTGCCCGTCGGTTGATGTGCTGCTCAGCTCCGTGGCCCGAACCTATGGGGCGGACGCCTTAGCCATTGTGCTGAGCGGAATGGGCAATGACGGGACTTCTGGTGCGCGGGATCTGGCGGCCAAAGGTGGTTCGATACTCGTCCAAGACGAGGCCACTTCGGTGGTGTGGGGGATGCCGGGATCCATCGTCAGAGAGCAATTGGCGACGGCCATATTGTCCCCCGAAAATATTGGGGCGGCGCTGGCCAAGAGCGTAAAACGATGACTGCCGAAACACCCGATCCGCTCTATTCAAAGCTGTCGGCGTTGCTCGAACGGGAAACCGGGCAGCTGCTCCAACCCAATCGCCATTGGCGGATCGATTCGGTATTGAAGCCTTTATTGGGGCGTCATTCGATACCCGACTTGGCCGTATTGGCCGATCTCCTGATTGCGAATGCCGATCCGGCGCTGGAAACGGAATGCATTGATGCAATGCTGAACAACGAAACCAGTTTTTTTCGCGATCAGGCCAATTTTGCTTTGTTAACGGGGCCGGTGCTCGATCACGTCCGGCAAAGCCGATCCGATCGCAAGCATTTGCGGATTTGGTCGGCTGCGTGTTCGACGGGTCAGGAACCCTATTCCCTTGCGATGACCTTTGCCGACAACCCCGAAAAATGGGCGGGCTGGCGGATCGAAATTGTCGCCAGTGACGTTTCGGTTTCTGCGCTCCAAAAGGCACGATTGGGCCGTTATTCGCAGTTTGAAATTCAGCGCGGGCTGCCGGTGATGCTGATGCTGCGCCATTTCGACCAAATTGATACCGATTGGCAACTGAAAGATTCCATTCGCAACCGTGTGGTTTTTCGGCGGGTCAATGTGATGAATCCAACGGATTTCCACGGGATATTTGACATAATTCTGTGCCGGAACATGCTGATGTATCTGGGCGAGGCTGGTCGGCGAAAAGCGATCGATAATCTGGCGAATTCGGCGCACACCGAAACAATCCTGATGCTCGGGGCGGCAGAGACTGTCATCGGGCAGACCGAACAATTTGAAATTTGCCGGGAATTCCGCGGCTTTTATGTAAAACAAGGCGCAAAATCCGTGCCAAATCGGATGCGCTTGGCATCTTGAGATTATTGCCCAGCAAAGCATTGCATCTCGGGCACACGAAGCTAGTTTGCGATCATGATCTGGACACCATCCCCTAATTTTGGCGAGCGAACTTTACCGGTAACGATGCTGGTTCTGCATTATACCGGCATGAAATCGGGCGCAGAGGCGATTGACTGGCTGGCAAACCCTGCCTCCAAAGTTTCGGCGCATTATGTCGTCGATGAAGACGGGCAGGTGGTGCATATGGTGCGCGAAGAGCAGCGGGCCCAACATGCGGGGCTTTCGCATTGGCGCGGCATTACCGATAGCAACAGCGCCAGCATCGGTATCGAGATCGTCAATCCCGGGCATGAATGGGGCTATCGGCCTTTTCCCGAAGAACAGATGGCGGCGCTGATTCCTTTGGTAGCCGAAATTGTCGGAACCTATTCAATCCACCCGCGCAATGTAGTCGGGCATAGCGATGTTGCTCCCGCGCGCAAACAAGACCCGGGCGAGTTGTTTGATTGGGAGCGGCTGGCCAAGCTCAAACTGGCGGTGCCGCGACCCATGAAAAACCTTGTCGATCCGGGTTGGAGCGATGCAGCCTTTCTGTTGGCGATGGAGCGCTATGGCTATGGCATAGCCGATGGCCCCGCCGCCGTTGTCGCTTTTCAGCGCCGTTTTCGCCAAGAAAACATCGATGGCCGGATTGATGGCCAATGCCGCGCGATCCTTATGGAGCCTGTTGTTGGAATATGAAGGCGGGGCTGCTATCGGCTGATTTGCCAGAGGGTCGGGTGATCGCTGGCGGCGCGGCAACGCGCCGCGAGAGGAAAGTCCGGGCTCCAGCGAGGAACGGTGCCGGATAACGTCCGGCGAGGGTGACCTTAGGGAAAGTGCCACAGAAAGCAAACCGCCTTGTTTCGGCAAGGTAAGGGCGAAAGGGTGCGGTAAAAGCGCACCGCGGCGGCGGCAACGTCGGCGGCACGGCAAACCCCACCGGGAGCAAAACCGAATAGGGGCGGCATATGGGTTTCCTCCATCCCGTCGCCCGGGTTGGTTGCTTGAGGGCAGGAGTGATCCTGTCCCTAGAGGAATGATCGCCTATCTCTGGTGCAAACCAGAGTGGACAAAACCCGGCTTACAGACCCTCTGGCACTTTTTTGGGCGATTGCGACACGCATTTACATTCTTAAATTTTTATGGTCTTCTCCGCCCGACGTTACCAAACAAGGGGGAGAAACCTGATGTCTTTAGTGGATCGCGCGAAAAATATCCTGCTGAAACCGGCAGAAGAATGGGAAGTGATTGCCAAAGAACCGGCCACTGTTGGCGGGCTGTTTACCGGCTATGCAGTGATTTTGGCATTGTTGCCCGCCATCGCGAGTATCTTGTTTGTTGGCCTTTTGGGCATCGGACTCTCGGGTATGGGGCCAGCCGGCGCGATGATGGGCGGCGCAGGTTTGAGCTTTTGGGCGGTGACCGCAGTGGTTGGTTATGTCGTCGGACTTGTCCTGCTGTGGCTGGTTTCCTTCATCGTAAAGGCCATCGCGCCTAGCTTCAACGGCTCGTCGGATATGACGCAGGCGACCAAATTGATGGTCTATTCGGCGACGCCGACCTGGATTGCTGGCCTGATTTCGTGGATCCCGATTTTGGGATTTCTGGCCTCGCTCGCAGCCATGGCCTATGCGGTCTATCTGATTTATCTGGGCGTGAAGCCGGTTCTGGGTGTGCCGCAGGAAAAGGTCGCGGGGATGACGGTGGTTACCGTGATCGTCTATATTATTGCCTCATTCATCGTCGGCGCTTTGATTGCCGGTGTGGTGATGAGCATGTTCTTTGGCGGTGCGATGATGGCAGGCGCTGCTGGGGGCATGTAAATTAATTCGGGTCTGGCGAAACTGGCTTGCCGCCGCTAAGGGGGCGGCATGACACGTCAGACCCGTAGAAATGATTGGGGCTTTCCCCGTTGGGGCGGCTATGGATCCGCCCGCGAAGCGCAGACCGTGCGGCTTTGTGATCGGGTGGGATGCAGCAACCCCGGCAATTGCCCCGCGCCCAAATCCCCCAATAGCCCCGAACGCTGGATGTTCTGCGTTGAACATGCGGGCGAATATAATCGGGGCTGGGATTATTTCGAAGGGCTGACCAAAGAAGAAGCCGCCGAGCGCGAAGCCAATGAAACGCGCGACAATAAAGGTTACCGCGAAGCCGCACATTATGGCTGGGTAGGCCCCGGCGATGGCAGCCGCAGCCGCGATGAAATGCGCGCGCTGGAACTATTCGGGCTTGACCCGGATTCAAGCTTTGAAGATGCCAAAAAGGCGTGGCGCAAGGTTGCCAAGGAAACGCATCCCGATGTCAATCCGGGCAATGCCGATGCAGCGAAAGCCTTTCAGGCAGGGCAGGCGGCCTATGATGTGCTGCGCGCCGCCGAAGAACGGCGCGAGTGGCAGGGTTAGGCGAGGGTCCGTATCTATATCCGCGCCCAAGACTGCCCCTTGATCCATTCATGATAGCCCTTCTCGCCGGGGCGCGGGTTGGCAGAGGGCAGGGAATGGAAGGCGCGAAAGCCCGTTTCTGCCGTGGCAAAAGGCGCGCAATTCTGTGCAAGTTCACACTGGATCGGGGGTTGCGGCATGTCCGCAACTTCGGCTTCAACGGATTTCACTTCCATCACGGCAAGGTCAGTTACGGTATCGGCCTTTACCGCGACCGGATCATATTTAGAATCATAGCGCAGATCATGGCCCTGGCTCCAGATGTCGTGCCGTGTGTCGATAAAATCGCGAATGGCATCGGCGCCCGCTCCGGCTTCGATCAAATCAAGAAATATATCAAAATCCTGTGATGCGATTTGCGCGGCCATGTGCTGGCTGCCCTCATCAGCCTGATATTCAAACATCTTGTCCAACCGAGACAGCAGCGCAAGGCCCAGTGAGCGATCATAGTTCAGCCGCCGCGTGATGCCGTTTTCCGGGTCTTTCACGGTTTCTGTCCAAACCCCGGATAATGCCCGATCAACCAAGGCATCCGCAATCACACAGCGTGAAAGGATAACCGCCGCATCCCAAGCAATGCGAAATCCAAACCCGTCGGCCCGGCTCCGCAGATTATAGGCAGAACGGCGCGACATCGAAACGGCGGCACAAGCCTCTGTAATACTGCCGGTTTCGGATAAACATTCGGCAAATTGGCGTTGGCTTTTCGGGGTCCAGTGATAATCAGACATATCGGGTTGTTCCTTCCGCAAAAGCGAAGGAGTAACCAAATAGGTTCAATTTGTCAAGAACGAATACGGAACATTTAAAGGGCCATGCGGGCAGATGTTTCGCGGATCAGCGCGATCATGTTAGGGATGCCCTGAGTGCGATTGGAACTCAGCTGGTTTTTCAGATCAAAGGGCGCGAGTTCGCCTTCGATATCGATGCCGCCAATTTCTGCGGCACTTTTGCCCTCCACCGTTTTTAGCACCAATGCGATAATCCCTTTGGTAATCGCCGCATTGCTGTCGGCAAGAAAGGTCAGCTTGCTGTCTTCGGTTACCGGATAGACCCATACCGAGGCCGAACAGCCGCGCACCAATGTCGCGTCGGTTTTTAGCGCATCGGGCATGGGGGGCAGGGCGCGGCCCAAATCGATCAGCAAGCGATAGCGATCATCGCCATCGAGAAATTCATATTCGTCAAGGATATCGGCCAGCGCGCTCATAGTGCGCCCGCTTATGGTGTGAAGCGTCAGAGATCAATGCCTGCTGCAATGGCTTCAAGCTTTTTCACCCGTTCTTTCAGGTCGGCGACTTCGATCCGTGAAACCGTGGAAGGAACGCCGTCAGCCGATGGTTCGTGCCGGCTATCCAGTTCCGCCCGCTTTAGTTCGATCCAATCGCGCCATCCGCGCAACGATGCAAAAACGACCAGACCGAGCGAGGCCAGCACAAAAGCGCCTATGATGAGATAGAAACCGGGTTCCTGCGGCATGGCTTTGGCCTTTCCTTAATCGCGCAAGGCTTCAATCTGGCGACTGACATCGTTCGCGCCATGATTGTCGGTGGCAATACGTTCGAGCACCTGGATGCGGTCTTTCAATACCTTGATCTCCTCACGCATCCGGTCTGCATCGGGATCGCGGGCGAGTTTCTGGTTGCCATCGGCATCCTCGATAATGCCATGCCGCGATTGATACCGCGCTTTCATCATCGTTCCGAACATCACGATTGCCACAAGGGTGATCACAAAAATCTGTCCGCTGCTCATCGATTTTGACCTTTCAAATTCAGTTTAGCGGCTTGTCGCGCAGATTTTCGATCTGCTTGGCAAGGTCGCTATTGCCTTCGGTGATGATCCGTTCGAGCACTTGAACACGCTGTTCGAGCCGTTCGTTCTGGCCTGCATATTGCGCCGCGCGTTCGGTATTTTGCTCTGCTAAAAACTTCATTTCCGCAGATTTGTGCCGGGTCCAGATTACCAGCCCTCCAACGATGAAGGGGGCAAGGGGGATGAGTATCCAGATTTCGTCAAACATTTTTCAGCTAGTCCTTTTCGACTAATTGGTGGGGCCGCGAAGGGCGTTGATTTCGGCGGTTAGTTTGTGGGTATCATCCACGACAATTTTCTCGACGCTCACCAGTCGATCCTTGATCGAGCCAAGTTCGGCGCGCAGTTGGGCATTTTCCTGGCTCAACAGCTTGATCCGCTCGACCAATTCCTGATCGGTTTTGGGATAGATGGCCTGCCCCCATTTACCGTCCAGCGGGTATCCATTTTTGATCCGCAACCAAGTTGTAAACACCCAGCCCAGCGAGATCGAAGCAACCGCAAGAGCAATTCCCAATCCCAGTGACGGGGCGATCACGCGGAAGATTTCCAGTTTATCGGGGTCCATTGTACAGTCCTCTCCGTTCAGCGCAGGCTTTCGATCTCGTCGGCCAGCTGCTTGTTATTGCTGACATAAAATGTCTCTATATCCGCCATCCGTCGGTCTATCTCGCGAAAGCGCGAACGGATATCGCGGGTGGTGCGGGCAGGGGACTGGCGCACACCTTGCCAGAATTTCTGTTCTTCATGATCGGCGGAATAGAGGTGGATCGGCTTTTTGTCGGCGATCCAGCTGATGACGAAATAGGCAATGATCGGCCAGCCGAACATCAAGGTGAGCGCAACCGCGCCGAGCCTGACCCACAGCGCATTGACGCCAGTATAATCCGCAATCCCCGCGCAAACACCTTTCCACTTTGCATTTTGCCGGTCGAGATAGAATTTGGTGTGTTCAACAGACATCTCAGCGGTTCCTTTCCAGCGTGCGGATATTGTCTCAATTCGGCAGCTTGTTCTTCAAGATCGATCCGGCGCGGTTGCCAATTGGGGTTTTCCGACGCCACCAGCCGCTCGACGGTATCGAGCCGGTCTTCCAATCGCCGCGCCAATTCGTGGACATCGCCCAAGGTGCGTTCGTCATCGGTGGTGAGCGTTGCGGCGGTTTTCCAGCGCGTCACATAGTGCAGGATCAACCATGGCAGGCCGATAACGATTGCCGGAATGACAATGATTTCTGAAGGAAAGTTCACGTCCTATGCTCCCTTCTGATTGGCTTGTTTGAGCGCTTTTTTCATCGCCTCCAGTTCGGCATCGACTTCATCGACCGAACCAAGCGCATCGATTTCGTCGCCCAGTGAACGCGGCGCATCGGCACCGATGGCCAGCGCATCGGCATAGCCCTGTGCTTCATCGACACGGCGTTCGAGATCGTCAAAGCGGCTGAAGGCATTTCGCACCTTGTCACCATTATACATGGTCCGCAGTTTAACCTGGTTCTCGGCGCTTTCCAATCGCGTCATCAACGCATTTTGGCGCGCGCGGGCATCGGTGAGCTTTTTCTGCAGTTTATGAATATCTTGCTCCGACGCGCGCAAGGCATCGTCGAGCACATCAACCTCGGCGCGCAACTGCACCGACATATCGGTCGCTTTGCGCTTTTCAACGAGCGCGGCTTTGGCCAGATCTTCACGATCCTTCGAAAGCGCCAATTGTGCCTTTTCGGTCCAGTCGCTTTCCAGATGATCGAGCTTGCCGATATGGCGCTGCAATTCTTTCTTGTCCGCAATGGTGCGCGCGGCAGAGGCGCGGACTTCGACCAAAGTCTCTTCCATTTCCATGATGATCATGCGGATCAGCTTTGCCGGGTCTTCCGATTTGTCGAGCAGATCGGTGACATTGGCGGCGATGATATCGCGGGTTCTTGAAAAAATGCCCATTGGGTAACTCCGGAAATGGTTCTTTATCGTCTTTTGGTAAAGGGGGTGTCGTTATAGGGGGTGGCCGGGGCAAGCTCGGTTAGGGGAGCTGGGGTCGAGCGGGAGCGCCCCGGCCAATCAGCGACCGCGTCAGGCAAGGTAAGCCCTGACAACGGTGGCTTGATGGTTGAATTCATTGGCATTGTGATTCAGCTCTTTCTGTTCCGCAAAAATAGAAGAGAGACCGAAGGCCACGATAAGGAGGAGGGAGAGGGTGGCTCCAATAACGGTGCCGTGTGTGCGGGGTTCGGTTTCGGTTTGGGAGTACATGGTTTTTCTCTTTGTTGCTTTTGGTTCGGATGTCTTAATGCAGAAAGCGTGCCATTCCTGTTAAAGCGCAGAAATCGGTAGCAATTGGGCTGAAGCCGATTGCAGCTGATGGAAATACTTGCCAATATATGGTGAAATATGCCAATCTTGCGGAATGGATCGTGCCACTCAATTTGTCGGACAGTCGGGAGCCTTTCTGGATGCGGTTGAACGCGCCAGCCGCGCTGCCCCGCTAAACCGCCCCGTCCTCGTCATTGGAGAGCGTGGCACTGGCAAGGAACTGATCGCCGAACGCCTCCACCGCCTTTCAATGCGCTGGGATGGGCCATTGGTGACCATGAACTGTGCGGCGCTCCCCGAAACGCTGATCGAAGCCGAATTATTCGGGCATGAGGCGGGATCGTTTACCGGCGCCACCAAAGCGCGCGAGGGGCGATTTGAAGAGGCGCACGGCGGCACGCTGTTCCTCGATGAGCTCGCAACGCTTTCGATGGCGGCGCAAGAACGGCTGCTGCGCGCGGTCGAATATGGCGAAGTGACCCGTATCGGCGCGTCAAAGCCCGTCCGCGTCGATGTCCGCATCGTCGCTGCTACCAACGAAAGCCTGCCAAATCTGGTCGAACAAGGCCGCTTTCGCGCCGATTTGCTCGACCGGCTGTGTTTTGAAGTCGTCACGCTGCCGCCCTTGCGGGTGCGCGAGGGGGATATCGAGGTGCTCTCGGATTATTTCGGGCGGCGCATGGCGGCGGAACTGGAATGGTCGGGCTGGCCGGGCTTTGGGCCACTGGCGGCGCGAGCGATGGAAAACCATCCTTGGCCCGGCAATGTCCGCGAACTCAAAAATGTCGTCGAACGGGCGGTCTATCGCTGGTCAGACCCGTCGAAGCCAGTGGACTATATCCAGTTCGATCCGTTTGAAAGTCCCTGGACCCCGATTGCGACCATCCCGGAATCCGCTTCGCAGCCCGATAGCGATGAGCCTGTGCGCCATAGCACTGATTTTTCGGCCATTTCAGACACGCAAATCAAAATTGGCGATTTCAAAGCGACGACCGAAGCCTTTGAAAAAGCATTGCTCGAACAGGCCATGGCGCAACACCGCTATAACCAGCGGCAGACAGCGAAGGCGCTGAACCTGAGTTATGATCAGTTGCGGCACGCGTTGAAAAGGCATGATTTATTGGGTTAGATCCTTATTCAGGCCGCTTCAAATTGGAAGGCAGATTGAGCGCGGTTAACATCGCGAGCATTTCTGATCGAGCGCGCGGCTGGCTGCGGGCGATCTCAGGGATCAGGTGCAGATCAAATAGAGTCAGGCCAAACGGGAAAAGATCGCGATAAATCACACGCTCACCGATGCCCGGCGCAATGCGGAAACCTGCTTTCGGGGCAATTTTGTCTAGCGCACCTGAAAGGCGCCGCTCGTTAGCCGTACCAAGCCTCCGCAAGCGATTGGGAACGACAACCCAATCGAGCGGGTGGGGACGGCGCAGCATGATCTCGACCACAAGCTTGGAAAAATGTCCGAGTTCTTTGAAATCGAATGACACCGGATCAAATTGCCCCAAAAGATCGATATCGATGAAGGAATCATTGACCGGCGTAACCAATGTATCCGCGATTTCTATGGCGTGCCGGGCCATCGGGCTATCATGACCGGCTACATCCAGAATCGCAAAATCGAAGCGGGAGCCAAGCCGGTTTATTTCCTGTTTCAAGCCGGCAAGCGTGCAGTGATTAAGCACAGTGTAGCGCGGCTGCGGGAATTTTATGCCCAGACGACGACACGTTCCCTCCCGGTTTGCGAGCGCCTTTCGCAATGACTGTTGCGGAATATCAAGATCGACCGCAAGCACCGTCGCGCCTGCATTGCAAAGTGCGGTGCTGACGTGGAACGCAGTAGTCGATTTGCCGACACCGCCCTTTATATTTGCAAAAGCAATGATGTGCGGGCCTCCCCGCTTGCTATGAAACGCCATGTTACCCTCTGTCTTTATCCGCAGGTGCTTGCTGGATCCAAGTTTGCCAAGCGCGAAAAGCGGGCCAGATGAATGTGTTGCGCCTTGCACATGAAGCCTTCCATGATCGGCATTTAGGATAAATGTTACTATTGAATGCCGCCGACCCCGATGTGCTTTCAAGAAGGGTCGGCGGCTTGAGCCACCTTCAAAAGGAGTGATTGAAGGTGCCCCGACGGACCGGAACGGGGAAATGTTCCGGCCCCATTCAATCGCTTCACGTGGATGCGTTCATGTGCAGCGAATGACCTTTTTTTTGCTCCCGCATAACGAACAGGGGCGGTTTGTTCGTTCAAATTTGTCTGTGCCCGCCAATTCAGCGGTGTGCTTTGCGGCTTCATGAGCGCCCGACAGCGCCAGTTTTTCCGAAATGCATCCGTCGCAAATGGGTTCCGGAGACAAGCGGGTCACCAATCCCTTTACCTTGAAAAACAGCGTCACGCGCCCCGGCTTTCGTACGGTGAAGAGGGAGTTTATGGGCATTTCGGATTTGCCTATCGCGAGGATCACAACGTCACCAGTTTTGCATTTGCAGCGAGGACATATGTTAAAACATTGGTAATCTGAGATTTACTGGATTCTAATTGCGTGTTCATTTCGAATACCCCCAACTCTTTCGAAGCAATTGCACCATCTGCAAAGGCACGAAATCGATCCGTGGGCAATATATGATCCATTTGGATAATGGCGTCTATTATCCAAATGTATAAGGATGTCACATCCTGAAAAAAGGCGTTGTCGGCTCGTTATCCAAATGTATAACGAACCTGTGCCCCAAGCACGGGTCGCAACTATCAAAAATATTCATATTTTTGGTAGTCGCTTGGGGCACAACCATCGATCAGTCCTGACAGGAATGTAGATTTTGGGGGCGGGGCCAAGGCTTTAGGCTTTGACGAACCATCTTCGTCGCCCCGTGCTAGACACGGGGCTTAGCTTTCGATGCGGTCGACAGTCCAAAGCCTAACTCCTTGTCAAGCACAGGGCGACAATTCAGTGTAACGTCAACAGGCTTTAGAAGTCTGGAACCTAATCCTGAGACAGGAATGTCTGGATAGAAAAGATCCAGCACAACCGTCGCATGGGCTTCGATTGCTTCCTCTGTAAGTACATCATAACCCATGGATATTTTGATCACATCTGCGAAAGCAAAGAAATTTTGGCTAACCGCAAAAAAGGCAAACATGATCGAGATCGGATGTTCGGATTTCCGCATTTTGCCAATTTCCATCAGCCGCTGTATGACAAAGAGCGTCAGAGAATAGTTTAATTTATCGTGTTCGACGATGTGCCGAAGGCGTTCAGATTTCAGCGCTGCCTCGTGATATAAAATTCTCGTATGTTCGGGGTGCTTTGCACAATAGCGCACATAGCTGCGGATGAATTCGTGCACTGCCACGCGGTCGCCGGTGATTATTTGCTGGATCCATTCGGGCGATTTCAAGACTTCTGCGTCAAGCTGTTTGAACAGGTGGTCAACGGCTTCGTACCACAGATTTTCCTTGGATTTGAAATAATGCCGGATCAATCCGTGGCTAAAGCCAGCGCGATTGGCGATGCCGCGCGTTGTTGTCCCTTCAAATCCGCGTATTGAAAACTCGTCCAACGCAGCTTGTAAAACCGCCTGCCGCGTGCGCTCGCTTTGCAATTCTAATTTAGTGCTATCGGCGATCATGTCCATTCTTGCGGGTTAGCAACATTCAGCGGCAGGCCAAGGCGAATCTCGGCGAATTCTATACCAATTTACCTGATTTCGCTTGGCCGTTCCGCTTCATCCTACTCCAACGTCACCCACAATTCGCTCAATCCCCGGATGATGAAGCTCGGTTCGAAATCGAATGTCCGCGCACCTGCCACGCCATGTTTGTCTTCGACCAGATCAATATGCGAAGTCTGCCTAAAAAATTCCTCCAATATCATCCGCACTTCCGCCCGTGCCAATGGCGCCCCGGCGCACACATGTTTGCCGCGGCCAAAGGCCAGATGCTCGCGGATTTTCGGGCGGTTTAGCTGGAATTCGTTGGGATTTTCAAAGCGTCGCGGATCGCGGTTGGCCCCGGCATTGGTCAGCATGATCTTGGTTCCGGCCTTCACCGGATAATCGCCGATCTGGGTGTCACGGCGAGCAAGACGGGCAAGAACCTTGGTTGAACCCTCCAGCCGCAAGACCTCTTCCAGCATCGCCGGGATCAGCGACGGATCGGCGCGCAATTGTGCCTGTAATCCCGGCACATCGACAATATAGCGCATGGCATTGCCGAGTAGCTTCGCGCTGGTATCCTGCCCTGCGCCAAAGATGAAAACGCCCAATGTCATCAGGTCCATCATGCTCGGCTTTGTGCCGTCGCTATATTCGGCAAGCGCGAGTTCGGTGAGGATATCCTCTTTGGGCGCTGCCTGCCGCTCGCTGATATAGCGATAGAAATGGCCAGTCATGGCCACCATCGGGTGCATTTCGCCTTCATGGGTATTCAGGCTGGCGTCAAGATTGCCCGGGGCGGGCGAGGCGTCGATCAATGCCATGAAGGTATCGCGGTCTTCTTCGGGCACGCCCAGCAAATCGGCGATGACCATGGTGACAAAGGGGGTCGCGACTTCGCTGATCAAATCGCAACCGCCTTGCGCCACCACCTTGCGAACAATCTGTTCGGAATAGGCGGCAATAAACGCCTCGTTTGCTTTCAGGCGCGACGGCGTGAACAGCCGGTTCATCAGGCTGCGAAGTTTGGTATGCGGTTCATCGTCGAGCATCACAACCTGATCGCCGCCCAAAATCGAGGGGCGCGCTGCTTCAATCTGCGCGGTGATGTCGCTGCCTTCGGGAGTGAAGGGCAGGGGAGCGGCTGCTCCGGCAAGACCGATGATCGCAGAAAAATCGCGGTGGTTGTTTGATACTTCGACCACTTCGTCAAAGCCGGTGACGATCAGATAGTCTTTATCCTCTGGTTGCCAAACCGGCCCTTTGGCGCGAACGGCGTCGAAAAAAGGATAGGGATTTCGGGCCACTTCAAAGTCGGTGTAATAATCGCGGTTTTCCAGATTTGACATTCCATATCCCCAGTTTGAATTCAGCTTCCGGCAGCGCCGCTATATTCCGCGCCCATCCCCGAAAAGCCAATGCAATAGCCGCCGTCGACAGGCAGAACCACGCCGGTAATATAGGCGGCTTCGTCGCTTGCCAGAAACAATGCGGCATTGGCGATGTCGCGGGCAAGGCCCCAGCGGTCCATTGGAACGCCGGGCAGGCGCCAGCCGCCTTCGGGTGGCTCTGGCATTTCTTTTGATTGCGGGACCAGACCGGTCCAGATTGTGCCCGGCGCAATGGCATTGATGCGGATATTGTCTTTGCCGTAATCAAGCGCTGCGGCGCGGGTCATCTGGTGGACGCCTGCTTTGGCCGCGCCGTAAATGCTATGCCCTTTCCAGCCGACAACAGCAGAAGCCGAGCCGGTGTTGACGATAGATCCGCCGCCTGTCTTCTGCATCGATATCACACCATGCTTCATGCAGAAGAAAACACCGCGAATGTTGACGCTATGGACGCGATCCCAATTTTCGGTGCTCTGTTCGTGCAAAGGGGCCATCCCGCCGCCAAAGCCCGCATTGTTGCACAGTATATCGACCTTGCCGAATTTGGCTTCGGCGGCGGCGATCATCGCGATGACATCGGCTTCGTCGGCGACGTTGCAATTGAGGGCAAGGGCCGCGTCACCAATGCTGGCAGCGACGTCTTCCTGAGCACCGCTTATATCGGCGAGGACCACATTAGCGCCTTCGCTGGCAAATAACTCGGCCATGGCTTTCCCCATGCCGGAACCGGCCCCGGTGATGATCGCGGTTTTATTCTGCAGGCGGTTCATGCAATGTCTTTCGTTCAAGATCGGATCGCGCTATCTTCTAGTTAGTAGGTAAAAGCCAGCTGGCAACAAAAAAGCACTTTCGCCACTGAACTGAGCCGCTGGTTTATCCCCACCGCGATCAATTTGCAGGAGAGTTTAACATGGTTCTGGAACGCGCAGAATTTACCGCACAGGAAGGGAAGGGCGACGCTGTGGCGGAAGTCTTGAAGCAACGCGGTTTGACTTTGGCGGCCACCTATACCGGATGCAAATCATTCAGAGCGATACGCTGCGTCGAATATCCCGAAACATTCATGTTTCTTGCCGAATGGGATTCGATAGAGGCACACCAAGCTTCTCGCCTTGAACCCGCGCATGTCGAATTTCGCGAACTTTTATTGCCCTATGCCGCCGGTGCGCGGGAAACCGTGCATTTCGTGGAGCTATAAAAAAAGGCGGCTTTTTGAGCCGCCCTTTTCGTTAAAATTGATCCGATCAATCAGCCGCCATTTTGCGCGATCATGCAATAAAGCATGGGGATCGACAGCAGGGTGTTGAGCCGCGAGGTCATCATCGCGGTTGTTGCTGATTTGGCTTTGGTGGCGTCATCCGCTTCGACGAGGCCCAATGCCTTTTGCTGGTTTGGCCAGATGATGAACCACACGTTGAACGCCATGATCAGCGCCAGCCACATGCCAATACCGATCAGGCGGACATTTTCATTCAGCATCAAAGCCTCACCCAGATAACCTGCGCGGAACGCAATGATCAGGCCGAACAACACGGTCAACGCCGCACCCCAGCGAAAGAAAAACAGCGCTGCCGGAGCGATATGCTTGGAAACGCCGGGTTTCAGCTCTGCCGGAATTTTCGGCATGGTGGGGATTTGCACGAGATTGAAATAATAGAGCAAACCGATCCAGACGATGCCGAAAAATGTATGGAGCCAGCGGATCACCTGTTGCTCAAGATCACCAACCGCCGGTACGCTAAATATCAATACCAATGCAAGCAGCAGGCCGACGCCCAGCACCGCGTGCAGATTTCCGAAAAATTTCGCCATGTGTGTTTCCCCTTAAATTATGTTTACCCGATTGAAGGCGAGCCTAGCCAAGCGTGGATTATGTTACAAGGGGATAAGGGCAGTCATTTATCCGTGGCTTCCCCCTCATCCGCCAATTTCAAACCATGGCGCACGAGCATGGGAATTTGACTCATCGTGAAGACGAAGGAAAGCGCGGTCATTCCCCATACTTTGATCGCCAGCCAGCTATCAAAGCTGAACAATTCCGGACGGCGGATGATTTCGTTTACCCCGGCCATGACCAGAAAAAACACCGCCCAGTTGCGCGAAAGTTTGCGCCAACCTGCGTCTTCGACGCCCTCAAAGGCATATTCGAGCAGATATTTGAGCAGCGCTTTGCCGCGCAGCAATCCTGCAAAAAGAATCGCGGCGAAAAGCAGATAGACGATCGTCGGCTTGATCTGGATATACACCGGATCGCCCAGAAATACGGTGATACCGCCAAGGCCCACGACGAGGATTGCGGAAACCCACATCATCGTACTGATCTTGCCCGTCCGCCAGCGTGAGACAACCATCGCTGCAACAATGGCAATCATAAATGCTGCGGTTCCCCAAATCGGCCCGCGCGCCGGATCGCTCTCTGACTTTGCGAAATGGTTGACCAGGAAAAAAACCAGCAACGGCCCGAAATCGAGCAAGAAGCTCAGGCCCTTTGGCGTCGATTTTTGTGCATTCATGCTGCACCTCCGGCAATCGCATGGGCCAGATCACGCGCGTTGAACGGACGCAGGTCTTCGATGGTTTCGCCAACACCAATGGCGTGGATGGGCAGGCCGAATTGTTTGGCGGCGGCGACCAAAATTCCGCCACGCGCGCTGCCATCCAGTTTCGTCATTACCAATCCGGTTACTCCCGCGACTTCTTTAAAGACTTCGATCTGCGACAGGGCATTTTGCCCGGTGGTCGCATCGAGCACAAGGACGACATCATGCGGTGACGCCGGGTTCAAACGTCCCAAAACTCGGCGGATTTTCGACAGTTCATCCATCAACTCGCTTTTGTTCTGCAAGCGGCCAGCGGTATCGACGATCAAAACGTCGATACCCTCGGCGGTCGCTTTTTTGACCGCATCGAAAACGATCCCCGCCGCATCGCCGCCTTCTGGCCCCGTCACAATCGGCACGCCGACGCGTTCGGCCCAGACTTTCAACTGCCCGATGGCAGCGGCTCGGAAGGTGTCTCCTGCGGCCAACATCACGCCATAATCCAGCTCAAGGAATAGATGCGCGAGTTTGGCGATGGTGGTGGTCTTGCCCGAACCATTGACGCCGATCACGAGGATCACTTGCGGGCGCGGAAAGGCCTCGACCTCGATCATTTTGGCGACCGGCTCCAGCACCGACGTGATCTCATCCTCGACGATCTGGCGGATGCCTTCTTCGTCAATCCCCTTGTCAAAACGGCCATGCGCCAGCTTATCGCGGATTTGCGCGGCCATGGCGGGGCCAAGGTCGGAAACTATCAACGCCTCTTCGATCCCGTCCAAAGTCTCGGTATCCAGCTTGCCCTTGGTGATCAGACCGGTCAGATTTTCGGTAAGTTTGCTCGATGTTTTCTTAAAGCCGCCGAACAGCTTGTCGCGCCAGCCGGGTTTATCGTTCATACAGCGATTGTCCCTTGCAGCTTGCCATTGGCAATTCCTTCAATGCGCGCGGCGACGATAGTGCCCGCCGTCCGTTTCTGATCGAGTTCGACATAGGCAAAATTTTCGGAATGGCCAGTGCGGCCATCGGATTCGACGACGATTTTCTGGTTGCTGCCATTTAGCGAGATAAGCCAATCATCGCGCCGGTCCTCCACCCGGGCGCGCAAAGCCTTAGCCCGCGCCTTGATTTCCGAGGCTACAACTTGCGGCATTTTGGCAGCCGGGGTTCCTGCCTTGGGCGAATAGGGAAAGATGTGGCCGTGGACGATATCACATTCGTCGATCAGGCTCAGGCTGCCTGAAAACATCGCGTCATCCTCGGTTGGGAAGCCGGCGATGATATCTGCGCCAATGGCGATTTCGGGGCGAGCCGCTTTCAAACGCGATACCAGTTCAATCGCATGTTCGCGACTATGTCGGCGCTTCATGCGTTTCAGGATCATATTGTCACCTGATTGCAGCGATAGATGCACGTGCGGCATCAGACGCGGTTCCTGCGTCAACAGCTCAAACAACCGCGCGTCGATCTCCACGCCATCGACGGACGACAAACGGAGGCGGGGCAGGGACGGCACATGACGCATGATGCGTTCAACGAGCAGCCCCAAATTGGGTGCGCCCGGCAGGTCATGGCCATAACTGGTAACGTCCACACCGGTCAGCACCACTTCGCTGATGCCATCATCGACCAACTTTTTAACATGATCGACAACCGCTCCAGCGGGTACAGACCGGCTGTTGCCGCGCCCATAGGGGATGATGCAAAAGGTGCAGCGATGATCACAACCTGTTTGGATCTCGACAAAGGCGCGGGTCTTTCCATTAAACGCCGTCGCAAGATGCGGGGCCGTTTGCCGCACCGCCATGATATCGGCAACGCGGACTTTTTCATTCAGGCCATGGCCAAAGAGTGCGGGCTGCTGCTTTTCGCTGTTGCCCAGCACCGCATCAATTTCGGGCATGGCGGCAAAACTATCCGGCTCCACTTGCGCGGCGCACCCTGTGACGATGATGCGTGCATCGGGGCGGCGGCGGCGGGCTTGGCGGATGGCTTGGCGGGTTTGCCGCACGGCTTCGTTGGTAACCGCACAGCTGTTGACGATCACCAGATTGCCTTGGTCGCCCAATTGCTGCGCCAATGCCTGGCTCTCCGCCAGATTGAGGCGGCAGCCGAGGGTGATAATTTCGGGGGCGGAAGCCAATATGCTCACCCGAATTGGCTCCAATCTGCCTCACCGGTGAAAACATGCGTCGCGGGGCCAGCCATTTCGATGTCCTCGCCTTCGCGCCAGCCGATGGTCAAATCACCTCCGGGCAAAGAAACCCGCACCGGCGATTTCACCCGTCCAGACCGGATCGCCGCCACCGCCGTTGCACATGCTCCCGTTCCGCAAGCCAGCGTCAATCCCACGCCGCGTTCCCAAACACGCAGTTGGATATGATCGGGGCCTGCAATGCTGGCGACATTCACATTGATGCGCTCGGGGAACAGCGGATCATTTTCGATCAATGGCCCCAGCCGTTCAAGATCGACTGCTTCCGCATTGTCCACAAAGAAAACGACATGCGGGTTGCCCACATTGACCGCCATCGGCCGTTCCAAATTCTCCCAGCCCACCGGCATGTCTGCGGTGTCCATCGGCATGGCAAGGGGGATGAATTCCCAGTCAAAGGCGGGCTGCCCCATATGGACAATGGCGGTGGCATCGCCGGGTTGCGTTTTCAGCGTGCCCGCCAAGGTCTCGATCCGCGCGGGTTTTCCAAGCAATACCGCCACACAGCGCGTGGCATTGCCACATGCCTCCACTTCACCGCCATCGGCGTTGAAGATACGCATCTTTGCATCATGCGTTGCGGAATGTTCGAGCAGAATCAATTGATCGCAACCGATGCCGGTGCGCCGGTCGGCAATGGCATGGGCGCGAGCCTGCGTCATTTCCACGGGCGACTGGCGCGCGTCGATCACGACAAAATCATTGCCGAGACCGTGCATCTTGTGAAAACGGCTGCTGCTCATGCCGCGCCCATAGGGCATCGGAGTGCGCCAAGTCTAGCGAAAGGGGTGTTTAACCCAGCGAAGTCCGCTGTTGCTTCGATGGCACTTTGCTCAACCGCATCGCGATCTGCAATGTTTGCCGAACGGCGCGTTTGCAGCATGTTTTTTTCGGCCAGCAATTTACGGACCTGATCAATCGACAAAGGCTGGCTGAACAACCATCCTTGGCCCTTTGTGCAACCCAGATCAGCCAGTATTTTTACCAGCGCTTCATTCTCAATGCCCTCGGCGGTGATGGGCACAGACAGGCTGGCACCCAGACCCGTAATCGCGCTGACAATGGCTGCGCTTTCGCTGTTTTCTTGCATTGTGGAGACGAAACTGCGGTCGATCTTGATCCGGTCAAACGGCAGCGCGCGCAAATGGGCGAGTGACGAATAACCGGTACCGAAATCGTCGAGTGCGATCTGGATACCCTGGTTTTTCAAGCTTCCGACAATGGATTGGGCGAGGCTCAAATTCTTGAAAAGCGAACTCTCGGTGATTTCCACTTCGAGACGATTGGCCGGAAAACCGGTTTCGACGAGCAGCTTGACGATTTTCTGGGCCAGCCAGGGGTCTTTTAATTGGACGGGTGAAATGTTCACCGAAATCGTCAATTTGGGATCCCAATTCTTCGCCTCGAGCATCGCCTTGCGGATGATTGCCAGCGACAAATCGCCGATCATGCCGGTTTCTTCGGCGACGGGAATGAATTCGTCGGGCGGGATCAGGCCGCGTGTGGGAGAAACCCAGCGCGCCAACATTTCAAAGCCAGCCAGCTCACCCGTTTGCAGATCGATCTGTTGTTCAAAATAGGGAACGAATTCATCGTTGGGTATTGCAGCACGAATGTCCGCTTCCAGCGTATTGCGGGTCCGCAGTTCGACTTCCATGCCGTTTTCAAACCAGCAGAAACCGTTTCGTCCGTTTTTCTTTGCAGAATAAAGCGCGATATCCGAACGGCGGATCAGCATGTCGATGGAATCGCAGTCCAGTTCCGGTCGGGCAATGCCGATCGATGCGGTAATGCTGTGATCGATATCGCCGATGGTTATCGGACGCGCCAAGACTTCGATCATGTCTTCGGCAACGCGATCCACCGTTTCGGGGAATTCGGGTTCAAAAACCATGCAGATGCCAAATTCGTCACCACCAAGCCGCGCCAAAATGCTCGACGGCGGCGCTGTGTCACGCATCCGGTCTGCCACTTCGCGCAGCAATTGATCGCCGCTGTCATGGCCATATAGGTCGTTGATCTTTTTAAAGCCGTCGAGATCGATCATCATGAAGGCTATCGATTTGCCCCGGCGTGACGCGCGCTGGCTTAATTCGCCGGTTTTTTCTTTGATAGCACGGCGATTATACAGGTTGGTCAAGGGATCGGTGATCGCCAGATGTTTGGCACGCACTTCCGCCTGACGATATACGTCAACTTCGCCGCTCAATGTTGATGTACGGCGCCATATTAAAAGGATAAGCGCAATATTGAGCAACAGAGCCGAAACCATCGCCTGATCAGTGCCCGGAGCGTTTCCAATAAATTGACGCACCAGCTGCGTCGCAACCGATCCGCCCAAATAAACGAACATGCCAATCGCACAGGCGACAATAAGCGCATTGATCCACGAAAAAGGCTTAGCCGAAATCGCGCCGTTCTCATCAGCGTCCTTGGCCACTATCGGCTTTTTGTGGTTTGGTGTGGTCATCGGATAATCTCAACCGGCCTTATGCGGTGCAATCGTCAAGATTAGGTAAACAGTCTCCTTACTAAAGCGGGCTTTCTTCTTGTGATATTTCGTCCGTTTGCGGTTTTATTTGCCTTCCCCGCAAATTGCCGCTATCGGGCCGACACGAGCCGGAGCAATCTGGCTGCTAATGCAATATGTGTCATCGTACACGCTGGTCGGCGAGGTTTCGCCCACCGGCGTTTTGTTCGTTTGATATGGATTTGAAGGAAGTGGCATGTTTGACAAGCTGAGTGACCGTTTAGGAGGCGTGTTTGATCGCCTGCGCGGTCGCGGCGCGTTGAACGAGGCCGATGTTCGCGAAGCCATGCGTGAAGTGCGCGTGGCCTTGCTTGGAGGCTGACGTCGCACTGTCCGTTGCGCGCGATTTTGTCGAGAAGATCACTGAGCAGGCCGTGGGCCAATCGGTACTGAAATCGGTGACGCCCGGGCAACAGGTCGTAAAGATCGTCAATGACGCGCTGGTCGAGATGCTGGGTTCGGAAGCAAGCGAACTCAATCTTGCCGTGACACCGCCGGCGATCATCATGATGGTCGGCCTGCAAGGTTCGGGTAAGACCACGACGACCGCGAAGGTCGCCAAGCTGCTCAAAGAAAAAGAGCGCAAAAAGGTGATGATGGCGTCGCTCGACGTCAATCGCCCGGCGGCGCAAGAGCAATTGGCGACGCTGGGCACGCAGATCGATGTGGCGACGCTTCCCATTGTTTCGGGCCAGCAACCGGTCGATATCGCCAAACGCGCGATGCAGGCGGCAAAGCTTCAGGGCTTTGACGTCCTGATGCTCGACACCGCGGGCCGCTTGCACGTCGATCAGCAATTGATGGAAGAGATGAAGGCGGTTGCCAACGTTTCTACCCCGCAGGAAATCCTGCTCGTCGTCGATGCGTTGACGGGGCAAGATGCGGTCAATGTCGCCACCAGCTTTGGCGAACAGGTCAATCTGACCGGCGTAGTATTGACCCGTTTGGACGGCGATGCGCGCGGCGGTGCGGCGCTTTCGATGCGCGCCGTAACGGGCAAGCCAATCAAATTTGCAGGCGTTGGCGAAAAGCTCGACGCCATAGAGGCATTTCAGCCCGCGCGTGTTGCTGGACGCATCCTTGGACATGGGCGATGTCGTCGGCCTCGTTGAACGCGCGGCGCAGGTTGTAGAGACAGAAGACGCCGAGAAACTCGCCGCCAAAATGGCGAAGGGTCAGTTTGACCTGAACGATCTGCGGATGCAGCTGCGGCAAATGACCAAAATGGGCGGGCTTGGCGCACTGGCAGGCATGATGCCGGGCATGAAAAAAGCCAAAGCGGCCATCCAGAACAGCGGCATGGACGACAAGGTGTTGCTCCGCATGGACGCGATCATCGGATCGATGACACCCAAGGAACGCGGAAAGCCCGATTTGCTCAACGCCAAACGCAAAATCCGCGTTGCCAATGGTTCGGGAACCACGGTGCAAGACGTCAACAAATTGCTCAAAATGCACAAAGAGATGGAAGGCGCGATGAAGCGCATCCGGAAAATGGGCGGCTTAAAGGGCTTAGCTGCCATGTTCGGCAAGTCTGGCGGCGATTTGGGTGCGACGATGGAGGGCATGGCCGGAATGCCGAAAGGCGGCTTGGCGGAATGGGAGGCGGCGGTTTCCCCGGCCTTCCCGGAATGCCCGGTAGCGGCGGCGGCGGGATATCGCCCGATCTGATGAATTTATTGAATAAGAAAAAGTAATTTAAACAACAATTAAAGCATATAAGAAAGGTTTATTCTCATGGCATTGTCAATTCGCTTGTCGCGTGGCGGCTCGAAAAAGCGCCCTTATTACAAAATCGTGGTGGCGGACGCCCGCGCTCCACGCGACGGCAAGTTCATCGAACGTATCGGCAGCTATAATCCGTTGCTCGCCAAGGACGATGCCCTGCGTATCGTGCTCGACAGTGAACGTGCGAAGCATTGGATTGCCAATGGCGCGCAGCCTTCGGATCGTGTCGCTCGTTTCCTTGACGCTGCTGGTGTTCTTGAGCGGACCGCAAAGGTAAACGCCAAGAAGGGTGAACCGGGCCAGAAAGCCAAGGATCGCGTTGAAGACAAGGCCAAGAAGCTGGCTGATGCTGAAGAAGCTGCTGCTGCAGCGGCTGCCGCACCGGCTCCTGAGCCAGAGCCTGAAGTTGTTGAAGAAGGTAGTGGCCGAAGAAGCGGCTCCTGTTGAAGCTGCCGCCGAAGAAGCTGCTCCCGCAGCCGAAGAAGCGCCCGTTGCAGCAGAAGCGGCTCCGGAAGAAGTGCCTGCCCCTGCAGAAGAACCAGCGGTAGAAGCACCGGTTGCTGAAGAAGCCGCTCCGGCTGAAGAAGCGCCGGCAGAAGCTCCTGTTGAAGAAGCTGCACCAGCGGCTGATGAAGCGACCGAAGAAAAGGCTGAGGGCTAACCTTGGCCGACACCCGCACCGTCACGCTGGCCGCCATTTCCGGCGCGCACGGCGTGACGGGCGAGGTGCGTTTGAAGCTGTTTGCCGAAAATGTCGACAGCCTGAAACGCCATAAAAGCTTTAACGAAGGCGCGCTGACGCTCAAATCGCTGCGCCCCACCAAAGACGGCGCAATCGCCCGCTTTGCCGAAATCAATGATCGCAACATGGCCGAAAAGCTACCGCAGCACGGTGCTGACGGTGCCGCGCGACACTTTGCCTGCGCTGGGCGAGGGTGAATATTATTTCACCGATCTGCTGGGATTGCCCTGTGTTTCCACCGATGGAGCCGACCTAGGCACTTGTGTGGCGGTCGAAAATTTCGGCGCAGGCGATGTGCTGGAAATCCAGCTGCCACCGGAAGATGGCAAGCCGGGCAAGAAGTTCATGGTCCCGATGAATGCGCAGGCCGTGCCCGAATGGGGCGACGAAGCCGATGGACAGATCGTTATTGACGCGGCGTTTGTGGTTTAGTATATACACTGCGTATATACGGAGGCCGCATGAGCAAATTGCACGAAGAACGGCAAACTTTCCGCTTTGACGGATCGGCTTCCAGTCGCGGTTGATCGAACCAGTCAGCCGTAAAAATTATCGAACCAAGGTTTTCAAATCGGGCAATTCGCTGGCTGTGCGGATACCGGCTGGCACCGATTTGAAACCGGGAATGGAAATGGACCTGACAGTGGAGGACGGCGTGATGCTTGCCTTGAAACCCATAGACGCGCCCAAACGCAAAATCGACATCAGCAGATTTTGGCGGCAAGGCTCAGGGACTTCAAGTGCCCGATCGACGCGATTTCGACGAACGGCCCAGCACGATCGCTGCTCGAAAGGCGGCGCTGAAGCGGGCAACGCGTGACCGGCTACCTGCTGGATAGCTGACTGTTCGATTTATGTCGATGATGGTGCAGATTTCCTGGCGTTGGGTGAGCGCGTAGTCGCAATGCGAGCGCTGGTGAAGTGGCGATTTCGGCGATCAGCTTCGCCGAAATTGTCATGGGTCAGGGACAAGGAAAGCCGCCTGACATGCCCGATCGATTGCGATCTGTTTGTTGAAAGCAGTGCCAATGCTGCCGTTCGACGATACCGGCCGCCCGTGCCTATGCCACGCTGCCTTTCAAACGTGCGCAGTTTCGACCGGTTGATCGCAGCGCACGCGTTAGTCACTCGGTGCTGACTGTGGTGACCAACAACGAAGCCGACTTCGCCGATGTGCCGGGGTTGAAGGTTGAGAATTGGACGGTTTGATGGTGTTACGCTTGAACGCGTTGTCGCGATTGCCAGGAATTTCAGGCGCTAAAGGATTGCACGCGGCGAGTGCAATTGATCAGGACATGCTTATTGCTGGCGGCGATGTCGAGTGATTTTGTACAAGCATTGGCCGACGAATTTGGAGCTGGATGTTTGGCAATGTGCCTTGGCAGCGACTTATGCATCAATGGATGGACGTTTGCGGCATTGTTGTTTCCGTTCAGTGCTCATCCGGCAATCGATATTTGGCCGTTTGCGGCTCTTTGTCCGGACCATCGCCGTTGAACGACTTGCACTGGGGCATTATTGCCATGTTGGTCGATAATGGCCAATGGTTCGACCAATGACCTTCCAAACCCAAATCCTGACCCTCTATCCAGAGATGTTCCCCGGCCCGCTGGGCGTGTCGCTCGCTGGCCGCGCTTTGGCGGAGGGGAAATGGGCGTGTTCGCCCATCCACATCCGCGACTTTGCGACCGACAAGCATCGCACGGTGGATGATACCCCCGCAGGCGGCGGGGCGGGGATGGTTTTGAAGGCTGACGTCATGGCGGCGGCGGTGGATTTTGCGGTGGCGGAGATGGCGAATTACTTAAGCCCCTCCCCTTCAGGGGAGGGGTTGGGGGGTGGGGGCTGTCCATTGGACGCTGTGTTCTGCTGACGAGCCCCACCCCAACCCCTCCCCTGAAGGGGAGGGGCTTTTTATTGCCCCCATCCTCGCCATGACCCCGCGCGGCAAACCGATCACCCAAGCCCGCATCCGCGAACTGGCCCACGGCCCCGGCGTCACCATCATCTGCGGCCGTTTTGAGGGCTTTGACGAACGCCTGTTCGATGCCCGCCCTCAGATCGAGCAGGTCAGCATGGGCGACATCATCCTTTCCGGCGGGGAAATGGGCGCTTTGATGCTTACTCGACGCTTGCATTCGGCTGCTTCCCGGCGTAATGGGCGCGGCTTCCAGTGGGGATGATGAGTTTTTTGAAAAGGGCTTCTTAGAATATCCGCACTATACCCGACCCGCAATGTGGGAAGGGCGCACGATCCCTGAAGTGCTGCGATCGGGGGATCATGCGAAGATCGACGAATGGCGGAAACGCCAATCCGAGAATCGACACACGGTTACGCAGGCCAGACCTTTGGGAGCGCTACAAGGGCGTTCGGGACTGACCTGCCTCTGGCGCGCGGCATGAAGAAGGAAGAAGACAGGCAATGAACCTGATCCAGACGCTTGAGCAAGAAGCAATTGCTGAACTTGCCGCCAAGAAAACCATTCCGGCATTCCGTGCCGGCGATACCCTGCGAGTCGGCGTGAAGGTTATCGAGGGTGAACGCACCCGTATCCAGAATTACGAAGGCGTATGCATTGCGCGCTCGAACAAGGGCATGGGATCGAACTTCACCGTTCGCAAAATGTCGTTCGGCGAAGGCGTGGAACGCGTATTCCCGCTGTATTCAGCCCAATGTCGAAAGCATCGAAGTTGTTCGCCGCGGTGCTGTGCGTCGTGCGAAGCTTTACTATCTGCGTGGCCGCACCGGTAAGAAGGCACGTATTGCCGAACGCCGTGACCCGCGTCCGATTAAGGGAACCACTCCGGCCACTTAAGGTCTGATCCCGCACGTTCTTTAACCGAACAGCAAAGGCCGGGGTCCAAACAGACCCCGGCCTTTTTTAATGTCCTGATCCGCAATTGACATATGAAGGAAGTTTGAAATGGGTTATCGCGTAGTCGTTGCTGGTGCCACGGGCAATGTGGGCCGCGAAATGCTGAATATCTTGGCCGAACGGGAATTCCCGGCTGATGAAATTGCGGTGCTCGCCTCGTCGCGGTCCGCAGGCGACTCGAGATCGATTTCGGCGAAACCGGCAAAATGCTGAAAGTTCAGAATATCGAGCATTTCGATTGGGCGGGCTGGGATATTGCGCTGTTCGCCATCGGCTCTGACGCCACCGCAATTTACGCGCCCAAGGCGGCAGCGGCAGGTTGTGTGGTGATCGACAACAGCTCGCTCTATCGCATGGACCCCGATGTGCCGTTGATCGTGCCAGAGGTGAACCCTGATGCCATCGACGGCTATACAAAGCGCAAAAACATCATCGCCAACCCCAATTGCTCGACCGCACAAATGGTGGTGGCGTTGCAGCCGCTGCATGAAGCCGCGACGATCAAGCGCGTTGTGGTCGCGACCTATCAGTCGGTGTCTGGCGCGGGCAAGGAAGGCATGGACGAACTGTTCGAGCAATCGCGCAACATCTTTGTCGGCGACCCGGCTGAACCGAAAAAGTTCACCAAGCAGATCGCCTTCAACGTGATCCCGCATATCGACAAATTCCTCGACGATGGCTCAGACCAAAGAAGAGTGGAAGATGGTCGTTGAAACCAAGAAGATCATGGATCCAAAGATCAAGGTCACCGCAACCTGCGTGCGCGTGCCGGTGTTCGTCGGCCATTCGGAAGTCGATCAACATCGAATTTGAAAACGAATTGTCCGCCGAAGACGCGCAGAAAATCTTGCGCGAAGCCCCCGGCGTGATGCTGGTCGATAAGCGCGAAGATGGCGGATATGTCACCCCTATCGAATGTGTCGGCGAATTCGCCACCTTCATCAGCCGCGTGCGCGATGATTCGACCGTGGATTATGGCATGAACCTGTGGTGCGTTTCCGATAACCTGCGCAAAGGTGCGGCGTTGAACGCGGTGCAGATTGCCGAATTGCTTGGACGGCGGCATTTGAAAAAGGCGTAAAAAAGTCACTAGAGGCGGAAATTCCATCAGGCAATTTCCGCCTTTGCCATAAAGGCGACAAAGGCGACCATTTCTGCTATATGCGACTCATCGCAGGGGGCCAACCACGGTCGCGCTTTGGTGCGCGTTTCGTGATCAGGAAAGGCTGCCACCATGTCGGATTTAGACGAAAACAAACTCCACGCATTTGTCGGCAAGATTTTAGGTGACCTTGGGGGTGCCTATAGTGTCCCGACGGTGAGGATCGGGTTCCGCTTAGGTCTGTTCGCTGCCTTGAAATCCGAACCCGCTACTTCGGGCGAACTTGCCAAGCGGTGCGGCGGGCTAACCGAGCGCTATGTCCGCGAATGGGCGTTGGCACAGGCCGCTGGCGGTTATCTCGATTACGATGCGGCGAGCGATAAATTCAGCATGTCGCCCGAACAGGCCATGGTGTTCGCCGAACCGGACAGCCCCGTTTATATGGCGGGCGCATTTGATTTGGCGGCTGCGATGATCGAAGGTGAGCCGAAGGTTGAAAAGGCCTTCCGCGAAGGTGGCGGAGTGCAGTGGGGCGATAGCGCTGGTTGCCTGTTTTGTTCGGTCGGCGCGTTTTTCCGCCCAACTTATGTCAATTCGATTGTCCAGCAATGGCTGCCACAGCTTGAAGGTGTCGAAGCGAAACTGAAAGCGGGTGCGCGGGTCGCCGATGTCGGTTGCGGCGTGGGCTTTTCGACGCTGTTGATGGCCGAAGCCTTTCCGAACAGCGAATTCACCGGCTATGATTTCCATTCTGAATTGATTGCCGATGCGCGCAAGCATCTGTCTGAACATCCGGGTCGCAAAAATGTGCAATTTGAAACAGCGCCGGCCAAGGACATTGCCGAACAGGATTTCGATCTGATCACCATGTTTGATTGCCTGCACGACATGGGCGATCCGCGCGGCTGTGCGAGCCATATGCATGGGATGCTGAAAAAGGACGGCACATGGATGATTGTCGAGCCCATGGCAGGCAACAGCCCGGCGGAAAACTTCAATCCCGTGGGTCGGCTTTATTACAATGCTTCAACGATGATCTGCGTACCGACTTCGCTCGATCAGGAAGTCGGAGAAGGGCTTGGAGCACAAGCTGGTGAAGCGAAGCTGGCGAACCTGATAAAAGACGCAGGTTTTTCACATGTCCGCCGCGCGACCGAAGGGCCATTCAACATGGTACTCGAAGCGCGCTATTGACGATCGCTGGCTTCGGCTTAACCAGTACCGGATGTCACTCGCTGCCGATCTCTTCTTTTCGTTCCGCTCGCCCTATAGCTATCTGGCTATAGGGCGTTATCGGACAATGGCGGCAGAATGGGATGTCGATATTGCATTGCGCCCCGTTTATCCTCTGGCCATTCGTGAACCGGATTTTTTCGAACGGAGCCATCCCAATCTTGCAGGCGATGTCATCGCGCGCCTCGTCTCAGGGTTTGTGCTCGTAGCGGGTCGGCAACTTGGCGATCGCGCCCTTGAACCGCTCGGCCCAGGTGATCACGTCGTCGACGCCCTGTTGCAGCGAGATCGTGTCGCGCCAGCCGAGTTCGGTGCGGATCTTGAAGCTGTCGAGCGTATAGGCCGTATCCTTGCCGGGCCGTTCGGGACCGATCTCGACGCAGTCCTCGAACCGCTTGCCGAGCCGTTTCAGGATGATCTCCACAAGGGTCCGGATCGAAACCAGCTCGTAGCCGGAGATGTGATAGCACTCGCCAAGCGTGCCGCGTTCCGCGATTGCCTGCGTCGCGCTCGAAACGTCGCCCATGTGGATGAAGACGCGGACCGACTTGCCGCCGCCGTCGAGCTTGAGCTTCTGCCCGCCCATCGCGGCCACGATCGTTCGCGGAATGATGCGATAGAGCTGCTGGCCGGGTCCATACACATTCGCTGCGCGCGTGAACAGCACGGGAAACTGGTAGGTCGCGAAGTAGGTCCGCAGATGCATGTCGCCGGCGGCGCGCGAGGTGGCGTAGGGCGTCGAGGGATTGAATGGCGCGTCCTCGCGCACCCAGCCCTCGGTGGAACCGTAGGCCTCGGGCGTCGTGACGTGGATGTAGCGCGAGAGCCGCTCGTAGCGGCGCAGCAGGTCGGCCAGCCGCGCGAGCGAGACGACGTTGGTCATCATCCATTGCTCGGGATTGGCCCAGCTCTCGCCGACCATGCTTTGCGCGGCGAAATTGACGACGTGCGTCGGCCGCTCCGCTCTTGAGCAGCGCCTCGAGTTTTTCCAGGTCGTGGTTGAGGTCGATGCGCTCGAAGCGAACCTTGCCGGGCCGCTTCGTCCACTTGTAGGGCAGCAGCGCTTCGTGCGCCTCATCGGAACGGCTGGTGGCGAAGACGTCGGCACCGGCGGCGGCCAGATGATCGCAGAACGTCGCGCCGGAGAACGAGTTGGAGCCAAGCACGAGATATCTGGCGTTGCCGCTCATTCCGCTACGGCCTTCCTGCTCGCTTTCCCGCTGATCTTCCCTGCCGACTTCGCTACTGGCTTTTCGATCGTGTCGCGCCTGGCGTAGAGCCATTGCACGATCGCGTGGCAGACGATGGTCTGGGTGTCCTCGGCGATCTGCATGTCGTCGACGCGAAAATGGATCGGCACGTCGGCGAGGTCCTTGGCCTTGCCGCCGGAATAGGCGACCACCGCATAGCTCCGCATGCCAATCCGGCGTGCCTCCTCCAGCGCGCGCAGGATGTTGGGCGAGTTGCCGGAGCCGGAAAACGCGAGCAGTACGTCGCCATTGCTGGCCTGGACCGCGAGTTGGTGGGCGAAGATATTCTCGTAGCCCTCGTCGTTGGCGAGGCACGTCAGGACGGCCGGGTTGGCGGACAGCGACTGGATGCGGATGCCCGAGCCCTTCTTCTTCGACAGCGGTAGATGAAGTCGTTGGCGAGGTGATTGGCGTTGCCCGCGCTGCCGCCGTTGCCACACAGGAACAGTTGGCGACCGCTGCGCCAGCAATCGAGCACCTCGTCGGCCAGTCGCTCGACGGGTGCCCAGTCGAACTCAGTCCAGCGTCGCGGACAGTCGGCGCGCGTAGTCCTTGAAGTGTGCGCCGGCCGGCCCGAATACCTGCGCGACGGTGGTCATGTCAAACCTCCCGCTGCATCCACTTCAGGTTATGCCAACGGTCGTCGTCCTTCAGCTTGCCCTGCGAGTACATGCCGATGATCTCTTTGATCGCATCCTCGACCGTCTTCTTCGGCCGGAAGCCGGTGGCCAGCAGCTTGTCCGAATTCACGCGGTAGGAGCGCGGATCATTGGACGGCGTGACGACGATCTCGGCCGGCACGTGCTTGGTGACCATTCGCGCGATGTCCAGGATCGAAATGTTCTCGAAGCCGGCATTGTAGATGCCGGTATGCTCGGGGTGGTCGAGCAGGAAAATGTAGAGATCGGTGATGTCGTCCATGTGGATGTTGGGCCGCGTCTGCTCGCCGCCGAACACCGTGATCCTGCCGTTGGTCAGCGCCTGCATCGTCAGCATGTTGACGGAGACGTCGAGACGCTTGCGCGGAGAATATCCGCACACGGTTGCCGGGCGCACGATCTGCACGACCATGTCGTCCTTGTAGGACAACAGGATGCGCTCGCCGCACATCTTGGTCTTGTTGTATTCCGAGATCGGCAACAGCTCGAGGTCCTCGGTAACCTGGTCCTCATCCTTGACGCCGTAGACGCTGCCGGAGGAGGCGTAGATGAAGTGCTTGATCCTCGCCGCTGTGCCTTGTCGGCGAGCCGCATGGTGGCGAGGCAGCTGATCTCCCAGGTGAGCTTGGGATCGAGATCGCCGCACGGATCGTTGGCGACGCTGGAGAGATGGATGATGGCGTCGATGCCGCCGAGGTCGACTTCGTCGGGGTTCCTGACGTCGCCCTGCACCACCTTAGATCGGGATGCGGCTCGAGGAAATTGCCGAACCACTGGATGTCGAAGGCCGTGACCTGATGGCCCGCCGCAGCAGCTTCGGCACGAGCACGCTGCCCTTGTAGCCGCACGCACCAGTTACGAACACGCGCATTCCATGACCTCGACGTACGCCTGCAGCCGGTCGTTCGCATCACTTCGTCCGCTCAGCTCACCGCGCTCCTGTCCGGGCCACGGCGGCATTCGGGCAGGCT
This sequence comes from uncultured Alphaproteobacteria bacterium, assembly GCA_963732535.1. GTDB lineage: Bacteria > Pseudomonadota > Alphaproteobacteria > Sphingomonadales > Sphingomonadaceae > Sphingorhabdus_B. The sequence continues at coordinate 2,616 of CAVSZW010000016.1, read as the reverse complement.
TTCCGAACTCAGTCGACAGAGCGTGCTCGATTGTCGCTTTGCTTAAACTCTAAGTGGGCCCTGCGCAAGCTCTCCAGGGAGCCGATATCGCGATGGTACCGCGATGTTTCGACACACAGATTCGCCCTGCGAATCGCGGAATTATTTCGGTCGAAAGGTCAACGAAAGGCCGGCCTATCGCGACGGCGGCGGCGCCACTTCAGGCTCCACGATGTAGACCGCGGCGTTGGCGAGATTGCCAGGCGGGTTTGCGACCTTCTCGTGGAACGCCGGCACCATGCCGCCAGTCGTCCAACTCGAGGATGCCGCACGATCTGGGATCGTCCGTTCGGAACGCCAGCATGGTCATTGCGCACTGCCGCGGCCGCGCAGTCGTGAGCGCGGATGAGATCGGCCGACGTCGAAATCGGTCAGATTGTCGGCGTGCGCGACGAGGAACGGCCCGCCAGCGAAGTAGGTCGCGATTGGCCACGATGGTGCCGCCGGTACCGAGCAACTCCGGCTCGTCGACGAGATCGATCCGCGAGCGCCAGCGCGATCGCGCGACGTGGGCTGTCGACCTGCTCCGCCAGCCAATGGCAGTTGATCAGCGCGCGATCGATGCCGGCCTCGAACAACAGGTCGAGCCAGTAGTCGAGCAGCGGCTTGCCGTGGATCGGCACGAGGCATTTCGGAACGGTATCGGTGAGCGGTCGCAGCCTGGTGCCGAGGCCGGCGGCGAGCAGCAGCGCTTTCATGGCAGGCGTCGACCTTCGTCTGGCGGTTCATCCCGGCGTGTCCAGCTCGCGGATGATATCGTCGAGCTTGAGCGGCGCGTTGCCGACGCGGCCGACCTGGCAGGCCGCCGCGATCGAGCCGAGATAGATGCTGCGCCAGATGTCCAGGCCGGCGCAGAGCGCCATGGAGCTCGTCGTGAACAGGCTGTCGCCGGCGCCGGCGACATCACGGGGCGCGGCGTTGAGCGCCGGCAGCGGTCCGTCATGTAGCCGTCGCCTGTGGCGGCCGTAGACCAGCAGCCCATCCTGGCCGAGGGTGATGACGGCGGCTTCCAGCGACTGGCGCCGACGAGATCGGCGGCGAGCACAGGCAGGCTCGAGTCGGTGTCGCGCATGGCGAGCCGCGCCTCGCGCTCGGTGGGTGTGATCAGCCGCATGCCCTTGAACCGCGAAATATCGGAGAGCTGCGAGGAGGCCTGACTATCCGCGGCCATCATGATGCCGCGTCGGGTTCCGCCGTCGACTACGGCGTCGACGAACGGTTGCGGCAAGCAGCCGTAGTTGAAATCGGCGAACAGGATGAGGTCGACGTGTCGAGCAACGATGCTCCTCGATGCCGAATCAGCGGTACTGACCGACTGGCTGATCGCGTGCTGGCGCAGGTGATTGACGCGCAGCAGCGTCTTGCCCGAGCGCGATAACGCTGCTTACGGGTCGTTGGTCGCGTGCTATCGTGAAGGCAGTGGATCTCGATGCCGATGTTCGCCAACGAGTCCTCTGCGTACGCGGCGGTCTCATCCTCACCAACGACCGTGAAGAAACGGACATTCGCGCCCAGACCGCGCGCGTGCGCTGCAACGACGCCGGCGCCGCCGACGAAGGTGTCGGTCGACATCGGCGTCACCACGATCGTGGGGTCCTCCTGCGACATGCCGAGCGGGTCGCAGTTGATGTAATCGTCGATGATAAGATCGCCGATCACGAGAACTTCCAGGCCGTTGAACCGGTCGAGGCTCGACTTCAGATCTGCCGGGGAGAAGCCGTGCCGCATCGGGTAAGCAGTCGGCTTGGAGATCGTCGATGCAAGGGGGCGCGAATATTCGTCGTCGAGCATCGAGTAAGACGAGAACGCCATCTCGCCCGAGCAGAATTGGAGCTGGCCGCCGTAGCTGTCGACAGCCTCCTGCTCCGTATTGGCCCGGCTCTCGAACTCCTTGCCCTTGACGACGATCTCCGGCTTCAGCCGCGCTATGAAACTGTTCGCGTCCTGGTCGAGCAAAACGGCGTGATTGACGATCGACAGCGACAGCACGTTGGCCAGTCGCTCCTCGCCTGGAACGGTGACACCCGCAGTGGAATCCCGGTTTATGCCGACGACGAGAAAATCGCCGATCTCGGCGGCAAACTTGAGCAGGCGGAGGTGGCCGGGATGCAGGACGTTGAAGTTGCCCGAGACGAACGAGATTTTGCTTCGCGCGCCGGCCTTGGTCCTGATTGCAGCGGGGTCAGTCGTCGATGCCATGTGGCGTCACCACCTGCTCGAATGCCTTGCCTATGACCTTGGCCTCTGATCTTGCATCGGGCTCCGCCACTTCCGGTTGCTAACAGGCCGAACGTGTTTGTGCAACGCAGCGAGGCAACTTTGCGTCGTGTGCCAGATTTGACGATTGGCGGGTAGTATATTTGCGCCATGGCGCAATGGTCCGACGTTCGCGCCACTTTGCGCGCATCGATCAGTGACGCTCACGGCAACTCCACGTTGCTTTTGGCAATCTCAGATTGCTGAATTTAGGCGATCACAATCAAGGGTTTATTGTCGTGTCGTGCTGCCTCTGCGATCTGGAGCGTCGCATGAGCGTTGGCATGGCAGATATCGAGTATTTGTGCGATCGCGGCCACT
>CAVSZW010000015.1:0-119372 GCA_963732535.1 uncultured Alphaproteobacteria bacterium | reverse complement strand
TGTCTTTGGCCCGGGCGATGATTTTCCTTATGCGCCCGAACGCAAATATACGCCGTGCGATGCGGGCAAAGACCGGCTGTTTGCCTTGCGCGACCATCTGGGGTTTGCGCGTAATGTCGTGGTGCAGGCGACGTGCCATGGGGCGGATAATCGCGCGATGGTTGATGCGCTCAAACATTCGGATGGCAAAGCGCGCGGCGTGGCGACTGTACGTCCCGATATAAGCGACGCTGAACTTGCTGCGATGCACGAGGCGGGTGTGCGCGGCGTGCGGTTCAACTTTGTAAAGCGCCTCGTTGATCCCAAACCCGATGCCTATTATCGCGGGATTATCGAAAAAATCGCAGAACTTGGCTGGCATATCGTAGTTTATTTCGAGGCGGCTGATCTGGAAGAGCGCTGGGATTTCTTCACCGCGCTGCCGACCGTGGTCGTGGTTGATCACATGGGCCGCCCTGACGTAACCAAGCCGGTGGACGGCCCCGAATTTGCCCGTTTCCTGGAATTTATGCAGCGCGATAATGTCTGGTCAAAGGTCACCTGTCCCGAACGGCTGTCGAAAATGCCGCCGCCGGATTATGCGGACTTCATCCCTTTTGCCCGCCATGTGGTCGAACATTTTCCGGATCGCGTTTTGTGGGGAACCGATTGGCCGCACCCCAATCTCAACATGGTGGGGCATATGCCCGATGATGGCGCGCTGGTCGATCTGATCCCGGCAATCGCGCCGACCCCCGAATTGCAGCACAAGCTATTAATCGAAAACCCGATGCGCCTGTATTGGCCGGAGGAACTATGAAACAAGACATCCACGAATATCTCGCCGAGCTGGAAGACATTCCGGGCACTCGCGTGTTCACAGCGGCACGGGCGCGCAAAGGTTATTGGATCAACCAATTTTCGATGAGCCTGATGAAGCCCGAAAACCGCGAACGCTTCAAAGCCGATGAAAAAGCCTATCTTGATGAATGGAAGATTTCCGAAGAGGCAAAGGCGGCGGTGTTAGCGCGCGATTATAATGCGCTGCTCGATCTCGGCGGCAATGTGTATTTTCTCTCAAAGATCTTTTCGAGCGATGGCCTGCCCTTTGCCGAAGCCGTATCGACGATGACCGATATGACCTTGCCCGAATATCGCCAGATGATGCTCGATGGCGGGCGTCCGGCTCAGGGCAATCGCTCGATTAAGGGAGGATATTAAGATGGCACGTATCACAGCCGGTGTCGGCTCCAGCCATGTGCCTTTGCTGGGCGTCGCCGTTGATCAGGGCAAATGGCAGGATGATTATTTCGGTCCCATTTTCGCAGGCTATGAATGGACGCGCGAATGGGAAAAGGCGGAAAAGCCCGATGTCGTGATTTTGGTTTTCAACGACCATGCCAGCGCCTTTGATGCCAGCATCATTCCGACCTTTGCCATTGGCTGTGGCGAGCATTATAAACCCGCCGATGAAGGCTGGGGCCCGCGTCAGGTGCCTGATGTCGAAGGCCATGCCGATCTCGCCTGGCACATCGCCCAAAGCCTGATCCTCGATGATTTCGATATGACCATCATCAACGAAATGGATGTCGATCACGGCCTGACGGTGCCGCTGTCGATGATGTTTGGTCAGCCCGCCAAATGGCCAGTGAAAGTGGTGCCGATTGCAGTGAATGTCGTTACCTATCCAGTGCCGTCAGGAAATCGCTGCTGGGCACTTGGTGAAGCGATTGCCAAGGCGGTGGAAAGCTTTCCCGAAGATTTGAATGTGCAAATCTGGGGCACGGGCGGGATGAGCCATCAGTTGCAAGGCCCGCGCGCTGGCCTGCTCAACCGCGAATGGGACAATCGGTTTTTGGACCTGCTTGAGGCGGATAATGACGACGTGCGGAATATCCCGCATATCGAATATCTGCGCGAAACCGGCAGCGAAGGCATTGAAATGGTGATGTGGCTGATCATGCGCGGCGCGCTCGGCAAAAAGGTAAAACGCCTCCACCGGCATTACCACATTCCTTGCAGCAACACGGCCATTGGCCATATCGTTTTGGAGCCCGAAATATGAGAATTGCCTTAGCCGGCGCAGGTGCCTTTGGTGAAAAACACCTTGATGGATTGAAGCTGATTGACGGTGTCGAGATTGTCTCGATCATCAGCCGCCGCCTGGAACAGGCCGAAGAGGTCGCCAAGAAATATGGCGCGAAGCATTTTTCGACCGAATTGGACGATGCCTTGGCACGCGATGATGTTGATGCGGTGATCCTGTGCACGCCCACGCAAATGCATGCCGAACAGGCCATCGCCTGCATGAATGCGGGCAAGCATGTTCAGGTGGAAATCCCGCTTGTGCGATAGCTGGGCCGATGCCGAAGCGGTGCTGGCCAAGCAAAAAGAAACCGGCCTCACCTGCATGGTCGGCCACACGCGGCGGTTCAACCCGAGCCACCAATATGTGCATAACAAGATCGTCAGCGGGCGAATTCAACATCCAGCAGATGGATGTGCAAACCTATTTCTTCCGCCGCAAAAATATGAATGCGAAGGGCGAGGCGCGGAGCTGGACCGATCATCTGCTGTGGCATCATGCCGCGCATACGGTGGATCTGTTCGCCTATCAGGCTGGCCCCATTGTGAAGGCCAATGCCATCGAAGGCCCGCATCATCCCGAACTGGGCATTGCCATGGATATGTCGATCCAGTTGAAGGCCGCATCGGGCGCGATTTGCACGCTTTCGCTGTCGTTCAACAACGACGGGCCGCTCGGCACATTCTTCCGCTATATCGGCGATTCAGGCACCTATCTTGCACGCTACGATGATTTATTCACCGGCAAGGATGAGCAGATTGATGTCTCCAAAGTCGACGTGTCGATGAACGGTATCGAGCTGCAAGACCGCGAATTTATCGCCGCGATCCGCGAAGGTCGCGAGCCGAATTCGTCCGTCCAACAAGTGCTGCCTTGCTACAAGGTGTTGCACGATCTGGAGTTGCAATTCTGATCATGAAAACCCAAGTCGCAATCGTCGGCGCTGGCCCAGCTGGTCTATTACTCGGCCACCTTCTGCGTGCTGAGGGTGTCGAATGTGTTGTCGTCGAACGCGCGGCTCCCGACTATGTGTTGGGGCGAATCCGGGCAGGCGTGCTCGAACGGGTGACGACTGATCTGCTCCACCGGCTGGGCATAGACGAACGGCTGAACAGTGAAGGTCTGTTAGAGGAAGGCTTTTGCCTCGCCTCGGGCGACGATCTGATCCGCATCGATACCTTTGCGCTTACCGGCAAGCATGTGACGGTTTATGGCCAGACCGAAATCACCCGCGACCTGATGGATGCGGCTCCGTCGCGCGGGCTTCAGGTGATTTACGAAGCCGCTGATTTGGCACTCCACGATGTGGAAAGCGATGCGCCCTATTTGACCTATCAGAAGGACGGAGCCGAACATCGCATCGACGCGCGTTTCCTTGTCGGATGCGATGGATTTCACGGCCCCTCGCGCAAAGCCATTCCGCACGGCAAGGAATATGAACGCGTCTATCCCTTTGGTTGGCTTGGCATATTGGCAGATGTGCCACCCTGCCATGACGAATTGATCTACGCCAACCATGATCGCGGCTTTGCGCTCGCCTCGATGCGCTCCAAAACGCGCAGTCGCTATTATATCGACGTGCCGCTGACCGAGAAGGTCGAGGATTGGTCCGACGACCGGCTGTGGGGCGAATTGCAAGCACGCCTGCCAAAGCCGATCACCACCGGCCCTGCATCTGGAAAAAAGCATTGCGCCTTTGCGTTCGTTTATTTTTGATACGATGCGCCATGGCAGCCTGTTTCTGGCAGGAGACGCCGCGCATATCGTGCCGCCAACGGGCGCGAAGGGGCTGAACCTTGCGGCCTCCGACGTGTCCTATCTGTCCGACGCGTTGGTTTCCTATTTCAAGGCGAACAGCAACGACGGGATCGCGGGCTATGCCGACAAGGCATTGGCGCGCATCTGGAAGGCTTCGCGGTTCAGCTGGCAATTGACGCGGCTTATGCACCGCTTTCCTGATGACGGTGCATTTGATCGCAAGATGCAATTGGCTGAACTGGATTATATTGCTTCATCCGAAACCGCGCGCAAAGCCATAGCGGAAAATTATGTGGGGTTGCCGTTATGAGCATCTCGCGACGCACTGTCCTTGGCGCGGCAGCAACCGCTGCCTTATTGGGAAATCAATCGGCGCGCGCGTCAAAGCAGGGTTCGCAACCGAATATCCTGTTCATCATGGCCGACGATCTCGGCTATGCCGATCTGAGTTGCTATGGACGGCGTGACTATAAAACGCCCGCGCTGGATGCATTGGCGCGGCAAGGCATGCGCTTTACCCATGGCTATGCCAATAGCGCGGTGTGCTCGGCAACGCGCACGGCATTGATGACGGGGCGTTATCAATACCGGTTGCCGGTGGGCCTTGAAGAACCGCTGGCGATGCGTCCTTTGGGGTTGGAGCCAAGCGAACCGACGATGCCGTCGCGCCTTCGTGAGGCTGGCTATACCACTTCGCTGATCGGCAAATGGCATCTTGGGTCGCCGCCAACGTATAGCCCGAACAAAAGTGGCTATGACCATTTCTGGGGCATTCGCGGCGGCGGTGTGGATTATTTTACGCACAGCATGGGCGGGCGGAAAGACCTGTGGGATAATGACGTGCCCGTCGATCAGGCCGGCTATCTGACCGATTTGCTGGCGGACCGCGCGATCAAACAACTGGGTGAGAATGCAAAGGGCGGCAAGCCGTTTTTCATGAGCCTGCATTTCACCGCACCGCATTGGCCGTGGGAAGGGCCGGGCGAACAGGCCGAGGCAGAGCGGCTTGCGAGAGAGAAGAACCCGCTTTCGATCATGCATTATGACGGCGGATCGATGAAGACCTATGCCGAAATGGTGACGCGCATGGATTTTCAAATCGGGCGGATTTTGGCCGAACTCAAGCGATTGGGGCTGGCACAGAACACGATCATCGTTTTCACCAGCGACAATGGCGGGGAGCGCTTTTCGGATACCTATCCGCTGTCTGGCCGCAAATCCGAATTGCTCGAAGGCGGTATTCGCGTTCCCACGATTGTGCGCTGGCCCGGCAAAGTGAAGCCGGGATCGGTGAGTGCAGAGCAAGTAATCACGATGGATTGGATGCCGACTTTGCTCGCGGCTGCGGGCGTTGCTGGACCAGAGGCGAAACCATCCGATGGCATGGACATTCGTGCGGCGCTTTCCGGGGGAGCTTTGCCCGAACGGTCGTTTGTTCTGGCGCTACAAAGGGCAATCGCAGCAAGCCATGCGGCAAGGTGATTGGAAATATCTGAAAATCGGCGGCAATAGTTTCCTGTTTAACCTGAACGATGATCCGATGGAGCGCGCCAATTTGAAAGTGCGCCAGCCAGATCGCTATGCTGCGATGGTTGCCCGCTATGACGCATGGAATGCGACGATGCTGCCGATTGATCCGGAAACGCAGGTATTCCTGCACAGCGGCGATACATGGTCAGACCGCATGGGTGTTGATCCCGTGCCGCTTAATATCCCGAAACAACCCTGAAGAAATAGGAACAGCATGGCGATCACCAAACGCGCAATCAACGGACGGCTGACCAATCCAGTGGGATTGGGATGCATGAACATTTGCTGGGCTTATGCGCCGCCGGTTGAGGCGGATTATGCCCATAAGTTGCTCAATGCGGCCCTTGATGCGGGCTATGATCATCTGGATACCGCGCGGATTTATGGAGCCGGACAATCGGAAACCTGGATTGGCGAAGCGTTAAAAGGGCGGCGCAATGAATTTTTCCTCGCGTCCAAAACCGGGATCATCATCGATGGCAAGGAACGCCGTGTCGATTGCAAACCTGAAACGATCAAAGCCGCGTGCGAAACCAGCCTGAAACTGCTGCAAACCGATCATATTGATCTTTATTATCTGCACCGCCGGGATTTCAACACACCCATTGAAGAGTTGGTCGGGGCGCTGGCGGACCTGATTAAAGAGGGCAAGATTGGCAGCTATGGCCTTTCCGAGATGTCTGCCGAAACCGTCCGCCGCGCGCATACGGCGCACCCTTGTGCGGCGTTGCAGACCGAATATTCGCCGATGACGCGCAATCCCGAAATTGCTGTGCTAGAAACATGCAAGGAATTGGGGATCACATTTGTCGCCTTCTCGCCCGTGGGGCGCGGTTTCCTGACCGGCGGTGTCAGGGCTGGACAAGTGTGGACCAAAGGCGATTTGCGCGCCGCATGGCCGCGTTTTCAGGAGCCTAATCTCAGTGCAAATCTGCCACTGGTGGAGGCTTATATGGCCATTGCCAGCAGAACAAGGCGTAACCCCGGCACAGCTTTCGATGGGCTGGGTGCTGTCGAAGGGCGATCATATCGTCACCATTCCCGGCAGCCAGAATATCGCGCATGTAAATGAAAATATCGCCCGCTGGGATTGGCAGCCATCTGCCGATGTGGTGGCGCAGATCGATGCTTTGATCAATCATGCCACGGTGCAAGGACATCGCTATTCAGGCGGCATGTTGCCGACGATTGATACCGAAGATTTTGACTGACTTATGACGCGCGCGATCATCAACTATGCCGCGCGGACGGACTTTCGCCCGCGCTATTATGCGAATGATCACAGCCGTGACACCGTGGTGATTGACGGGCAGGAAATGGCGTTGATCGACGGGCGCGGGGCCGGAACGTCGCTTGACGGTGAAGGCTTCAGGCTCGTCAACCATGTCAGCGCGGTCAGCAATTTTGAGGACAAGGCCGAAGGTCGCCGCCATCCACTCGGCACCGAAATCGTCGAACTTGCTTTTGCGCGAAACCGGTGCCGATGCGGTGGTCAGCACAGCTCCCGGAATTTTGCGCTTCAGCGAAACTTCAGGCCGCGCCGGAAGCCTCGACAATTAGCATGCCCGCGCGGTTCGTGCATATCGATGCCAGCCGCACAACCTCGGCAGGCTTTGCCGCGAAAAGCTGCCCCGAAGGGCGCGCCTATCGCCGCTATGCCCATTTTAACGTCTGGCGCACCTTCAGCGGCGCGCCGCAGGATGTGCCGCTGGCGGTGTGCGACGCACGCTCGGTGGCCGAGGCGGATTTGCTTGTCGTCGGATGCGATTTTCGATCCGCCCGGCGGTGCGCCCGAATGGAGCTTTGAAAGCTGGCTGATCGCGCATAATCCGGCGCACCGCTGGCACTGGTTTCCCGATATGACGCGCGACGAGGCGATCATTTTCAAGACCAGCGATAGCGAATATGACAACCCGGTGCCGCATGTGGCGTTCGACAATATGCTGGCCCCTGCGGGCTGCCATCCGCGCGCCAGCATCGAAATGCGCGCGGTCGCGTTTTGGTATCGCTGAACAGACTTGCATCATGTGCTACTCCGCGCCATCATCCTAACAATTGTTAGGATGAGGAGTGCAGCATGACCGGCTTTCCGCCGTCGCCGTATTATACCGGCCTGAACACGCCGCTGGGCGAGGAATATGATCTGGCCGATCTTGTGGTGGAAGGCACGATCCCGCCCGAAGTCGAAGGCACGTTCTTCCGCGCCACGCCCGATCCGGCCTATCCGCCCTTCCTGCCCGATAATGCTGCGGCGCTTTCGGGCGACGGGATGATCTCTGCGCTGCGCCTGAAGACGGCAAGGCGAGCTTTTCGATGCGCTTTGTCGAGACCGCGCGACACATGGCGGAAAAGGCGGCGGGCGAGGCGTTGTTCGGCATTTACCGCAATCCCTTTACCGACAAGCCGGAGGCCGAAGGGGTCGACCGCACCGTCGCCAACACCACGCCGGTCTGGCACGCGGGCAAGCTGCTGATGACCAAGGAGGACGGCCGCCCCTACCGCATCGATCCGCACACGCTCGAAACGCTGGGCAGCTATGATTTCGGCGGCAAGCTCAAATCCGAAACGATGACCGCGCATGTCCGGATCGATCCGGTGACGCGGCGAGATGTTCTTCTATGGCTATGAGGCCGACGGGCTTGCCTCCACCAAGGTCGCCTATTGCGTCGCCGACAACGACGGCAATCTGATCAGCGAACAGTGGTTCGACGCGCCCTATTGCGCGATGATGCACGATTTCACCATCACCGAAAATTACGCGCTGTTTCCCGTCTATCCGACCACCTGCGATCTCGACCGGCTGAAGGCAGGCGGCGATCATTGGCATCATCAGCCGGAGCTGGAAAGCTGGCTGGGCGTGATGCCGCGCTATGGCGATGTCGTCCGAAATCGCTGGTTCAAGGGGCCAAAGGGCGTCCACTGCTTCCACATGATGAACGCGTGGGAGGACGGCGAGGGCAACATCCATTTCGACCAGTGCCTGACGCGCACCAACGCCTTTCCCTTCATCCGCGAGGCTGAGCGGGATCCACATCGCGCCGTGGGATGTGCAGGGCGGCTTGACGCGCTGGACGGTCGATATCGACGGCGGACGCGGACGAGGTGGCCGAAACCGTCGATCGGCCCGCCGGGCGATTTCCCGATGATCCCGGCCGCATCGCAGGGCCGGCCCTATGATCATGGCTGGATGCTGACGATGAACCCCGAAATGCAGGGGCCGCCGGTGATGGGCGGGCCGGTCTGGCGATGTTCAACCTGCTGCTGCGGCTGGACATGGCGAGGCGGGCCGCCGCAGGCGCTCGGCGCTGCCACCGGGCATGTGCTTCAACGAGCCGGTCCATGTGCCCGTCCGCGCAAGCAGGCCATGAAGGCTGGCTGGTCGCATGTTGTCGATCACCAGACCGGGCCGGACGATTTCGCCCACGCAGTGCTGGATCATCGAGGCGGGCAATGTCGGCGCCGGGCCGGTCGCCAAGATCGCCATCCCCAAACGCCTGCGCCCGCAAGTCCATGGCTGGTGGGTCAGCGCCGCGCAGCTTGCGGCGCGCGGCATGAGCAGATCGTCATCACCGGCGCCTCGGGCCAATATGGCCGCGCTGCGACCGACGGCTGATCGCGCAGGGCCGGCCGCGCGATCTGATCCTGATCACCCGCTCGCCCGACAAGCTGGCGGACCGCGTCGCGCAGGGCTGCGACGTGCGTTATGGCGACTATCGACAAGCCCGAAACGCTGGCCGCGGCCGTGCAGGGGCGGAGAAGATGCTGCTGATCTCGGGCACCCGCGTCGGCGCGCGGGTGGTGCAGCACAAGGCGGCGATCGACGCAGCGGCAGCGGCGGGCGTCCGCCACATCGCCTATACCAGCTTCATCGGCATCGACGACCCCGCCAACCCCGCCGAAGTGCGCCACGACCATATCGAGACCGAGCGGCTGATCAAAGCGCATCGGGCATGGCACTGGACGATGCTGCGCGACGCCCATTATGCCGATGCGATGATCCTGATGGCGGGGCCCGGGCATGATGGCGAGCGGCAAGTGGCCGCAGCAATTGCGGGCGATGGGCGCGAGGCGATGGTCTGGCGCGACGATTGCGTCGCCTGCGCCGTCGCGGTGCTGACCGGCGACGGGCCATGAGGGGCAGGTCTACAACATCACCGGCCCGGAGCTTCAGACCTTCGCCGAAGTCGCCGCGATGATGAGCGAAATCACCGGCGTGCCGATCGACTAGTCGCCGCTGACGATGAAGCAGCAATATGCGATGTTCGACGCCATGGGCATCCCGCGCCGCCCGGTCGATGATCAGGCAGTTGGCGGCATCCCTTGGAACAGCGACGATATGGTGACCTTCGGCCAGGCGATCCGCGAGGGGTTTCTGGAGGTCTGCTCGGACGATGTCGAGCGCCTGACCGGCACGCCCGGCGCGGTCGTGCGGCAGATGATCGAGGAGAATGTCGAGATGCTGCAGGGGGCGGCAGCAATGAACCGCGATGATTACAACCGCTATCTCGCCGCCTTTAACGCCAAGGATTATGATGGCGTTGCCGATTTTTATGCCGATCCGATCAACATGGATTTCTTTGGCATTTCATTGCGAAGCCGCGAAGATTTGAAGCCTTTTACAGCTTCCTGCACAGCTATGTGGACGAAAGCGTCACCGTCCGCAATTTCGCGTCGAGCGATACGCTGACCGCGGTAGACGGCATCGTCCGCATCGAAGCCTACCGCGATCTGACCCGCGAAATGCTCGACGAACAGGGCGCGGCCGGATTCTATCCGATGGAGGCGGGGCAAGTGTTTGAACTACGCCAGTTCATTTTCTACACGATCCAGCGACGGCAAGATCGCGCAAACCGAATGCGCGATGTTGCCGCCAGAGGAATTGGTGGTGGAGGTGGCGGGGTAGTGGCGGAATTCGATTCAGAGTTCGGTCGAATGCGACGAGGTTCCGATCGCCGGTCCCTTCTAAAACGGCATAGTACGTCATGCTCGATTTGGCGTCGTTTGCTCCGAGGTCGGGTATGTCATCGAGAGAATTACGGTGGTTCTTCCTTGTTGCTGGCCAGCGGGCAGCCACCGAGCAGGTCACGGATGGCATTGCCGCAGCCCAGACGAACGCTAACCGATTACTGATGATGCCAAATTATTGATGGAAGCCTGCTCGCTATCCAGTCCGCGGCCCCACTGGCGATCCTCTCCATAGCAGAGCGGGGCAAAGTACGCATCCTCAAGCGCACTCGCTCTCTTGGTTGATATTTCCGAGCGACTGAAAGAATTTGGCGTCAGTCTCGGAGCCATCGGCGTCAACGCGGATGGTGGGCTGGTCAGGTTGTGTTCCACTCCTCTGGTGCTCAGTTCGTTCTCTTCTTGCCCCCTTCCGCGAAGCGAATTCAGTCCATTTCTCTGGATACGATTGACGAAGCGATCTGCTTAAAGAAGGCCCTTGAATGGGGAGAGAGCTTTCCGAATTTTTTCACAAAGTCGTTTGATTTACCAATTCTCATCTCCGTGAATAGGTTAGAAAAAGAATACAATTATGCGCTTATCGTTTTAACGGAACGCTTTGAGCCGTCGGATCACTCATGGCCAAGTATGCGCTACTACTGGAATGGGTGCTGAGCCTAATCGCCTACGAGCGCGGGCAAAAGTCGGAGGCTCGGGAGTTTGCCGAGCCAGCTCTGCGAGCTGCAGCAGAGACCAAAAGCCCTTTCAGATATCATAGCTCAATGGGATTGGTCAAAGAAACTACTGACGATTTTGGGCAACGACTTAAGCGTATTGCACGACCTTCGATCCTGCGGGCATTGCTCCGGCTTGCTCCAATTCGTTAGGCAATGTCTGCTTTTGCCCGATGTTATCCAAAACCCACCAGTCCGCTCCCCCAAACATTCCTGCCATAAAACACGCCTTCTAAACCCGCTTCACGCCCCCTCACGTCAACGCATAATAACGCAGCAAATTCCCGTCCGGCTTCCTCTCGCCAACGCCCACAAACACATGCCGGGTCAGCCAGTCATGCTTGCCCTTGGGTGTTTCAAAGGTCGGCTGGCCGCGCAGATAATAATCTTCGTGCGCGACGGGCTCGCCGCCTTCAAAGGCCCAGGCGCGCAGGCGGGCCATCGCGTCGGGGGTGCGGCCCCAGAGGAAGCCTTTGTTTTGCATATAGATGATCGTGCCGTCATCGACTTCGAGCAGATAGCGCGCGTCGAACACGGCGGTGTCGTCGTCGCGGAAATGGGCATAGTCGCCGCCCGAATTGGGGACGGCCTTGCCCCGGATGCGCGGGCCTTCGAATGTCCCTTCATCGACCAGCACGGCGGAGCGAAAGCCGCCATTGTGGACATTGGGCACGCGAACACGCGGGTGAACATCAGGCGGCATTCGAAGGCGAATTCGAGATGGGGGTGTTCGAGGGTTGAGTAGCTCATTCCACATCCCTAGTGAAATAGGCCACCGCGCGATATTCCATCGAACGCCGCTCGTTCGCATCGGGGCGGCTGGTATCGCGGAATGCGGTATGCGGCGCGCGCCAAGCGCGGCTGTGGTCGCTGTCGTGGAATTTGATGAAGATCACTTCATCCGGGTTCATGTCGGGAGAAATACCACCATTTATGATTGGGCGAGTGGTGGAAGATCGTGGCGGCGACCATATCCTCTTCGCCCGGGATCTCGGACGAACAGATCATCGCCGGTGGGAATGACATCGACGTCGACCTTGGTGTTGGCAGTGCCTTCGTCATCGCGGACAGATCCGCCTTCGCACAGCGCCAGCGGCATATCCTGCGGTCCGGGCGTCAAGCAGCGCCACAGCGAGAAGCAGATGAAGCGATCAAAGCCAGCACCATCGGGGCGCGCCTTGCGGTACATCATTTCGGCCACGCGTTTGCGCGGTCTTGGTGGTGAAATCGACATGCGCCTCGGCAGCGGGTGGTTGCACGGTGGCGCTGGTCAGGCCCGAACTGCGCACCTGCCCGCTCATCGGCACAACCAGATCGGCGCCGCACATCGCCTTGGCAATGGCACACACTTGGGCGGCATAGGCGCGTATCGGGACCGTAGCTTGTTTCCCAATCGGTGACGTCGGTTGGAAAGCTGCCGAGTTCGAAACCATGTGCGTCGAGCGTGAAAGGCCCCGCGCCGCGCGCATCGCGATGGTGACATCATAGGGGGCATATTGACGCCGGTGTTATATTCCTCGCCAGGTGCCCAGATAGCGGCGGTTGATCCGGCTGGTGGGGAGGAGATAATCGATCTTTGGCAGCGACATCGGTTCATCGCCTCACTCCTTTGGAAAATCGAGGCTGCCGCGCCGTTCGGTAAAGCGCCAGCCTTCGGTCGGTGTAACACAGCCTGGTCGGCATAGCTGCCGACCAGCGGGGCCATATCCGGCCCGGTGAAGAGCATGATCTGGCTGGTCGCCGTTGCCGTGTCGCCGTCCACATCGACGCGGATGTTGCTGACGATATGCCGCGTTGTGCGGGGCGGGCGCGCCTTGAACGCGGCAAGGATTCGCGTCGCGGCCTTCGCGTGAAATCATCGGGCGCATACGGGGCGGCTGACGCGGCCTTATCGGACAAACATCGCCGCCACCGCTTCCCAATTGGCGGCATCATTGTGCGCAGCATAATCGAGGATCAGCCGCTCGATTGCGCGTTCGGCGAGCATTTTCGCCAGCGCGTCCATCAATCCTTAAACCCTTCACGTGCGCGGCTGTTGTCGCTGATAATCGGCTTGCCAGTCACCGGATGCGGATAGGGGAATTCGACCATATCGGTCGCGGGCCACAGGCGCGGGGCGGGTTCGACGATATAGTCGGGGCCAAGCGGATCTTCGGGAAAGCAGACCGTGGGCGCGGGGATGAAATCAATCGGCGTCTTTCCCCAGCCATCGGCAAAGCTGCCGTGCCAGAAGGGGAAATAGCCGAGCCGCGCAATCTTCCACACGCCATCTTCGCAAACATAGCGGTTGTCATAAATGCCCGCCTTCCCACCAAGCGCGGGCGTTGCGACCTTCTGCGTTTCGTGCAAGCCCGCCTGCATCATCGAGCGACCGCGCACTGTGGCGGTCTTGCGGTCATCGGCGACATTGATCACCATCTGCAACTGCGGATGATCGAGCAACCAGCCATAGCGCGGGCCGTTATGGCCTTGGTGAATGTGACCGCGAAAGCGGTCAATATAGAGCCGCTTCAGCCCACGCCTTGCCCTTTATACACGCCGCCCAAGAAACCAGACTTCGCCTTCGTCCGAAAACAGATCAAGGCATTCCTGATATTGCGATTTGTCGATGAAATAGCCGTAGGTATATTGGATGCGGCGGATCTGGTTGATGTCCTGCTCGATGCCAAGGCCATGTTCCAGCTTGGCGATGCGGGCCTCCAGTGCGGCAATATCTGTCATGTTTCGCTTATCCCTTGGTAAGCGCAATGCGCGCTTCTTCGATCAATCCGGGCACGGCTTTTTCATTGAGCGGAGCCATGATGTGCACGCCCGCGACGCCCGCTATCTGGGTATATTCGCGGATCAGCTCTAGCGCGATGGCGCGGCCTTCGGCGCGTTGATCGCTGGCGGCGTCGAGCCGTTCGATCATTGATGCGGGTATAATCGAGCCGAACAGATTATCGACGATCCAGCGCGCCGATTTTGCCGAAGCCAGGGGGCGATGCCGATCAGCAGCGGAAAGTCTTTTGGCACGCCGCAATCGTGCAGCCGCGCGACATAGCGACGCAGGATTTCGGCATCCATGCAGAATTGTGTCTGGGCGAAACGCGCGCCGCTCTGTATTTTGTCGAGCAGCGCTTTGGGTTCCCAATCGGGCTTGGGATCGATTGGCATGTCTGCACAACCGGGAAATAATTCAACCGCGCCCGCCACATCGCGTCCGCTGGGCAGCTTGCCCGCGCCAATGTCGCGGATCGTTGCCATCAAATCGGCCGAGCCAATATCGAACACGCCCTTGGTTTCTGGTTGATCGCCGGTCTTGGGATCGTCGCCGGTCAGGCACAGAAAGGCGCGCACGCCAAGTGCTGCAGACCCGATGACTGCGCCTTGCAGGGCAATCCGGTTCCGGTCGCGGCAGGTGAGTTGCATGATCGGCTCGACACCCGCTTGCAGCATCAAGGCGGACGCAGCGAGCGGGTCCATCGCCGCGCGGGCCGAAGCACCGTCGGTGACGTTCACCGCGTCGGCAAGCCCCTTTAGCGGCAATGCCTTGTCCAGCAGCGCTTGGCGGATCGAGCGAAACAGGCGGCGTGATTTCGCTGGTGATGATGAATTCGCCAGAAGCGAGACGAGCAGAAAATCCAGAAGTCATCTGGCCAGACTAAGCAGAGAAATTTTGTACGCAATACATATTAAATGCACCACGCGGGGCCCGTTCAAAAATCTGCGATCATTTGCAAATATAGTGTGCGCGGCAACGAGAAGGAAAAACCGCCGCTGCTGTTTACCCGCCAGCCATAATGATCCAAAACATTGATCATCTGCGCGCGCAACAACACATGGCTGCCCGCCAGTTCAAATCGGTAACGCGCGCCAAGATTGACGTTGCGGCGCCCCCCGGTTTCATATGTGTTCAGCCGGTCTGCGGTTTCGCGCGTAACGCCCTCCAGCGCGAGATCGAAAGACCATGCTTCCTGCCCAACCGGCTTCCAGTCCAGATTGAAGATAGCGCGTTTACGGAAACTGCCCATCGGGCGCGGTCCGATGCGACCCGCATCGACTTCAGGACCGGAAATTTTCGGATCAACAAGGATTCCGCCCGCGACCACGGTCAAGCCTTTGGCCAAGCTACCCGCCAGCGATAGCTCTATCCCGCGATTGGAAACAGTGCCCAGATTGCCAAACCGCGTGGCCGCGTCGATACCGAAATAGGGCTTTTGCACCTCGAACACCCCGGCGATCAACGCGAGCTTTGGAGTGATCGCATAGCGCAGCCCCACGTCCATTTGCCGGGTGCGGATCGCGGGTGGAGCCTCGCTGCGGTTGACGGCGATATCGGGCGCAATCGCGCTTTCCTCAAGCCCGCGCACATAGCCTGCATAAGCCGTCAGGCTGGGCGTGATGGCAAGCCCGCCATTGGCACTGATCAGCAAGGGCGCATCGCGCGTTACTGTATCGGCGAGCGCGACATTGGCAAAATCGGTGGTCTTGCGATAACGCGCCTTTTGCACGGCAACGCTCAGCTGGCTTCCGCCGGTTGTTTGCAAATTATATTGCAGGCCCAAGGTAATTTGGCGAACATGCGACTGATCATTTGCGCCAAAACTCAGAACTGGTTTGGGCCGGAAATCCTGTATGCCCGTCTGGCTTGCACCCAATAAAAGAGCCTGCTGGCCACCAAATTCACGCTCCTGATCACGCCCGCGAACAGCCGCGATCAATGTGTGGCGGACATTCCCGGTCGTGATGGCGCGCGAGAGGCGGACTTCTCCTGAATAGGCCAGCCAACTGTTGTCCTGATCAGCAATGATAACAAGATTGCCAACACGTCCGGCGGCGTCGGCGCCCAGTTGCAACGTTGCAAAGGTCTGCGGGTCATCGCGCGTCGTGCGGAATAACCCGGCTTCGATGCGGAAATCGCCAAGCGGGAATTTTGCGATCAAGCCTGCTGCCGATACGCCAAAGGCGCTGTTTGCCCATGGCTGGGTTTGTTGCAGTTTGCGCGGTTGGCGAGGCGGGATAACGCCGGCCAGCGGATAAATCTGTGCGCCATATTCCGCACTTTTTGCCCGCGCTCCTCCGGCGAACACCGTTATCTCGCTGCCCTTTTCCGGCAGCCATGTCAGGCTGGCACCATAGTTGCGAAAGCTGCCATTGCGGCCATGGACCTGATCGACTTCGCGAAAACCAACGCCTAGGGCAACCCCCAGCTTTTCGCCTGAGAGGGGAAGTTTGGCCTCTAGCGATCCACCCAGATTGGAATTGTCTTCCCATTCCGTTTCGACGTTGAATTTGGTTGTGCCGGTGAATTTATCCATTCGCAGATCGAGAATACCCGTGGGGGATGGAAAAGGGATTCCACGCGCTGCATAGCCCACTCTTATCGACGTCCCTTCGATCAAACGCGGCGAAGTAATCTGTCCCTGATCGATGTACAGCCCTTCGAGCCGGTTGTTGCCCGCCTCGATCGGGTTAAACCCGCGCACTTCGTCGTTTGAATAAATGCCGATCCGTTCGTTGCCCACCGAACGGCCAAAGGCGTCCTCCGATTGGGTGACGGCATTATTGGCTGTTGTTTGGGCAACAGCGGGAGTGGCCCCGATAAGGAGCAAAAGAAACAAGGACGAACGCATGATGCGTCGCCGGTTGCCAGACCGGGCGGTCAAGTCAATCAAATTGGGTTCCGGGCCTAACGCGGGCGCGATCAAGCCGTCTTGGTGCGCCAGCTGGAAGCATAGCTGGTGCGCGCGACTTCGGAATAAGGAACGGGGGCGACCACGGCCTTGATCGTTACCTGCTTGTGTTTTTCGACCGTCGGCTTGGCTGTGCCGCCATCGGGTTCGCCCCAGATGAAATCGACTTCGGTGCCCGGCACCGCATATTCCTCGTCCAGCATCGCCAGCGTCAGCATTTTGCCTTCGTTCGCGGTGTAGGAGATCCAGGTGGAAAGCCCGATCAGCTTGCCGTCCTTTTCCACCCGGTCAAACGGGTGCATCGCATAGACGGCGCTGGGGAATTCCATATATTTGGGGCGGAGTTCACCTTTGCCGAACTGGCCGTAAATCACTTCGGTCACCGAATCGTCGTCGAGCGCGAGCGTAACCTTCTTGCGCTGCGGCTGGGTCGGCCATGGCTTCCAACGCCTCGCGACCGATGAAATCATGATCGAATTTCACGAACGGGCCATAGCCCAAATCCCACGGATTGAGATAATAGCCCTCGACGCTGTCGGGCACATAGCTGCCACCGACCGATGCCTTCGCTTCATAATGATTGGTGGTCAGCCAGTCGCGATAGGGCTTCAGCAAATCGCCGGTATAAATCGCCGGGCAGCGGCGAGGGGATCCAGCCCGATTCGATGGTGTTCGACGAATAGGTCCGCCCGCCGACCAGCTTCATCCCGTGCGTTTGCGCCCGCCGCGACCAGCGCCGCGTGCACCGCATCGCGCTCTGCCCATGGCCCCATCAATTCATATCCCGGCTGCCCCGCCATGCCGTGGCGCAGCGCGTGGACTTGTTTGCCGCCGATTTCCATCCAGCACATGTTGAAGAATTTCAGTTCGGGCGCGGGCTTTCCGGTCGCATCTTCGATCACCTTGGCCGAATTCGGACCCTGCACCTGATAGCGATAATGGCGGCGATTTTCGGGATCGGGACGCGCGGCGGTGCGCTCGTCATAGGTCAGCGTGACGCCGTCCGCGCCCTTGGCCGTGGAACATCAGCCAGTTGAGCGTCGGTGCGCGGCCGACAAGATTGAATTTTTCTTCGTCCAGATAAAACAGGATCACATCGCCGATCACATGGCCGTAATGCGTGACGGGCACGAACTGCTTGGCCTTATCAACGGTGAAGCCCTTGAAGCTGTTGATGCCCAGGCCATTGAGGAAATCGAACGCGCCTGGCCCTTCGACCATCAGTTCGGCCATGTGATAGCTTTGGTTGAACAGCACGCAGGTTTCGGCCCAGCCGCGCTGTTCATCGCGCCAGTTGGAAAATTCGGCCGGGAACGCCGGGATAGACGTTGGGGCCAACCTGCTGGTTGCGCAGAAAGGTCAACGATATTACCGGCACTGCCGAGCAGCGATTCGAGCGATTGGGACATTTTTCCTCCGATTTTTATCAGCTAAGCAGTTTTTGCTTGCACTCTCTATCGAACCTGTTTTGTATGTATCGCATACAAAATGCAAGAGGGGAGAGCTTGTTGCCACATATCGAAATCACCCATGTCGGCAGCATGCCGCGCGGTGCCGAATTGACGCCGCTGCTGAAGGCGCGCGACGTGGGCGAGCCTTATGATGTGGCGGAGTTTGACGCAAAGGTTTCGAAAGCGGTCAATCATGCCGTCGCCAAGCAAGTCGAATGCGGCGTCGATATCGTCAGCGATGGCGAGATCGGCAAGATCGGCTATTCCACCTATATGATCGAGCGGCTGTCGGGCTTTGGCGGCCATGTCGACCGCAAGCCTGCCAAGGATTTGGCCGAACATCCCGAACTGACCAAAAAGCTGTCGGCGATGATGGGCAGCCAGGATTTCGTCCGCGCCTCCTGCGTGGACAAGGTGGAACTGGTCACACTCGATCCGCTGTGGGAGGATGTCCGCCGGTTCAAGGCTGCGCTGGACAGCGCATGGCAATGGCGCGCAAGGCATTTATGAACGCGGCCTCGCCGGGGCTGATCTCCGCGTTCCAGCTCAACCAATTTTATCCGACCCAAGAAGCCTATCTCGCCGATCTCGCCGATGCGATGCGCCCGGAATATGAGGCGATTGTCGAGCGAGGGCTTTTTCCTCCAGCTCGATTGCCCCGATCTCGCCATGTCGCGCCACACCGGCTTTCAGGATTTGAGCGACGAGGAATTCGTCCGCGTCGCCGAACAGAATGTCGAGGCGCTGAACGCCGCGACCGCCAATATCCCGCCTGAAAAAATGCGGATGCATGTGTGCTGGGGCAATTATGAAGGGCCGCACGATCATGACATTCCGCTCGAAAAGGTGATCGACGTCGTCCTGAAGGCGCGCCCCGCAACGATCCTGTTCGAGGCCGCCAATCCGCGCCACGAACATGAATGGAAAGTGTGGGCAGATGCCAAAATTCCCGATCACAAGATCCTTGCCCCCGGCATGATCGACACCTGTTCCAACTATGTCGAGCATCCCGAACTGATCGCGCAGCGGATCGAGCGCTTTGCCGCCATCGTCGGGCGCGGACCGCGTGATCGCCTCCACGGATTGCGGTTTTGGCACTTTCGCTGGATACGGCAAGATCGATCCCGATGTGACATGGAAGAAATTACGGGCGCTGCGCGCAAGGTGCGGATATTGCGGGGGCGCGGCTTTAAAAAAATTCGGCCAAAAAGGCCAAATGACGAAGGAGAGGGTAATGAGGAAATTTATTGGGAAAAGTGCCGCCAGCCTGATGGCGATTGCACTGGTTACCGGAACGGCGTTCGCGCAAGAGGCGGAAACGACCGAGGACGAAGCGGCATCAAAGGAAATCGTCGTTACGGCGCAGTTCCGCGAACAGCGTCTGCAAGACACGCCGATCGCGATCACCGCAGTCAATGCCGAAATGCTTGAAGCGCGCGGGCAAACCGATATTTCGCAAATCGCCGGACAGGCCCCGAACGTGACGCTGCGTCCGCAACCGCAAAATGGCGGTGCGGGCCTGATCGCCTTCATTCGCGGCGTTGGCCAGACCGATTTCAACTTTGCGGTTGATCCTGGCGTCGGCGTCTATATCGACGATGTCTATATCCCGACACTGTCCAGCTCGCTGCTCGATCTGATGGATCTTGACCGGATCGAAGTGCTGCGCGGGCCGCAGGGAACGCTTGCGGGCAAGAACTCCATCGGCGGCGCGATCAAGCTGTTCAGCGCAAAAGCCCGATGGTTCGGGCACCGGATCGTTGCAGGCAACCTATGGTTCGTACAACCGCGTTGATATTCGCGGCATGGCCGATTTCAAGATTTCGGACAACTCTGTTTGCGCGTGTGTCGGGCGTGGGCAAAAGCCGCGACGGCTATGTAAAGCTGCTCGATTATGGCGTCAGCCATCCGACATCCAATGTCCCGGCCAATAATGCGCGTGGCGGCAAAGTTGTCGTCGGCACGCAAGGCGGGCAATCCTATGTTGCGGGCCGTCTCGCTTTGCGCTGGCAGCCTATCGGAAGCGCTCGATGTCAATATTTCGGGTGATTATACCCGCGACCGTTCGGAACCCGCCGGCACTGTGTTGATCGCCGCTGGTCGTCCCGGCCCGACGGCCAGCAATCCCAATCCGTTCAACCCGGCGATTCCCAATGCCGCAACCAACGCCAATGGCGGCGCTTGGCTCACCGGGCGCAACGGCCTGCCCGTGCCAGTGGATTGCCGCGTTCGTTCCCGCAGGACAATATAGCTGCGATACGCTGTCTTCTTCGGTCTATGGCGGAGATCGCCGGTTCATCAGCTATGCCAATTTCCTTGATGGCATGACCCCAACGACCCAAGCACCGTTCAAGCCCTATGCGGCTAATGCAAGAAGCGAATTTCACCGGCTGGGGCCTGCACGGCAATGTGAAGCTTGACCTGTCCGACAGCATGAACGTTCACTGGATTTCGTCCTACCGCGAATATCAGTCCAACTTCGGGCAGGATCAGGACGCAACACCTGTGCCGATTGCACAGCTGGACAACGAGCTGAACCACTGGGCCTGGAGCCAGGAGCTTCGCCTGAACGGCGAAATTGGCAACGGCTTTGTCGATTATACCGTTGGGTGGTTTCTACTTCAAACAAAAGGGAACCTACACCGCACGCGTGGATCTGAACTATGCCGGGATCGATTTCATCCATGGCCCGGATTTGACCCCGTCGGATTCGAAGGCGATTTTCCTCAACACCACTTTCCACCCCACCGAGGCGTGGAGCATCAACGCCGGGATTCGCCAAAGCTGGGACAAAAAGGACTATACCTATTTCCGCAGCAACCCGGACGGGACCGTTCCCGGCCCCGGGCCATGCGCCTTCTTCCTGGGTGCGCTCACCGCAGGGCCAACCGGCATTGGCAATGCGCCAAACTGCTTGTTGCTCGGCCTGTATAATGTCGTCGGCCAGTTCAAGGGCAAGCGCACCGATTGGCGGATCGAAACCGATTATCGCTTCTCGGACGCGCTGTTTCGCTTATGCGTCGGTGGCGACAGGCTATAAAGGCGGCGGCGTAAACCCGCGGCCCTTCTTTGGCCCGTCAAACCCGTCTTGCTCGCCAACGCCGGTGCCCAATTGCAATCAGGTGCAGTCGTTCCGTCCGGAAACGCTGACGACCTATGAAGTCGGCTTCAAATCCGATTTCTTTGATCGCAAATTGCGGTTGAACGCCGCGTTCTTCCTGAACAAATATAACGACATCCAGCTGCAATTGACGCGTTGTCCGGCGGCTCCCTGTCTGCTCCCGGCCAATGCCGGTAAGGCGGACGTGAAGGGTGCGGAATTTGAAGTGACGGTAAAACCGGTCGAAGGTTTGACTCTCGATGGCTCGCTGAGCTTTCTGGATTTCAAGTACAAGACCATTTTGGCGTCGACCAATATTCCGATCACCAACATCACGGCATACACCCCTGAAACCACCTACAGCTTTGGCGCGCAATATGATTGGCCGATGTTCTCGGGCAATATGAGCCTGCGTGTTGACGGGCAGTATCAATCGGAAATCTTCACCGATGCCAATAACAGCCAATGGAGCAGGGTCGCCCCGCGCTTCCTCGCCAATGGCCGCCTCGGCTTTACCACCGAAGATAAGGCTTGGGGCATTTCGCTGGAAGTGCAGAATCTGTTGGACAAATTTTACTATCTGACTGTGTCTGATGTGACCGGTGGTCTGGGCGTGGAAACCGGCGTTCCGGGTACTCCGCGCACTTGGGCATTGACCGTGAAGCGCAAATTCTGATGCTTGGCTAAAATCGATATGCACGGGGGAGCTGGCCAAATGGTCGGCTCCCCTTTTTTGTTTTGAGGAGAAGACCATGACCGCTAACACCAAAGTCCCGCCGTCCAATCTGGCCAAGATTGTGGACGTGCCCTTTGCCCACAAGCACCTTGTCGAAAAATACAGCCCCGGTGGCCGCTATATCGATGCCATGAGCGATGATGACAGCCCGTGGGTTCCCTTTGGCGATAACGCCGCGATCAAGCATCTGGCGTTCGATGTCCGCACGGGGATTTTTTCAAATATATTGTGGGTGAAAAGCGCGGGCGCAATCGGCACGCATCTCCATCGCGGCACGATCATGATGGTTTGCCTCGAAGGCAGCGTGAAATATCTGGAATATGATTGGGTCGCTTCGCCGGGCGGTCTGATCCTTGAAGTTCCTGGCGAAAGCCATACGCTGGTTACCGATCACCCAGAGGGTGTGAAGCTGTTCGGCTGGATGCAGGGGCCGATTGAATTTTACGATGCCGATGCGAACTTCGTGTTCACCGCCGATGTCTGGTGGTTCATGGATCACTATGAAACTTACTGCAAAGAAAACGGCATCCCGATCAATCCCAAGCTGTATCTTTAAGCGGTCGGCCCCATGTATCTAACCAACGCATGGTATGTCGCCTGTTGGGCAGAGGAATTGGGTGAAGACCTGATCACGCGTACGATCCTTGAAAAGCCCGTCCTGCTGTACCGCAAACAAAATGGCGATCCGGTGGCCATCGGCAATTTGTGTCCGCACCGTTTTGCGCCGCTCCACATGGGCAAGCGGGTCGGCGACACCGTGCAATGCGGCTATCACGGCATGGTCTTTGGCGAGAGCGGAAAATGCGTGCTCAATCCGCATCATGGCGGGGTGATTTCGCCCGCGATGAAAGTCGCGGCCTATCCGCTGATCGAACGCAATGGCGCGATCTGGATATGGATGGGCGCGGCGGACGAGGCGGATGAAAGCCTGCTTCCCGATTTCGGCTGCTATTCGGCTCCGGGTTTTACCACCATCCGGGGGATGATGGATGTTGCCGCCAATTATGAACTGATCACCGACAATCTGCTCGACCTGACCCACGCCGATTTCCTGCATGAAGGGACGCTGTCGAGCGAATCGATCACGATCAGCAAGCTGGAAACACTCGAATCCGGTTCGACCGTCTGGGCCAACCGCTGGTGCCCCGATGGCTTGCCGCCGCCGGTGTGGGGCGGGATCATGGGAATGGAAATGGGTCTGGGCCTCGACACCCGCATCGATCATTGGCTCTATTTCCGCTGGGATGCCCCCGCGCATCTGTTGCTAGACGTAGGCATTACGCCGGTCGGCAAATCCCGCGAAGACGGGCTGTGGGTCTATACCGGCCACCATTTGACGCCGGTGTCGCCCACGCGGACGCTCTATTACTGGACAGTGGTGCGTAACCACGGGATCGACAACCCCGATGTCGATGCATTCTGGCAGGGCTCTATCGATTATGCCTTTGCCATACAGGACAAGCCGATGATCGAGGCGCAACAGGCGGCGATCGGCTCGGCGGATGTTGATGCATTGCGCCCGGTTGCCATTCCTGCCGATGTCTCGGGTGGCAGGGCGCGGCGGGTGTTGAAGAAGCTGATTGCTGAAGAAGCGAACGGCGTTCGCATGTCGCCGGGTGGCAATGCGTTGGATGTATTGCTGAAGAAATCTGCCGGAAGTGCTGCGCCAGTTTTGCCCGTGGTTTGAGGAGTACGAACATGGCAAATTACCTATTGGTCCACGGCGCATGGGGCGGTGGTGCGATCTGGCTTGATACCGCACGGCGACTGCGGCTGGCCGGGCATGAGGCGCATGTCGCGGCGATGGCGGGCCTTGGCGAGCGCAAGCATGAATTGAATCCCGGGATAACGCTATCCGATCATATTGCCGATGTAGTGGCGACCATTGACGAGCGCGGGATGAAAGACATCATCCTTGTCGGTCACAGCTATGGCGGGATGGTGATCACCGGCGTCGCGCAACAGCGGGCGGAACGGATCGCGGCGCTGGTCTATGTCGATGCTTTCCTGCCGCGTGATGGCGAAAGTCTTTGGGACATTGCCGATGACCCTTCACGCAAACATTATATCGATGCCCAGCGCGATGCGCCCGGGCTTGTCGCGCCCTTTCCCGGATCACCGCCCACGCTGGGGCGGCATCCGCTGCTGACGCTAACCGAGCCGGTGAAGTTGGCGGCACAAAGCGATGCGATCAAACGCAAAACCTATATTTATGCCACCCGCGGCGCACCGACGGTGTTCACCAAATTCTACGAGCGCGTGAAGGCGGACAGCGGCTGGCGCGTGCACAGTATCAACACCGGGCACGGCGTGATGGTGGATGATCCCGACGGTATGGCGGTGCTGTTGCTGGCAGAGGGGCGGTAGGTTTTCCCTCTCCAGTGGGAGAGGGTTGTGAAGACTTGCAAGCTTGCTTGCTAGGCGGAGCTGGGTGAGGGGTTCTGCGCTATCGAAAGGGCACATCCCCTCACCAACTCCGCCTAACCGCTAAAGCGGTAAGGCTTCATATCCTCTCCCATAGGAGAGGATTTAATAATTCGACAAAATCGCGGCACTGGGCGCATCGAGCGCAATCCCGCGCTTCTTTTTCTCCAGTTCCTCCGCCCGCACTTTGGCCTGTTCGGTGATCAGCCAGGCGTGGATCGCCTTCGACATCCTCGGGTGTCAGCAAATCATCCCAGCGCGGCATGCCATTGGGCACCAGCAATCCTTCCAGCACAATCTTGTCGAAAGGCGTCATGGGTTCCCGGCTGCATCCGGCGCAGGTCTGGCGTGATCGAGCGGTGCTGGTTCGAATGGCACAGCGCACAGCCAACCGAATAGAACAGCGCCTGCCCCTTGGCGATGCATCGCAGGGGTGACACCCGGCCAATTGCGCGGGTGGCGGCGGGGGCGACTTCGGGCGCGGCGAGTTCGGCCGGGATCGGCACGGGGCCGCCACCCAGCTTGAACACCAGCAACCGCCCCTGATTGCCGCGCTTATACGCCGCCGAATAGCGCGGGACATAGGGATAGCCGCCGCCGCCCCACGCCGCCATCACCGCGACATATTGCACGCCCTTGACGCGGTAGGTCATCGGCGCGGCCAAGGATCGCTGGTGCCGGTCTCGATGGTTTTGAGGAGCTTGCCCGTTGCCTTGTCAAACACGCGCAATTGCCCCGCCAGATTGCCCTGAAACAACAGCCCGGATGCGGTGGTCAACACGCCGCCGCGATCTTGCCAGCCGCCCATCGGCTGCGCCCATTTGGTCTTGCCGGTCAGCGGATCAATGGCGCGCAGTTCGGAAATCGCAGGGGCTTTCAGCACGTCTGCATAGGCGGGCAGCGCCTTCACCTGTGCGACAAGCGGCGGCGGCAGCATCGCCAGGCTCGCCTCCAGATCGGAGGTGAAGAACAAAGTCGCCTGCGTGTTTATGCCCTTTTTCTGAAATGGCGCTTCGCCCGGCGGCATCAGGATCAGATTGCCCATGTCCTGCACCGGCGCATAATAGAGGCCGGTTGTCCGGATCATAGCTCGCCGGATGCCAGTTGCGCGCGCCGGGCGTGCCGGGGAAGACGATCTTTGGCCCCGTCGACCAGTCGGCGGCTTCGGGATTGGGGATGGGCCTGCCGGTCTTGGGATCGATCCCCTTGGTCCAGTTCACGCCGCGCGATCGGCTTGGCGCTCAGCAGCTTTCCGTCGCGGCGGTCGAGGATGTAGAGGAATCCGTTTTTGGGCGCGTGGAGCACCACCGGGCGGTCCTTCTCGCCGCCGATCGTCATCCGCGTCAGGATCATCGGCTGGGTCGCGGTGAAATCCCAATTGTCGCCGGGGGTTTCCTGATAATGCCATTTGACCCGCCCGGTTTTCGCATCGAGCGCGACGAGCGAGGAGAGATAGAGCTGGTCGCCGCCCTTGGGGCTGCGCTTGATGCGCTGTGATAGGGGCCGCCATTGCCGGTGCCGACGATGACCAGCCCGGTTTCCGCATCATAATTGATCGCGTCCCACGGCGTGCCGCCGCCGCCAATGTCCCAGCGGCTGTCGGGGTCCCAGGTCTTGACCGCCGCTTCCAGATCGGGGTGATCCTGCGGCCCCAGCTTGGGATCGCGCGGCACGGTGTGGAACCGCCATTTCAGCTTGCCGCTCTCCAGATCATAGGCGCTGACATAGCCGCGCACATCATATTCCGCGCCGCCATTGCCGATCACCACGACATCGCCCGCCACTTCGGGCGCGCCGGTGGAATTGATCGCCGCGTTTGGGATCATCGACGGTATCGGCTTTCCACAGCACCTTGCCGGTCTTGGCATCGAGCGCATAAAGCTGGGCATCGAGCGCGGCGACAAACACCTTGCCGCGCGCCACCGCGACGCCGCGATTGGCCATGTCGCAACAGACGGTGCGGTTGACCTGCATGTTCACTTCGGGCTCGAATCGCCAAAGCTGCCTTGCCGGTTGCCGCGTCAAAGGCATAGGCGCGGCCCGCAACGCCGCTGGTGTACATCACGCCATCAATCACGATGGGCGTCGCCTCCAGCACGCGGTTGGTGCCGAGTTCCGCCTGCCATGCGAGGCCCAGGCGTGCCGACATTTGCCGCGTTGATATCGGTCAGCTGCGAGTGGTGCGACTTGCCCGCATCGCCGCCGGTGGTTGCCCAATCATCGGGGCCGATTTTCATCTCGGGGGATTTGGTTGGGGAACAGGCGGCGAGAATCAGCATCAGCCCCGCCCAAGAAATCCTGCCGCGTCTCCGCGCCTCCGCGTGAGCCAAATCGCTGCATAGAATTCACGCGGAGGCGCGGAGGCGCGGAGATTGGATTCATTGCCCGTCCCATGGGCTTTTCATATGATAAGGCACTGTGATGAAATTCGCCTCGATCTGGCAGATCATGCCGTGGTCGATCTTGAAGATTTCGGCCAGATAGAAGGTATGCGGGCGGCGAACCGGGCTTTTTGCCGGCGTGCCATCGGTCAGCGTATAATCGCCGAGCGCGCCGCAATGGTCGATAAAGCCGATGCGACCACACGATCCCGCGCTCCTCGTCGATCAGCGGATAGCGCCGCCCGCGCAGGCGGTTGTCATAGCGGTAGATGCCCAGCCGGAACTGTTCTTCGCAGCCCAGCTTTGTGTGCGGGATCATCGGGAAATTGGGGTTGTTGGTCGATTGCACGCCGTTTTCGACGCGGTTGCAGTCGGGCGCGAACTTCGTGTTGATCGTGCCGTCGTTCAGTTGCAGCGTGTTGAAATAGCCATTGGCGAGATGCTCCAATGTGGTGCGGCTCGACGGCGCTTCGGCACTTGGCTTCCAAGGATCGGCTTGGTCCAGAAACGCGGGCCTTCCAGCTTCATGCCTTCGTCGAGATGGCGCACGATCACCATTTCACATTCGGCAATCTCGCCTGCGTCATTGGCCCGCAGACGCAGCGAAAAGGCCGATTCCTCATGCGGTTCGATCACCGTGCCGAAATAGCCGATGCCCCCGGTGACGGGATCGGCCAAGTTTCAGCTGATACTCACCCAGCCCGGTGATCGTCGCCCACACCCCGTCGCCGGGTTCGAGCATGACATTATTCTCGGAAAAGCGGGCGTCCGCGGCCCAGTTCAGCCGCGCCCGGATTGCCCGCGGCCAGCGCCGCCAGAAACCCGTCGAGTATCGCATAAAGCTGCGGCGCGGTCCATGGTTCTCTCCCCAGGCTCTTGGCCTCTTGTGTCCCGCATCCGATGTTGCACACCCTAACAATTGTTACAATAGGAGAGAGCGGATGGCGCGGACGGCAGACGGAGCAAGCCAATCTCGATCATGTGCTGGCGATGTACCGCGATGTGCTGATGGCGCTCGATAGTCAGCCGCGTCGATGATTATATCCGGCCCGATTATATCCAGCACTCCATGCTCGCCGAACCCGGCGTTCAGGCGCTGAAAGACTGGCTCGATGCCCGCGCCGCCGATTCGCCCGATGCCGTGCAGACCATCCACCGCAGCTTTGCCGATGGCGATCATGTGATCGTCCATGTCCATGTTGTCGCGCTGGCCGGGCGATCCGGGCTTTGCCGTGGTCGATATTTTCCGCATGGAAGGCGGGATGATTGCCGAACATTGGGATGTGTTGCAGGAAGTGCCGGTGGAGCCGGTCAATCCCAATGGATGTTTTAAAGGAGAGAGATGATGCGTTTTGCCCTTGCCCTGATTGCCGCTGGCTGCTGCTCGCCGCATCCCCCGCTGAAGCCGCGAAGCTGCAAGCTGAAGCCCAAACAGGTCGTCACCAAATTCATGACGCAATTCTATGTCGATAAACAGGTCCGCGCGGCCTTTGAGACCTGGGTCGATCCGGGCTATATCCAGCATAATCCGATGGCGGCAACGGGGCGTGATGCGGCGATTGGCTTTCTTGGAGCCGTTTTTCAAGAACAATCCGGGGATGAACTATTCGATCAAGCGGATCATCGCCGACGGCAATCTGGTCGCGGTCCACGCGCATGGCAAGTTGTCCGCCGAGGATCGCGGCATGGCGGTGATCGATATCTTGCGGGTCGAGGGCTGCAAGGTGGTCGAGCATTGGGACGTGGTGCAGATGGTGCCGGAAAAAGCGGCGAATACCAACGGCATGTTCTGATGCGCTTTGCAGGATAAATGCGTCGTCATCCTGGGCGGCAATGCCGGGATTGGCCTTGCCGCCGCGCGGATGTTTCGCGCCGAAGGGGCAAAGCTTGCGATCACCGGGCGCAATGCGGCAACGCTTGAAGGCGGCGGCGGCGGAATGTGAGGCGCTTGGGCATTCGTTCCGACATGGGCGTGTCGCCGACAGCGAAGCGGCGATGGCGGAGATCGACGAGGCGCTGGGCGGGATCGATGTGCTGTTCGTCAACGCCGGCGTCGGCGGCTTTGCGCCTGTTACAGAGGTGACCGAGGAATTTTGGGATCAGGTGCACAGCGTCAATCTGCGCGGGGCCTTCTTTGCGATCCAAAAGGCGCTGCCCTTGATGCGCGATGGCGGAGCGATCGTGATTACCGGCTCGATCGGCTCGGTTTCGGCGGTGCCGGGCAATGTCGTTTATGCCGCGGCCAAAGCCGGGCTGCGCGCAATGGCGCGGATCATCGGCAAGGAACTGCTGCCGCGCCGCATCCGCGTCAACATGGTCATCGCCCGGGCCGACCGACACCGAAATTTTCAAGCGCGATGCCAGTGCGGAGGAAATCGCGGGCATGCAGACGATGTTTTCAGGCGTCGTCCCGATCGGGCGGATGGGCACGCCAGAGGAAATCGCCCGTGCCGTGCTGTTCCTCGCCAGCGAGGAAGCGAGCTTTATCAACGGGGTGGATCTGTATGTCGATGGCGGGTGTGTGGAGTTGTTGTAAGCGCGTGATTACCTCCAAACATCTCGTAGTGCATCACTGTCACCCCAGTCGAAGGCTGGGGTCCATCACGTCTGCGCAGACCTTGAGACCGATGGGCGAGATAGGCTCAGCCTACGCTGGAGCGACGATGATTTGGAATCGAGAGGTTAAACCCGCACCCCATCGCGCGCCAAAACCATATCCTCGCGGTTCACCTCGAAATCGCGCGCATCATGGCGTTCACGCAGCTGCCCTTCTGGGCCACCAAAAGTACGGTTGACCATGCGCCCGCGTTTCACCGTGTCACGCGCACCCACCTGAGTTACCCAGCGATCAAGGTTGGGATATTCATGCACCGACAGAAATTCCTGCGCGGCATAGGCTTCGCGCATGATCGATCCATACCAGGGCCAGATCGCCATATCGGCAATCGTATATTCCCCGCCAACCATATATTCATTCGTGGTCAAATGCGTTTCCAGCACGTGCAATTGCCGCTTGGTTTCCATCGCGAAACGATCAATCGCATATTC
This sequence comes from uncultured Alphaproteobacteria bacterium, assembly GCA_963732535.1. Taxonomy (GTDB): domain Bacteria; phylum Pseudomonadota; class Alphaproteobacteria; order Sphingomonadales; family Sphingomonadaceae; genus Sphingorhabdus_B. The sequence goes on along the minus strand of CAVSZW010000015.1, from coordinate 89,529 downwards.
GATCTTGATCGGCGCATAGGCAAAGAAATGGCCCAAACCGCCGCCGACATAGGGCGCGCTCGCCATTTGCCACATCAGCCAGTTCATCGTTTCCGCCCGTTTGTGCGTATCAGTGGGCAGGAACGCGCCGAATTTTTCGGCCAGATAAAACAGGATCGATCCGCTTTCAAACAGGCGCACCGGCGGGCTAGCGCTATGGTCCATCATGCAGGGAATTTTGCTGTTTGGATTGATCTTTACATAGTCGCTGCCGAACTGACCGCTGTCGCCGATGTTGATCATCCATGCGTCATATTCGGCGCCCGAATGTCCTGCCGCGAGCAGCTCTTCGAGCATGATCGTCACCTTTACACCATTGGGCGTGCCCATCGAATAAAGCTGCAAGGGATGCTTGCCGATTGGCAATATCTTTTCATGCGTCGCGCCCGATGTTGGCCGGTTGATGCTGGCAAATTGCCCGCCATTGGCTTTATCAAATGACCAGACTTTCGCTGGCACATAGCCCGGGGGCATATTGTTTGCAGGATCGAGCGTCGCTCATGATTATGTGCTTTCGTTCAAGCCATGGTCCAGCGGAACAATGTGCCCGCTTTGCATTCTCTGTCTTAACACGCAGGCCACGTTCTTCAAGCAGTCCGCGCACCAGTACCCAGTCCGACCAACTGGTTAGCCCCTCGACGCGGCCTTTGTTTGCATTCCGCAGCGAGCGCCACAGCTGGGCATCTTCCTGCGCTACGTCGATTTTTGCGCCGCGTTGCCCGTGTGCAAAGGCGCGGCTGGCAAGTGCGCGACTGTCGAATATGGTGAGGGCAGGGGCTTCATATGCGTGTACAGCAGCCGGGGCGACGACAATCCCGCCCGCTACCGCACCATTTTTCAACAACGAACGCCGGTCAATTTTCATGGCTTGGCCTTTCCAAGATATTGGGCAATCGCCTCCAATTCGCTATCGGTCACTTCGACCCGGCTCAAACGCGGCATCGCCATTTTGCCTTGGCGGACCACCGTTTTCACATAGTCGGTGGTCAGGTCTTTGCGGTTGGTGAGCATTCCGTCGGTGGGCGGACGTTTGGCCATCATCATCTGCTTGGTCAACAGGTTCGTGCCCATGCCTCCGGCCAAATGGCACGAGCCGCATCGGTTGGAGAATATGGCCTCTCCGCTGCCTGAAACCGCAAGGCGATTGCCGCTGCCGAGTTCGGCGCGCATTTGATAGGGCGGGATTGGCGGCGGTCCGCCTTGGGCCGCCGGGGGCGGATCTTTGGCTTCGGTTTTGGGTGCGTCATCGCTTTTGCTGCACCCGGCAAGGACGATTGCCGCGATCAGGATCAGCCTTTTCATTTTGCCCCTCCCGCCTGCATGTCCCGATACACCGAAGGCCATACGCCTTGTTTGCCCGGAGCAATAATGCCGTTGGGATCAATCGCATCCTTCAATTTTTCGTTCAGCTTCCGCTGCATCCCGCCGTTGAAATTATAGGTGGAATTCACCGGATCCATCCAGCCCAGATGCGTGCGATATTCGCCATAGCCTGCCTTCGCCGTCCCTTCGATCAGCGCGTTGAACATCTTGCGGATATTGGTCACCTGATCGGGTTTGTCGCGATCATACATCAGCATGTTGATATTGGTGCAAACCCGCCCGCTGATCGTGAAGCTGGCATAGAAATCGACGTCATGGTCGGCGATGATCTGTCGGCTGCGTTTCAGCTGGCCCAGCACATGTTTGGACGTGGAGGGTACCACAGGGGAAAAGCCCATATGCGCGCCGCGTCCGCCCACCCAATCGCCCATTTGCAAGGCGACGGCAGACGGCATGCCCATGGTGGGATCATATTGGTTCAATGGATCGCCCTGCCGCCAAAGCTCTTCGTGCGGCGGGGTATCGAGATGCTTTTTGAATGCCTTTTTGACGATATCGGCGCGCGCGCGATTGAGCGCCTCGTCGCCGTAGAAGCGCACCTGCACCTGCCAGTAACCGAGCTTATGCTCTTTCAGCAATTCCTGCACCCGCCATTCGGGGATCGCGCTTTCCTTGTCCCAGAAATCCTTGCGCTGCCCCTTCAGCACGATCTTGCCGAGCCACGACGGGATGAACACATTCTGCTCGATCACCCCCGCCAGCTTAAGCGGGGTGATGGTATCGACCACCCAGCCGATATCCTCTTCGTTGGGAATATCCCATGTCAGTTGCAGCGAGGTTTCGGGCGCGGGTTGCAACCACAGCCCGGCCTTGGTCACCACGCCCATGTTCGATTGGGTGAACATCTGCGTCCAATCGGGCCCAAAGGACAGCGGGAACAGATGCCAGCTGTGATTGCCCTCCATCGCGCCCATGCCGGTGTGCATCATCTCGCCATCGGGCAATACAACCTCCAGCCCGCACAGATTTTTCGCATGCTGGCCATAGGGGGTATAGCCCATGCCATGATCGAGCGCATTGCCGAGGACGCTGCCCCAGGCATTGCCGGGGACCGACATCCACAGCGGCGCTTTTTCGCGCTGGATATGTTCGTACAGGTCAAAGAAGCTGACACCGGGTTCGATCACGCAATAGGCAAGATCGGTGTCGAGCTCGTGCACCTTCATCATGCGCGATAGATCCAGAACGATGCTGCCCGCCATGCGCGGAGCCGCTGCACCATAGCCCAGATTTTTGCCGCGGCTGACCGGCCAGAGCGGGGTTTTGTGGCTATTTGCGAGGCGCACAATCGCCTGCACTTCCTCGGCCGTGGCTGGGGCAACGGCGGCGGACGGCGGCCATTCGCTTTCTGGGCCGGGGGCATAGATATCGGTATAGGTATCGCGGTCTTCGTCGGTTGCGAGCACCCAGCTTTTGCCAACCACGCCTTCATAGGCGCTGAGTGCGGCATCGAATTGCGCGGGGTGATGCGCGGTGGCAGTGTCAGTTTCATCGGTTCTTCCCTGCGATCATGCTAACAATTGTTAGAATGAATGTGTCAGCCCTTGCGCCGCGCGTCAACCGGATTTGGTGGGAATCGGCAAATTTCGGGGCGTTGAAAATGTTGGAAAAGCGCTCTCCAAAAAAGCCCGGAATTCTGCCGAAGTTCACACTGAAACGGCTATTTTTTGAAGGCCGAATGGTGGCTGAATATGGCATAATCAATACGCGCAAAAACTGCCGCTTTACGGGAAAGCGGTGTTGGAATGGGAGGGGACAATTTCAAAGAGCAACACGCGGAACAATAAGTGAACACGTTTGAAAAGTCAAGCCCGTCGCTGCTTTTGGTGTGCCGCTTTCCTCAAACGAAAAAGGGCGGCACATGGGCCGCCCTTTCCCGAAGTGTATCGTAAGGATCAGAATTTCTTCTTGACCGAAACTGCCCATTCGCGAGGGTTGCCCGGTGTGCCGAGAATGCTGCCCGCCAATCCACTCAAATCAAACTTTGAGCGGAAATAATATTTGTCAAACAGGTTGGTCACCTCAAGCGAGACATCCAGATCTTCATCGGCATTCCGCCAAGTCAGGCGTGCATTGGCGAGGGTGTAGCCCGGAACCTGTCCGAAAATATCAGCCGGCGTGCCCGCGCCAGCCCGCAGCACGTTGCCGGGCAGGCGGTTCTGGCGGTTGACGTCAATGCGCGGTGTCAGCGACCCAGAGTCGCCCAAATCCACCCGATACTGCATGCCCAAATTCCACTGCCAGCCCTGCGCCGGGTCTGCCAATGCAGCGATAACGGTGGGGTCTTTCGAGCAGGTTCCGGCAGGAAGAGTCGTATTGTTGACGACCTGCGGGTCAACGCATTTGAACCTATATTTGATGTATGACGCCGCCGCATCGATGGTAAATCCTTCGGTGGGTGTCAAGAAGGCTTCAAACTCGACGCCCTTCTGGGTTGCGTCACCGGCATTCTGCGGAAGCGCGCAGGGGCCGGGGCCACCGAATTGCGGACAGCTGAGCAAGGTCAACTGTGCGTCTTTCAATTTGTTGTAATAGGCGCTGACGTTGAACCGGAGCATTCTGTCAAACAGATCAGTCTTGAAGCCGACTTCATAGCTTGTGACTTCTTCCTCACCAAACGGGCGCGCTTGTGCCGCGTTGAACGGACGCGGGCCAACGCCGCCAGCCTTGTAGCCTGTTCCTGTGGTTGCATAGACCAACACTTCTGGTGAGAAGCGATAGTCAAGGCTGAGCCGGTAATCCCAGCGGCTACCGCGGAAGCTAGCCGTGCGACCGGTAAGTGAAGTCACGATGTCGGTAGTTCCGGCAGGGCCAAACTGGTTCAACGTGTCAGGGCCATTATATCCAGCACCATAAGCCGCACCAACCCCATCGACGAACCCGTTAATAGTTGTTCCGTCCAGATTATATCGGAAATAAGTGTAGTCTTTGGAATCCTTGGTATAGCGGAAGCCAGCGGTTACGCTCAAATCTTCGATGGGTTTGAAGATTGCCGTGCCGAAAATGGCTTTGGATTTCGTTCGCACCGGATCGTTGCCGATAAATTGCAGCGGGAAGATCGGGCAGCTTGGCGTAGCAAGGCCGGGACAGGCAACAGCTGGCACCAGCGGACCAAACGCGACGTACCGAATATCCTGAAGCGTGTAGTAGGTCGTTTGCTTCATCCGAATAATAGGCACCCAATGTCGCTTGCAAATTGATCCGAAATATCGGCGTTGATCCGGAATTCCTGGCTCCAGAACCAATGGGTTAGATCATTATTGCCAATCTGCGTGCGTGCAGGCGAGAGATCGCCGTCAATCGTGAAGCTGTTCTGCCAGGCGCGATATGCGGTAATTGATTGCAACTTGAATCATTTCTGACGCGTCGAAGTCGATATTTCCGGAAACGCCCCAGCCTTCATATTCGTTCTTCTGCTGACCGTTCACCGTGCCGAGCGGCAGGCCGTTGAGCGGTGGGATCAAACCCCGCGACGAACGCTCCGCCGGGTTGGGCGATTGTCGTATAGTTGCAGAAACGGCCGCAGATAAAACGACTATCGAGCGGGATACCATTTGTCTGCGAGTGTTGGGGTTGATGCTGCTGGCATAGAGCAAAACTTCGGCACCGCTGTTACGGCTGTCTTTATTATAATCCGCAGCGATGCTGATATCGAGACTGTCCGACGGGTTGATAGCGCAGGATGCCCTTCAAAGCTTTATACCCAACATCGCCCTGCTTGTAGAGATTACATTTCGTGCCTCCCGCGACTGAAGGGACGCCGCTAGCAGGAACAGCGCAGCCATAGTCGATAACATCGACATAACCGCCCTGATCGGCGAACGTGCCAGACATGCGGGCAAACAGGTTTTCAGCCAGCTTGAAATCCGCACTGGCGCGCAAATTGATGCGATTGCGGCTGCCATAGGTTGCCGAGACATAGCCGCCTTCACCGGTAGGCTTTTTCGAAATGAAGCTTGATCGCGCCACCTTCGGAGTTGCGCCCGGTCAGCGTTCCTTGCGGGCCGCGCAGTACTTCAACACGCTCGACATCGAGCAGATCGAAGTTGGCACCGGTCAGTCGAGGATAATAAACATCGTCGATATAAAGGCCAACGCCGGGCTCCAGAGCTGGATTGAAATCACCTTGTCCAAGTCCGCGAATGCTCGCCGATATCGAGTTGCCAAATGCTGCTGAGGAAGGGCGCAAAACAACGCTTGGCGCAGCTTTGGTTACGTCAGCCAGATTAGTCGCACTGCGGGCTTCTATGAGCGCAGCATCGACAGCCGTAATCGCGATGGGCGTATCTTGCAGCCGCTGTTCCCGGAACTGAGCGGTCACGACGATTTCCGAATTTTCGGCGGAGGCGTCTTCTTCGTCCGCATCCTGTGCAAATGCAGGCGAAACTGCAAGCAACGCCCCCATCGCAACGGAAACCGTCAGCGCATTACGAAACATAGTCTTGTGGCGTGAAATGGTGGCCATGAGCCCTCTCCTCCCGATAAAATCCTCATCAGGCAACTGGTCGCCGTTGCCCATTTTGTTAGTAATACATACTAATTGCTCGCTCGCAAGATACAAACAAATGTTAGCATCGGGTTTTGCACAATATCCGAAAGGGCGTGGTATTTTTGCACCAATGACAGTAAGCCTCCGCGACTTATGGCCAAACCTGCAACATCAAGCCCCGATTTCGTCGCCTTGCTGATCGATCTGCTCAAGGTCGCAACGCGCATTGCCACGCCAATGCGCGATGATGTCGCCGATCCCGAAGATGTAAGTGTTATCGAGTTGCGGATCATCCTTGCCCTGGGCGGCGAAGGCGATTTGGCGGGGCATGATCTGGCCGAATTAATGGCGATGCAGCCGATGAATGTCAGCCGCGCTCTGGCGATCTTGCTCGAACTTGGTCTGATCGAACAGGTTGATAACAGGGACAATAAAAGGCGCAAACCTTATCGGTTGACCAAAACAGGGCATATCAAATTTGCCAGCATGACGAAGCGGATGGCGCATGTCAGCGAATTTGTGTTCGATGCGCTCAGCCCCGCCGAACTGAAGCTGGTGGGTCCGATATTGGGTAAGCTCGACCGGCACTTGTGCGAATGGGAATCCCCTCCCGAACCGCATCATGTGAAGCGGGCTTAGCTAAATTGGGGACAGTATATAATTAAATTGGCAGCGCTGGATGCTTTAGCATCCAGCATAGCCAATTTAATTATATACTGTCCCCAATTTAGACCCCTAATTTAGACCCTCGTCTATTCGATTCCCGCGAGCAAAGCCCCGAATTTCGGATGGGCAAAATGCATCGGCACATCCTGCCGATAGGGCCAAGTCTGGCGATAGCCATCATCTGTGCGAATTTCGTCGGGGCCGATAGGGTTGGCGGGATAGCATTCCATGGCTGGCTGCAAATGCGCTGTCGTTTTGGACCAGCCCAGTTCATAATCGCCCTGCCACTGCATCAAATAATCGAGCCGCTTGATCTTCCAGATGCCGTCCTTGTCGCGGACATAGTCATTTTCGTAAATGCCCGGCCTCCATGAATTGCAGCGGCACGCCCTCGGGTTTCCATTTGCGGCTTTCATGGCTGCCGCCGAACAGCATGCCGCGAAAACGCCCCTTGGCGGTTTGCCGGTCGGGCGCGACGGTGATGATATCCTGCATCTGGAAATGATCGAGCAGAAAGCCGTCGACCGGACCCTCTCCGCCATTTTCGAGAAACAGGTTCTGGAACCATGTGCCGTACAGCCGGAACACGCCTTCGCGGCCTTTATAAATGCCCGATAGAAACACCACTTCGCCATCCTCGGCGAATAATTCGGAGACGTCCTTCGCCTTGTTGAAATCGATATAATAGCCATAGGCCCAGTGCAGACGGCGGATGGCGTTCACATCCTCCAACTCGCCCACTTTATGTTCCAGCGCGGCAAGGCGTTTTTCGACATCAGACATTCTCGACTCTCCCAAATTTGTATGCAACACTAACAATTGTTAGAGAGGTGTCCAGTATGGATTTTGAGGGAAAACGCGCATTCATCACCGGCGGGGTTTCGGGGATCGGCTTTGGCATTGCGCGGGCCTTTAGCAATGCCGGGATGCGGCTGGCGCTTAGCTATCGCAACGAAGATTACCGCGCAAAGGCGGAAAGCTGGTTTGTCCAGCAAGGCCGCGAAGTGCCGTTGTTCGTCAAACTCGACGTCACCGATCGCGCGCGCTTTGCCGCCGTCGCCGACGAAGTGGAGGCGCATTTCGGCAAGGTGCATGTGCTGGTCAACAATGCAGGGGTTTCGGTTTTCGGGCCGACTGACGAAGCGAGCTATGACGATTTTGACTGGATCATGGGAGTCAATTTTGGCGGTGTGGTCAACGGACAAGTGAGCTTTCTGCCAAAGATCAAGGCGCATGGAGAAGGCGGGCATGTCGTCAATGTCGCGAGCATGGCGGCGTTCTGCGCGGGACCGCAGGCGGGGATTTATACAGCGTCCAAATTCGCGGTGCGCGGGATGACCGAATGTCTGCGCTATCAATCTCGCACCCTATAATATCGGCGTGTCGCTGGTCTGTCCGGGGCTGACCAAGAGTAACGCGTGGGACAGCGCCTTGAATCGCCCGCCCGAATTTGGCGACAGCGGCTTTGACACGCCCGACCGCGCGGAGCTTGAGCAATTCGGTACGGCATTTGAGTTAGGCATGGACCCGCTTGAGCTGGGCGAACGCGTGCTCGCTGGAATGTGCGAAAACCGCTGGCTGATCCTGACGCATCCCGATCATGCAGAGGATATCGAGGATATTTATCGCACCACCATGGCCGCGCTGCCCAAAGAACCCATCCCCGAAGGCCGCGCCGAGATTGAGCGCATCCGCCGCGAGGCCAATCGCGCAGCTGAAGCGGGGATGAAGATCGGATTGAAGGATTTGACATGAGTACACTCGAAGAACTTGCCCAAGAAGTCGCCCTGCTCCGCGCCGAACGTGCGGTGATCCGGTTGCAGACGTCCTATGGCTATTATGTCGACAAGGGGCAGTGGGACGAAGCGGCCGATCTCTTTGCGCGCGATGCCACGTTGGAAATCGCAGCGCGCGGCCTGTTCAAAGGGCAAGACCGCATTCGTGCCTATCTCCACCACTTGCCCCCGCTCGCGCACGGAACATTGTTCAACCACACCCAGCTTCAACCGCTGGTGACGATCGCCGACGATTTGCAAAGCGCGCATCGGTCGCTGGCGCGCGATCATGATAGTCGGGCTGAACGGCACACAGGAATTGATGGGCGATGCCGTTTACGAAAATGCCTATGTGGTCGAGGATGGCGTGTGGAAAATCGCAAAGCTCCACGCCTTCATCACCCATTATGTCGATATGGACGGAAAGCCGGTGCCGATGGGAACGGTGTTCGACGATTTTGCGCCCGATGGGCCGCAAACGGTGGACTATAAAAGCTTCCCGGACGTCCATATCCCGCCCTATCATTATCCCAATCCGGTGACGGGTAAAAATTGGCAAGAGGAGCAACCAAAATGACCCCCGAAGGCGTAAACGTGAAGCATAGCGACAAAGTCTGGATCGGCGGCGAATGGCGCGCTGCCTCGCCGGCGGCATGATCGAACTGGTCTCGCCCAACACCGAACAGGTGATCGGTTCGGTTGCCGAAGCAGGCGATGCCGATATGGACGCCGCCGTTGCCGCCGCGCGCGAAGCTTTTGACCATGGCCCTTGGGGCCGGATGTGGCCGGCCGAACGCTTGCCCTATCTGAAGGCGATGGCCGATCATCTGGAAACGCGCATTGCCGAACTGGCGCGCGCATGGACCCTGCAAATGGGCGGTCTCGCGAGCTTTGCCGGGCCGATGCACGGCGGCGCGGTGATGGGCCTGCGCGGGATCATCGGCATGGCCGAGAATTTCGAATATGTGCAGCAACGCCCCAGCATGGCGGCCGCCGCTGGGCTGATCGCTTATGAACCCGTCGGCGTGGTCGCGGCGATTGCGCCGTGGAACGGGCCGTTCGGGATCATGCTCAACAAGGTCGCTTATGCGTTGGCGGGCGGCTGCACGGTGATCATGAAGCCGTCGCCCGAAACCCCGCTGGAAACCTATATCATCGCCGAGGCTGCCGAAGCAGCGGGGCTGCCCGCAGGGCGTGGTCAATCTGGTTTGCGGCCACCGCGAGGCGAGCGACCATCTGGTGTGCAATCCGCGGCGTCGATAAAGTCAGCTTCACCGGATCGACGGTGGCGGGCAAGCGCATCGCCAGCGTTTGCGGCGAACGCATCGCGCGCTGCACGCTGGAGCTGGGCGGGAAATCCGCGGCGATCCTGCGCGACGATTTTTCGATACCGAAGCTGCCGCCGCCTTGCTCACCGGCACGCTCAACACGCTGAGCGGGCAGGTCTGCGCGATGCTCAGCCGGGTGATGGTGCCGCGCAAACGCCATGACGAACTGGCCGAAGCGATCAAGGGCGAAATGGCCAAGGTCGTGATCGGCCACAGCGATGATCCCGCGACCCAGCTCGGCCCGCTCGCGATGAAGCGGCAGCTAGACCGCGTCGAAGGCTATATCGAGGAAGGCAAGAAAACCGCCGATCTGGTCTGCGGCGGCAATCGCCCCGCGCATATGAACCAAGGCTATTTCATCGAACCGACTTTGTTTGCCAATGTCGATAACAAAGCCGCATCGCGCAGGAAGAAATCTTCGGCCCCGTGCTCAGCCTGATCCCGGTCGAGGATGATGAAGATGCGATCCGCGTCGCCAATGAAAGCAATTACGGCCTTAGCGGCTCCGTCCTCACCCATGATGTCGACGCCGCCTATCGCATTGCGCGCCGCGTCCGCACGGGCGGCATGGGGCAGAACGGCCTGCGGCTGGATTTCGGCCTTCCCTTTGGCGGCTTCAAGCAATCCGGCGTTGGCCGCGAAGGCGGGATCGAGGGACTGAAGACCTGTCTGGAGAAAAAACGATCCTGCTTGATGGGATGCCACAAGAACTATGAGCGCGGCCAAGCCAAATGGGTTTGGATTTGCTTTCTTTCGCCAAGCAACGCATTGGGGGAATAGTTGTAAAACTTCCTAAATTCGGTTCTGAAGGCACTGGATGACCGCACCCGACATCTTCCTCTCCTACAACCGCGAGGACGCCGCGCGGCGCGGCTCTTTGCCGATGCGTTCGCCGCGGAGGGCCTGAACGTCTGGTGGGACACCGCGCTGCGTTCGGGCGAGGCTTATGACGAGGTGACCGAGGCGGCCTTGCGCGGGGCCAAGGCGGTGGTGGTGTTGTGGTCGCCCGCGCTCGGTGGTGTCGCGCTGGGTGCGGGCCGAGGCGACGATTGCGGATCGGTGCAAGACTTTGGTGCCTGTCACCATCGAGCCGTGCGAGCGGCCGATCATGTTCGAGCTGACCCAGACGGCGGAACTGTCGCACTGGACGGGGGATGCGCGGGACGGCGCTTGGCTGGCGTTTCTGGGCGATGTGCGAGGGTTTGTCGGGCGGGAGGTTTCTGCTCCCGCACCGCACTCCAATCCCCGTCCTCGGACCTGCTCCCGCCAAGCCCGGTGAACGCGGCGAGGCACCGTCGCTCGCGGTCCTCCCCTTCACCAACCGCTCGGGCCTGCCTGAGGATGAGGTGTTCGCCATCGGTATGGTCGAGGATGTGATCGACGCCTTGTCACAAGGCGTGAATGTCCGCGTCCTCTCCAGTTCCGCCACCGCGCGGTTTGCCGGTGGTGCGCTGCCCGATCTCGCGGCGCTGGGGCAGCAACTGGGGGTGCGCTATCTGCTCGAAGGCAATGTCCGGCGGGTCGGCAACGATTTGCGCGTGACAACCCAACTGGTCGAGGCGGCGCACGGCGAAATTCTCTGGACCCAAAAGTTCGATCGACCCTTGGCAGAGCTGGCAGCGTTGCAAGAAGAGCTGATCGGTGCGGTCGCGGGCACTCTCAAAACGCAGGTCTATCGCCTCGAAATCGCGCGGGTGCTCAGGAAGCCGGACGACCTGACGGCCTGGGAATGCGTGACGCGCGCGGTTGCTGCCTACCGGCAACTGTCACCCGCCTCGGTCGCCGAAGCGCGTGACGAGGCCAGGCGGGCGGTTGTGATCGCGCCAGACTTTGGTCTGGCCCACGCCATGCTGGCGGTGACGATCGGCGGGTTATCATGGATACTCGCGAGCGAAAATGCCGGCGAACAGCACAACGTTTTGAAGCACGTCGAACGCGCGCTCGCGCTGGACCCCAATGATGGGGCGGTACTGGCATATGTGGGACATGCACTAAGTACTATCGGCCAGCACGAAGCCGGCCTGCGCTATGCCGGACGGGCGATTCAGCGCAGTCCGCAATTTGGCCTTGCCCATATGGGGAGCGGAATGGCTTGCGAAGGGCTGGGCCGCATCGAGGAGGCAGTGGCGCATTATGGAGCCTACCTGCGGCTCGATTCTCACTCAGATGTGGAATATCTGGCGTGGTACCGGATCGGCCGCGCGCAGCTTCGCGGCCGCGACTGGCACGCCGCTGACGCCGCAACTGGCCGGAGCATTGCGCTCAACGACAACTCACCCCTCCTGCATTGCCAGGGCGCCCTGATTGCCCGCCAGCTTGGCCGCGCGGACGATGCCCAGGCGATGATGGCCAGGAGCCGCCGCCTTGATCCGGTGGCAACGCTGTCCGACTGGGAACGGCGGCTGAACCTGTGGTACGCGGGCAGTCCGGCGCTGGACGAGCTGCTCACCCACCTCCGCGCGCTGTGGGACGACAGCGAGAGGGCAGCATGACCCAGCCCGACATCTTCCTCTCCTACAACCGCGAGGACGCGTTGCCCTTTCAAAAATTGGACGGTCATCCGCGCTATATTGCGCTAATCCGGCGATTGGAATTGGCTCGAAAACCAGTCGCTTAACATCTCCTTCCGTGCCCACAACGCGGTGAATCCAGCATCAACACTATCGCGTAACCGGGCTTTGTAACCGGGCATCCAGCCAAAAACATTATGTCTGCCGTGACGCTTGTCACGTACGACTCGGAAGCTGTGGGGTAACTTCCTGTAAAATGTGATCGGAAAGGATGTTCCCATGGCCGTTGATCTCGATAAGCCCGCCAATCAAGTCAGCCTCGGTGCCGCCGAATATGCGGCGATGCGGAAAAATCTTCAGGCGAATATCCTGAAAAGCCATGGCCGCGATCATCAGCGGTTGGTGCTGCTGGAATTCACCGGCGCTGCGGCGGCTGTAAAGACGTGGATCAAGGCGCAAATCGGGCCAAAAATCACGACTGCCGAAGACCAGCGTTTGCAGAGCCTGAATTCGGGCGTGGATGGTGGCTTGGTCACCGGCTTTTTCATTTCAGCGACGGGCTATAAAAAGCTGGGGCTTTCGGTCGATGGCTTTGCCAGCAAAGCGTTTCGCAAGGGGATGAAAGCCGAAGGCAGCGACGAGAAAGACCCCAAGCCCGCCACTTGGGAAGCCCCCTATCGCGGCGAAGTTCACGCCCTAGTGGCCTTTGCCGACGACGCAGAGGCAAAAGTGATTGCCGCGGTGACAGCACTTAAATCGACATTGGCTGGCGTTGCCAAGCGGTTGACCGTCGAAAAGGGCCGCAAATTGCAAACCCCCGATGGCCTTGTTCGCGAACATTTCGGCTATGTTGACGGGATCAGCAATCCCATATTTGAAGGGGGTGGCACCACCTCGGCGCTGCCCGATCCCGAATGGGATGATGGTGCCACGCTGCGACTAGCGCTAACCCTCGATCCCTTTGCCACGACGACACCCGATGCAATGGGCAGCTATTTTGTTTTCCGCAAGCTTGGCCAGAATGTGGTGCAATTCGACACGAGCGTTCTGCAATTGGCCGGAACGTTGGGAACCAATCCCAATTTGGCGGGAGCGATGGCGGTGGGCCGATTCAAGGACGGAACGCCGGTTGTGAACTCGCCCGTCCCGAACGGATCGAACAAGGAAAATGGTTTTGATTATGAACCGGACAGCGAGAAGTTCAAATGTCCGGCACATGCCCATATTCGCAAGGCCAATCCGCGCGGAACCACCCCGCTAACCTCGCTAGAAGGCGAACGCAAACGCCGGATCGTGCGTCGCGGCATCACTTATGGGAAGCCTGTGTTCCAGATCGCTGACGCAAGCTTTCACGATCCTTCACCCACGGCGGAGCGCGGGCTTCTGTTCATGTGTTTTCAACGCAATATCGAAAAGCAGTTCGCCTTCATCCAGCGCACATGGGTGGACAGTTCGACCTTCCCGACGCTCCTCTCCCAAGTCGGCGATGATCCGGTTATCGGTCAGGATGTCAACGAGGCTCAGAAATGGCCCAAGGTCTGGGGCGATAAAAATGCGGGGCGCAAGGATTTCAATTTTGAATCCGCCGTCACGCTGGAAGGTGGCGAATATTTTTTCGCTCCGAGCAAGGTATTTCTGACTTCGCTTTAACGGAATTGATTGCCAAAGGCTGACAGTATCGGCCAAAGTGTAGCGATGATCCGTAAAGCTATTGCCTCACTCGTCCTGCTCATTTGTGCAAACGCCGCTTTCGCCCAAATGCCGACGCCGCCAGATCGCAAAGCGGAGCCAACGCATCGCGACATTGCCTATGCGCCTGCCATGCCCGTCAACAGCAAGGGGCATCTGCTCGATCTGTACCTTCTCGAGCCGAAGGCGGACAAATTGCCTTTGGTGATCTGGACCAGTGGTTCGGCCTTCCTATCGGATGCGGGCAAGGAAGGAGCGCGCTATATGGCGCCGAATTGCTGGCGGCGGGCTTTGCCGTGGCGGGGGTTTCGGTGCGGTCGAGCACCCAGGTGAAATTTCCGGGGCAGGTGCATGATATCAAGGCGGCGGTCCGTTATCTCCGTGCCAACGCCGCGCGCTATGGCATTGATCCAGAGCGGATCGCGATCATGGGGGATAGCTCGGGCGGCTGGATGACGTCGATGGCGACGCTGACGGGCGATGCTCCGGCACTGGAGGGCAAAATCGGGACATTGGGTGGGGCCAGGGGCGTATCGAGCGCGGTGCAGGCGGGCGTCGCCTTTTATCCACCCACCGATTTCCTCGCCATGGACCGCTGGGCTCCAACGCGCTGCACAAAGGGCAATGCCAGGCCCGGTCCCGGCATGTGCCATGACGATCCCAAATCGCCCGAGTCGCTGCTTGTGGGCTGTGCGATACAGGGCTGCGTGGAAAAAACCCGCGCCGCTGATCCGGCGCGCTATGTTTCGGATAAAGATCCGCCGTTGATGATCTTGCATGGCCGCAGTGACGCGCTCGTCCCGCACCAGCAGGGCGAGCAATTGTTCAAGGCGATGGTGCAAAATTGCCGGACGGCGGTGTTTTACAGTCTGCCGCTTGCGGGGCATGGCCCGGCGTGGGACTTCATGGAAAAGGCTGCAATCAAAGACGGGGCGACGTTGGAAACATCGTCGAGTGAAGGCTGCAAAACCAGTTTGCCAAAACTTGCCACGCCCGGCTGGCCTGCCGTGATTGCGTTTCTGAAAACCCATTTGGCGATTGCCCCGCGCTAAAGCTTTGCGGCGTTGCCGCGCCCCCTTGACCGCGCTCCGCAAAATTGTATGTCTTGCATACAATATGTCGACAGAGGAGAGACTGGGCCATGGCGGACGTTACGCTCTATCATTGGGAGCCCAATGCCAATTCGGGAAAGCCCATGCTCGCGCTGATGGAAAAAGGCGTGGCGTTTGACAGCCATTATCTCGACATGCTGCAATTTGACCAGCACAAGCCTGAATATCTGAAGATCAATCCGCAAGGTACTATTCCGGCGATGACGCATAGTGGGTCTTGGGGTTCGCGGATGCTCGTCGAATTGACGGCCATCATGGAATATGTGAACGAAGAGTTTGACGGACCCGAACTGATGCCCGCCGACGCGCGCGATCGCTGGCGGATCCGTTGGTGGATGAAGTTCATGGACCAGTGGCTTGCCCCATCGTTCAGTATGTTCGGCTGGAAATATTTTGTCGGCCCCAATGCTGTGGCCAGCCATGGCGATGAGAAGCTGGAAGAGGCGATCAATCGCATTCCGCTGCCCGAACGGCAGGTGGCGTGGCGCAAGGCGATTTACGGGTTGTTTTCCGAAGAAGAAATGGCCGAAAGCGGGCGGCGTATTGGCGTGGGTATCCAGATGCTGGAGGCCGAGCTGGGCAAACGCGAATGGCTGGCGAGTGACCAATATAGCCTTGCGGACGTCAATGGTTTCAATCTGGCCTATGCCATGCCGCTGTCGCAGCCGCATCTGTCCAATGACGAGGTGACCCCCAATATCATGCGCTGGTTGCGCGCGATTTATCGCCGCCCTGCAACGCGCGAATGTTGGAAACTGGGGCGCACGCCGATGGCGGCCGTGTCGAGATATTGGAGCAGGATTATATCCCGCCCAAGCCCGAAGAAGAAGGCATAGCGAGCGGGGTGCGTTGACGATGAGCATGATCCTTTATCATGGCGAACCCAACGGGCCTTCGTTGTCGGCACTGGCTGCGCTGTTTGAATCGGGTGTCGAGGCGGAAACGCGGCATATCGATTTGCTCGGCGGGTGACCGTCATTCCATCCCCGGCCTGTCCGAACCTGTGGCGCGCGACATGAGCGTCGAGGGCGAAGGGCCGGTGCTGGTCATCGACGGTGAAGCGATGACCGAAAGCGTCTTCATCGCGCAGTTCCTTGACGAGAGCGGAACCGGCCATCTTCAACCCACAGACGCTTATGCCCATTGGCAAATGCTGATGTGGTGCAGGCGGATCACAGAACGGTGCGCGCCAGCTGCGGCCTTTTTGGGCTGCAAAGCGCTATGCAGAGATTGACGCGGTGCCGTCTGCCATTGCGAGCGATGATCTGCGTGTCCGCTGGGAACAGATTGCAGCCGGAGACTATCCCGAAGCAGCGGTTGAAGACAGCAAAATCAAAGTCGCCGATGCCGCCAAATTGGTTGAGGAGCAACTCGGCGATGGCCGCGAATGGCTGATGGGCGATATTTCCATCGCCGATTTTGAAACCTATGGCTGGCTCGCCGGAATGGCCGACGTTGTGCCCCATGCCTTTGCCGAAAAGCCCAATCTTTCCGCGTGGCTGGCGCGCGTTGCCGCGCGGCCTTCGGTGGTCCGCGCATTGGCACTTGCAACGACACCCAATCCGCGCATAGCGTGGGCACCGGGACAAGAGATTAATCGCTGGGGATGAGGCGATAGAGGCTTTGAGGAGAGCAAGATGAAGCGGGTTTTGATCGCAGTAAGTTTGGCGGCGCTGGCGTTGGCAGGATGCAAGCAACAAATGCCGTCGCTCTGGTGCACCGAAGGCGTTACTGACGCGATGATTGCGTCGGGCACAAGACGGCGAATGGCTGAGCTATGGCACGCACTTATGACGAGCAGCGCTTTTCGCCGCTTGACCAGATCAACGAACAGAATGTGAAGGACTTGGGCCTCGCATGGTTCGCCGATCTGGATACAGCGCGCGGACAGGAAGCAACGCCGTTGGTCATGATGGCAAGATTTATGTCACCACCGCCTGGTCAGCATGGTGAAGGCCTATGATGCGCTAACCGGCAAGCTGCTATGGGAATATGATCCCAAAGGTTCCGCGGCGAAACGTTGGTCCAGCGCCTGCTGCGATGTGGTCAATCGCGGCATGGCGCCTGTATGGCGACCAAGTTTATATCGGCACGCTCGATGGTCGTCTGGTCGCGCTGGACCGGAAGACGGGCAAGGAAATCTGGAGCAAAGTACCGTCGTTCCCAATCGGCAGCGATTATACCATCACCGGCGCGCCGCGCATTGTCAATGGCATGGTCATCATCGGCAATGGCGGCGCGGAATTTGGGGCGCGCGGCTATGTCACGGCCTATGATGCCGATACCGGCGAAGCAGCTGTGGCGTTTCTACACCGTGCCCGACAAGCCCGGCAATAATGACGAGGAATATCTGAAAAAGGCAGAAGACCTGGAAGGGCGAATATTGGAAATTGGGCGGCGGCGGCACCGTTTGGGATGCCATGGCCTATGATCCCGAACTCGATCTTGCTCTATATTGGCGTCGGCAATGGCAGCCCGTGGAATCCAGGCCTATCGCTCACCCGGCGGTGGCGATAATCTCTATCTGTCTTCGATCGTCGCGATCAATGCCAAGACCGGAAAATATGCCTGGCATTTTCAGGAAACACCCGGAGAAACGTGGGACTTCACCGCCACCCAGCATCATCATGCTGGCGGATATGGAGATCGATGGCAAAGCGCGCAAAGTGTTGATGCAGGCGCCCAAAAACGGCTATTTCTATATGATCGACCGGACCAATGGCCAATTCATTTCGGCGTAACAATTTCGCGCCGGTGAACTGGGCGACGGGGATTGATGCCAAAACCGGGCGCCCGATCGAAAATCCGGAAGCGCGCTATGACAAAACGGGCAAGCCCTTTATCGGCATGCCCGGAGCAGCCGGCGCGCATAGCTGGCATCCGATGGCTTATAGCCCGAACAAAATCCTTGTTTACATCCCGACCAACATCGCGGCCTTCCCTTATTTTCCGGAAAAGGACTGGAAAGCCGTCCGACATCGGCTTTAAGATCGGCATCGATCGGGGCGACCGGCGCCATGCCCGCGATCAAGGAAGCGCGCGTGCTGGCGCGAGGCGGCAACCACCGGTGCTTTGGTTGCATGGGATCCGGTGACGCAAAAAGCACGCGTGGACGCGTTGCTTATCCAGGGCCGTGGAACGGCGGCAGCATTGGCGACGGCGGGCAATCTGGTATTCCAGGGCAATGCCGATCGGCAATTTTGTCGCCTATAGCGGCAACAAGGGGCAAACAGCTTTGGACATTTCCGCGCGCAAACCGGCGTTGTTGCGGCCCCGATGAGCTATGCCATTGGTGGCGAGCAATATGTTGCTGTTCTGGCTGGCTGGGGCGGTGTGTGGACCTTGGCCACGGGCGTTCTGGCCGACAAGTCCGGCCCGGTTCGCAAATATCAGTCGTCTGCTGGTGTTCAAACTTGGCGCGAACGGTACATTGCCCGCCATGCCGCCGCAAATGGCAGACAATCCCGCTCGACTCCGCCCTCGGCCGACCGCCTGAGCGGATGTTACGCAACGCGGCGGCAATCTTACGGTCGCTATTGCGGCGTCTGCCATGGCGATGCCGGTAGTCGCGGTGCGATTGATCCCCGATTTGCGGCACAGCGGCATGCTGGCCTGCCGAAACTGGAAGCAGATCGTGATGGATGGCGCGTTAAAGGCAACGGCATGGTCGGTTGGCAAAGTGTGCTAAGCAAACGAAAATTGCAAGCTATCCGCCATTATCGTGATCAAGCGCGCGAACGAAGACAAGGCACTCGGAAGAAAATACTTCGTTCACCGGGTATGGCCGCCTCAACTTGCTGCGCCACCGCAAATTTTGTATGTAACACACACAATATTGGCGGCCATTGATTCGTGATTAACCTATAGTTTGAGAGAGGAAAACCCATGAACGAGATGACCGCTATCAACCGCGAGCAACGCCCCTATTCCGAAGCCGCGAAAAAAGCACTGGCGCGCAAGCCTGCTCTGTTCATCAACAATGAATGGGTATCGTCCAGCCACGACAAAGTGATGGAAGTCGAAGATCCGTGCAGCGGCAAGATCGTCAGCCACGTCGTCGACGCATCGGACAAGGATGTGGACCGCGCCGTTGCCGCCGCCCGCATCGCCTTTGACGATGGCCGCTGGTCTGGCCTGCCGCCGATGGTGCGCGACCGGACGATGAACCGCTTTGCCGATCTGCTCGAAGCCCATGCCGATGAATTTGCCGAGCTCGAAGCCATCGACAATGGCAAGGCCAAGGGCATGGCCGCCGCCGTCGATATTCCCGGCGCGATCAGCCAGCTGCGCTTCATGGCGGGTTGGGCGAGCAAGGTCGCGGGCGAAACCACCGCGCCCTACACCATGCCCGCGGGCGCGGTGTTCAGCTATACCGTCAAGGAACCTGTCGGCGTTTGCGCGCAGATTGTGCCGTGGAATTTCCCGCTGCTGATGGTCGCGCTGAAAATTGCTCCGGCATTGGCGGCGGGTTGCACCATCGTGCTGAAACCCGCCGAGCAAACCTCGATCACCGCGCTGCGTCTGGCCGATCTGGTGGCGGAGGCTGGCTTTCCCGCTGGCGTGCTGAACGTCATCACCGGCAATGGCCACACGGCGGGCGACCGGATGGTGAAGCATCCCGATGTCGATAAGGTCGCCTTCACCGGCTCGACCGAAATCGGCAAGCTGATCAACCGCAACGCGACCGATACGTTGAAGCATGTCACGCTGGAATTGGGCGGAAAATCGCCCGTTGTCGTGATGCCCGATGTTGATGTTGCCGCAACCGCGCCGGGCGTGGCAGGTGCGATCTTCTTTAATGCAGGGCAGGTCTGCGTTGCGGGTTCGCGGCTCTATGCGCACCGTTCGATCTTCGATCAGGTGCTGGAAGGCATGGCGCAAACCGGCGATTTCTGGGCTCCGCGCGCCTCGCTTGATCCCGAAGCGCATATGGGCGCGATCATCAGCAAGGAACAGCATGACAAGGTGATGGGCTATATCGAGGCCGGCAAGCGCGATGGCGCGAGCGTGGCGATGGGCGGCGATGCCCCGTCCAACGGCGGCGGCTATTTCGTCAACCCGACCATCCTCGTCGATGTGAACGCGCAAATGAGCGTGGTGCGCGAAGAGATCTTTGGCCCGGTCGTGGTGGCACAGCGTTTTGACGATCTCGATGAAGTGGCAAAGGCCGCGAATGACACCGCTTACGGCCTTGGCGCAGGTGTGTGGACCAAGGATGTCGCGACGATGCATCAGCTGGCCGCCAAGATCAAATCGGGCACCGTCTGGGGCAATTGCCACGCGGTGATCGATGCGGCGCTTCCCTTTGGCGGATATAAGCAATCGGGCATTGGCCATGAACAGGGGCGGCTGGGGATCGAGCATTATATGGATACCAAGACGGTGATTATCCAGTTGTAATAGTACAGCGTCGCCCCTCGCGCAGGCGGGGGCCTTGCAGAGCGTAGTTCGACTCCGCCCAGTTGCGATACTCAGCTTCGCCAAGGCTCCCGCCTTCGCGGGGGCGACGGAGATGCACAATGCCCATAGACCTATCCAAAATCAAAGCCATCGACGTCCATGTCCATGCCGAGGTCTCGTGCCACGATCCCGAAGACCCGGTGATGGGCAAATTTTTCGACGCGGCCAGCGCCTATTTCAAATCCCCGCGCGAACGGCCGAAAATGCCGGAAATCATCGAGATTTACCGCGAGCAACAGATCGCCTTTTGCATGTTCACGGTCGATTGCGAAAGCGCGCTTGGGGCGAAGCGGGTTTCCAACTACGAGATCGCTGAACTGGCCGCAAAGAATGACGATATCTGCATCCCCTTTGCCTCGATCGATCCGCGCAAAGGCAAAGCTGGGCGCGCGCGAAGCGCGAGACTTGGTCGAAAATTACGGCGTCAAAGGCTTTAAATTCCACGGCATCATGCAGGATATCCATCCGGCAGACCGCTGCGGCTATCCGATTTATGAAGTGATCGCCGAACATAAACTGCCCGCGATTTTCCACACCGGCCATAGTGGCATGGGCACGGGGATGCGCGGCGGCGGCGGGGTTCGCCTCAAATGGGGTCAGCCGATGCTGATCGACGATGTCGCGGTCGATTTCCCCGATATGAAAATCATCCTCGCCCATCCCAGCTGGCCGTGGGTCGATGAAAGCCTGTCGATGGCGCTGCACAAGGAGAATGTGTTCATCGACCTGTCGGGCTGGAGCCCCAAATATTTCGCGCCGCAGATCATCCAATATGCCAACGGCCAGCTGAAGAAAAAGATGCTGTTCGGCAGCGATTTTCCGCTGATCCATCCACAAAAATGGATCGACGCGGCGCAGAGTGTGGGCTTCAAGGATGAGGTGATGCCGGGCATTATGAAGGATAATGCGGCGCGGGTTTTGGGGCTGGCCTAATGATATACCTCCGCGTCTCCGCGTCTCCGCGTGAACATATATCGGCTGATTGGTTCACGCGGAGGCGCGGAGACGCGGAGAAGATTTTGGGATATTCGTCTTGAACGACCCTGAAGATATCCGCGCTTGGCAACGGCTTGATGACCGGACCACGACTTCGGGAAAGTTGCTGGACAAGGATGTGGCGCGCTTGGCCGCACATCGGTGTGCGGCATGTGATCAATCTGGCACTGGATGACAGCCCCGATGCCTTGCCCGATGAGGCGGCGAAACTGGCAGCGGCGGGCATTGGCTATACGCATATTCCCGTGCCATTCGATGCGCCCGACGAGCAGCATTTTGACGCTTTCCGCAATGCATTAAAGCAAGCGGGCGACGCTCCGGTGCACGTCCATTGCATCATGAACTGGCGCGTCTCGGCCTTTTTCTATCGCCTGAACCGCGACAACGCGGGATGGACGAGGCTGAGGCAAGGGCGCTGATGCATCAACAATGGGCGCCGGAAAAAAGCGACGATCCGCGCGCCAAAGTGTGGGCGGATTTCATTGCGAGGCGTCTGTGATGCTTTCCATTATTCCCACTCTCGGATTCGTCATTCCCGCGAAGGCGGGAATCCATCACCTGAATGTCAAGTTTCGACTGCCCTGTTGTGATAATTTAGACTTCAGGAGTTGGATTCCCGCCTTCGCGGGAATGACGAGAGAGGGTGAGTGATGGATTTTAGTAGAAAACACATCATCGTGACCGGAGCTTCCACCGGCATCGGTCGTGCCACGGCGTTGATGCTGGGCAGCAAGGGGGCAGCGGTTTCGTTGATCGCGCGCAGTGTGGATAAGCTGGAAGCGTTGGCGCGCGATATAGAATCAGCAGGCGGCAGCGCATCGGCCTATCCAGCTGACGTTTCGGACCGCGCCGCGCTGGCCGCCGCCATTGCCTCCGCCATCGACAACAAACGGCCCACCCGATGGCCTGTTCGCCAACGCAGGGTTCGGCGGCGAGTTTGCGCCCTTTGCCGCATTCAGCGACGACAATTGGGACAGCCTGATCGCCACCAACCAGACCAGCGTTTTCGTTTCGATCCGCGCAGTCCTCGGCCCCATGATAGAGCGCCAGCGCGGCAGCATCGTCGTCACTGGCAGCCTCGCCAGCGAACGCGGGATGCCGATGAACGCGGGCTATGTCGCAAGCAAACACGCCGTCCTCGGCCTCGCCCGCGCCGCAGCGGTGGAGGCCGCACCGCATAACGTCCGCGTCAATTGCCTGATCCCCGGCTTCATCCACACGCCGTTGCTCGATAGCGTTCCCGGCGGCGCCACCGACGAAAACCTGAACGCCATGGGCGGCATGATCCCCCAAGGCCGCGTCGGCAGGGCAGAGGAATGTGCCGCGCTTGTCGCCTTCCTGCTGTCCGACGCCGCCAGCCACATCACCGCCCAATCCATCGCCGTTGACGGCGGCTTACTCGGAACCCTGATCCCCCGTTAAAGGAACGCACCCATGGCCCTTAAATATTATCACGCCGAACCCGCGGCCAATTCGCTGAAATCGATGATCTGCCTGAAAGAAAAGGCGCTCGATTTTGAAAGCATCTATGTGAACCTGCACACGTTCGAGCAGCATTCGGACTGGTTCGTCGCGATCAATCCCGAGGGCCAAGTGCCGGTGCTCGATCATGACGGCACGATCATCACGCAAACTTCGGTCATCAACGAATATCTGGAAGATGCCTTTCCCGATGCGCCGCCGCTGCGTCCCGCCGATCCGGCTGGCAAGGCGCGGATGCGCTATTGGAACAAGTTCGTTGACGAGCATGTGATGAACCATGTCTCGATGCACGGTTGGCACCGCATGGTCGGCGTAATCGCGCGCGGGATTGATGGCGGCGAGTTTGACAAACTGATGGAGCGCATCCCGCTTCCCGATCAGCGCAAGAAATGGCTGACCGCGCGTTCGGGCTTTTCCGAGGCCGATCTGCAAAATGCGACCGACAAGATCGTCTATGCCTGCAACAAGGTGAACGAACATCTGGCGAGCAATGCTTGGCTTGCGGGCGATATGTTCACCTCTGCCGATGCCAATTTTTATTCGATGTGCGGGATGATGGTTGAGCGGATGTTCCCCGAAATGGAAGTCGCCGCCAAATATCCCCGCCTCGTCGATTGGCGCGAACGGATGGAGGCCCGCCCCGGTGTAAAGGCCGCTCTGCAAATGCCCGATCACACCAATCCGGCGCTGCGAGACCGTTGGTACGGGTCGAAGGTGCGTGTAATTCGACAGCTGGCTATGGGTCCGAGCTCTTTTATCCTTATCCACGGCAGTTGGCACGGCGGCTGGTGCTTTGATGATGTGAAGGCGTTGTTGGAGGCAGAGGGGCACGAGGTGATCGCGCCCGATCTTCCCGGAATGGGCGGGGACGAGGCCGAATTGCGCGCGGTGACGTTGCAGGGTTGGGCGGATTTTGCTGCGGATTTGTGCAAAAATGCTGCACAACGCCCGGTGATCCTTGCAGGGCATAGCCGTGGCGGAGTGGTGATTTCGCAAGCCGCCGAAACCGCGCCAGAGGCCATCGATGCGCTTGTCTATATCTGCGCGATGATGCTGCCCGACGGGATGAGCCGCGCGGATTTCAAGGATTTGGAAGAGCCCAATCCCGATTTCGATGCGCTCGTGATCCCGGTTTATGGCGATGCCGCCACGCTGGTTGATCCCGCGCTTGGCCCTGCGGTGTTCGCCCAGCTTTCACCGCCGGAAAAGGTTGCAGCGGCGATGGAGCGGCTTGTTGCCGAACCCAAGGGCCCGCGCGCAACGCCGTTGCGGCTGACGGACGAGCGATTTGGTTCTATCCCGCGCACTTATGTGGAATGCACCGCAAGACCGGACGATCCCGATATCGAGCCAGCGTCTGATGCAGCAACTTGTGCCGGGGGCGAAGGTGGTGACGCTGGAGGCGGATCATTCGCCGTTTCTGTCTCGGCCAGAGTGAGTTGGCCGAGGCTTTGTTGGCGGCTTGCCAGTTGAGAATTTCTTTGGCCAAACCTGCACCGTCGCCCCAGCGAAGGCTGGGGCCTATCTCGCCTAGCCGATGAGCGCAGTTCTGTGTTGCGAGACGTGATGGACCCCAGCCTTCGCTGGGGTGACGTGAATTGGCGTGGGATCAAGCCTCAACTCTTAAACACCACCGTCTTCGATCCGTTCATCAACACCCGGTCATCCAGATGCAGCCGCACCGCTTCGGCCAGCACGCGGCGTTCGATGTCGCGGCCTTTGCGGACCAGATCTTCGGGGGTGTCGGAATGGCTGATCGCCTCGACATCCTGATGGATGATCGGCCCTTCATCGAGATCGGCGGTCACATAATGGGCGGTTGCGCCGATCATCTTCACGCCGCGCGCGTGCGCCTGATGATAGGGCTTGGCCCCTTTGAAACCGGGCAGGAAGCTGTGGTGGATGTTGATGCATCGGCCCGACAGGAACCGCGCCAGATCGTCGGACAATATCTGCATATAGCGCGCCAGGATCACCAGTTCCGCTCCGCTTTCGTTCACCAGCGCCTTGATCTGCGCCTCTTGCTCGGGCTTGGTTTCCTTGGTGATCGGCAGATAGTGGAAATCCACGTCGGCGAGCATCGTCACGCGAAACACCTCTTTGGGATGGTTGGAGGCAACCGCGACCGGCAGCATCGGCAGTTCGCCAATTCGGGTGCGATACAGCAGATCGCCCAAGCAATGGTCGAATTTGGAAACGAGCAGCAGCACCTTACGCTTTTCGCCCTTTGCCCGCAGCGCCCAGCGCATGGCATTTTTCCCGGCGATTTCGGCGAACAGCGACCTGAGCTCGTCCAGTTCGGGCGAGCCAACCAACCGTTCGAACACCACGCGCATGAAAAACTCGCCGTCTTCGGTGTCGTTAAACTGCTGCGATTCGTTGATGTTGCAGCCATTGTTCGCAAGAAAATTGGCAACGGCCGCCACCAACCCGGGCTGATCTGCACAGGACAGGGTCAAAATATACTGCTCAGACATCAATGCTCCCCCAAAACGCTAAAAACATTTGCGCCTTATAGGAAATATTGTATGTGTTGCATACTATTTTATTGCGTTGGAGAGTCGTTCATGTCTGCCGGAAATTTGGAACAACTGCTGGGTCAGCAATCGAGCATCGTCGAGATGCTTCGCAACTCGCAACTGGGGGCTTATGTCTACCCGGTCGTTGCGCCCGAATTTTCCAATTGGCGCAGCGAACAATGGGCTTGGCAGCATAGTGCGGTGTTGTTTGACCAGTCGCACCACATGGTCAATCTGTACATCCGCGGCAAAGACGCGGCAAAGCTGCTTTCGGATACGATGATCAATTCGTCCAAAGGCTGGGCGGTCAACAAGGCGAAGCAATATGTGCCGACGACGCCCTATGGCCATGTGATTGGTGACGGCATCATCTTTTGGCTGGCCGAGGAAGAGTTCGTCTATGTGGGCAGGGCGCCAGCCTCCAATTGGCTGCGCTATCACGGTGCAACCGGCGGCTATGATGTGGACATCGAACTCGATGATCGCTCGCCGATGCGCCCGATGGGTAAGCCTGTTGTGCGTAAGGATTGGCGTTTCCAGATTCAGGGGCCGAATGCCTGGGCGGTAATCGAGAAACTGCATGGTGGTCCGCTGGAGCAGCTGAAATTTTTCAACATGTCGACGATGAATATTGCCGGCAAAGAAATCCGCACTTTGCGTCACGGCATGTCGGGTGCGCCGGGGCTGGAAATCTGGGGTCCGTATGCGGAGCAGGAAGAGGTGCGCGCCGCGATCATCGAGGCGGGCAAGGAATTCGGCCTGATCCAATGCGGCAGTCGCGCCTATCCGTCGAACACATTGGAATCGGGATGGATCCCGTCACCGCTTCCCGGCATTTATACCGGCGACAAATTAAAGGGCTTCCGCGAATGGCTGGGGGCTGACAGTTATGAAGCCACAGGTTCCATTGGCGGCAGCTTTGTTTCCGACAATATCGAGGATTATTATCTCAATCCGTGGGAATTGGGCTATGGCAATTTCGTCAAATTCGACCATGATTTCCATGGCCGCGAAGCGCTTGAGGCGCTTGAATCCGGCAGAACAACGGCAGAAAGTCACACTGGCGTGGAACCCGCAAGACATGGCGAAAATTCAGGCTTCGCTGTTCGATCCCGATGGTGATCAGTATAAATTCTTCGACGTGCCACTCGCCAACTATGCCTCGTCCAATTACGACCGCGTGGTCGATGCGGGCGGCAAGACCGTCGGTGTTTCGATGTTCACCGGCTATAGCTATAATGAAAAGCAGGCATTGAGCCTTGCGACGGTCGAGCCGGGTATCGAAGTTGGCACCGAATTGCGCGTCGTTTGGGGCGAGGAAAATGGCGGCACACGCAAATCGACCGTCGAGCCGCACAAACAGATCGAAGTGCGCGCTGTCGTCAGCCCCGTTCCCTACAGCCGCGTTGCCCGCGAAACCTATCAACAAGGCTGGCGTACGAGCAAGGACTAAGGACTGCATCCGATGACTGGAAAGTTGATCCATCCCAATTGGGCAACACGCCCGGAGCGGATCACCGACGGCCATTCGTTGGAAATGACCGCAAAGGATGTGACGGCGTTGCGCGACGCAGCACCGCTTATTCCGCCCATAACGCCGATTGCGATCACGTTTTTACCCGGTGAAGATGCCCAGGCACGGATCGAGGCCACGCTGGCCGTGCGAGAGCTTGGTTTTGAACCGATGCCGCATTTCTCTGCACGCCGGATTACCTCGGCGATGGAGTTTGAGCATTATCTCTATGCCGTGGTGGCACGGGCGGGCGTGCAGCGTTGCTTCGTTGTCGCAGGTGATCCCGCCGCAACCGCAGGGGCCGTTTTCCGATAGCATGGCGCTGATCAGCTCGGGTGTGTTTGAAGGGGCAGGAGTAAAAGCCATTGGCATTGGCGGCCATCCCGAAGGCCATCCGATCATGTCGGCCGATCAATGCTGGGCGGTCATAGACGAAAAGGTTGCCGCCATCGAAGCGCGCGGCATGGCTCCGTTGATTGTCACTCAATTTGCCTTTGATTCCGAACCCGTGCTGGATTGGCTCAAAGAATTGCGCGCGCGCGGCATAGACGCCCCCGTTCGCATTGGCGTTCCCGGGCCAGCGGGAATTAAACGTCTGCTGAAATTTGCCTCGCATTGCGGTGTTGGTGCAACGGCTTCGGTGATGAAGAAATATGGTGTGTCGATCACCAATCTGCTGGGCAGCGCCGGACCAGACAAATTGGTTTCACAATTGGCCGCAGGGCTGAATGAACAGCACGGCATGGTGCGGCTGCATTTCTATCCTTTTGGCGGGATAGGGAAAACGGCGGAATGGATTGCGGAATTTGCAAAGAAGCAATAGCGATTATTTCGCAGCCACAACCTTCGTCATCGGTTGAAATTGACCGAGGCCGCAGCCCGCACCTTCCTGCAACCCGCCACCATGGTTATGCAACACGCGGATGATATCGACACTGCACAATTGGCTGAGCGAAGTGCGGTAAGAAAACCGGTCTTCGGAAACCAAGCTTGGGCAACTGTGCGGCAATGTGTTGCGATAGACTTTCTTGCCACTGACATGGAAATCGATCGTACGGTTGTCGATGATATTGGTATTGCGGATGTCCGTAAGGCGAATGCAGCTAACCGGCTTGCCTGAAGCTTCATAAGCCGCGAGCTGCTTTGCGCGCCGCTCAGACGGGGCAGATGCGGTGGTCGATGTGGCCAAGGCCAAACCACCAACGGCAATGGCTGCTCCACATAGGACGAATATGCGATTTTTCATGGCGACTCTCCTGCTCAGGATAGGATGCTACACTATTGAAGCCTGAATGAACATCGGCTGACCATCTCATCCGTTGGGTGCCGCAATTTTGGATTTGAACTGGCAAAGATCGATCACCGGACAGCGCCAACACTCGGGCCGCCTCGCTTTGCAGATATAGCGGCCATGGAGAATCAGCCAGTGATGCGCGCCCAAACGGAATGGTTGCGGCGTGCGTTTGTCGAGCATCTTTTCCACCGCCAGCGGCGTTTTACCCGGAGCAAGTCCGGTGCGGTTGCCAACGCGGAAGATATGCGTATCGACGGCAAATGTTTCGGCACCGAACGCGGTGTTCATCACGACATTGGCGGTTTTGCGGCCAACACCCGGCAACGCTTCCAACGCGTCGCGATCCTGCGGCACCACACTGCCATGTTCGCGCACCAAGATTTCTGAAAGCGCGATCACATTCTTTGCCTTGGTATTGAACAGCCCGATGGTCTTGATATGCTCTTTCAACCCGGCTTCGCCTAGGGCAACCATTTCGTCTGGTGCGTGGACGAATTCGAACAGCTTCTTTGTAGCTCGGTTGACGCCTATATCGGTCGCTTGGGCAGACAGCACGACGGCAACGAGAAGCTGATAGACATTGCCATAGGCCAGTTCGGTTTCAGGGGACGGATTTGCCTCCGCAAGCCGATGGTAAAAATCAAAGATCGCGTCTTTTTTCACAGCCGCGACCCTATGCCATCGCTGGACCCATGCAATGGCTATTTGGCGGAAATGCTCTCGCCACTACCGCCCAACGCATATTCTTCGTCTTTCAAGCCAATACCGATCATGGCCCGCGGAACTTCGATCTCGGACGAAACGACCGGATAGGCGCAATAATCGGCGGCATAATAGGCTGCCGGACGGTGATTGCCGGATAGCCCAACGCCGCCAAAGGGGGCAGACGAACTGGCACCGTTGGTTGTCGTGTTCCAGTTTACGATGCCGGCGCGGCTGTTGGCCCAAAACTGGTTATATTGCTGCGGCGTACCACCAACGAGCGCGGCGGACAGGCCAAAGCGTGTGTTATTGGCTTCGTCGATTGCGGCATCGAAATCGGTTACGCGGATGATCTGTAGCAACGGTCCGAACAATTCGATGTCAGGCCGCTCTTTCATTTCGGTTACGTCAATGATTCCAGGCGACAGGAAAGGTCGCCCTTTAACCGGGCGAGTCATGTGCCGGATCGGCCTTCCGCCGTGGCTCATCAGCGCGAGAAAGCTCTCGGTCAGGCCGTCGGCTGCATCATTGTCGATAACCGGCCCCATGAATGGCGGGGGCTCGCCATGGGGTTCGCCGATAACAAGCCGGTCAGTCAGCCTTTTCACCTCTGGAACGAAAACATCGAACAGGCTGTCTTTGACGATTAAACGGCGCGCAGCCGAGCAGCGTTGCCCCGCCGACAGAAAGGCCGATTGCACGACCAGCACAGCGGCGCTGTGCAGATCGTTGGTGTCCCAAACGATAATCGGGTTGTTACCACCCATTTCAAGTGCAAGGATTTTGTCGGGGCGGCTGGCGAATTGGCGGTTGAGCGCAATGCCGGTCTGCGCCGATCCGGTGAATAACACGCCGTCGATGCCTTCATGCGCCGTCAGTGCCTTGCCTGCGTCGGGTCCGCCCTGAACAATGCGGATCACGCCTTCAGGGATGCCAGCTTTGCGATAATATTCAACCAGCAGCGCACCGACAGCCGGTGTCTTTTCGGATGGTTTGAAGACGATAGCATTGCCCGCGATCAGTGCCGGAACGATATGGCCGTTGGGCAAATGGGCAGGAAAATTATACGGACCCAAAACCGCAAGTACGCCGTGCGGCTTATGGCGCAGCGCCGAGCTTGTTCCCGGCTTTCCATCGATCCGCCGTTGCGGCGTTCGTTCGGCATAGGCGCGGATGGAAATGTCCACTTTGTTGACGACCGATTCCACCTCGGTACGCGCCTCCCACAAAGGCTTGCCGGTTTCGCGGGCAATCAGATCCGCAACCTTTTCCGTGTCCACACGAATCCGGTTTGCAAAGCTGCGGATTTTTTCAATGCGTTCATTGAGCGAAGCCGCAGCCCAGGCAGGCCATGCCTTGCGCGCCGCCGACACTTCGTCATCGACATTGCTGGCTTTCCCGGCCCAAATTCGGGCACCGGTTGCCGGTTCTATCGATACAAGTTCACTCAACTGCCTGCGCCCCGCATGCTATGGTGTAAAAACATTTACCACATTTGGCCCAGAGGGGCTTTATATCAAGTAAATATTCGAGAAAATATTCGTTATTTTAAACGAGCTTGCCATGTTTCGGCTCTGGTGCAGCGCAAAATCGCAGGGTATGGCAATTGCGAACACCATGAATATTGCACAAACAGGAAAAGCAGGTGACAGACAAATGACAGCTTTTTCCGATGGATATTGGATGTCGGCGGATGGACTTCGCCTCCATTATCGCGACTATGGAGGCGCTGCTTCGCGATCTCCCATAGTGTGTATTCCTGGATTGACCCGAAACGCGCGCGATTTTGAGCCGCTTGCCGAATTGTTTGGCGGGAAGCGGCGGATCATCGCAATTGACCTGCGCGGACGTGCCGAAAGTGCTTATGCCAAGGATTCGTCCACTTATTCGCCTTTGACCTATATGCAGGATGTCGATCTGCTGCTGCGTGAATTGGCGATCAAGAATTTTGTCGCCTTTGGCACGTCGCTTGGCGGTTTGGTTTCGATGTTGCTCGCGACCCAATGGCAAAAACAGATGAAGGGCATCATTCTCAATGATGTCGGTCCTGAAATTGGCGAAAAAGGCTTGGAGCGGATCAGAAGCTATGTCGGTCAGGCGCGGAGTTTCGATACGTGGATGCATGCGGCCCGCGCAATGGCCGAGGCGCAGAGCGACATCTATCCCGATTACACCATTGAAGACTGGCTTCGCTTTGCCAAGCGCACCTGCAAGCTGGGTGGAAACGGCCGGATTGTCCTTGATTATGATATGAAAATTTCAGAGCCGTTCAAACAACCCGGTGGCGAAGCGGGCGTGGACCTGTGGCCGCTTTATGAAAGCTTGGGGGACAAGCCGGTGCTCATATTGCGGGGGGCGAAATCGGATATATTGGAAAAGGCGGCCGCCGCAAAAATGGCGCGCAAATTGCCCAATGCGATCCTTGCGACGATTTCGGGAGTTGGCCATGCACCGTCGCTCGATGAAGCCGAGACGCAAAGCGCGATATCGGGCTTTCTTTCCGGAATCCGCTGAAACCTCGTGAATCCCGCTCGTATCCTTCACCTGCACAGCAGTTTCAATCTGGGCGGCAAAGAGGCCCGGGCGGTGCAATTGATGAACCATTTCGGCAGTGAAGCACGGCATGTGATCTTGTCCGCCGTGCCAGAGGCGCTTGGCGCGCAGAGCGAAATAGATCGCTCGATCAAGGCGGATTTTCCCGGTGACGCTGCACCTGCGCTTTATGGCAAGCCCGAACCTGCGCGCTATATGCGGCTGGCCCGCTATATGCAGAAATTTGATCTGGTGCTCAGCTATAATTGGGGTTCGATGGACGGGGTGATGGCGCACCGGCTGTTATCGCGCTTCATGCCGCTACCGCCGCTGATCCACCATGAAGATGGCTTTAACGAGGATGAAACCGAAAAGCGAAACTGGAAGCGCAATGCCTTTCGCGCGCAGGCGCTGAAAGGGGCGACCGCTGTTGTTGTTCCCTCCACGGTCTTATTTGAAATCAGCCGCAAGGAATGGCGTGTGGCGCATGAAAAGCTTCACCATATCCCAAATGGCATCAACGTCGCATTGTACCAATGGCCGCCGCAGCAGGGCAGTTTTCCGGGATTGAAACGCCAGATGGGCGAGGTGATTGTCGGTACAATCGCTGGATTGCGCGCAGTTAAAAACCTGCCCCGGCTGGTGCGCGCTGTGGCAGCTGCCGGGCCGAATGTGCGATTGGCAGTTGCGGGGGAGGGGCCGGAGCGCGCCGCAATCATTGCAGAGGCCGAAAGGCTGGGGATTGTTGACCGAGTGGTCATGCCCGGATTTTTGACCGATCCGGCGCGCTATGTGGGGCATTTCGATATTTTCGCGTTGTCTTCAGACAGCGAGCAATTCCCGATTTCACTCGTCGAGGCGATGGCGGCAGGCCTGCCTGCGATTTCGACCGATGTCGGTGACGTTCGCAACATGGTGAGCGAACAAAACCGGCGGTTTATTGTAGCGAAAGAGAATGAAGCGGAGTTTGCGGAAGCTATGCGTCAACTTGTTGGCAGTGCAAAACTGAGGGCCGAAATCGGTGCAGCAAATCGCAATTTGGCGGCATCGGCATATGACGAGGAGAAAATGTTCGCCCGCTATCGCAAACTCTATGGCAATGCGATGAAACGTACCGATTTTGCGCGACAAAGCTGAAGGCTTCGTCTAGCGGCGAAAACATGGTTTCGCGCAATTTGCGGCGTTTCCTGTTCTGGGGGAAGAAAGAGTGTTCAAGGGCTTGAAACCCATTATTTACGGCGGCCGCGAAGTGTGGCCGTTGGTTGAAGGCGGCAAGGGTGTTGCAGCGACGAACCACGCCAGTTCTGGCGCGTGGGCAGCGGCGGGCGGCATTGGCACTGTATCGGCTGTGAACGCCGACAGCTATGACGACAATGGCGACATGATCCCGCAGGTGTTCTTTGGAAAAACCCGCGCCGAACGCCACGAAGAGTTGGTCGAATATGGCATTCGCGGGGGCATCGCCCAGGTGAAGCGGGCCTATGACATTGCGGGTACGACAGGCGCGATCAACATCAATGTGTTGTGGGAAATGGGCGGAGCGCAGCGCATTTTGCACGGTATCCTCGGACAGACTAAGGGCCTTGTTACCGGCGTTACTTGCGGTGCGGGTATGCCGTACAAACTGTCCGAAATCGCCGCACAATATGGCGTTTATTACCTGCCGATTATCAGCTCCGCCCGCGCCTTTCGCGCTCTGTGGAAGCGCGCCTATAGCAAGGTTCCCGAATGGCTGGGTGCGGTGGTTTATGAAGACCCTTGGCTGGCTGGCGGGCATAATGGCCTTTCCAATGCGGAAGACCCGACAAAGCCCGAAGATCCTTATCCACGGGTGAAGGCGCTGCGCGATACCATGCGCGATGAAGGCATTCCCGATAGCCTGCCCATCGTGATGGCGGGCGGCGTGTGGTATTTGCGCGATTGGCAGAACTGGATCGACAATCCGGAACTGGGGCAGATTGTTTTCCAGTTTGGAACGCGGCCTTTGCTGACGCAGGAAAGTCCGATCCCGCAAGGGTGGAAAGACCATCTGACAAAAATCCCTGAAGGCGGAGTTTTGCTCCACAAATTCTCGCCCACCGGTTTTTATTCCAGTGCGGTGATCAATCCGTTCTTGCGCGAATTGCAAGCACGGTCCGAACGGCAAATTCCCTATTCAACCGATCAGGCGGGGGATCATACCACGACCCTTGATGTCGGCGTTCGAGGCAAGAATTTCTGGGTGACGCCGCATGATCTGCAACGCGCCCGCGAATGGGATGCGCGCGGATTTACTATGGCGCTGAAAACGCCTGACAATACCGTTGTTTTTGTAAAGCCCGAAGCAGGCGCAGTCATCCGCAAAGATCAGACGGATTGCATGGGATGCCTTTCGCACTGTGGATTTTCATCGTGGAAAGACCATGACAATAATAGCACGGGGCGTCTGGCTGATCCGCGCAGTTTCTGCATCCAAAAAGCATTGCAGAATATCGCACATGGTGCGCCAATTGATGAAAACCTGATGTTTGCAGGCCATTCTGGCTATGAATTCGGGCGTGATCCCTTTTACTCCAACGGCTTTGTCCCCACGGTGAAGCAGTTGGTGGACCGGATTTTGACCGGAGACTGATTTCAGATTTTACATTTACCCTTCGTTGACGGGCTGTGTGTTACACAGCGCTGAGAAGGAGGCCGTCCATGGCTTTGGCGACGTCACAATATAGGAAAGTAGAACCGGCACGGCTCGAACAACGTTCTGTGGAGCGGCATCCGGTTGTGCTGCGTCGGGCCACCGCACGCGGACACGGCAAGCAGGCAATCGACGCCAAATTGGTAGACCTGTCTATCTATGGCTGCCGGATCGAAGCCGATCATATGTTCAAGACCGAAGAGCGGCTCTGGCTCCGTTTTTCCAACAGCAATCCGATTGCGGCCACCGCCGTGTGGGTTGATGGCGAAAAAATGGGTTGTCGTTTTGACGAGCCAATCGACCGCGCACTATTCCGCGCGCTGACCCTGCTTTTATAGCGCCAGCCGCGTACGGCCAACCGCTCCCATCACGCGTCTCAATCCAGATCCCACGCCCGTTCGCCGTGGCTCGCGATATCCAACCCATCGCTTTCTTCTTCTTCGCCCACGCGCATCGGGATTACCATCGCGACCATATAGCCGATGATCAGTGTCAAAACGGCGGAATAGGCTGCGACCACACCAACGCCAAGCAACTGCGCGACCAATTGGCTGCCCATCGTCATGCCCTCGGCAAAGCCGTTGCCGCCAAGGTTTTCGGAAGCGAGCACCGCGAGCAGGATCGATCCCATGATCCCGCCGACGCCATGCACTGCGAAGACATCAAGCGAATCATCGATCTTCCATTTGCCCTTCACCAGACTGACCGCATAGAAACAGACGAGCCCCGCTAGCAGGCCAAGGATGATCGCACCGATCGGGCCAACCGATCCCGAAGCAGGCGTAATCGTGGCCAGCCCTGCGACGGCGCCGGTGGCAAAGCCTACCGCCGTGGATTTTCCAACCTTGATCCGCTCGATCACCATCCAAACACAGGCAGCAACCGATGCCGCCAAATGGGTGACGATGATGGCCGTAGCCGCACCTTCGTCATTGGCGGCAAGCGCCGATCCGCCGTTAAAGCCGAACCAGCCCACCCAGAGGAGGCCTGCGCCGGCTACCGTAAGCGCCGGACTGTGCGGCAGCATCAGTTTTTTCGGAAAGCCAGCCCGTTTGCCGAGCATCAGCGCCACGACCAGAGCCGAGACGCCCGCAGTTGTGTGCACCACAATGCCCCCTGCAAAGTCGATCACGCCCCAATCGGCCAAAAAGCCATTGCCCCAAACCCAGCGGGTGACCGGGACATAAACCAGCAACGACCACAGGGCGCTGAAAGCGATTACCCAACCAAAACGCGCGCGCTCCACCCATGCGCCAACGATCAGGGCGGGGGTGATGATGGCAAAGGTCATCTGGAAAAGGCCGAAAACCAATTCGCCGATACTCTGCCCGTCACGGACGGCGAACATGTTGGTGAACATGAAATTCTGGGCGTTGCCGATATAGGCACCATCGGACGCGGAAAAGGCCAAGCTATATCCCACTGTGATCCAGATGATCGAAGAAACCGCCGCGATGGCTCCGCATTGGATCAGCACCGACAGGAAATTTTTCGCCCGCACCAGTCCGCCATAGAATAGCGCGAGGCCCGGGAGCGTCATCATCAGCACCAGCGCAGAGGCCGTCAGCACCCACGCGGTATCGCCGCTGTCGGCAACGGCTTCGGCAACTACATCTTGTGCGAATGCCGGTGCCGTAAAGGCCAACGCACCCAAAAGTGCCGCAGCTTTGATTGTCTGACGCATGTGAAAACCCATCCCCCGTTTCGTTTCGCGCAACGCTTTAGGCGCGCACGCCATCTGGCTCAATTGCAAAGTGCGTGTCACCGCCAGTTTTCGACAGATTATTTCAGGCCCCTTTACAGGCCCGCTTAGGCCCAGCCTTCGAGAACCTGATCGGGAGGGCGGTGGCCATCTGCAAAGATGCGGATATTGGCGATCACCTTCTCGCCCGATGCTTCGCGGCCTTCGTAGGTAGCACTGCCCATGTGCGGCAGCAGCACCGCGTTGGGGATGTCCAAAAAGCGCCGGTCTATCGCCGGTTCATGCGTATAGACATCAAGCCCGACACCCGCGATCCGTTTCCGCAATAATGCTTCGATCAAGGCATCTTCATCGACCAGTTCACCGCGTGAACTGTTAATCAGATAGGCGTCACGCTTCATCAAACCAATACGTTCGCGGCTCATCAACTTGTCGGTTTCCGCAGTTAACGGACAATGCAGCGTGATAATGTCTGCCCTTGCCACCAGCCGGTCCAGATCGGGTTCAAAGCTAACGCCCAACTCCTCCTCTACACTGGCGGGTAGGCGGTGGCGGCGATTATAGACGATGTTCATGCCAAAGGCTCGCGCACGTTTCGCCACCGCTTCGCCAATTCGTCCGAGACCGATGATCCCCAAAGTCTTTCCACCGATCCTGTGGCCAAGCATTCCCGTGGGGCTCCAACCCTGCCACCCGCCGGAACGCATCATCCGGTGTCCTTCGCCAAGGCTGCGCGGCACATTCAGGATCAGCGCCATCGTCAGGTCTGCGGTATCGTCGGTGAAGACGCCGGGCGTGTTGGTAACGATGATGCCCTTCGCCTTGACTGCGGCCAGATCGATATGGTTCACGCCCGCGCCGAAATTGGCGATGAGTTTGAGCGATGGCGGCATTTTCAAGATCAATTCGGCGTCAATCCGGTCGGTCACCGTGGGAACAAAGACATCGCAGCCCTTCATGGCAGCGATCATCTGCTCCGCAGACAGCGGTTGATCGTCTGCGTTAAAGGAGCAGTCAAACAGCTCTGCCATCCGCGCTTCGATGGGCGGCAGCAACCGCCGCGAAACCGCGACGCGTGGGCGTTCTATGCGCTGGAAATCCGTCATGTCATTTCCTTGTCGTTTCACTTGTAAAAGGTCAACCCATCGCCCTTGTACTGTCGGTACAGCTTACACTATAGGAGAGGTTAAAGGGATTGGGGCCGGATTTCCTTATGAGCAAATATTTGAATCACGCCGCATTTTTATTGGCAGCCTTGGCAACAACTGCCGCCATTGCACAAACAACCAAAAAAACGCCCTATTGGGCTTCGATTGACGAGGAAGAGGCGCGGATGCGGACCGGGCCGAGTACTGAATTTCCGGTGAAATGGGTGTATAAGCGGCAGCATTTGCCGGTGAAAGTGGTCGCCGTGCACGAAGTGTGGCGCAAGATTGAGGATCCGGATGGGGATCAGGGCTGGATGCACGTCCGCTTGCTGAATCCCGAACGCACGGCATTGGTGACTGGTACGGGCGTTGGCTCGCTCCGCGATTCACCAGAGCCCACCGCGCGCATCGCTTGGCGGGTGGAGCCGGGCGTTGTCGGGCGGATCGAGGATTGCGGCAAAGGCTGGTGTCGTTTTGATGTCTCGGGCCGTGCAGGCTATATCGAGGCAGAGCGGCTTTGGGGCGATGAAGTGCCCTGAAAGGCACAAGTTCGGATTTTTCCGGGTCTCAACCCGCTTTGGATTTGGTGACGTCAGCCTCGTCCAACAATTGCGCTATGCTCACATTGTCCATGGGGACACCGTATAGCCAGCCCTGAAGCTGATCGCAGCCAACGATCTTCATCAAATCGGCCTGTGCCTGCGTCTCGATACCCTCGGCGGTGACCACCATATCGAGTGCGCGGGCCGCAGCGACGCTGACTTGCACCAGCATCCGGGCCGCATTGTCATGCTGGGCTTCTTGTACCAACGAACGGTCTATCTTCAGCTTTCCAAAGGCAAATTGCCGCAAAAAGCCGATCGAGGCATAGCCAGTACCGAAATCGTCGAGCGAAATGGTAACCCCCAAAGCGGTCACGCCTTCGATCACCTTTTGCGCAAGAGTGGTATCGGCGATCAGATAGGTTTCTGTGATTTCCAGTTCCAGCCGCTTTGCTTCAAAGCCTGTTTCGTTCAAGATTTTCTGTAATTCGACCGGGAAAGTAGGATTGCGAAGTTGGGCCGCCGATACATTGACCGCCAGCCGAACAGGAGCCATCCGATTTACATCCTCGCAAGCGCGGCGAAGCACATATAGTCCGATAGCGTCGATCAGGCCGGTGTTTTCGGCAATCGGGATGAAAATGTCTGGTGCGATTGGTCCGCGCGTCGGGCTGGTCCAACGGGCGAGGGCTTCTACCGTTTCAAACCCTATCCCGCCGACATCGACAATCGGCTGATAGACAACTTCGATTTCATTTTTGGCCAGCGAACAGCGCAATTCATTGGACAGTTCGTTGGCTATCGCTTGTTCTTCGTCCAGTTTTGCATCGTACCACGCGATACGCATCTTGCCCTGGCGCTTTGCCGAATACATGGCGATATCGGCACGACGCATCATTTCACCATCGCCGACATCGCTGCCATCGGTTGCGACCAAGCCGATGCTGGCACCAACCGAAATTGAACGTTCTTCGATCATGATCGGATAATGCAGTCGTTCCAGAAACAAATCCATCAATGCACGAATTCTTATACCGGCGTTGGATCCACGCAACAGGATTGCGAATTCATCACCGCCCAAGCGGGCGACCATGCCATCGCCGCCAATCGCTTTTTGCAATATTTCGCTAACCTGACGGATCAGTCGATCACCGACGGCGTGGCCATAGCAATCATTGACGTTTTTGAATCCGTCCAGATCTATCAAGGCCAAAGCAAATTGCTGCCCCGTGGATTCTTCCGTCTGAATTTCGCGGCGCAACGCACGCCGGTTTGGCATCCGGCTTAAGCTGTCGGTCAATGCCTGTTCATGCAGGCGGCGCAATATGCGGCCACCAAAGCGACCGATGCCGATTAGCACTGCGAAAAACAGCAGGCTGCCTGCCAACAGGAATGGCAGTGATTGGCGCGCGGCGATCAATCCGGCATTGGGCCGGTTCCACGAAAGATGTCCGAGAGCGGTTCCGGCATCATCCTTTAAATTGATTGTCGGGCGCTGTCCGGGATTTCCAC
This sequence comes from uncultured Alphaproteobacteria bacterium, assembly GCA_963732535.1. Taxonomy (GTDB): domain Bacteria; phylum Pseudomonadota; class Alphaproteobacteria; order Sphingomonadales; family Sphingomonadaceae; genus Sphingorhabdus_B. The sequence goes on along the minus strand of CAVSZW010000015.1, from coordinate 50,465 downwards.
CCAATGTGAGTCCCGAAATGCCCATATCGCCGCCCATTGCGCTCACCAGTTTTTGGTCAATGCGCTTTTTGAAGACGATGCGGTAGTGATGATCCTTCACGATCTTGGCGTTCATGCTGGCATCGGTATAGCGAATGTTGGACGCCGAAAGGATCGCGATTTCCTGTTTGTCACGCACGAGCGCGGCAACGCTTTGCGTCGATCCCGTCAACGATGATACCAGTTTATCAAAGCTACCGCCAAAACGCTGGAATGGTTGTATATTCTTCATCACACCATTTTCGGCCGCGAGCAATATCTGTCCGTCGGGATTGACGATGAGGATCAATTCATATCTGTCATTATCAAGCGTGGCCGGTAGCCAATTGCGTTCAAAAAATGTCTTTTTATCGCTGCTTAAATAGACATTGTCGGCTGCTTCATTCCAATAGGCATTTTCTTCTGTGGCGGATTTCAAGGAATTCAACTGGGCCTTGACCGCAAGATGCGCCAAACCTGCTGTGCGGTGTTTCTCCACATCATTGGCGCTGGTGACGGTAACATAAACGCCACCGCCGAGTACCAGCAGGAACAGGAATCCCAAAAGCGCTATAACAAGCGAAAATTGCTTGTTTCCGCGCAGTTTAGGTAATTTCAACATTTGGGCGATTCCACTGGGTCTGGAATTGCGCCTTAGCCACTCGGGTTTAACAAACGATAAAGTAAGGCAATGGTTTGGCTGATATTATTGATAACTCACCCAGAGATTTGAAACGGCATTTTGAAATCGTCTGTGTTCAGAAAATAGTTGAAATTTGCCTTTTAGGCACTTCTGACAATGAGGTGTATGTGTGCTTTCCCATGCCGCCCGACAACGGCTGAGGCAGCGGTTTACCAGCTTCGCCCGAACCAGTGATTTGGCCGAAAGATTTGGGCGAGACTTGGGCAAGAGGCAATGCTATCCGTCCGGCATGACCGACCACAAGCATCTCTATCTCGTCGATGGTTCCGCCTATATTTTCCGCGCCTATTACAGCCTGCCACCGCTCACCAATCCGCAAGGCGTACCGGTGGGGGCGGTTGCCGGCTATTCGAACATGTTGTGGAAGCTCGCCAATGATTTGCACGCTGCCGATGGCCCCACCCATCTTGCGGTCGTGCTCGATAAGGCGGGAACGAGTTTCCGCAACGACATCTACGATCAATATAAAGCCAACCGCCCGCCTGCTCCCGAAGATTTGCGTCCGCAATTCCCGCTGATCCGCGATGCAACACTCGCCTTTTCCTTCCCGATGATCGAGGAGGAGGGTGTCGAGGCCGATGACATGATCGCAAGCTACACCATCGCGGCGCGCGCTGTAGGCTGGGATGTGACAATCATCTCTTCTGACAAGGATCTGATGCAATTGATCGGCGACGGCGTCGATATGTTTGACACTATGAAAGACAAGCGCATCGGGCGCGACGAGGTGATCGAGAAATTCGGCGTCGGGCCGGAACTTGTCGGCGATGTGCTCGCGCTGATGGGGGATAGTTCGGACAATGTGCCGGGAGTGCCAGGTGTTGGCCCAAAGACTGCAACAAAGCTGATAACCGAATTTGGCGATTTGCAAGGCGTGCTGGCGGCAGCGCCGGACATGAAGCCGTCCAAAATGCGCGACAACCTGATCGAACATGCGGAACTGGCGCGGCTTTCCAAGGTGCTTGTAACGCTGAAGGAAGATTGCCCGTTGCCGATTGCATTGGACGATATGGAATTGAAGCCAATTCCCGAAGGGCCGCTAAGGCCATTCCTTGAAGAACATGGCTTCAAGACGCTGCTGAACCGCATCGGCAAGACGAGCGATACCGCCGCGGCGAACAAGGCGATTGCAGGGCAACCTAAGGCCGAGCGCAAGGGCGATGGCGCGGCGGTTGCTGTGGAAGCGGGCAAGGCGGCCAGCCCCGCGCCGATGCCGCCGATTGACGCGAGCAAATATGAGTGCGTCACCACATTGGATCGCCTCGATCACTGGATCGCCCGCGCGCATGAAGTGGGCGTGGTTGGTTTTGATACCGAGACCGACAGTCTGGAGGCAGTGACCGCGCGGCTGGCGGGGTTCAGTCTGGCGGTGACGCCCGGGGAGGCCTGTTATGTGCCGCTCCAGCATGGCGGCACCGATTTGCTGGCGGAAAAGCCCGAACAAATTCCGCTTGAAGCGGCGCTTGCGCGGATCAAGCCTTTGCTGGCAGACGATAGCGTGCTCAAAATCGGGCAGAATCTGAAATATGATATGTCGGTGCTGCGCCAACATGGGCTTTCGATTTCGCCCTTTGACGATACGATGGTGATGAGCTTTGCCTTGGATGCGGGGCGACAGGGGCATGGGATGGACGAACTGTCCAAGCTGCATCTCGATCACGCACCGATCAGCTATAAATCGCTGACGGGAACGGGCAAAAGCCAGATCAGCTTTGCCGAAGTGCCGGTGGCCGAGGCGACCAAATATGCGGCCGAAGATGCCGATGTGACTTTGCGATTGTGGCACCACTTGAAATTGCGGCTTTCTCCTGAAAAAGTAACGCGGATCTATGAACTGGTCGATAGGCCGCTGGTCGCCACTGCTTTCCCGCATGGAGTGCGAAGGCATCAAGGTGGACCGCGCGGTGCTGTCGCGGCTGTCGAGCGAATTTGCCGAGCAAGGTGCGGTTCTGGAAAAAGAAATCCACGCGCTTGCAGGGCAGCCCTTTACAATCGGCAGCCCGCAGCAATTGGGCAATATCTTGTTCGAGAAAATGGGACACAAGGGCGGGAAGAAGGGCAAATCCGGCCAGTATTCGACCGACGTCACCGTGCTTGAAGATTTGGCCGGACAGGGCGTGGAGATTGCGGGCAAGGTGCTCGAATGGCGACAATTGGCGAAGCTGAAATCCACCTATACCGATAGCTTGCAGGAACAGATCAACGCCAAAACGGGGCGCGTCCACACCAGCTACAGTCTGGTCGGCGCGCAAACGGGGCGGCTGGCATCGACCGATCCGAATTTGCAGAACATCCCGATCCGCACCGAAATCGGACGGCAGATTAGGGACGCGTTTGTAGCCGAACCCGGCAATGTCATCCTGTCTGCCGACTATAGCCAGATCGAACTGCGTCTCGCCGCGCATATCGCCGATGTCGGGCCTTTGCGCGAAGCGTTCGAGCAGGGCGAGGACATCCATGCCCGCACCGCGCGCGAGCTGTTTGGTGAAGTCAACCGTGATACAAGAGGGCGCGCGAAGACGATCAACTTCTCGATCCTTTATGGCATTTCGCGTTGGGGATTGGCAAAGCGATTGGAATCGACGCCCGAAGAAGCGCAAGCGTTGATCGACGCCTATTTCAAACGCTTTCCGGGGATCAGCGCCTATATTCAGGAGACGCTGGCCAGCGTGAAGGAAACTGGCTTCACCACCACATTATTCGGGCGCAAATGCTGGTTCCCGCGCATTTCTTCGGCCAATGGTGCCGAGCGACAGGGCAGCGAACGCGCCGCGATCAACGCCCCCATCCAAGGGACAAGCGCTGATATCATAAAGCGCGCGATGGTGCGGATGATGCCAGCACTAACCGAGGCAGGCTTGCCCAATGTGCGAATGCTGTTGCAGGTGCACGATGAACTGGTGTTTGAATTGCCAGAAGGCGATGTCGCGGCAGCGAGCAAGGTGATCGAAGCGGTGATGGCGGGGGCCGCCGAGCCTTTGGTCAAACTTCCAGTGCCGCTGGGTGTGGAGATTGGCACGGGCGCCAGCTGGGGCGCGGCGCACTAGAGCAGATGACATTCGTTGGACAAGTTAGTGCTGAGCTTGTCGAGCGAAGGCGGTGCGGAGCACCAACCACGTCTCTCGGTCACTACGAAACGCGTTGGCCTCTGGCCGCCTTCGGCATCATGCTTCTAAAGGAGGCGAGATTGGTTTCGAAACCCAACTCAGGACGCTGTTTCCCAATGCAAAAGATGCAACGGTAAAGGCCTTCGCCGCCAAATCGCCTGCGTTGTTTCGGGAATTCGGCCTCGACCGGAAGCGAATTCGTATCGAGTATTTTCTGGCACAAATCGCGCATGAAACCGGAGCGCTAACCCGTTCGGTAGAAAATTTGAATTACAGTGCAAAGCGGCTGACCGAGATATGGCCAACGCGGTTTCCCACGATTGCCTCCGCAGAGCCCTATGCCAACAATCCGGAAAAGCTGGCGAACAAGGTCTATGCAAACCGCATGGGCAATGGCCTACCGGAATCGGGCGATGGATATCGTTATCGCGGGCGAGGCTATATCCAGATTACTGGCAAGGACGGCTATCGCAGTACCGGCGCAATCGCCGGGATCGACCTTGTCGCCAATCCGGAAAAGGCCATTGAAACCGCAGTCGCGCTCCGGATAGCCTGCGCCTATTGGAAATGGCGCGATTTGAACCCATTATGTGATCAGCGCGCTTTCAAAGAAGTTACCCTGCGGATCAACGGCGGACTGATCGGCTATGAAGACCGTTTGGAATGGCTACACAAGGTGCGGCGCGTGCTGGCTTAACCCCGCACCCGCATCTGCCGGTATGTGCCCAGCAGCCGCACCGAATTGCAGTGGAACCGCAATTCTTCCAGTGCCCTGTCAACATTCGCATCGCCCGGAGCACCCTCGATATCGGCGAAAAATTCGGTAGCGGCAAAGCTTGCGCCGTTTTGATAGCTTTCCAGCTTGGTCATATTGACGCCGTTGGTGGCAAAACCGCCCATCGCTTTGTACAGGGCAGCGGGAACGTTTTTCACTTCAAAGATCAAAGTGGTCATCCACGGGCCGACGACAGGCGGCATATTCCGCCGGTTCACGCGCTAGCACCACAAAACGGGTGGTGTTGCGATCATCATCTTCGATTCCGTCTTTGACGATCTCCAACCCATAAATTTCTGCTGAAATGCTGGGTGCAATTGCCGCCGCCCCTGCGTCATCGCTGTCTGCCACAAAGGCAGCGGCAGCAGCTGTATCGGCATAAGCGACCGGCGTAATTCCGTTGGCGCGCAAATAATGGCGGCATTGGCCAAGGGCTTGTGGATGGCTCATTGCACTGGTTAGTTTTGCATTGGCGCTTTTTGCCATCAGGCTGTGGCGAATCGGCATGAAATGTTCGGCGACAATCGAAAGTCCGCTTTCGGGAAGCAGGAAATGAATATCGGCCACGCGACCATGCAGCGAATTTTCGATTGGAATTACGGCGCGATCAGCCTTGCCTTCTTTCACCATATCAATGGCATCTTCAAAGGCGAAGCAGGGCACGGGCAGGCAATCGGGATCGACCTGAAGTGCCGCTAGATGCGAATTGGCGCCGGGTGCGCCTTGGAAAGCGACCGCGCGTTCGGGCGTGCAAAGCGCCTTTTTGGTCATGGTCTCGACGCGCGCCAACGCGCTGTGGGGAAAACTGTCCATAGTGGCGACGGCGGATAGGGCAGGGATAACAGCGCCGCAAGCGGGATTTCCGCACTTGCACCGCAAAAGAAGCCGGACTAGAGAGCCGAAGAATCTTGAAATGGCGGCTGCCCGATCGGCTTTCGCACTCACACAGTCAGGGCTGAAATAAATGGATAACCGCAGCAATATCATCGCCGGTTGGGTACTGGGCGCAGGCATCGTCGCATTGGGCACGTCGATTGTTTTCGGAAAAGTTTTCCACGGTGAAGTGCCGCACAAGGCAGGTTACGCGATTGAGGGTGAAGCTGCAGAAGGCGGCAGTGGCCCTGTTGATCCGCTCGCGACATTGCTGGCGAGCGCCGATGCAGCGAAGGGCGAAGCGACTTTTGCCAAATGCAAATCTTGCCATACGATCAATGCTGGCGGCGCTGCCGGGCTTGGCCCCAATCTGAACGCGGTGCTGGGCAAAGGCATTGCGAGCGGTGGCTTTGCCTATTCGGACTCCTTGAAAGGCGTGGGCGGCAATTGGGATTTTGAAAAGCTGAATTTGTGGCTGACCAATCCCAAGAAGTTGGCGAAAGATAACAAGATGGCGTTCCAAGGCATCGCCAAGGCCGAAGATCGTGCCAATCTGTTGCTCTATATTAATTCTCAGGGATCGAACCTGCCTTTGCCCGCCGCGCCCCCTCCGGGTGAAGCCGTTGCCGAAGGCGGCGATGCCGCAAAGGCGGGGGAAGCCGCTCCTGTTGCGGAAGCTGCGAAATGATCCGCAAACTTCTGTACTCGCGTTTGCCGCTGGCGCTTATGGCTTGCAGCGGCGGTCAGGACGAAACTGCGGCTGAATCCACCGCTCCTGAAACAGCCACAGTCGAAGCACCCGCCGAAGATGCAGGCAAATTGGCGTTCAACCAATGCGTCGCCTGCCACACCATAGACAAGGGCGGCCGCAACGGCCTTGGCCCCAATCTGCATGGTGTTGTGGGACGCAAAGTTGGCTCGGTCGCAGGCTTTGCCTATTCACCGGCGATGATCGCCAAGGGCGGGATTTGGGATGAAGCGGCGCTCGATGCCTATATCACCGATCCACGTGCCGCCGTTCCCGGTAACAAGATGGTGTTTGTGGGGATCAAGGATGCTGAAAAGCGTAAAGCGCTGATCGGCTATCTGGCTTCGCAAAAATAGGACGGAGCAGCATTCTAAACTGACACCGTAGCCCTGAGCCTGTCGAGCCGAAGGCGGCCAGAGGCCAACGGCGCTTCGGGACAAGTAAACCGAGAGACGTGCTTCGACAAGCTCAGCACAAACGGTATGATTCGACCGAATGTCATCATGCTCTAGAATAAACCGTAGAGCTGAGCCTGTCGAAGCATGCCTCTCGGTACTACGAAACGCCGTTGGCCTCTGGCCGCCTTCGGCTCGACAGGCTCAGGGCTACGGTTTAACCGAATGTCATCATGCTCTAAGGCCCTGCGTGTTCAGTTCGTTCGCATTCACGCATCAAACTGCAAGCTTGCCAGCCGCGCATAAAGTCCGCCACGCTTGCTCAAGTCGGCATGATTGCCTTCCTCAACGATCCGCCCTTCGTCCATCACGATGATCCGGTTTGCCGAGCGCACCGTGGCTAGCCTGTGGGCGATCACGATGGTGGTGCGGCCTTGCATCAGATGTTCGAGTGCATCCTGCACCAGTCGTTCGCTTTCGGCATCCAAGGCACTGGTCGCTTCGTCGAGCAACAGGATCGGCGCATCGCGAAGCAGGGCGCGCGCAATCGCGATCCGTTGCCGTTGACCACCCGATAGCCGCGCACCGCCTTCGCCCAGATAGGTATCAAGGCCTTGGGGCAGGGTGCGGAGAAACTCGGCAGCATTGGCCTGTTCCGCCGCCGCCCAGATCGCGGCATCATCCGCCGTCCAGTTTCCATAGCGCAGATTGTCCCGCGCCGAGGCGGCAAATAACACTGTATCTTGCGGTACCAGCGCCATACGCTGGCGAAACTCTGCTGGATCAGCACTGGTTAGTGCCACACCATCGATCCGCACCGAACCCGCTTCGGGATCGTAGAAGCGCTGGGCCAGCTGGAACAGTGTAGATTTGCCTGCGCCTGATGGCCCGACGACAGCAACGGTCTCACCCGGATTGATCTTCAGCGAAAAGTCTGTGAGCGCCGCGATTTCGGGGCGGGTGGGATAGCGGAAGGACACATTCTGATATTCGAGCTGCCCGCGCGGTGCAGGCATCGAGACCGGATTTACCGGCGGCGCAATTCCGGGCTGTGCGCTCATCAGTTCGTTCAAACGGCTCGACGCGCCCGACGCGCGCACCAGATCGCCATAAACCTCGGTCAACGCGCCGAAAGATCCGGCAACCAGCCCGCCATAAATGATCATAGCTATCAGTGTGCCACCGGTAATCGCTTTCTGGACAACCTGATCGGCGCCTTCCCAAATGAACAGGACAATGCCACCAAATATCAATGCCATCACCAACGCGGTGAGTGCCGCTCTGATCCGTATCCGCCTTTTCGCGGCGGCAAAGGTTTCATCTACTGCTCCGGAAAAGCGCCCAAGTTCGCGCTTTTCTTGCCCAAAGGCCTGAACGATTTTCATCGCGCCCAATACTTCGGATGTGATTGTACCAACGTCGGCAACACGATCCTGGCTGCTGCGAGAGGCCTTTTGGAGCAGTCTGCCAAGAAACACGATGGGCAGAATTACAACGGGGATGCCGATCAGCAACATACCGGTCAACTTTGGCGCAAGGCTTATCAATATAACGATACCGCCAATCCCGATGAGGATGTTTCGCAGTGCAACCGAAACGGTTGTGCCCACCACCTGTTCGATAATAGCGGTGTCGGCGGTCATGCGGCTGGCAATTTCGGCAGGGCGGTTTTCTTCAAAATAGGCGGGTTCCTGCCTGAGTAAATTCTGCTGCACCCCAATGCGGATATCGGCAACCACCCGTTCGCCCAGCCAACTGACAAAATAAAATCGAAACGCGGTCGCCGCGCCTAAAACAAGCACAATGCCCAGCATGGTCACAAAATAGGGCGCGATATCACCGCCGGTTTCGATAAACCCTTTATCGACAATAGCCATCAGCCCTCTGGGTATAGCCAAGGTTGAGCCTGCCGCTACGATCAGCGCCAGGATCGCGAACAATATCTGTTTTGGATAGCGACCGGCTACGCGCGCAATCATGCGGAGATTGCCCAGCGATTTTTCACCCTTTTGGGCAGCGGGTTCAGCGGGTAAATCGACAATAGATAATTGCGGCGAAGGCGCAGTTTCGGGCGCGGCTTCAGTCATAGTTTCAGGCACGGTTTCAGTCATGGTTGAAACGCCTAGCAGGTCACTATGCCGCCCACAATCGCGCGATCATTGAAATGCACAGACTATGCCTGAAGTTGTCACTACCCCCAATATTTCGGGGTCTTGCAACGCCTTTGTGCGCTTTACAAATTCGTCGATGGTGATTTGTCGCACATTTTTTTCTGCAACTTGCTTAAGCCCGCGCAGCTTGTTCAATTGCCTCAGCGACAGCCGGTCCACCATCCGTCCGGCCATGCAACCGGCAACGGGCTTGGACAGCCCCGCGTTGGTCAGCGCGGTGCGGATGCGCGTTTCGGGCGTGGCACAGGCCGCTGAGCGAAAGCGCCACGAACAGCGGTAGCGAACCGTTTCATTCCTCATGCTCCTTGGCACGCTCGATACATTCGACGATGATCCGCTTCGCCTGATCCACATCGCCCCAGCCATTCAGCTTTGCCCACTTGCCGGGCTCCAGGTCTTTATAGTGGGTGAAGAAATGCTCGATCTGCTGCAGCACGATGGGCGGCATATCTTTATAGGACACCACATCGGCATAATAAGGAAAAGTCTTGTTCACCGGCACACACAACAGCTTCTCATCGCCGCCTGCGTCATCCTCCATCATCAACACGCCGATGGGGCGGCATTTGACCACGGCTCCTGCTACGATGGGAGAGCGGGCAACGACCAGCGCGTCGAGCGGATCGCCGTCCTCGCCCAACGTATGCGGTACAAAGCCGTAATTGGCCGGATAGCGCATCGGCGTGTGCAGGAAACGATCCACAAACAGCGCACCCGATGCCTTGTCGAATTCATATTTCACCGGCTCGCCGCCGATGGAAACTTCGATCAGGACGTTGAGGCTTTCGGGTGGATTATCGCCGGCGGGGATCAGGTCGATACGCATTTTTGGTCCTTGATTTGGGAGAGACTGGATCGCCCTTAGTCCAATCCCAATGCCAAAAAAAGCCTGAACCCAAGATGGCTATTTCCGTTTCGGATCCAACATCGCATCGAGAAGCGTCGGCGCTGTCCCCACCCGCTCCAGATGTGGATAGCGCAATCCGCCATGCCATTTGATATCGACGGTGCGATAGCGGTCATCGCGTTGCAGCAGCAAGGTGACCGGCGTCTTGCCGTCCTTCGCCGCCTTGATCGCTTCGTTCAGCCGGTCTTTGGAATAAGCGATGCCGCCCACCGCAATGATCTTCGCGCCGTTGACGATGTCTGCCTTAAAGGCCGGGCTACCCCATTGCACCGCCGTCACCTTGGCGTCCTTATCGAGTACCAGCCCCAAAGAATGGGTGAGATCGAGGGTGTTCGTCTTCCTTCATCCGCTCCTTGTCAAAGACATTGGCTTCCTCTTTCCACACCAGCCGGTATCCGCCCTTTTCAATCCCGCCCAAAGGCGCAGGCTGGCCGGGCTGGCGCAAGCGTTTGTCGAGGAAGGCGGCCCAGTCATAGGGTTGCACGCCATTTAAAGTGCGGACGATCTCGTCAAAATCATAGGTCAGCGTACCCCAGTCGCCGCCGCGTACGCCAAAAAAGGCGCGGGCAAAATCATCGAGGCTTTTGCGGCCTTTGGAAAGCGACCGGATCGTCATGTCCGCCTCCAGCCAGATCAGCGAGCCTTCGTTGTAATAATCCTCGGTGCGCGATTGGCTGGTATTGGGCTTGGGCTTGCGCGCGGCGATGATCGGATCGAGCGTGGTATCTTCCACCGAACGCCATTCGCGCCCCGGCTGTTCGCTATAGATGCCGGCATAGTTCGGCCACATTCGCCCAGCACCATTTCGTGTGATCTGCAACCCCGAACGCGCAGCCAAGCACCAAATCCCAATAGCTCGTCTGCCCTTCATAAACCCACAGCAGATTGTCGCGCATCGGCGCATCATAATTGGGCGTCCACAGCGCGATCAGGGCGGCGGAATTTGCCGTTCCAGCTGTGGGTCAATTCGTGCGGTAGCAAGCCCCGCTCGCTGCCATTTTCGGCCCATTCGGTGAAATAATCGGGCTCGCGGCTATTTTCCTGAACTGCGATGATGCTCCAAGCCAATGCCGCCCATTTTGTCGGTCAGCGCGAGCAAAAATTCATAGCGATCAAAATGCTTTGCACCGAACAGCTGCAAAGCCTCGTCAACCAGCGCCTTGTGCGCGGCGATATGTTCGGGCTTCGCCTCCAGCGCCTTGGCTTCATCGGCCACGACATTCAGCGTGACCGCATTGCCCAAATCCCATTTGCGGAAATGCCGTCCGGCAAACATCGGGCTGTCGATCAGCGTTTCATAATCGGTCTCGGCATAATCGATGCGGTTGCCGATGATTTTCGCACCATCGAGTGCGGCGACGCCGGTCCAGCCCATCAGGCAAGATGATCGACGGACGAATGCGGATGTTGCGGGTGAAATAGCCGGCGGGATAAAGCGACACTTGCTCCCACTGCACATTCATCATCTCGGGCGTGACGACGATGCGGCCTTCGCTCTCGCGCACGGGCGAAAGAAATTGATATTCCGCATCGATTTTGGTGACGTCTGCGGGCACGGTGATATGGAAAGCATAGACGTTAAGCGGATCGCGCTCCCATTTCAGCAACTGTCCCTTTGCGCTGAATTTCAATCCCGTCAGTTCGGCGACAGCGCCGCGCGGAGCATGTTTTCCGGGCAGCCATTGCGGATAGAGCAAGGTCAGCGTGCGTTCCCGGTTTAGCGGCTGTTCGGTGGTCGCAAAGCTTTGCTTCACGCGGAAAATGGCGCGTTCGATGTCGGTTGCATCGACCTCCAGCTGCATCGCCGGATAGACGGGCGTTGGATGGGGCTTTGGGATGTTGCTTTCAATCGGCACCGGTTGCGGCGCAGATTTTTGCGCTTGTGGTTGCGGATGAAAGCGAGAGCGCCGCGATGGCGGCGAGTGTGAAGCGTGACGACATGGAGCGGGTTTTGCCGCGGCTTTGGTTTGCCGTCCAGAGAGAAAACAACCGTCACCTCGGCGACGGCTGAGGCCCGCGCGGCTAAATTAGGGACAGTATATAATTAATTTGAAAGTCTGCGCTGATACGCGAAAGGCCCTATCGAATTAATTATATACTGTCCCTAATTTAGCCACTCAGCCTTCGCTGGGGCGACGGAGTTCTTGGATTAAAGGAGGTGTTTCACCTCCATAAAAAACCCGCTAGGGCGCATCCCCATGAGCAAGATACAAACCCCGCAAGCCATTCGCGGCACACAGGATATGTTCGGCGAAACCGAAGAACGCTTTGCGCATGTCGTGGCGACCTTTGAACGCGTGCGGCGGCTTTATGGGTTTAAGGGGCTGCAACTGCCGGTGATCGAGCCGACGGCGGTATTTGCGCGCAGTCTTGGGCGAAGCGACCGATGTGGTGTCGAAAGAAATGTACACCTTTGAGGATCGCGGCGGCGATTCAGATCACGCTGCGGCCCGAATTTACCGCCGGGATTGCGCGGGCTTACCTGACCAACGGCTGGCAACAACATGCGCCGATGAAGGTGACGACGCACGGGCCGCTGTTCCGTTACGAACGCCCGCAAAAGGGCCGCTATCGCCAGTTTCACCAGATTGATGCCGAGATTATCGGCGCGGCGGAACCGCAGGCCGATGTTGAATTGCTGGTGATGGCGGATCAGTTGCTGCACGAACTGGGCATCAACGAAGGCGTGACTTTGGAGCTGAATACGCTGGGCGATGTGGCCAGCCGCGATGCGTGGCGGCGCGGCGTTGATCGCCTATTTCAACGATCATAAAGATGTGTTGTCGGAAGACAGCCTGGCGCGGCTGGAGAAAAACCCGCTGCGCATCCTCGACAGCAAAGACCCCGATGACCGCGGCGTCGCCCATGCCGCGCCCCGGATCGACGATTTTTTGAGCGGTGAGGCGCAGGATTTCTTTGGCGCGGTAACCGCCGGATTGGACGCGGCGGGCGTCGCGTGGACGCGCAACGCCAAATTGGTGCGCGGGCTGGATTATTACCGCCACACCGCGTTTGAATTCACCACCGACCGGCTGGGCGCGCAAGGGACCGTGCTGGGCGGTGGCCGCTATGACGGGTTGATCGAGAATTTGGGTGGGCCTGCGACGCCAGCGGTCGGTTGGGCTGCGGGGATTGAGCGGTTGGCGATGTTGGTTGGATGCGCCGCTGAACCGAAGATCGTGCTTTGCGGTAATTCCAGAACGCGAAGATGCTGTGTCGAGCTATCGGCCGAAGTCGCTTGCAATTGGCGTTGCGACAGAGCGTGGCATTAAGGCAAATGCGGATTCAAATTCGGCAACATCGAAGCAAGGCGTCTGCAAACGTTGCAGAATGCTGGGATAGAAGCGATTCTTCGGCTGATTGGTCATTCGAGCAAACGAGCGGTAGTACGTTCGGACAGACGTCTCGGTACTCTGGAGAGCTACATGACGCCGATTGCAACTTCGTTGCCTTAGCGTCGGCCATAGGTGGCAACAGTAATGCTGAGAACATGGCGCAGTTTGCGAGACTTCGCTCGGCGAAAGTCGATTTTGGACACGGCCATTTCGTGCGAGAACTTGCTCGACGAATGACCCAAATCTCCCCCCAACGCATCGCGCAAATCGAGGCGCGGTTTGCTGAGCTTGAGGCGCGGATGGCTTCTGGCACGATGGAGGGCGATGCCTTTGTCACCGCCTCCAAAGAATATGCCGAGATCGAACCCGTCGCCAAAATGGCCAAGGAAGTCCGCCGTCTGCGCGCCGAGATGGAGACGCTCGATGCCATGGCGCGCGATCCGTCGGGGGATCAGGATTTGCGCGATATGGCGGTGGAGGAACTGCTCGACGTTTCGCACAACAAGCAGCTGGCCGAGCATGATCTCGCAATCCTGCTGCTCCCCAAAGACGTTGCCGACGAACGCTCCGCCATGCTCGAAATCCGCGCTGGCACCGGCGGCGATGAGGCGGCGCTGTTCGCGGGCGACCTATACCGGATGTACGAACGCTATGCCGCCACACAAGGCTGGAAGGTCGAGGCGATTTCGATGAGCGCGTCAGATGTGGGCGGCTTTAAGGAAATCGTCGCCTCGGTTTCCGGCGCAGGCGTTTTTGCGCGGTTGAAGTTTGAAAGCGGGGTGCACCGCGTTCAGCGCGTGCCCGTCACCGAATCTGGCGGTCGCATCCACACCAGCGCCGCCACGGTCGCGGTGCTGCCCGAACCCACCGAAGTCGATGTCCATATCGAGGACAAAGACCTGAAGATCGACGTTTACCGCGCATCCGGCGCAGGCGGGCAGCATGTGAACACCACCGACAGCGCCGTGCGGATCACCCACGCGCCGACCGGGATCGTCGTCACCTGTCAGGATGGCCGCAGCCAGCACAAGAATAAGGAAAAGGCGATGCAGGTACTGCGCGCCCGTATCTATGAAAAAGAACGCGACGAAGTGCAGGGGGCCGAGGCCGAGGCGCGCAAGGCGATGGTCGGCTCTGGCGACCGCAGCGAACGCATCCGCACCTATAATTTCCCGCAAGGTCGCGTCACCGATCATCGGATCAACCTGACGCTGCACAAATTGCCGGAGATATTGGAAGGCGGCGGCCTGATCGAAATGATCAATGCCTTGATCAGCGAGGATCAGGCGGCCCGCTTGGCGGGGCTATCAGCCTGACGCCCTCTCCAGTGGGAGAGGATACGAAGCCTTGGCTGCTCGCAGCCTAGGCGCAGTTGGTGAGGGGATCCGCCCTGCCGATAGCGCACACCCCCTCACCCGCTGCGACTAGGCGACAAGTCACCAAGTCTCGCTGCCTTCTCCTACAGGAGAGGGATGAGAAGTGGCGGGTTTTGCCTATCTGTGGGAAAAAGTGCCCGGACGGGATGATGCGAGACCAGTCAGCAATCATCCCGTCCATGGCATTTGGGTGGGTAATGAACACATATCTATATGCACCCCCCGTGCCAGTTTTTGCGACTTACGGTATTTCATAGAGTTAGATGGTTACCAGAAAATTAATGAAGATTAAGATGTCAATTTTCCCGACGTTTTTCCGGCTTCGCGTCTGGCAATGCGGCTACAATCCGCTATCACCGTAAAATGACCAAGAAAGAATTGAAAGATCGCCACTTCTATAAGGCGAAACAAGAAGCCCGCTTTGTCGAAAAACAGGTTTTGCAAACCGAACAGACGCAAAGCGCGTCGTATAAGCTGGCGTTTCAAGATACCGATTTTCTGCTGCGCGAGGAATTGCGCCCGATACGGTTCCAGCTGGAATTGCTGAAACCCGAAATGTTGCTCGATGAAGCGGGGATCAGCTCGACGTTGGTAATCTATGGCTCGGCGCGTATTCCTGCGCCCGAAAATGCTGACGCCGCGATCAAGGCTGCCAAGGATCCGCGCAGCAAGATCATCGCCGAACGGATGAAGGCCAAGTCGCATTATTACGAAGAATCGCGCAAACTGGCGCAGTTGGCGAGCAGTTGTGGTCTGCGCGATGCCGAGGACAAACGCCATTTTGTCGTCTGTTCGGGCGGGGGGCCGTCGATCATGGAGGCCGCCAATCGCGGTGCGCGTGATATGGGGGCGGACACCATTGGCCTGAACATCGTGTTGCCGCACGAACAGGCGCCCAATGTTTATGTGACGCCGGGTTTGAGTTTCCAGTTTCACTATTTCGCGCTCCGCAAAATGCACTTCCTGCTGCGTGCCCGCGCGGTGGCGGTGTTTCCTGGCGGCTTTGGCACGTTTGACGAATTTTTCGAGCTGCTCACCTTGGTGCAGACGGGCAAGATCGAGCCGATGCCAATCCTGCTCTTTGGCCGTGAATTCTGGGAGCGGGTGGTCGATTTTGAGGAGTTGATGCTCGAAGGCGTGATCAGCCCGCCCGATCTGGAATTGTTCCAGTTTGTCGAAACCGCCGAAGAGGCCTGGGCCGAGATAACCGCCTTTTACGATCTGGACGCGGGCTGAGCCCAAAAAAATGGGGGCCGTAAAGCCCCCATTTCCTGCGACCCTGTTGTTGACCTATTTTTTAGCAGGAGCTTTTTTTGCCGGAGCCTTGGGGGCTGCCGGTGGATTATTACGCAGATCGGAAAGCAACCGCCCGGCCGCATCGCGTCCACCCAAGCCAAAGGCTAGGGCAAAGGCAACTGCCGCACCAATGGCCAATGCGCCAAAGGCATAATCGACGATCATTCCGCCAATCGACATCTGTTTCAGGCCGATGAAGACGAACAGCCCAACCGTGATCCAATAGGTCACGTTGGAGGCGATCCCGGCTTCGGTAGCATCGGCGATCAGATTGCGAAGGATATTGGCGATGATCACGCCAAGCGCAATCAACACCGCGCCAAAGACGACATTGCCCGCCTGTGCCAGCACCGTTTCAAGGATGTTGGTAAGTTGCGGAAAGCCGAGCATGTTAGTGGCGGCGATGGCGAAAAACACCATGATCGCAATCGTCACAATCGCGGCAATTACGCCCGAAGCACTGCGACCTGCGGGCAATATGCCCAGCTCGTCAATCGCTCGATCAGCACCCAGACTGGGGAGCAGATCGCGGATCAAGCCAGCAATCCAGCGCGAGATGACGTAGCCCAAACCTAGCAAGATGCATGCTCCGATGATCAACGGGATTGCCTTGAACACCATATTGAGCAGGTTCATCGCCGGTTCGGTAATGGCCGAAATTTCGAGCATTTGCAGCGCAGCAATGGCGACCGGTATGATCACAAGGATGTAGATGATCGTGCCGATGGTCTTGCTGATCGTGCTGTTTCCAGTGACCGTCTCGACCCCGCCTTTGTTGGCCCATTTGTCAAAATTGACGGTGCTGAGCGCGGTTTCGACCAGATCGCGCACAATGCGTGCGATCATTGATCCGATGAAGAAGATGGCGGCAGCAAAAACAATATTGTCGAGATAGCCGATGAAGTTTCCGAGCAATCCCTGCACTGGCGTGATCACACTATCAAAGCCCAGTTGTTGCAAGACTGCAAGCAAGCCGAACAACCAGACCAAAAGCGAGACAATCTTGCCCAACGCCAAACCAACGCTTTCGCCATTGGATGTGCCGCGTTGCAGGAAGGCGATTTTATCGACCATCCGGGCAAAGGCCCATTTCGCCGCTTTGGCGAGTGCCCAAGTGACCAAGATGATGACGACGGCGTATAATATTTTTTCGGACCAAGCCAGGAACAATCCCTGGTCAAACTGGTAGCCGGCAATTTCGATATTACCCATGTTGCTCCCCCCTTTGTTGCGACCGGAAGGCCATTAGAAGCGGGAAGAATCTAACATCGAATCAAAACTCTGGCAAATTTTACTTCACATAATGCTGTGGATGAAAAAGTGATTCAAAATAAATCACTTACGCGACAAATCACGCTTTCCGTTCATTTCTCAGCCGATTCCAATGCGCGATGCGCTCACGGATTTTCGCTTCGAAACCGCGTTCGACAGGGGCGTATAATTCAGCTGGTTTTATGCCATCGGGCCAATAATTCGCGCCCGAAAATCCGTCATCAGTATCATGATCATAGGCATAATTCTTGCCATAGCCGATATCTTTCATCAGCTTGGTCGGGGCGTTCAGGATGTTGGCAGGCGGCATCAATGATCCGGTGTCGCTAGCCAATTTCCACGCTGCCTTTTGCGCTTTATACACGGCGTTCGATTTGGGTGCAGTCGCGCAATAGAGGCAGGCTTGCACAATAGCCAATTCACCTTCGGGCGATCCCAGAAATTCATAAGCATCTTTCGCCGCCAAACATTGCACCAGCGCATTTGGATCGGCGAGGCCAATATCCTCGCTCGCAAAGCGGACAATCCGTCGCAGTACGTAGAGCGGTTCTTCGCCCGCAACCAGCATCCGCGCAAGCCAGTATAGCGAAGCCTGTGGGTCCGATCCGCGCAGCGATTTATGCAGCGCGGAGATCAGATTATAATGCCCCTCGCGGTCTTTGTCATAGACGGGCATCCGGCGGTGGAGCAGGGCCGCCATGGCTTTTGCATCAAGCGGATTTTCGATCGTGATCGCAAACAATGTCTCCGCTTGATTGAGCAGAAAGCGGCCATCGCCATCGGCGCTTGATACCAGTGCCGAGCGGGCCTCGACGGTGAGGGGAAGCGGGCGGCCTTCGATCTCCTCGGCGCGATCCAGCAATTGGCCCAACGCTATCGCATCAAGCCGGTTGAGCACCAAAACTTGCGCGCGCGAAAGCAGTGCGGCGTTCAATTCAAAGCTGGGGTTCTCGGTGGTAGCGCCTACCAATGTTACCAGCCCGCGTTCGACAAAGGGGAGAAAGCCATCTTGTTGCGCGCGATTGAAACGGTGGATTTCATCCACGAACAGCAGCGTGGATTTGCCCATCCGCTGCATCTGCTCGGCCTCGGCAAAGGCTTTTTTCAGGTCTGCAACGCCCGAGAACACCGCCGAGACAGAAAGGAAATGCATTCCCACTGCATCGGCGAGAAGCCTTGCAATGCTGGTCTTGCCCGTGCCCGGTGGCCCCCAAAGGATTATCGAAGACAACCGCCCTGCCGCCACCATCCGCCCAATTGCACCTTCTGGACCTGTCAGGTGTTCCTGTCCGATTACCTCGGACAAGTTTTGCGGACGTAGCCGGTCGGCGAGCGGAGAATGGCGCGGGGTGTTGGGCGTTTCGGATGTGAACAGGTCAGTCATGATATGTCACCCAAAGCACCAAAGAACCAAAGATCGCGGGTTTGTGCATTGGGCGACATCTACTTCTGCGCCATAGCCCGTGCCGCGCGTTGGCGGATCAGGCGCAGGTAGGTGTCGGCGACGGTCTGGTTGATTGCATCCCAGCTGTAATCCAGACTGCGTTGTTCCCCGGCTTTGCCATGTTTGGCGCGCAAGGCATTGTCTTCGCAATAAAGCTTTAGGGCCTCTGCGAATTGGGCGATCGCACCGGGCGTTATCAATCGACCCGAGCCATTATCTTCGACCAAGCTCTGGCTGCCAGTCGCCTTGGCGGCAACCACGGGAAGGCCGCAGGCCATGGCCTCCAATGTCACATTGCCAAAGGTTTCGGTGACCGATGGATTGAACAGCATATCCATGCTGGCAAGGGAGCGGGCCAGATCGGTTCCCGCTTGAAAGCCGACAAATCTGGCATCGGGCAACCGCGTTTCAAACCAGCCGCGCGCAGGGCCTTCGCCGATCACGATCACAGTATGGCGCACATTGCGGCGTTTCAATTGGTCAATGCTGTCGGAAAAAACGTCGAGTCCTTTTTCCATCACCAACCGACCCAGAAATCCGATCACGGGCATATCGTCAACTATCCCCAATCCGCGTCGCCATTCCAAATCGCGCCGCGCAGGATAAAATATCTCCCGGTCCACGCCACGAGACCAGATGTCGATATCATAATTCATCCGTTGCTGGCGTAGTACCTGAGCCATTGATTCGGATGGCGCGACGAGTGCATCGCATTTCCGGTACAGCCTTCGCAGCCATGCCTCGGCCAGCGGCTCGGCAAAGGACATATTATAGTAGCGAAAATAGGTTTCAAAGCGCGTGTGGACAGAGGCCAGCACCGGCAAGTTCCGGTCGCGCGCCCATTTCGCCATCAGCCGCCCGACACGGTCTGGGGCGGAAATATGCATGATATTGGGGGCAAAGGCTTCAAGATCACGCTTCACTGCACCCGACATCCGCAACGGCAGGCGGTATTCGGGGCGACCAGGTATGGAGATTGAGGGTATGCTGACGAGATCGCCGGTCGCCACAAAGGCAGGGTTTTCAACCGTCGGCGAATAGACACGAACTTTTGCCCCTTGGCGCAGCAAATAGCCGACAAGTCGGTTTAGCGCCTGGTTCGCGCCATCGCGTACATAATTGTAATTGCCACTGAAAAGCGCAATGCGAAGGTCACTGGTCTGCATTGGTGAATCTAATAAGGACGAGAACGAGAATTGCCAATGGCCATGGGAGGTTCGCAGCGATATCGTAATGAAATGATAAATTCCCGTCTCGATGCGCTTTTCGTTGGACGACCCGTTTCTTTTCGCTCCGATGGAGCGTCGAGTAGCATCGGCTCACGCCGCCCTATGGATTCTCCAGTCTGGCTGAGCTTTTTGGGCTTTGATGGCGATCAGGTCGGCGATCCGGCTGTCCATGGCGGGCCGGACAAAGCCGTACATTTTTATCCGGCGGAGCATTATTCGGTGTGGCGCGCACATTTTGAAATGAACGGATGGGACGCCGCATCCCTTGCTCGAACGTCCCGGCGGATTTGGCGAGAATTTATCCGCCACAGGATTGACCGAGAGCAATGTGCGAATTGGAGACCGGTTCCGCATAGGCACGGCCTTGGTGGAAATCAGCCAAGGGCGGCAACCGTGCTGGAAAATCGACCATCATTTCGGGTTGCACGGAATGACGGCGGCAGTGATCTCTACCGGACGTTGCGGTTTTTACTTCCGTGTATTGGAGGAAGGCTCAGTGTCTGTTGGTGATGCGCTCGTGCAGGTTGAACAGGCGGCGCATGACTGGACCGTATCGCGCGCTTTTCGCCTGCTGATTGGCGGTGGCCATAAGGCAGAAGGGGCAAAATCCGGACTCGCCGAATTGGCAGAAATGGCGGTTTTGGCAGGCAGTTGGCGCGCCAGAGCGAGGCAATTATTGGGTTAGCCCGCCGCCTCGCCTACCACATCAGGCATGTGCAATCGCACACGCGTTACCCGCCGTTCGTCGCCGTCCAATATCTCGATCTTCCAGCCGCTTTCTTCGTGGAGCAACGTCTCGCCCGCTTGCGGCACCTGCCCCGCAATCACGAAAGCAAGACCGCCCAGCGTATCGACATCCTCATCGACTTCAGACAGTTTTGCATCGACGGCTTCGGCAATATCATCGAGTTCGGTCCGCGCATCGGCATCCCAGATACCTGGCGACACTTCAAAAAACAAAGCTTCGGGTTCGTCGTCATGTTCATCTTCGATTTCGCCAACGATTTCCTCAACCAGATCCTCGATCGTCACCAGCCCTTCGGTGCCCGAATATTCGTCGATCACAATGGCCAGATGGGTGCGCGTGCGGCGCATGTCTTCGAGCAGCTCCATTACCCCCATGCTTTGCGGCACAAAGCGCGGCTGGCGAATGAAGGGCGCCAGACTGTCCGGCTGCTCTTTGCCCTCGGCGAGCACCGCGAACAGATCTTTGATGTGGATCATGCCGGTGATGCTATCAAGCGTATCCTGATAGACCGGCATCCGGCTGTGGCCATGTTCGGCAAAGGCAGCGACGGCTTGGGCAAAACTCGCGTCGTCCGGAATGCCGAGAATATCGCTCCTTGGCACCATCACATCGTCAACGCGGTGTTCCGAAAAATGCAGAAGGTTTTTGAGCATGACGCGTTCGGGCGCGGAAAGATCGCCATCTTGCTCGTCTGATTCGCCATCGTCGGCGGCGTCTTCTTCATGCTCGATGATTTTTTCTTCCAACTGCTCGCGCAGCGTGGGTTCATGGTCTCGCCCTGTGACCAGCGCCCTTAGGCGCTGCCATATTCGGCTTTCTCCATTGTCGTCAGATCGTGATTTCGATCCGCTACTACTGTCGCCCTCCGACATCAGTTTGGCCTTGCTGCCTCCGTTAGTTGGTCAATGTTCGATATATGGATTGGCGAGGCCCAGTGATGCAAGCGCTTTTACTTCCAGCGCTTCCATATGTTCGGCTTCGGCGTCGTCGATATGGTCGAGGCCGAGCAAATGCAATGTGCCATGGATTATCAGATGGGTGACATGGTGGGGCAGGGGAATAGACTTTTCTGTGGCTTCATTTGTGCAGACTGCATGGGCGAGGATGATATCGCCGATAAGGATTTCCATTCCTGCATGGTCAGCGCGCGGTAGTCGTAGGCCGTCCAGTTCGTGGGCTTCCAACATTGGAAAACTCAGCACATTGGTCGGTTGATCCTTGCCCCGCCATTCGCAATTCAGCGCGTGGACGGTGTCGTTGTCCGACAGGCTGATGCTCATCGAAATTGCTGGCTCAGCCGAAAATCCAGCAACAGTGAAGGCTTCCGCGACAGCCCGCTCCGCCAATGCCTGCCAATCCTGATCCCCGCCCCATTCGTCTAAATGGTCGAGTTCGACATCAATCATCCTCGCCCTCATAGGCGTCGACGATCCGGCCGACCAAGGGATGCCGAACGACATCGCTGCTGTTGAAGCGAATTGTGGAAATGCCATCGACACCTTCCAATCGCCTGACCGCATCGTTCAGCCCGGAATAAGTCGCTCCGCCCGGAATATCGACTTGGCGGGGATCGCCGCAGATCACCATCCGGCTGTTCATGCCAAAACGGGTGAGGAACATCTTCATCTGTGCGGGTGTGGTGTTTTGCGCTTCATCAAGGATGATGAAAGCGTCCGCCAAGGTCCGTCCACGCATGAATGCCAAAGGCGCAATCTCGATTTCGCCGCTCGCAATCCGCCGCTCGACCTGTTCGACAGGCAGTGTATCGTGGAGCGCATCGTAAATCGGGCGGAGATAAGGATCGACCTTTTCCTTCATGTCGCCGGGCAAGAAGCCCAATCTCTCTCCTGCCTCGACTGCGGGACGCGATAGGATCAGGCGATCAACCGCCCCTGTGATTAGCATGGCGACGGCTTGGGCGACCGCCAGATAAGTCTTGCCCGTACCAGCGGGGCCAAGCGCGAAAATAATCTCGTCGCGTGCCAGCGCCTCCATATAGGGAATTTGTGTGGCCGAGCGCGGCACCAGCGTTTTTTTGCGCGTGCGGATCATGATGCCAGGGGCGTTTGCATCTTCCTTGCGGACAATCCCTTCCAAAGTCGGCTCCCCCGTCATCGCGATAATCGCCTGAACCGCCTCGGCATCGATAACCTCGTTACGCTGAACACGGCTGTAGATATCCTGCAATATATCACGCGCGCGGGCCGTGGCGCCGGCCTCTCCCTCGATCTGCACGCGATTTCCGCGCGCCGAGATATAGACGCCAAGCCGGTTTTCGATGATGACAAGATGGCGATCAAATTCGCCAAAAACGGTGTTGATGAGATGCGGTTTATCGAAACTCATTTCGAGCCGCGACATGTCGCCTGCTTGCGCCTGCGCTTTTTTTGACATTCAGGCCGCTGCCCGCATCTGTATTTCTCCTTTGAGGCTCAACGAGCCAGACTCGGTAATGTCCACCGTCACAATATCGCCGATTGCGATCCCGGGTGCAACCACATGTACCGATTGCAACCAAGGCGATTTGCCGATCAATTGGCCGGGCAATTTCCCTTGTCGTTCCAGCAAGATATCGGTCGTGCGACCAAGCGTGCTCGCGTTAAACGCGGTTTGCTGTTCGATCAGCAACGCCTGCAGTCGTTGCAGCCGTTCGTCAGCGATCTTCCGCTGGAACCTGATCGTCCATAGTCGCCGCCGGAGTGCCGGGGCGCGGGCTATATTTGAAGCTATAGGCATAGGCATAGCACGCCTCGCGCACGATGCTCATCGTATCCTCAAATTCGGCATCGGTCTCGCCGGGGAAGCCAACGATGAAATCGCCCGACAGTGCGATATCGGGCCGCACGGCGCGCACTTTATCGATGATACGCAAATAGCTATCGCGATTATGGCTGCGGTTCATCGCTTTCAAAACGCGATCATTCCCCGCCTGCACCGGCAAATGCAGATAGGGCATCAGTTTTTCGACATCAGAATGCGCGGCGATCAAACCGTCCGTCATGTCGTTGGGATGGCTGGTCATATAGCGGATACGCGACAGCCCATCGATCCGGTCAAGCGCGCGGATCAAGCTGCCCAGATCGCGGTCATCATCGGCCCATGCATTTACATTCTGCCCCAGCAGCGTGATTTCCTTGGCCCCTGCATCCACCAGCGCCTTGGCTTCATCGACCAGTTCGGCAAAGGGGCGGCTGATTTCTGCGCCGCGCGTATAGGGAACGACGCAATAGGTGCAGAATTTGTCGCAGCCTTCCTGCACCGTCAAAAACGCCGTCGGCCCGGTCTTGTGGCGTTTGGGCAGTACAGCGAATTTATCGAGGCCCGGCAGGTCGAGATCGACAACTTTTTCCCCGCGCAAGGCGGAGGATATCATATCGGGCAGCTTGTGATAGGCTTGCGGCCCCACCACAATATCAACCTCGGGCGCACGGCGGCTGATTTCGGCACCCTCGGCTTGCGCGACGCAGCCGGCGACGGCAACCACCGGGCTGCTGCCATCCTTGCGCCGCAAACGGCCAATTTCGGAATAGACCTTGTCGACGGCTTTTTCACGAATATGGCAAGTATTGAGCACGACCAGATCGGCGTTAGCCCTATCATCCGCAGCGGTCATCCCTTGGGCGGCAAACATCTCTGCCATCCGGTCCCCATCATAGACATTCATCTGGCAGCCGAAATTTTTGACATGGAAAGTCTTGGGCAAATCTTTGTTCATGGCGTGGGCCTATACAGCCCCTCCATCGCCGCGCCAATGCGAAGCCGCACCTCTGCTGAAATCGCCTTGCGATCCGGATAGTGCGCCGGATCAAATGGTTCCAGAAAATGCATCGTCGCCGTAACGGGCTTGATATAGCTCAACAAGTCGCCAGAAATTCTCCGTCACCTTTTCCGTGCCGACCCAGGCGACGCGCGAGGTGTGGCGACCGTAAGTGAGGAATACGGGCTGCACCATCATACCGGCTGGCGGCGGCACAAGGGCAGCGAAGAGCGAAGGCTTAAAGGGCAGAAGGCCTGTTCCATCGTGCGTTGTCCCTTCAGGGAAAATCGTCACCGGTTGTTCGCCAGACATCGCCAATCGCAATTCATCAACCTGATCACCAACGCTCAACCTATTCTCACGATTGACAAAAATTGTGTTGTTGATTTTGCAAAGCCAGCCGATCAACGGCCATTTTTCAATGCCATCATTGGCGACAAAGGTGCATCCGGTGACGCCTGACATCACCGGAATATCGATCCAGCTATGGTGGTTCGCGGCGTAAAACACATTTTTGCGGATGCGGTTGCCCGTGGTGGCGGTGGCGATGCCGCTCGTCCAGCTGATTGAAAGGAGAAACAGACGCGGCCAAGGCGAGGGCGCGCGAAAAAGTCGCCAGATGTTGTGAAGTATCAAGCCGACCAATAACGAAGCTACCATAAGCAGCAGTCGCGCCAGAAACATGATCTGGCCAAATGCCAATGCCAGTGGGCTTCTCTGTTTAGTCGTTGCGGTTAAGGGCAACGCCATACAGTTCCATCCGGTGATCAACGAGGCGATAGCCAAGTTTTTCAGCAATTAGTTTTTGCAGGGCCTCCAATTCGGGATCGACAAATTCGATCACTTTGCCTGTTTCAACGTCAATCAGATGATCGTGATGCGCCTCGGGCGACGCTTCATAGCGGGCGCGGCCATCGCCGAAATCATGGCGATCCAATATGCCCGCCTCTTCAAACAGCCGAACAGTCCGGTAAACCGTAGCAATCGAGATTTTCGGATCGATCGCCGAAGTGCGGCGGTACAGTTCTTCAACATCAGGATGATCGGCTGCATCGGAAATGACGCGCGCAATTACGCGGCGCTGGTCAGTAATTCTTAAGCCGCGTTCTTGACACAGCGATTCCAGATCAATCTTTGTTTCCATCAATGCGGACATTAATGCCATGCGGGAATTCGTCAACGAAAAGGGCCGGTCGTTTCCGACCAGCCCCTTATGTCAATCACCGCAATTGGCGATTGGGCTCATTTTTTCTTGCGACCAGAGCCGGGTTTCCGCCCAAGGCCGATAGCCTTTGCCAAATCACGGCGCTGTTCGGCATAGGCTGGGGCAACCATCGGGTAATCGGCCGACAGACCCCATTTGGCGCGATAGTCATCCGGCGTCATGCCATAATGCGTCATCAGATGGCGCTTCAGCATTTTCAGTTTCTTGCCGTCTTCGAGGCAAACGATAAACTCGCGCTTGATCGAACTGCGGATTGGAACAGCCGGTTCTTGCGGCGGTGCCGATGGCTCTCCACTCGAAAGACCTGCTAATGCACCATGAACGCTGCTGATAAGTGTTGGCAAATCTGATACTGCCACGCTGTTGTTGCTGACATGAGCTGCCACGATATCGGCAGTCAGTGTAATCAGCATTTCTCCATTTTCATCTTGAGACATGTCATTCTCCTTGACCCTGTTTGTGCGAGACCTTTTGACCCTGCAGAAAATTCAGTCGCAAAATTTGATTGGAATCACAAGTGAAAATACTGATTTGGTCAAAAAGTTTTCGATATTCGTAAGTCAATATTTTTGGATTTTGTTGAATTGCATAGTTATCGCATCAAACCGCTGTCCGTCAGCACCGGCATAATAATTTGGCCGTCTACCTATTTCCGAAAATCCGATTCTTTGATAAAATTGTTGTGCCGAATTACCATCTCGGACCTCAAGGAAAATATTGAAACTATGCTCTTTGATCGAATATTCTATAACTTTTGAAATAAGTTTCGATGCAATAGACTTTTTTTGGTAGAGACGGCGCACACCAATCATAAGCAATTCGGTCTCGCCCGCGATTGTACGCACCAGCGCGAAACCGGCAGTTTCATGGTTATACTTGGCCACGGCCAAATATGTTCCGGGCATAGCGAGCGATGAGCGTAACTGATTTTGATTCCATGCTTCGCCAAATGCCGGATCAAAGGCATTGTCCATAACGGCAACCACATCATCGAGGTCGTCTTCCGATCCATCAACAATCGTTATCATGACTTATTTTTTACCGATGGTTTGGCATCCGGGCCGCGTATATAGGTTGGCGAAGCCAGCAATTGGTTGAGTTTACCGATGCCGGGCCACAAACGCGCATCAGGATAAATTTCGATAGGCTTCCCGCTGCCTCGCAATTGGCAAAGCGGATGGGCGACATCACCTGCGACAAAGGGTGCGTCGGATATTGATGCAGCCGCTGCGGGGGATAGGGATTGTGGATCGCACTGCGCGACGCCGGATGCGGAAAAGGCCTGAAAATAATATTCGCCATGGCCACCGGTCGTCACGACATCGACGGCGATATCGGTTTCCGATTGTGCCCGGGCAATCTGGGCCAGAAATTCCAGACAATTATATCCGTGACATTCGGCCTTCCAGGAAAATGCCAATGCTCTCGCGGCGGCCACGCCCACTCGGATTCCTGTAAAGCTGCCCGGACCGACATTCACAAAAACGGCGTCGGCTTTACCGCAGCCTGGCAATTCTGCAATATATGGCAATAGCCGTTCGGCGTGCCCGCGACCGAGAATTTCATGCCGGTGAGCCAGCAATGTATCGCCGTCAAACAAGGCAACCGAGCAAGCGCTCGTCGCAGTATCTATCACCAGCCGTCTCATGCCGGCGCGCTTAATGGATTAGACGATTGTATTAAAGCGATCAAATCCCGGACGCGGGCTGCGGTCGAAAATCGAAGCAGGATCACCATAGCCGATGGTGGAAATAAAATTGGATTTCACGGTCGTTCCGGCGAAAAAGGCCGCATCGACGGCGGCATTGTCAAATCCCGACATCGGCCCGGTATCCAGGCCGAGCGCGCGTGCAGCGAGCAAGAGATAAGCCCCTTGCAGGCTGCTGTTGCGAAATGCCGTGGTTTCGGTGAGCGCTGCATTTCCGGCGAACCAACTGCGCGCATCGGCGTGCGGGAATAATTCGGGAAGCTGTTCGTAAAATTCCAGATCCATGCCAATGATCGCGGTGGCAGGCGCTGACAGGATTTTTTCGCCATTTGCAGGCAGCGCCAGTCGCGGCGAGTTTTTCCTTTGAATTCTTGGCTAACGCACCAGATAATCCGCGCGGGCAGGCAATTGGCCGAAGTCGGGCCATATTTCATCAATTCCCAGATCGCATCCAGTTGCTCGTTCGAAACTGGCTTATCGAGAAAAGCATTATAGGTACGTGCGGTGCGGAAAAGTTGATCGAGCGTGGCGTCGTCGAGCGGCGGGTTCACGGGCATATCGGTTCTTTCTAAATTGAGAGTTCAGGCGGCGCGGACTTCGGTTACTTCCGGCACATAATGTTTGAGCAATTGTTCGATCCCGTTTTTCAGCGTTGCTGACGAAGACGGGCAGCCCGAACAGGCCCCCTGCATTTGCAGATAGACGATGCCCTGCTGAAACCCGCGATAGACGATATCGCCTCCGTCGTTGGCAACAGCGGGGCGAACGCGGGTTTCGATCAGTTCCTTGATCTGGTCGACAATTTCCGCATCTGCCGGATCATCAAGTGGATAGTCTTCTGACGGCAGGAACGGCGAAATCGGCACTGGCCGGGTGGAACAGCGGCATATTGGCGCTGAAATGGTCGAGCAATATTCCCAATATATCGGGCTTGGCCGCGCTCCACTCAACACCGGGCGCAACCGTTACCGAAATGAAGCTGCTGCCAAAAAACACGCCGGTCACATCGCCAAGGGCAAACAAGGCCTCGGCCAAGGGAGAGGCTTCGGCCTCTTCGGGACTGGCAAAATCACGGCTCCCCGTCTCCATCACCGCGCGGCCGGGCAGGAATTTCAGGGTCGCCGGATTGGGCGTGGCTTCGGTTTCGATTAGCATGGTTGCCATGTGGGGAGAGATTGGCAGATTCGCAAGCGCCATTTGCTTGACAGCAAAGAAGCTGCGATTGAGCAGTGATGGTGAAACAGGAGCATGAGATGACGGATCAAAGTGGTAAAACTACATGGATCACCGGCGCATCGTCGGGAATTGGCGAAGCCCTGGCGCGGCAGTTTTTTGAGCGCCGGCGGAAACTGTATCCTGTCGGGCCGGAATGTTGCGGCGTTACAGGCCGTCGTCGATACATCCGGTGCAGCGGAGCGCTGCCTGATCCTGCCCTTTGAAGTGACGGATTATGAGCGCCTGCCACAAATCGTCGAGCAGGCAATGGGCTTTCGCGGGGCAATCGACGTACTCGTCAACAATGCAGGGATATCGCAGCGTTCCTTGGCCGTGGAGACCGAGTTTTCGGTTTATCAGCGCATAATCGAAGTCGATTTGATGGCACCGATTGCGCTCACCCAGCTTGTTTTACCACACATGGTTGAACGTGGTGCGGGGCAGTTTATCATGATTTCCAGCGTTGCTGGAAAGGCAGGCGCTCCGTTAAGAACCGCCTATAGTGCCGCCAAACATGGTCTGGTCGGCTATGCCGATGCCTTGCGCGCCGAAGTGACAATGTTGGGATTGCAGGTGATGGTAGTGACACCGGGTTCTGTTCGCACAAATGTTTCGCGTAATGCGCTGACTGCCGATGGCTCGGCTCGCGCCGCAAGTGATCCGGCAATTGAGAACGGGCTTGATCCAGTTATTGCAGCGCAGCGCATTTGGGATGCCGCCGCTGCGGGCATTCGCGAACTGGCCATTGCCGAAGGGGTTGAGGCCGAAATGCTGCGCCTTCGCCGCGAAGACCCCGAAGCTTTATTCGATCTGGTCGCGGGTTTTGTGGCCAAGGGCTATGCGAAAAATATGGCGGTCGAGAAAGATTAGACCCTTATTCGATCACATTTGCACAGCGTGACGGAGCCGATTTTGGCCGAGTGCTAGGAGTGAGGAGGGAGCCATGCTGATGCATATTGACCGACGAACGACGCAGCAATCGGCCAAAAGGGGCCCGCCCTGCGGGTTGCCGCAGGAAGCCCACCGGACAGCGTCACGTCGCTGGCGCGGGCAACCAGCCCGCGCTGCACGTCGTTCCTTGCCGGAGAACCTCCTGCGGCAATCACGCTGTGCAAATGTGATCGAATAAGGGTCTAGCTCCGCGCTGCCCGCAATGCCGCGCCCGCTGCAAAGGGTGAAAGAGCGGTCATTGCGAGGCTGGTTGCTCCCAAGAGTTGAAGAGCGTTGCCGGGATTGTCACCGAGCGTGCCTGCGCCAAAGATCAGGATCGGGATTGCCAGCGGAACCAGCAACAATCCGCCCAACGCCGAGGCGCCGCGCAGCCCTGCTGTCAACGCGGCAATGGTCACGCCAAGCCCTGCGAGTCCGGGAAGCGCCAGTGCCAAACCTGCAATTAACGGCAATGTTTTGCCGTCCGGTACGCCCATCAAGACCACAGCGACCGGTGTTGCCAGCAAAAGCGGCATACCGAATCCGGCAAAATGGCCAGCCAGCTTTGCGGCGACTATCCATTCATCGGTCCAGCCCCTGACGGTCAATTGATCAAGTACACCCGCATCGCGGTCTGGCAGGATCAGGCGCTCGATGGGTAACAGGCTGGCCAGCAACGCCGCAATCCAGATCACGCCGCCACCGGTTTTTGCGAGCAGAGCCCTGTCTGGGCCAACGACAAAGGGGAATAATGTCGCCACCGCCAGATAGAACACAATCGGCAGCCATATGCCGCCGCCGCGCCACGCCAACCGCATTTCGCGTGATACGAGGGGTAGGAATGCTTTCATGCCGCTTTCTTATCCCGTCGGTCGAGTGCTATGCTTTGTGAGACGCCAATTCCCGGGGCGATATGCGAAGCAATCAGCGCAATCCCGCCCCGCGCGCTGTGCGCCGCCAAGGCCGTGTCAAGCCGGGCGACATTGGCCTGATCGAGCGCATTATAGGGTTCGTCAAGTAGCCAGATATCTGCACCACTTGCCACCAATCGTGCCAATGCGACGCGGCGCTTTTGGCCAGCGGACAGCAGGCGAATCGGGATGTCGGCGAGTGGAACCAGATCAAAGGCCACCAGCGCTTTTTCGATGACATCGCCGCCCGCGCCGTCAAATCGGGCCCAGAACCGCAGGGCTTCATCAGGGGTTTGATCGCTATCGAGGGCGGACTGCTCATCGGTGAGCGCCAAACGACCGTCGATCGAGCAACTGCCCGTCAAATGGGGGAGCAATCCGGCTATGCCGCGTAGCAATGTGGATTTGCCACTGCCGTTCGCACCTTTAATCCAGATGATCTCACGCTGGACTGCTTGAAGAGAAAAATCGCGCAGCACCATGCGGTTGCCGCGCATGATTGCCAGTTTCTCTATTCGCATCGCGGCGTTCAAAGCTTGACGGTTTGCCATGGCGCGACATAGGCATGGACTTTACCTTTTGCAAAGCAGGAAGAACATATGCCTGTGCTGAACCTGAACGAAGCCGAACGCGAAGCGGCACTAAATGCGCTGCCCCGCTGGGAATATGACAGCGCGGCAAAGGGGATCAGGCGTGAATTCCGTTTTTCCGATTTCGCGGAAGCTTTTGCCTTTATGACCCGCGTGGCAATATTGGCGGAAAAGGCCGACCACCATCCCGAATGGTCCAACGTTTATAATCGCGTGGAGATTTTGTTGACCACGCATGACGCGGGCGGACTATCGGCGCGGGACATTGATTTGGCGACAGCGATAGACGGCTTCGTCTAGTCGCTTATAAAAACACCGCAGGCCACACGGTCTCCGCTATTGCCGCTGGGATCGGTGCGTTGGTCGTCGGATTTGGCATGGATGACAATGGCCAAACCGTCATCGTCCAGCACCCCGCCTTTCAGCCGACCGTCGGCAATATCATAGCTAAGCTTGCCGCGGCCTTTGCGATTGACCAGCATGTTTGGCAAATCACCCTGATGGCTGCCTTCGGCATTTTCCAAACCATGATGCTTGTTTGCCGGATTCAAATGCGGACCTGCCGAAGCAAATGCCGGCCCTTCGCAACGCCCGATGGCATGTAGGTGTACACCGCGCTCGCCACGCGTTAATCCGCGCACCGTTACCAAAAGCCGAAGCCCGTGTTTTTTGCTGCGAGTCAATGTGGCTTTACCGATCGGCACACCGCCCGGATCCAATATCGTAGCCGATGCACTGTTTTTGCCAATGCCGAGAACTTCGGAGGAGGCGGGAACGGCAATGGTCGTGGTCAACAACAGGGCAAGGATGAATCGCATTTTTGTCTCCAATGGCAGCGGGATAACATGCTTCCCGAGCTATCTAGCCGCTATGCAGCAATTTTACAAAGCACCTGCCAGCCCTTTGGTTAGCCCGACCATCTGTTTACGCAGCTTACCCGGAAACCAGCGCGCGGCAAATTGCAGCTGTTTTGCGGTTTTGTTTACAGTGGTATGCACCTTATCCCCATGTATCGCCTGCCATGCTGCAGGACCGATAACGGAGACCGGGCTGACCTCTATTCCGGCGGATTCGAGCATTTCTTTTCCCGTTCTGTTGCTGCCGGGTTCGATGTTGCCGATGATTTTGGTGTCGATGAAACCCGGCATCAGCGAACGGGATTTAATGCCCAAATCACGCCACTCGATGTCAAAAGCTTCGGTCAATCCGCGCACGGCGAATTTGGTAGCGCTGTAGATGCTGATACCCGGAGTGCCGTAAATTCCGGCTGCCGAACATGTGTTAAGCACACAAGACCCCGGAGTTGTCTGCAAAAGCGGAAAAGCGGCTCGGATGCCATTTACGACACCGGTGAAGTTGACTGCAATCTGCCGGTCTATATCGGCGTCTTGCATTTCATGGATCAAGCCGCCAGTGCCAATGCCAGCATTGTTGAACAGCACATCGAGCCTACCGCCTGCGACATGGGCAAAGTCTGCCAGCGCCTTTTGCCAATGCTCGCGGTTTGCCACATCCAACCTGTGCTGTGAGCTTTGCCCGGCAGGCAGCATTGCGGCGGTTTCCGCCAGACCAGCTTCGTCCACGTCAGAAAGGCCGACGAACCAGCCTTTGCCCGCGAAATAGCGACCAACTTCGCGGCCCAGCCCCGATGCACCGCCGGTGATGAATATCGTTTTTTGTCCTAGGGGCATTTCCGAATCTCTTATTGTCATTGATGTAAGCACGTATTTTCCGGCGCGGGTCAAGTGCCTAGTTGCGGCGCATCGCAGAGGCCGGTATCTGGCGCGTAATATGTGCCGAATTTTGACTTTCATTCTCGCAACTTGCTTGGCAGCACTGCCGGTGACCGCCCATGCGGAAATTGTGGCAACATTTTACAGCCATGACATGAAAGATAATTATTTTCCCCATGCCTTTATCCGTTTGCAAGGTACCGAGGATTCAACCGGAAAGACCATCGACACCAATTACGGCTTTACTGCCCAAAAAGTTTCACCCGCCATTTTGCTGGGTTCGGTTTTGGGAATGATCGAGACCAAGGACGAAAAATATGTCTCGAAAAGCGACCCGCATTTCACGCTGAAATTATCCGACGGCGAATATCGGCAATTATTGACGCATGTTGAAAAATGGCGGACGATGCCGGGGAAAAGCTATAGCCTGAACAAACAGAATTGCGTTCATTTTGTGATGGAGGCGGCTGCTATGCTGGGGCTTTCGGTGAACCGGAACAGCAAGTTTTTTAAAAAGCCGAAGACATTTTTAGTGGAGGTGATGAAGCTCAATCCAGCGCTGAAAATGTAGTGTCCTAAATCGCTTCAAAACCTGCGGCATAGACATGCCAGGTGAAGATCGCAGCAGCCCCTCGATGCGGTCGCCAATCTTCGGCCATATCGCGGATCGCCTTTTCGGACGGGCGCTCGTCCAGCCCCAATATCCGCTTCACACCTTCCTGCACCGCAAGGTCTCCGGCAGGCCAGATGTCTGGCCGGCCCTCGGCGAAAAGCAAATAGATTTCGGCGGACCAGCGGCCTATGCCTTTCACTTGCGTCAGATAGGATATGGCTTCTTCGTCATCGGCGGGCAGAGCATCCAGCGGGAGCGCTCCCGTAATCACCAGTTCGGCCAAGCTGCGTGCATAGCCCTGTTTCTGGCGGCTGAGGCCGCAGGCACGAAGCGCATCGAAATCCTGTTCGATCAGTTTTTCGGGCGCACAACCCGCGCCGAGCAAGGCTTCTAACTTGTTCCAAACGGAAGCTGCCGCCGCCACGCTCACCTGTTGCCCCACGATGGTTCGGAGCAGGGTGGTATAGCCGCGTTCGCGCTGTCGCGGTTCGGGGTAGCCGGTAGCCTTGAGCGCCGCGCCAAAGCGCTTTTCGGCCTTGCCCAGCGTATCAAGCGAGGATTTGAGTTGTGCGGCGGACAGTCCCATTAATTTGCCAACTTGATCAGCGCCATCGGCGGGCCATAGGTCTTGGGTCCAATCACCCACGTCAAAACCTGCATCCCTGCGGCTTCGCTTGGCCCTTCGTCGGTATTATTTGCCAAGATCGGCGCATCCGTGCGGATGGTGAAACTTCCTTTGATTTCGACCGGTTCAAACTTGGTTTTACCAGCCCCCGGCATCCCGGGCAGGAAAGAGCCGCCACCCATAAGGGCTGCTGCCGACATTTCGGTGTCGTTATGGAAGGTCGGCGCTTCGATCCGCACCCTCCCATTGTCCCAGCGCGTCACATGAACCATCGGATTGCCGAGCGCATAACGCGGGATCACGGGGAAGGCGAAATCATCGGCCAAGCGGCCCTTTTGTTTTATAATCGACTTTGAAAACGCCGTTGCCCAGATGCTCCACCTTGTTCCACGCCGCCAGCCGTTCGACTTCCTTGGTAAATTTGGTGATTGTTTTGGGGTCTTCGGGATCAACGCCGCCCAAAAGCATGGCGAACATTTTTTTGCCCTGCTCTTTTTCCTTTTTGCGACGCTCTTGATCCTCGTCCCATTCCTTTTTCTGATCGGCGATTTCCTGCGTGGTACATTCGCGTTCTTCAAATCCGTCGTCGGTTGCAATCGCATCTGCGGCGTCACCGGCTGCATCGGCGGCTTCTGCTGCTGCATCGGCCGCCGCTGCCGCAGCATCGACAGCAGCGCTGGCTTCATCGGTTACGGCGTCACTTTCCCCACTCAATTCGGGGTCTTCTTCGGCAGTGCGTGATGCGGCGGTTCCGGTTTCCGGACCCGCTATCTTGGCAATAGCAGCCTCGGTCGCGGCGCTTTTAGCTTTGGCTTTATCCTTCGCCTTTTTCTTCTGTGCGTCCTTTTTCGTTACATCCTTTGCCGCTTCGCTCGGTTCAGGGCCAAAGCAGTTTGGAGTGAACTCGCCTGAAAGCCCTTCGCCTTCCAATTCGTTGTTCAACAAATTGGCAAGGCCGACGAGCTGGATCTGGCCATTATAGGAAAAAGTGAAATCGCCTGATTTCTGGATCGTCATTTCCGAATGTGAATTCGCCCGGCAACAACAGGCACCCGGAAAGCGCGAACGGCGCGACGATGGCCAATCCGATTTTCGCATAATTTTTGGCTAACATTCAGGCAGCTTTCGATTGGCGCATGGTCGCGGCGGCATAAAGCGCGATGGCTGCGGCATTGGAGACGTTCAGGCTTTCCATCAGCGGACTGATTGGCAGCTTTGCCAGTTGGTCGCAATGCTCCTCGACATTGGGCCGCATCCCTTCGCCTTCCGCCCCCAAAACCAGTGCATTGCGCGTCGGCGACAGCGCCTTATCGAGCGTAACATCGGCATGGCCCGAAAGCCCGATCCGCCAATATTGATATTCGGCGATTTCCTCCAATGCGCGCGACAGATTGACCACGCGGATCCAGGGGATCGATTCCAGCGCGCCCGATGCGGCTTTTGCCACCACCCCCGATTCGGGCGGCGCATGGCGATCCTGCGTCACCACCGCAACGGCATCAAAAGCAGCGGCAGAACGGAAAATCGCACCCACATTGTGCGGATCGGTCAACTGATCGAGCACCAAAATTGGCCGATCATCGTCGCCATGTTGGTCAAGCACATCGGAGAGCCAGATATCCTCAAGCGGCGCCACCTCGGCGACAATTCCCTGATGCGGCGTATCGCGCGGCACAAAACGGGCGAGATCGGTGACTTCGCAGTAAACGATCGGCAGCACCGGCGGCAGTTCAAGCGGCGTTAAGGCTTCCCTTGTCCCCCAAATTTTGAGCACGCGTCGCTCGGGATTGGCGATGGCGGCGAGCACGGCGTGGCGACCCCAGAATTTGGGATTGCCGCTGGTTGGCGCTGCGCCCCGGCGGCGATGGCTTTTATGCGATGACATGGGCGAAGACGTTCGATGCGAAAATTTGATTCATGATAAAGCGTCTTTCCCACCAGAAGCATTGACAGGCAAGCGCCCATTCGCCAATAGGCCGCTTCCTTTGCAGGATCGGCCCTTTTGCTTTGCGAATTGCCCTGTAAAGTGTGGACAGGTGGCCGAGTGGTTAAAGGCAGCAGACTGTAAATCTGCCCGGTTTTCCGTACGCTGGTTCGAATCCAGCCCTGTCCACCAATTACCCCTCCCAAGACACCCCTAAAAAGCTCTGGAAATCCCAGAAAACCTAGCGTATACTCGCTATGTTCCTCCCGCTGCGTTGCATCGTATTTCACTGCATCTCAGACCTAGTGTGGGGGTAATGTGGGGGTAAATAGGCTTACCCCCACACTTTTTCTCCCGATTTTTGGGGGGTAAATGTGGGGGTAAATTCATGGGAAAACTCACAGCTTTGCGGTCAAGTCGCATCTCACGACTCCCGGCACCTATCAGGATGGAGATGGGCTTTTCCTTAAAGTGGACAAGCGGGGAGGGGCTTACTGGCTTTTACGCCTCCAGCGCGACGGCAACACCAGCAACATCGCGCCGCCACGCACTTATGGCGTGCGCGCGGGTGTCAAGTTCTGACATGCATGGCTCGGGGACGGGGTAGCACTCGTCCCCGATGTCACAGTTCTGCCTCACAATCGCACAGGGGCGCAGCGCGGCCTTATCTCGGAAAAATGGAGCTACGCCCGCGTCGTGAACAAAAGGCAACTTTTGCTTTTACGCACCTGAAACCGGACTTTCCGGACTGTCCAACTAAGCGGACCTAAAGATCGCTCTCATGACAGTGCGTGGACAAAGTTATTTGGTTCGGGCGCATATTTTCTAAGCAACCGCCATCAACCGTTCGACCGCATTTCCGATCTGCTGCGCGGCATCGAGCAAATGCTCATCATCCAGATGCGCATAACGCGCCGTTGATTGATGGTTCGCATGACCTAAGAGCCTTCCGATCATGGGTAAGGTTTCTTTGTTCATCGCAGCATGGCTGGCAAAAGTATGCCGCAAGTCATGGATGCGTAACTTGCCAAGCCCTGCCTCTTGGCGAACCT
This sequence comes from uncultured Alphaproteobacteria bacterium, assembly GCA_963732535.1. Taxonomy (GTDB): domain Bacteria; phylum Pseudomonadota; class Alphaproteobacteria; order Sphingomonadales; family Sphingomonadaceae; genus Sphingorhabdus_B. Next base: position 13,785 of record CAVSZW010000015.1, on the reverse strand, counting down.
TGATCCAGATGTGCGAGATTTCCTTCAAACGCTGACGCGTGCGCTCGTTCCAGAACAGCCACGGATTGTTCGGGCGGCGTGGAAGGCCGTCGATGATCGCACGTGCCGGTGCACCCAGCCAGACCGTACGCGGTCCGGTCTTGCTATCACGAAGTTTGAGGCGGTTGCCCTTCACATCGGACCACTGGAGGTCCATGATTTCGCGGTAGCGGCATCCGGTAAGCAACAGCAGGCTGATAACCGCCGCTGCACCACGCCGCGCGGAGTCTGGGCCTATGCGCATGGTGTCCAGCACATCGCCCAAGCTCGCCAGTTCCTCCTTGGTCAAAAAGCGCTCGCAATGCTTGCGCCGGTTTGCCCGCACGGCGCGGCAGGGATTTGTGTTCTCCAGCCGGTAGCCCCAGGTTTCGGCTTTGTTAAACATGTGCTTGAGGATTTCGAGGGTGCGGTTGGCAGCTCCGGGGCTGGTGCGGTTGTTGAGATCAGCAAACCACTTGGTGAGATGTTCTTCGTTGAGTTCGTCGATGAATAGTCCCTGGAAAGCGTTATCGAGATATTGGCGGCGATAGCCGTCATGGGTTTCAAGCGTCGATGCCTTCCATTGCGGCGACCACCGTGTCCAATATTCTGCCAAGAAGTCGTCGAACCTTGGTGCAGAGCGGATACGCTTTCGGTCCGCCGCTGGATCATGCCCGACCTGCGCGTAAGCAATAACCCGCCGCGCCACCATCTGCGCCTGATGGCGGGTAAGCACCGAAGCAGGACCAAGCGTCACTGTCCGCAGCCGACCGGCCATGCGGGTCTGGACGATGTAGACATTGCGACCGCTGGCATAATGGCGAATGCCAAAGCCATGCTCGATACCCAGCCATGTTGTCGTCCGGACCTTACCGCGTGGGATTAGGGCGAAGTTTATGTTCGCACCAACTTCGGCCAGCGCCTCCTCAACGATGCGTTTGAGACTGATGGCGGTCATGCGGGCAGCCCAATGGTCTTGGCAAGCACCGACGATATCCGGTCTGCTGCATCGCCGATCACGTCATCGGATAGGTGCGCGTATTTTGCGGTCGTTTCAGGAAGAACATGGCCAAGCAAGCGGCCAATGGTTGCCAGCGGAACATTGTCCATGATCGCGGTCGAAGCAAAGCTATGGCGCAAATCGTGAATGCGCACATCGGGGATGGCGCAACGCCTGCGAAACGGTAGCCACCAGTTTTCCAGAATGACCGGCTCAGTGCCGCCGAGATTGGGAAAGACGAAGGGGCAGTCCTCCCGTCGCTCGATCCCTTCAATCACTTCAAGTGCCTGACTGTTAAGCCAGATGGTCTTTGGCCCCGTCTTGCTGTCGGGAAGTACACAGTCGCGGCGATTGTACCCATTCCCACCTGAGGTTCTGGATTTCTCCGACGCGAGCGCCGGTGAACAACAGCAGCCGGATGATCGCCACTTGCGCAGGATGGGCTTCTGCATCCTCGCGCAGTGCAATGCCAATCCGCCGATATTCCAGCGGTGTGAGATAGCGCTCGCGCGGCGGACGCTTGTAGCGCGGCATACCCGCGACACGGATTGGAACCTTTGCGCCGCAGATGCAGTAGCTCCGCATATTTGAGCAATGAAGCAAGAACCGGCACAGCGCGGTTGTACTTTGCCTCATTGGGTCCGGCGCAGGCATCCCGCCAACGATGGATGTCGGCAGGTGTGATATCTGCAACGCGCATCGCTCCCAATGCAGGCTTGAGATATAATCGCCATGCCGATTGGTTCCGGGCCGCAGTTGACCCCTTCCAGTGGCGCGCTAAGTCTTCCCAATAGGTTTCGACAAAATCGGACAGGATCGGCGTCGCTTTAACCACGGCACGCTTTGGCAAGCCGTCCAACGCAACTTCGGCCAATAACCGGCGAGCTTGCGCGCGCGCAACGCCTGCATCAAGCTCGTCTGCCCGCCCTAATGTGATCCGCCGGTGCTTGCCGCGATGCCGCAGCCGCACAAACCAGTAATAGTTTCCGGTTGGCCTGACCCTTAACCCAAAGCCAGCAAGCTCGGTGTCCCAGATGCAATACTCGCTCGCCCGCAATAGCAGCTTGCGCCGTGCGAAATTGCCATCGAGCAGTACCCGGCGACCGGGCTTTTGCCGGTTGGGGACCATATGGCCATTATCATTAGCAGAACTGCTCTCGAAAGTCGCTGAAAACTGCGCATCTGCGGGGACCAACAGGCCATCGGCAGCACCTGCACTCCGAAGCCTTTCCAGCATCTCCTGAACTGATTTTACTGCATTTTTTCCCATAACATGGGCGGTTTACCGCGTACGGTGTGCCTTAAAGTTTCCTGCTCGCTGGGGTTCGATCCGGCATTTTTCTTGGCTCGGATAATAGGCTCATGAAACGGCGCTTTCCTGCGGCTTTTATAGCACTTTGGGCGCACTAAAATCCACACTGGAATCACTGCCAAGACATCTGCTATTTCGTCGAAAAGCAGATTGCATTTGGTGATCAAATAGCCATTTTTTAACGCTCGAAAAGCGAGGCGCTCTGCGCCTCTCCGTTTGATACCCCGTCTGATCGGACTCATTGGCGTGTATTGGGTCACATTATGCCTTAGCAGTACTGGACATGCAAAAAGGCCCCGCAAGTTTCCTTGCGAGGCTTTTGAATTTTGCGCTTGCCGTTATCTGGCGGCGCTACTTGGAGCGCCGTTTCTTGGGTTCGTCGCTGGTTGCTTCCTTTGCCTTGGCCAGGAAATCGACCTGCTCGGCGATGATCTCGCATCCGTAGCGGTCGGTGCCATTCTGATCAGTCCATTTGGTGTAATGAATGCGGCCCGTTACCATTACCATTGCGCCCTTGGTGACATGCTCTGCAACGCTTTTACCGGCACCGTTGAAGCAGTGATCCGGTGCCATTGTGCTCTGCACGTCTTCGACTCCGGTTTCGGATTGGCGGTTACCTTCGGCGTCTTTGAAGCTGCGCGAGGTGGCAAGTGATATATTGGTGATGGATGCCCCTGATTGGGTGTTGCGAACTTCTGGCGTGTTACCAACGAAGCCGACGAGGGTGACTGTGTTCTTCATGATGATTGTCCTTTCGAAGCTGTTCAAAACGTCCAAGGGAACATCCCTTTGACTGAGCCCCGATAAGACCGGGCACGGTTAGGACTGCACCGAGCGCAGCGAGGGAAACCCCGCTCAAAGGAGTGGTGCGGGCAGCGGCGCAAAGCGCAGTAACACGGTCCGCATGAGTGCGGGTTGCAGACCTGATCGTGTTCGGTCAGGGGCGTGATTCAGTTTACAAAAGGGGATATTTCTTTGGGCGGTGGCTGCTTTGATACTGGGGCAAAATTGAAGAACGCTGCTTGCCATTCAGTTGCCTTGATATCGCGTCCTGAGCTTTAGACGCACTTATGAAGCGGCCTTCCGGCATCGACAAATTCATTACCGAGCGGGGTATTACAGGCGTGTCGGAACCGCTTCCGTTCGTTCATCTCATGTAGCAATGTCGTTATGCGTATTTTGCGCCTAGCAGCTCACAATGACGCAAGCCTATCGTGATATCGTCCATCGCTGGACGTCAAATACGGTCGCGAATGATTTTGGTGTGGCTTTCGGTGCCGACGTTTATACCGACATCCGTCGCGACTTTATCTGCCGCTGACACTTAATTGACAAAACCATATCCATAAATTGTATCGTGACCCGGCGTGCCTAAGTCCACTGCGCTGCTTACCAGTCGCTGGCTACAACTCCCGCTACGGCCGCCCTGCATACACCGCGCCAGCCAAGCGGCGACATGCGGTGTTGCAAAGGATGTTCCTGAAAACAACGCGGTTCCGCCGCTGGCTTTTGCTGCCGGTTCGTTCACGCCGCGCGATGCTACATCGAGATATTTTCCCTGATTGGCATAGCGGTAAACGCGCATATTTGCGTCGACCGCTGTGACCGCGACAACCGATGGTAAGGCGGCTGGATAGGCAGGCGGCGCTGTTGGTCCGCTATTGCCCGCCGCAGCAACGATTACCGTTCCTTTGGCGCTTGTGCGTTCGATTAGCTTGTCGAGAATGGCGTTTCGCGGCCCGGAAAGGCTCATGTTCACGACCGGCACCCGGTTACTGGCCATCCACTCCAAGGCAGACGCAATCGCTTCGGCAGAGGTAAAGGGAGATCCCATGCCGCCTCTGAAAATATTGGCTACATAGAGCGACCGTGCGCCTTCGCTGGCCAGGATCGAGGCGACGGCAGTTCCGTGTTCGATGGGGACCCCAGCCTTCCCCGAACTAAAGTCTTTCCGGGTCAACATAGTGCCGCCGAGCGCGCCATGGGCGGCTACGGCGGTGTCAATCATGCCCACCGAAAAACTGCCATCTTTATGCGGCAGCTTGCCTGATCTTGAATTGATAGCCGCACCGGAAGGAGATACCTGCAACCCATAATAATGCGTATAATCGAAGGTGGCTTGGGGTTCGATTGCCTGCAAGGCGTCTATTGCGGCTTCGGGTTCCATTGGCGCCGGAACGGCTAACCGGGTCAGCGAGCCACCGAGCGACGAAAGCTCTTCACGTGTGATCACCTGGTAGCCGCTGGCCTGCGCCTGAAGCAACCCGCCAGCACTTAAATCGAGCGCGACAATCTCGCCACGGCGGACCGGATAGCCCCTGCTGTCATGGTCGGGGTTTTCTGACTGCCCAACACCGCGCATGCCTTCGCTGCTGCCGCTCATTCCGTGATTTTCGGCGGCCTCTTCGGCAGCTTCGGCGGCATCCTTGGCTGCATCCTCGGCGGCGTCGGCTGCATCTTTTGCTGCGTCTTCGGCGGCCTTTTGCAGGTCTTCCTGCCGATCTTCTTCGAGCTTTGCCATTTCTTCTGCCGCGCGTTGCGGATCTTTGGCAGCTTCGTCCATGATCTTTGCGCGTTCTTCCAAATAGCGCGCTTGATCGCGATCAGCTTGCTCGGCGGCACGCGACGCATCGCGGTCCGCCCGTTCGGTCGTGCTGTCAGTACGGTCAGGATCACGACTATCGCGCGCGATAATTGCGGTCGCCGACAGACTGCCGATCAGCGCCACCACCATCGCCAGTTGGGCCCTCGTGCGCCAGAATTTTTCGTTGCCGCCCATATGCTCCATTTCCCGTAGCCGAAGACGTGAATGTTTACTGTACCTGATTGCCATAACGCACGGTGAACGGTGTTATTCCCTATCCACCCTGCAGCAAGAAAATCTTATATTAAAACAAGCAATTTGCATTTTTTTTCAGTCAGGGGAATAAGGCGCAATCCCGTGCGTTTTGCAGAAAGAAGATTGGTGGACGGCAACAGACCCGATGAGGTTGATCTGCGGACCGAGATCATCGCTATCCTTCCCCGGCTGCGCCGCTTTTGCATGGCGATTGCCCGGGGGAGCGACGCGGGCGACGATCTGTGTCAGGCGACAATCGAACGGGCCCTGTCGCGTGCAGGCCAGTTTGAACAGGGAAGCCGATTGGATAGTTGGATGTATCGCATTGCGAAGAACATCATGATTGACCAGGTACGCCGCAAGAAAACGCGGGGGTACGAAATCGAAGTTGACGACGCCCTCGCGCTTGTCGGTGATGACGGCGTGCGGATTGTCGAGGGGCGTTCCGACCTCGCTCGCGCTCGTGCGGCGATGGCGGCATTGCCCGATGATCAGCGGACTTTGATGGCAATCGTCGTGCTCGACGGCAAAAGCTACAGGGAAGCCGCCGACATCCTCGATATTCCCATGGGCACAGTAATGAGCCGCCTTGCCCGCGCGCGCCGCTCAATCGATGCGTTCGTGCATGGCGTAGAAGGGGCAATGATATGAACAGGGACGAACAGATTGCCGCTTTCCTCGACGGACGTTTGTCCGGCGAGGAGTTGCGCGTTTTCGAGGCTGAGCTGGAAGGCGATTCTGCATTGGCGGATGAAGTCGCTCGGATTGCGGGCAACGACGATTTGCTGCGCGCCGCATTCAATGCCCCGATGCACGAGCCAGTCGATCAAGCGCTGATCGAGCGGATGGGTTTGGGCGGTACTGCGCCGGTGGCAGCAAGCGCCGCTAATGATAATCCGCCGTTTTGGCGCCGCTGGCAGTTGCCGGTGGGCGGTGCGATTGCGGCGTCGATTGCACTTGCGATGGTGCTGCAACTGGGTGGCGGATCGAACGACGCCTTTTCGTTTGCAATGGAAACGACGCCTTCATCGGTTGCCGTTTCCCTGGGCGATGGTAGCAAGGTGACCCCGCAACTGACGTTTGCCGCGAATGATGGGCGCTATTGCCGCGAGTTTTTGAACGAAAGCGGCGGGGGAGCCGAAACCGGCATTGCGTGCCGCAGTGATGGCCAGTGGACAATCGAGGCACGAGTGAAAGGCGGCTCGAAGCTTCAGGATTTAGGCGAGATTGCAACCGCTGCCGGTGCCGATAGCGGCGCGCTCGACAGCGCGTATGAACGGCTCGGTGCGTCTGACCCGCTCGACGCTACGGCTGAAAAGGCACTGATTGAAGGCAAGTGGGCCAGACGCTGAAATATTATTTTCCCAACCGGGAATAAGTCAGTTCGCCCAGCGTATTCCTAATGTCCGGCACGACCGGATCAAACACAAGGAGATGCAGCCATGTCTAATAACGCAAAATCCGTGCTGTTGTGCGCCACCATTTTGGCAGCGCTCGCAACAAGTTCCGCCGCTCAGGCTCGTCGCGGTGCCGACGATGCGCCGGGCGATGTCCGCCAATGCCGTGGATGCGATGATCCCGCTGGCCACATCCGCCAGAGCCGTGGCGCAGACGATGCTGCCGGGTCAATTCGTCGCGGTCGCGGCACTGACGACACGCCGGGCGATACCCGTCGTGGTCGGGGTACCGATGATCGCACCGGTAGCGATCGAGTTCCCCAGCATCACTAATTGCTGAATTTCTCTGCCCGGCCGGGTGGGTCGCGGGGACGGGCTCTGGCGATATCAAGTCTGCTGGAGCCCGTTTTCCATCTTTACGAGGCAAGTCCTTTGCCGCACACTACAAACGATTTCGAAAGGGAGGTCCATATGAGGCGCACTTCTTCATTCGCTTTGGCTGGGACATTTGCCGCTCTGGCGATCACATCCCAAAGCGCAAACGCTCAAACAACCCCAAGCGAAGTAACCCAAAGCAAAACGGCATCATCGGCTTCTTCCTTTCGTCTGGGGGCCGGCATCAGTTATTCCAAAGGTTCTTATGGCGAAATCGAAGACACAAAGGTGATCGCCGTACCGGTCAGCCTGACGTACAAGAAAGACGGCCTCAAAATCCGTGTATCGGTGCCCTGGGTGCGGATCGACGGCCCAGGCTCGCTGATCCAGACGCCCGAAGGCAGGGATGGGGGCGGCGGCTTCGACGATGGCGGAGGCAGCAGCAATAGCGGGTCGGGTAGCTCGAACAGCGGCTCGGGTTCAAGCGGCAGCAGCGGCTCTAGTGGTAGTGGTTCGGGCGGTGGCGGCGGGATCGAGGTCGAGGACGGTAGCGACGACGATCTGGTCGATGATGACGGCGTCACCGGCAACAACGGAGTCGGGCTGGTCAACAACAAGCGCAGTGGCTTTGGCGACGTCAATGTTGCTATGACCTACAGCATCGGGCTGGGTGGCGGATTCTATTTCGATCCGGCGGTAAAGGTCAAGCTGCCCACCGCCTCTAAAGCCAAAAGACTCGGCACCGGCAAGTTCGATTTCACTCTGTCTGGCGATCTGGTCAAGGACGTCGGCAATGCGAGCCTCTACGTCCATGGCCGACGTAAGTTTGCAGGCAAATCGGCGGGGTCGACCATCCGTTCGACTTGGGGCGCTGGCGGCGGTGCAAGCGTCAAGGCAGGCAAAGGCTTCACTATCGGCGCAGACTATGACTGGCAGCAATCGGCATTTATCGGGCGCAAAGCGAGCAGTGAAGTCACCGGCTGGACCAATGTGCGGCTAAGCGAGCAGGCGAGCCTTACAGGCTTTGCAGGAACAGGTCTGAACGCGAACAGCGCGGATTTTTCCGGCGGCGCAAGCATCAGCTACCGTTTCTGAAATCACCTGATTTTGCGATAGAAAGGCCGGGACGAAACTTCCGGCCTTTTTTGCGTCATGCTTTTGATCCCGAACATAATTTGAAGGCGGTGGAATAAGGCTGTCATCAAAACGTCATACTCTCATGACCGGCGAAACCTGCCGTGTCACCAAATATTTGGGAGGTACATGTGACGCGGATACTGGTCTATTCCCATGATACTTTTGGTCTCGGTAACATCCGACGGATGGTGCGGATTTCAGAGGCGCTGGCGGCTCGCGATCCTAATGTTTCGGTTCTCATCGTCACTGGCTCACCGATGCTGCATGCTTTTCGCCTGCCGCCGCGCATCGACTATGTGAAGCTGCCCTGCCTCGCGCGTGATACCAGCGGCACCTACGGCGTACGCCATCTGGACATGGACTTTGGCGATGCCGTGCGGATGCGCGCCAGCCTGATCCTTTCGGCGGCGGCCGATTTCGATCCCGATATCGTCCTGATCGACAAAAAGCCGCTCGGCGTCGCTGGCGAAGTCGGGCCGATGCTCGAGCTGTTCGCCGGTCGCGAGAAGCCGCCCGAAATCCATCTGTTGCTGCGCGACATTCTTGATACCCCCGACGCGACGCGCAAAGTGTGGGATGCGAATGATTATCATGGGGCGATCGCGCGTTTTTACGATTCGGTGCTCGTGGTGGGTGACGATGCAGTGTTCGATATGGCAGAGGCCTATCATTTCCCGTCCGCTACCCGCAGCAAGCTGAGCTATTGCGGCTATATCAACCGCGCCAATCCCGACTTGCTGGCTCGGCCCATTCGAACGGCGCGAACGACCGTTGCTGATGGTCCATGCCGGTGGCGGAGAAGACGGCGCGGCCGTGATGGACGGCATGCTAGCTGCGCTTGAGTTGATGGGCGACAATCGCGGATTTGATTGCCGCATCATTGGCGGCCCCGAATTGAATGACGTGATGCGCAAGGTCTTTGCCCGCCGTGCGGCTGCTTTGATCGATGTTCAATGGATCGATTTCAGCGACGCATGGGCAGCGAAATTGCCAACGCCGACCTCGTCATTTCGATGGGCGGCTATAACAGCATCTGCGAAATTCTTGAGTTATCGCAAACGCGCGATCATCGTGCCGCGTTCGGTTCCGGTGCGCGAACAGCGCATCCGCGCGGAGGCGATGGATGCGCTCGGCTTGCTGCGGATGATCCCCGCAGAAGAGCTCGATCCGTCTCAACTCGCACGCATGATCCGCACCGAAATCGAGCGTCGGCAATGTGGTGCCCAGCCTTTCCGCACGCATCCGGTTTAACGGGCTGAATGTGATCTGTGACCGGTTGCTTGGAGCACAAGTAGCCAGCCCCGCCCGCATCAAGGCGGTGCGGCCATGAGTGACCGTCAACCGCTTGGCGATTCTGGTAAAACGCTTTCCGAAATTATCGGAAACCTTCATCCTGTCCGAATTGCTGGCGCTGGAAGCGCTTGGCTGGCCAGTGACGATTTTCACGCTGGCCCCGCCGAGCGACGATTTGGTTCACCCCGACGTGGCAAAGATTAAGGCAGAAGTCGTTCAGCTTGACGAGCGGAACCCCGCCACGTCATCTGGCTGACCTGATGGCTGCGCGGAATCGCCCATCTGCACGCCCATTTTGCCGGTGATCCGGCCAGCATCGCGCGAGCAGCCGCCCATGCGCTGGCATCGGTTACAGCATTTCCGCACATGCCAAAGACATCTATCTGACAGAGGCGTCACTGCTTCGCCAGAATTTGGGACAAGCGCGATTTGTTGTTACCTGCACCAGCCACAATGCGCAGTATTTGCGCAAAGTCGGCACCAGGCGTTCCAGTTGCCAAGCTGTATCACGGTATCGATTGTGCAAAGCTTCACCCGGGCGAAGCATACCGGACGGATTGATCCGCCGTTGATCCTTTCGGTCGGTCGGCTCCGCAGTAAAAAAGGTCTCGATATATTGGTCAAAGCCTGCGCCCGGCTTCGCAAAAGCGATATAGCCTTTCGCTGCGAAATCATCGGCTACGGGCCCGAAGAATTGGCGCTTCGCGGATTGATTGATTCCCATGGATTGCAACAGCATGTCCGTATGACCGGAAAATTGGGACATGATGAGGTGCTGGACCGGATGCGTACAGCGCGCATCTTTGCCTTGCCCTGCAGGATCGATGCCGATGGTGACCGCGATGGCATTCCCAATGTGATTCTTGAGGCGATGGCGATGGGGCTTCCCGTTGTGTCGACCCCGGTGTCAGGAGTGCCGGAAATTGTCGAACATGGACGCACTGGCTGGCTGGTGCCGCCCGACGATGCGGCGGCGCTGGCCGACCGAATGGGCGCGCTGATCTCGGACGGGGCCGATGCGCATGTTGTCGGCGCTGCACGCCATGCGGTGCATTCCCGTTTTGGCGAAGGCCGCGACATTGCCATGCTCGACCGGCTGTTGTTGGGTGCGACCGCAATCCAGAATCGCCCGGTCTCGGCTATGTCATCAAGGGCTTCCCGCGCCTGTCGGAAAGTTTCATCAGCGCTGAAGTCTTGCGGCTGGAAAAACTGGGCAGAGGATCACGGTCTTTGCATTGTCGCAAGGCGACGAAATGGCTGCGCCGGTATTGGCGGACCTTGCTTCACCGCTCGCCTATATGCCCAGCGCCGGTTCGGTGCGAAAAGCACGTCTCGCAGGGTGGCTATTGCAGGCGATCCCGGTTTTTGCGCCATTCCATTGGCGTCTGTTCCGCAAACGACCGCGCGCTTGGTTGTCCACACTTCCCAGACTTGGCGTTTTGCCCGTGCCTACTGCCATGCCAAGGACCGTTGCGCCAAACGATCCTATTTCAAGCAATTTCTGCAAGCAGGCGCCATCGCAGAAGCTTTGCCGCGTGCCGGTGTCACCCATCTGCACGGGCATTTCTGTCACAATGCAACGACGATTACCTGGTTCGCCGCGCGGATGGCGGGATGCAGTTTCAGTTTCACAGCCCATGCCAAGGATATTTATCAGGAAAGGCACAATCCCGGCGACCTTTTGGCGCGCAAGATCGAAGCGGCCACTTTTGTTACGACCTGCACATCGGCCAACCATGCACATCTCGAAGCAAAGCTGGGTGCAGCCCATGCTTGCACACTGTGTATCACGGTCTGGACACGCATTATTTTGCGCCCACCGAGCGCCCGACGCGCACCATGTCGCGACTGATTGCGGTCGGACGGCATGTGGAGAAAAAGGGCTTCGATCTGCTGATCACCGCTTTGCAAATTTTGCAAAAACAAGGGCTGGCGCTTGAATGCCGGATAATCGGCGAAAACGGCCCGGTGTCGGACGCCTTGGCGCTCAGATCGCATCAGCAGGTCTCGCAACCTTGTCACACTCGACCCGCCGCTGCCGCACGCCCATTTGCGCGCAGGCTATGCCGAGGCGGATATTTTTGTCCTCCCCTGCCGGATCGACGACAGTGGCGATCGCGACGGCATTCCCAATGTGCTGGCTGAAGCCATGGCGACGGGACTGGCTGTCGTTTCCACCAATGTTTCGGGTATCCCCGAATTGGTTCGTAACGACGAAAACGGCCTGCTGGTGCCCCCGATGACGCGCACGCCTTGGCTGACGCAATGGAACGGCTGGTAAGCGACCCAGAGCTACGCGGCACGATTGGGTGCAGCTGCATCGCGACCATAAGTGAGACATTTGATGCTGACCGGACGATCCTGAACATGGACCGCCTGTTTACCGAAACGCTGGAAGCATCATGAAAGCTGCGCTTGCCCATCAAGCCACACCGTCTGCGCAACGGCCCATCATTGGCGTCCGGCTCGATCCGGAGTTTTCTGCGAAGCCTGTGCTTGATAACTGCTCGGTGGGCTTTTTTCAGCACTTGGCGAAAGGCATATGATTGGAACCGATCTCGATTGGCGGCACAACCCCAGCGCCGATATCGAATGGCTGATCATCCTCAACAAATTCTACCATGCGCCGGGGCTGGTGCAAGCGTGGATCGACACGCGGACCGCCGCTATCTGGACCTGTGGAAGCGACATCTTCGCGGCTGGATTGCAACGATGGAATCCGGTTTCATTGCCGCCGATGTGACGGGACGGCGATTGCAGAACTGGGTTTATGCGCTGACGCTATGGAGCGAAAATGGCCGGACCATGATGCTGAATTCGACGCACTGGCCGATAAGTCTATTGCCGACTCAGGCGAATGGCTGCGCAACAATCTTCATCCCGCACGCAATCACCGGACGCTGGAGTTGCTAGCTCTGTTGCTGGCGCGGTCTGGCTGGACGATAGCATCGGGCAACATGGGCCATCGCTGCGCTCACCGAAAATGCCGCCTCCGATTTCCTGCCCGACGGCGTGCATGTCGAGCTGTCATCGCATTATCACTGTCTCGCACTCCGCAACTTTATGGATGCCATCACTGTCGCGTCCGACAATGGCATTGCCGTCCGGATCCCTCTGACGGATCGTCGGCAAGGCGAGCATTTCGCCCACGCGCTGCACAAGCCCGACGGCATGATCCCGGCGCTGAGCGATGCCGATGTCGGGGATTACCGGGCGATGTTGGGCGCGGCCCATCCCTTGGCCAATGCGAACTTTTTCCCGATGGCGGCTATGTTTCCTGCGCGATGAAGCAGCGTGGCAGGCGACCCCGATGGCCAGTATCTGGTCTTCGATTGTGGCGCGCTGGGCGAAGGAAATCACGGGCATCTCGATTGCCTGTCGTTCGAATTGGCCGCCTTTGGCCGGTCGCTGATCGTCGATCCCGGTCGCTACACCTATTTCGAAGGCGGGCCTATGAATGAACGCGCCGCCTTTCGCGGGACGCAGCACACAATGCGCTACAAGTCGATGGCCGCGAACAGACCGCCTATCGTCAGGGCCGAAGCGGATGAAGATCGCCGGGCCCGCGCCGACACGGTGCTGATCCACGCCGATGCACAATGGTCCATGCCCGCGCGCCGAGCCACGAAGCGAATGTAATCAACGAACGGATCATTGTCCGCAGCGATGGGGGTTGGTGGCTGGTCCATGACCGTCTGATCAGCGAAACGCCGCATGATTATGATTTGCGCTTTCAGCTGACGCCCGAGGCGCAGGACCATGTGCATGAGGTGGAATTGGCTAGCGGCACCCGCGCAACCCACCGAGCTTCTGGTCGTGCCATTATCGTCAGAGGCAGCGGAACTGACCATCGAACAAGGCTGGTTCGCACCCCGCTATGGCGAGCGCCATGCAGCGCCTCGCCTGCGGGTCAACCAGCAGGGCACCAGCAGCTGGTATTCAACGCTGCTGATCCCTTCCGGGCGAAATGGCCGATATCGACTTTGCCTGCGACGGCAGCCGAATCCACGCCCGGTTTGGTGAGGGTGCGCCCGAGGAAATGGAGTTGCCATGCTGATGCTGACCAAGACACCGACCGATCCGGTTTTCCCGTTTCTGGCGCAAGGGCTGGACCGCGATACAATCGCCAGTGCCTTTGATGCCGCGCTTTCGGCGTCAGGCTTTGTGGCACAGGGACTTGTCTGCACCATTGAACGCAGCCGGATCAAACGCGGTCGCAAGGCGGTCTTGGGTATCGGACTGCGCGGGCGCACCGCCGATGGGCAGCCCATCGACCAGCGTTGCATGATTGCGCTTTTCCCACATGGAGATGCTGCGGCATTGCCGGATATGTCGGTCGATGCTTGAGCTTGTTATTCCGGCCTTTGGCCCACCAACGCTCTACTTTCCCGGTATCGCCGGGCGCGCCTGGTTT